>CAJTEX010000003.1 GCA_910575615.1 Bacteroidales bacterium | reverse complement strand
AGAGCATGTTGACAAAAGCAGTCTAAAGAAAAGGCGCTTCAAAGCGAGCCTTTCCAACGACTATTTGACCGATATGCTGCTTAAAGCCAAATTTTGATGCGGTTGCCCTGACTAAACAAGCGATTATTTTGTATATTTTCTTTTTTTGCCATTATATTTTGGCAAAGTTCGGCAGAAAAAAGGACTTCGGGATAAAACAAGTTTTATTCGCCGGATTTTTTTAGCGAGTTTTTTCGGATTCGGCTCATTTATCTATTTATAATAATCTTCTTGCCGGACTGAATGTAGATGGTTCCCGGTTGAGGATTCTCGACTTTCCTGCCGCACAAATCATATAGTGGAGCTTCACTATCCTTATCGTTGTCGTTTACTGTGATATTGTAGATACCAGCTGAAGGGAAATCGTCTGTTTCTATGAAATTGGTAAAATAATTCCACCCGTAAGCAGAAGCATACAAATGTGAAGTCCCAACAGGAACATAAACTGGAATGTCGTTTGGAGTACACAAATGACCGGGCTGACCTGATATGGGACCGAATGTATGGTTACGTCCTTTATTTGATGGATCCTCATCGCATATAGGTGGAGTTAGTGCGCTACAATATATTGCTTCCAATGACTGAAGATATTGGCAAGAAGCACCGCCTAAATATGTTAATGATGAGGGGAATACCAAGTTTTTGAGTGCGCTACAGTACCAGAATGCATTAGATTTAACCTCTTTTAATCCTTCATGCAATAAAACACCGGACAATACCATACATGTAGACAATGCATCTGCTCCAATTATCTCAACGGTGGATGGGATATCAAATTCCGATAAATTAATATCATTATAAACAAAGCAGTTGGGTATAACCTTTACTCCGTGTGGAAGATTTATTTTTCTTAATTCGTGATTTAATGCGAATTGATGGGTGCCTAAAAATTGCTGACAAGAGTTTGGCAGTAAAACACATTCAAGCTCAGACGAATAAAATGCCGCATTACCAATTGATTGCAAACCGTCTGGAAAATTGATACATTTAATCTTGGCCCGATAAAAAGCTCCTTCTTCTATGTGTTTTATTGAGGATGGAAGGTTTACTACATCTAATGATGCGCAGTTCATAAAACACATTGCAGGGATTTTCGTCACACCCTCAGGTATTTGCAACGGAGTGCTTTCTAATGATATGCAATCGGAGAAACAATAGATTCCAAGATTTTGCAACTCAGACGGAATATTTATTGATTCCAAGTGAATGGCATATGAGAATGCTAAATCTCCAATAGTTTTAATTTGGTTTGGCAGGATTATTTTTCTAAGGGAAATTACGTATATTGTCCCGTCATCTTGTAATTGTTCATCTTGATGCCAGAATGCTCTTGATGGGATGGTCTCATTTTCGATAGTGGCATCTTCAAGGTTAGCTACAGTCAACTTTCCGTAGAAGCTGCTACTCCATATCGTATGGAAATCCTCTGCATTTATCGGTCCGCGCACAACAAGCGAATCTATTTCGTTAATTTCATCACCAAGCACGGACGCTAATGTGCCTGGCGCAGACAGAATAATGTCCTTGTAAGCGATTTCGTCAGTAGCCCTACTTGCAACTCTCTTAGCCCGAAACCTTGCATTTTTGATTATTTCAAAATCAAAAGAGTGGTCATTGGATTGTACGTTTCCACATGAGGGTTCATCACTGGGTTCTATATCTTTCCATGCAAAGATTTCTCCTTCCCCATAAGGTAATGACGCTGCTGCATTATATGTCCTCGACAGTGTGTCACTCGGATGCCCTGTTTCCACACATTCATAGCCTCCTGTACCCCCGTTCAGTTTGGCAAATACCACGAATGGCATTATAACTGTCAGAATTAAGATTGATTTGAGTATTTGATTTTCCATTTGCCAATTTATTTGATTGGCAAAGTTAGAAAAAAAAAAAGGACTTCAGGATAAAACAAGTTTTATTCGCCAGTTTTTTTAACCAACATTTAACAACTAACAGCCAATGGTTGCTCTCGTCCCAAATTAACCATCTTCAATGTTGACGTGATCTGTCTCATAACCTGCCCTTGTCGGTGTTTCCCGCTCCGCTGCCCTTGTAGCGCGAACGGGCGGAATTGAAATTATACCTTAAGGTGAGCGACAGATCGCGCGTGTCATATACCTTCCTTGACCAGATGCGGCTCATACCGTCATAAAGCGCCATCTCCTGGCGCCAGGAGTCAAACACATCATTGAGCTGCAGCTTCACGCTCCAGGTGTCCCCGGCAAACGACTTGTAAAGCCCAAGGTCACATTGCCAGTATGGTTCCAGATAGTAATTGTCACCATTGCCCGCGGTTCGGGCCGATATGTCGACATTAAGCCATATATCCCATGGAAGCCTCACCGCATTGTCGAACCTGAATATTCCCAATGGCCTGTCAAGCCTGACCGACTCGCCGGCATGCGTCATTTTGAAATCCTGAGCGTTGATCCCGGCCATGAACGAGGGATGCCAGCAGCCAAAGAATGTCGGTGAATAACTGACATAAGCGCCATAGGTTCCGAACCTCGGCATATTCACCATCGTCTGCAGCGTGACATCCTTGCCCCCCTCATATTCCGAGGTCTGCCACAGGAAATAGTTATTGGTCGAACAATACTCCAGTTCCACCAGCAGGTCTCTCCATGACGCGGAGGCAGACACATAGTCTCGACACACAGGCCGCAGATTCGGATTGCCCGACTCATAAGAGTAACGGTCGATATACCTCACTGCCGAGCTAAGCTGACCGAAAGCCGGACGGGTAATCCTCCTCATATACGACAGACGCGTGTTCACATTACCTATCGGAAAAGACAACGAGGCCGACGGGGCCAGATTATGGTAGTCGCGGCTCTGGTCACTGCTGAGCTGCCCCGACTGCCAATATTTTGAATCAGTATATTCCCAACGCAACCCCACACTCGCAGAAACCACGCCAAAACTCTGCTCCGTCTCGGCAAAGGCAGCCAACGTGGTCTCCGCGATCTTCACATCACTGCCGGCGATGAAGTCAGCATTCCCGGCATACCAGTCTGTCCGCCTGATGTCGCTCGCCTCCGCCCCGAACCTCAACAGACCCCGCCACATCGGAATAGAAGCCGCGACATTGCCGGCAAGCAGACGGTTGGTGACATCATTGACCGTGGCGAAATCCCGTCTTTCATTGACCGACGACACTTCATGCCCGACATTGTGGCAGTCGTTGATTTGCCATAACGCGTCAAAATTCACAGACAGCCTCCACTTGCCCGCCTCTCCCGAGTAATATCCACTGAGAAGATGCTGACGGTCATGGCGTCTCAAATCGGAAAAATTCTCAAGCGACTCAGAGTACCGACTGTCAACATAACGGTCGGCAGACGTGCCGCCACTTATTGTCGACGGCCTGAAAGAGAAATCATAAAAGAAACCAAGATTATGGACGCCCCGACTGTAATTCAGCCCGGTCTTCCCCTGATATACCGGGTAGATGGCAAAATCCCGCCCGCTGCCTGTCTGCTCCACCAACCCTGACTTGAGATATTGCGTGGTGCTGTTGCATACCCCCGGACGCTCCCTGTAATTCTCATAGTTCAACATCCCGAAAATGTCAAGCCCGCTTTTCCTCCAGTTGAAATCCACCTGCTCAAACAGATAGGCATAATGCTTGTATCCCGCGACAGTGCGGTCATTGAGCGAGAACCCCTCTCCAACCGGGGCCACTGTCGTTATCCTTACCACAGCGTTGACCGTCGAGGCGTATCGTGCCCCAGGACTGGTCACCACATCTACACTTTTTATCTGCGACGAGGCAAGCCGCTCAAGCTCCGACATATCCCTCACCTGTCTGCCGTTGATAAACACCAGTGGTGTCCCCTTGCCAAGCACCTCAACATCCTTTCCAGTCCTGATGACAAAAGGCATTTTCCCAAGCACCTCCAGAGCGGTGCCTGTATCGGCGAGATATGTGCCAGCCACTGTCACCTGCACTCCATCTCCTTTCAGCCTCGCCACCGGACGGGCCCCTTTCACGACAACCTCACCCAGCATATACGATGCCGCCGTCATGACTATATCCCCGACATTTGTCTCTGGATTGCATATCCTTCTCTCCACAAACCCCATGGCCGAGACGCGCAGGAATGAAGGAGCGCCGTTGCCATTCACCGCAAATATCCCGGCCTCATCCGTCACCGTCCCGTCTATCAGCGTGGAATCGCCAACAGACATCAATGCAACATTTGCAAACTCCAGCGGATTGCCGGCTTCATCCGTCACCCGTCCCTTGTAGGTGGTGGCGAAAAGGGTGTTGAACCACAGGCAGAGCGACAGCCCCGCCATTAATCTCCTTAATGACATATTATTGCGTTTTTTGTTTTGTTATCTGTTTACAGACCCCCTGCCACGACCCAGCCCCCGGAATCGGCCTTCTGCAAGGATATGTTATGACGAAGCAAACTCCCGTCTCGGAGTTCAAGCGTGTATGGCACAAACACCGAGCTGCCCATACCCGACATAAAAGACCTCCCTATCGATTTCAATTTTGCTCCCCTGAACTTCTCACGATATGCCGCATCCGACATCTCGTGTGTCATCACCTTGTCAAGCACGCTTTCATCCCATTCTTCAAAAGCATTCAGCACCAAGCCGGCAGCCTCCTCCGCACTGAGGCCTTTCAGTCCACCAGGCTGATTCTCCGCCTCCACAAACCTGATGCCGTCGGCAAGGCGGCATATCTCCCCTTGCCGCAGGCCATAATCGACTGACACCACCTTGAGCACCACAATCTCCCTGCTTCCGGAGACCACACTCACCGTCGCGCTTTTCAACCTCTTGGAACCGGCGTCTATCACATACCGACGTACATTCTCCGACTCCGCTATCGAACTGTTGAGCAGATACGGATTGCCGAAATCCCCCTGCGGAGCGGCATGGACGGTAAGCACAACGTCAGCCCCCTTCTTCTCCATCTTGTATTCCGCCCGGTCATTCCCCATACAGTTCTCCAGTTCGGCCTGCAATATTTGCCGTGGAGTCAGCAGATTCGCCAGATAACCTAACACGTTTTCCTTGTCGGCATTGTCGATGTGCATCCCCAGTTTGAGGGCTGGCAGCCAAGTGTATATCTCCTTGCCATCTCCCGTCGCCACACGCTCCCCCTTGTCGACCCGCCACATCAGCAGAGAATCAGACCGGACGGCATATATGTGGTGGGTCACAAAATCCTCATCCAGGCCGATGTATCCGAAATTTTCAACCGGACGTGTCCTTACATCCACCACCATCTCGACACACTCGCTCCTCCCCAGCGCGTCAATGGCCTCGACAAGAAACTCCTTGGCAGACAGACCCGACGGCAGCAGCACAAGCAGCAACACTGCCGCCACCGCCCCAAGGCTGACACCGCCAAACAGCCATCTCCTTGCCATCCGTCTCCGGCGCTCCCTCTCCAACACCATCCTCACCTTGCAGCGCAGCTCATCCGAAGCCTTGATGTCACGGCGAGGCTTCAACATCTCTCTTATCTCCCTGTAATCATCCATGGCTAAGACATTTTATCGTTGACCAACAGTTTACGCAACTTCTCCATTCCCGACTTGTACCTGGATTTGGCCGTTGACTGAGGTATGGACAGGATGCCGCTGATTTCCACAAAAGAAAGATTGTCAATCACATTCATCCTTATCACGTCTGCCTCGCGCGCCGGCAGACTGTCAAGACACGCGTTCACCCGGTCGGCATCCTCAAGGTCAAGCACATCCTCCGCCCTGTCCTCTACATCCAGGCCATCGACAGGCACCACCACGAATTTGCCACCGCGCGACCTGTCAACGCAGAGATTGTGTACAATCCTGTAAAGATAAAGCCGTACACCCTCAGGCCTGACATCATCAGGGCTCTTTTCCAGAAACCTGAGCACGGAATCATACACGACATCCTCCGCATCGTCACGGCTTCCCAGACGATAATAGGCAAAACGCACCAGGTAATCGAGATTCTCCTCGATTATCCTGCCTGCGGTATCGCGTCTTTCCTTTCCTGACATACGGCTCTCGTGATTGATGCTTCTACTTGAAAAGACGGAATCCCGCCGGAATCGACGAGATTCAACTGTTAAAAAACGTATAACTCAAAGCACCGCCACGACATCACCTCCCAGCCAACGTTTCAGCGCAGGAATTTCGACGCGTGGAAGAAGAGGCCGAAGGAGATGCCGACATTCCAGTTGCGCGCCGGATATGTCAGGTAATTGACATAGCCGCATACCGAGGCAAACGGCAGGTTGTAGACAAGGTCAAGCTCGGCTATCATCTCGGGATTGCTGAACCAACGGCCATTGACCGCGCGGCCCGTCGAGGCTTCCATCTCGATGCGGCGGAAGGGCATGAACAGGTTGGCCGACAGCCTCACCTGCGCACGGGAGAAGGGCCGCCATACCGGCACCACCCCTATGGCGGCGAAGGAGTTGGCGTGGAACGCCTTGTTGAACACCCCGGTGGTGGCCGGAGTCGGCGTGAAGCCCGGGGCGTTGACCAGCGACGCGTAATATGAGTCCATCAGCTTGCGGCTCGACACAAGCACATCCCATGTGGTCCCCAACGAGAAAGTTTTCGACAACGGGAAGTAGACCCCTCCCTGGAACTCTGCCTGAAACCAATGCGTGTCCCCGTCTGTCTCCTTATGGGAACCATCGGGCTGCATCTTCCTGAAATGGTATTTGCCGAGAGTCTGCATCACCGTCAGGTGCATGTCATAGCCGTCGGTGGGATAATTCTGGTTGTCGAGATTGTCGAAGTCGAGCCTCCCTACAGCCTGCCCGAGATTGAAGACGGTACGTTCCTGGCCCGTCGAACTGAAATCTCCCTTGTCGGATGAATAGAAGTTGTCGCGGGTCTGGCCGCCACCCACTCCCACCGAAGCCTTGCCCGAACGCGTCACCGCCCAGGCGTAGTTAAGCCGTCCGAATCCCTCGTAATGGGTTATGAATGCCGGGGAATTGTCTTCATAGAAGAGCTTGTCGCTCTCATAGAATTTCTGGCGCGAATACACCCCCTCCAGCTCAAACGCCGAGGGGAGGTTGGTGGGCAGGTATATGCGCCCCCTGAACTGGCCTGCCATGTAGTTCTGCCCTATCCAGCCCATCGCCCTGACCTCGGCCGACCTGAACGACATGGCCGAATACTCGGCCGACACGAAAATCATGGAGTTGATTGACGACGACAGGTATCCCCCCGCCCCGAGCGCGAAATTGCTTTTCACATCCGCGTCAAGGTCGAGGGTGAACATCCCGGTCTGCGGGTTGAAGTCGGCCTGGGGGAAGAGGTTGCGCAGACGGCCCGGCGACAATGCGCTGTAATAAGCCAGCCGCGCGCGGTCCATCCCGAAGGTGTCGACACGCGACGACTTGAACAACCGCCCTATGTACGCGTTCTGCTGCGGAGTGCCCCCCGTGACATGCACGGAGTCAAACCTCACATACGGGGTCTTGGACTTGAACACCTGGCGGCGCAGCTCGCGAGTCCGTGCAGGTTCGCGGCTGGTCACCCTCGATTTGAGCGAGTCCATCATCTCCATAGCCGTGGCGTAGCCTATCGAGCTTATCTCCTTGGCCTTCCCGAAATCAAGCAGCGAGAACCGGCTGACATCGACATGTATCCTCATGCCCTCCTCGGCGGGCAGGTCATAATCATTGTTCTGGATGATCATGTTCTCAAGCTGGTTGATGATGCTGTTTGACTGCGGCACATCCTCGGCGTGGACATCAATGCCTATCATGAAGTCGGGAGCGAAATCCTCCCTCATCACATCCACCGGGAAATTGTCATATATGCCGCCGTCATAGACATACACCCCATCCATCTTGATGGGCTGGAACACCGGGGGAAAGGTCATCGACGCGCGCACTGCGTCGCTCAGATGACCCGACCGGCACACAATCTTGTGCTTGGCCACCACATCCGACGTCACGCATCGAAACGGCACAAACAGCTGGTCGAAATCCCCCTCACACTGCGCGGTGTAGGCCGCGAACAGGTCCATGAACGCGAAATTCATCGGCAACGGGGATATAAGACTTGAGGGAAGCAGCGAAGACCCGCCATCGAGCGAGTCCTTGCGCGACACATTTATATTAAGCTCGCCGAAAGCCGGAGTCTGCGGCTTCTTGACGAAATAATATGTCAGGTTGGGATCGATACGCCCCGTCGACCAGTCGCTGAATCCCTTCGACAGTATCAGCTCGAGCATCTCGTCGGGGGTATAGCCCGCGGCGTAGAGGCCGCCTATGATGGCCCCCATGGAGGTACCGGCCACATAGTCAATCGGGATATCATTCTCCTCCAGGGCCTTTATCACACCTATGTGGGCAATCCCCTTTGCCCCTCCACCCGAAAGGACAAGCCCCACCGACTGGCCGGTGGGATAAACGGGCAGGGAATCGGCAGGCTCTGCGCCGTGGAGCGGCGACAGGGACAGCATGGCAGCAAGCAGACCGGCCATATGCCGGAGAAAACATCCTGGATGAATCATATCATAGAGTTGAAACGTGGTCTTGTTAATTTAACAACAAAACCGATGGTGGGTTCGTCTTAAAACGACACAAAAATAACGATAATATTTGTCATCTTCACGGATAATCGCTAAATTTGCACAAAACAGGTATGAAACAGCCAATTTACTGACTGCTGACACCTGCTCCGGGCCATCTCACACCCCGATGCTCATTTTATTGCAACAATACATTATTCAACAATAAACTAATTCAATCCTGACAATGGAAAACTATCAGCAGCAGGGCGCACAGTATCAGCAGCCCTACCAGCAGGCTTACGACCAGCAGGGCCAGCAGCCTTACACTACTGTCCCCGAAGCTCCCGCCATGGGATTCGCCGACGCAGTCAAGTCTTGCTTCTCAAATTACGCCACATTCACTGGCCGTGCAACCCGCGCCGAGTTCTGGTGGTGGCAGCTCTTCTCCGCCATCGTGAGCATAGTGACAATGTTCATCCCCTTTGTTGGATGGCTCGTCTCTCTGGCCATGCTCATCCCCGGCCTGGCAGTCTCCTGGCGTCGCCTCCACGACATGGGCAAAGCCGGTGGCTGGTATTTCATCGCCTTAGTGCCTATCGTAGGCTGGATTTTTGCCATCATCTGGTATTGCACCAAGTCTGAGCCGTTTGACAACCGCTTCGGCCCCTATCTCGGCTGATTCGGCTGAACAGCAACAACCTTATCCACGCTCCGGAATCCTCACAACCACATGGATTCCGGAGCGTCTTCTTATCTCCTCCGCGACAGACTATGAACCTTGGCCACAAGTCGATTGTTGGGAATGAAAGGAGGACACCCACACGCCCTCCCGGTCAAGATTTCAACTGTTTGATTATAGAGACAAATGGGAATTACAGGTCTATTGTTGCTTCAGGCTGCCTCCCCGGCCACAGCTGACGGGGGCGCGCCCCATCTCGAGAAAGTCGCCCAGAACACAGTGATTCCGAGCCACGATTTCGCCGTGTGGCTCCTCGGAATAGTCGACAAGGTGCTTGACTTCCTCGGGCTGTCACATGACAAGACAGTGGAGGAAATCATCTACACGGCGGTCATACTCGGTGTTTCCATACTGATTGGGGTGATTGTCAAGAACATCGCCCTGTTTGTGGTCAAGAAACTTGTGGCCTTGCGCCATGGCGAGGTATCGCGAGAGCTGCTGGCCCAGAAGATGTTCAGCCGATGCGCCCATTTCATCCCCCCGCTGGTCTTCCTGTGCCTGATACCGTTTGCCTTCACATCAGACCATCATCTGCTGACATGGATTCTGCGCATAGCCGGGGTCTACCTGCTGATAACCATCGCCGTGGCGATTTGCGCGGTGTTTGAGTTCGCCTGGAACCACTTCAACGACCACGACAACCACAAGAACCTGCCCCTGAAGGGCATACTCAACATCGGCCGGGGGATAGTATGGATCGTGGTGTCGATAATCGCCGTCTCCATCCTCATCGACAAATCCCCGATGACACTCCTGGCCGGACTCGGCGCTTTCGCCGCCGCCCTGATGCTGATTTTCAAGGACTCAATCCTCGGATTCGTGGCGGGCATCCAGCTGTCAAACAACGACATGCTACGCGTCGGCGACTGGATTGTGGTGCCCTCGACAATCGCCAACGGCATTGTCGTCGATGTCACCCTGACGGTAGTGAAGGTGAGAAACTGGGACAACACCATAGTGATGCTGCCCCCCTACACACTGGTGTCGACATCATTCCAGAACTGGCGCGGCATGCAGGACTCCGGCTACCGGCTTTTCAACCGCAGCATCTATATCGACCAGGCAACCATCCAGCCCGCCACCGACCAGATGCTCGACCAGGTGGTCAAGACCTATCCACTGATGGAGGAGTTTGTCGCCACACGCAAGGCTGCCAAGGAGAAAGGGGAAGGCAACACCTACAACCCCTCCACACTGCCCAACGGCACTATCGACACCAACCTCGGACTCTTCAGGGCTTACATCTGCCAATACCTGCTCCATCACCCGCAGGTAGGCGTCGGACAAGACCTGCTCGTGAAGCTCGAGGCCGCATGCGAATACGGACAGCCCCTCAACATCTATTTCTACTCAAAGATGACATCATGGACCCAGTATGCCGCCCTCGGATCTGAAATATACGAGCATATCGCCGTGGCAGCCCAGACATTCGGCCTGACCCTTTACAACGCCCCGGACCGCAACCATTTCACTGTCAGCTCACAACCGGAGGCTCCCACACAGACACAACAGGCATCCTGACCCACCCCCGGCATATCCGTCCGGAGCAATCGCCACAACCTGCACAAACCCCTATGGGAATGTGCAGGTTTTCGTGCATTTATAAAACGTTAACACAAAATTAGGTTTATTGAGCCTCAAAGAGTTGGTTTTCAGTGCGGATTTGGCTAACTTTGTACATCATTCAACCAGCACGATACAAAAAAGTGATTTTGCTTGATGCGGGTCGGCATATGACCCGACGATGAAATCCCTTGCTTCACGCTGATTTTGCTATCGCGAGCCTCCCCCGTTGTGGCCTCGCCCGAAACAGAAAAAGTAATGATTCAGAGAATTTACCTTATCATAATGGTTGTGTTTGCCGCCGTCTTCTCGATGTCGGCCGTCAAACCGGCCCCCGCCAAGAAAAACCTCCCTGTCAAGACCATACCCGCAACTGTCGCCTCCGCCCACGCCATGGAGGCCGACGAGATGACCCTCGCAGCAGTATCCAAGACCAACCCCTTTGAGATTGTCCCCGCCGCCGGAATGGAAATACTCGGCGACATCGAAGGCACTTCGGCCGACGACTTCGCAATGATTGACGATATGCTCAACTACGCCCGCAAATTCATGGGTGTCCGTTATGTGCGCGGAGGCCGCTCCCCGAAAGGCTTCGATTGCTCAGGCTTCACATCATATGTCTACAGCCAGTTTGGCATCCAGCTCTCCCCCTCTTCAGCCACCCAGTACACCCAGGGCAAGAAAGTCAGCCGCGAGGAAGTGCAGCCCGGCGACCTGCTGTTCTTCACCGGACGCGCCGCCCGCTCTGGCCGTGTGGGCCACGTGGCCATTGCCGTCGACTCTGACCCTGTCAGCGGTGAAATCACATTCATACACGCCGCCAGCTCTTCCGGCATCAAAATTGACAAGATAACAGCACCCTACTACGCGGCACGCTTCCTCGGTGCCCGCCGCGTCATAGGCCAGTAAGATTCACCTTCTTACCGACAAACACGCCAATCACGGCAATCCCATTGAAAACCATCCGGCGGCTCCCCTCTGCAGGGGGCCGCCTTTATTGTCACATATACCGATCATTGGCCATCCTTGCCAGGCATCGGCATCAATTTTTGTCGGGCTTCCATCATTTGATTGCCCTCATTTGTTGTTATTGGTGAACCATAAAAACCTTTGTTATGACATACTCAGAAATCATCAGCTCACAGCCGGTAGTGCTTGTCGAGTTTTTCGCCACTTGGTGTCCCCACTGCCAGAAAATGATGCCCGTAGTGGCGCAGGTCAAATCCAAGCTCTCAGGCCGCGCAGAAGTCGTGCAGCTCGACATCGACGAGAACAGGCAGGCCGCAGACGAAGCCAAAGCTGACACGATACCAACCTTCATCCTCTACCGCGACGGCAAAGAAATCTGGCGACAAAGCGGCGAGATCTCCCAAGAGGCATTGCTGGCCAAAGTTGAGTCTGCGCTCTGACCCCACCGCCACCCTATTCCCGCCTCTCGTCTTAATAAAAAATATTGCTGTCCGGTAAAACTTTGACATGATAGGAAATGGACTATTTTTATCTCATACAGCATGAAACAGACTCGTATAGATGTCTTTTAAGGGCTTTTTGATGCTTAATGCTACCAATTTCACATCGCCTCAAATGACAAGCCCTTTTTCGTAAAACAGGTGTAACTTATTATATTTGTAGAGAATATATGATTTTGTCTTTTTTTACCGGACAGCAATAAATAAAAAACCATTGGTGTCCGGTAAAAACCACTTGGCTTTGTGTTTCTCTCAGACATCTGACATATTCACTTAACCAGATGGCTTGTCAATAAGATAAAGCCCCTCAAAACAGCCAGTAAAACACGTTTGCCGGACACCAATAATAAATTTTCATCCGTGGAATCTCCTCGGGAACGAAGCAACCAAATCTGTGGAATCCGTGGAATCTGCGAGCTTATCCGGGAGCGAAGCAACCTTTAATCCGCGAGAAATCTGCATATCTGCGCAATCTGCGTAAGACCCTTTTGGGAACAAACTGTGGAGCATCGGGGCAATTTATGTGGGAAAACGCCCCATTTTTCTAAACTGTTGCTTAACTTTGCAGCGTAATCAATGGATACCTTCCTACGAGGAATACACCCGCATGACCCAACATCCCCATATGAAAGACAACGAGAAAGAATTGCTACCGCTCGTGGACGAATCTGGAAACCAGACCGGTATCGCCACGCGAGGCGAGTGCCACAACGGCTCGATGCTGCTTCATCCGGTGGTCCACCTCCATGTGTTCAACCGGCGCGGAGACCTCTACCTCCAGAAACGCCCCGCCTGGAAGGACATACAGCCGGGCCGGTGGGACACCGCCGTAGGAGGCCATATGGACCCCGGGGAAAGCGTCGAGGAGGCGTTGCGACGGGAAGCCGGCGAGGAGCTGGGCATTTCAGGCTTCATCCCCGAACCGATGACACGCTACATATTCGATGGCCAGCTCGAGCGTGAACTCGTCCATGTCTTCAAGACCACCATCGACCATGAGCCATCTCCCTCTGACGAACTCGACGGGGGCCGGTTCTGGCCTGCCTGGGAAATCCATGAAAATCTCGGCAAATACATATTCACTCCAAATTTCGAGCAGGAATACCGCCGTCTTTTCACCCCCTGCCGCTGATGACGCTTACCCTGCGACAATGACACCGACAACCGATGGCAGCCCCTCTCGAAATATGCTCTAAAACATATTTTTCGCACAGAAATTTTGCCAAATGGAATATTATTGGTAATTTTGGCGAAAATTTCAACGAATGAGAAAGACTATCGCCGCGATTTGCGCGGCCTCAGCCATCCTCGGCGCGTCAGCCGAAGGATACCAGGTAAACACCTTCAGCGCACGCCAGGAGGGTATGGGACACGTGGGAGTAGCCATGAAACTTGGCTCCGAAAGCCAGATTTTCAACCCGGGCGCGCTCGCGTTCTCCACCGAGACCCTTGAAATCTCGGCTGCCGTCAGCGCCATCAAAGCCACCGCGGAAGCGGTGGTCGACGGACAGACCTATTCTACGGCCAACAAGGTCTCCACGCCGATGAATGTCTCGGCGGCATTCCGCATCTACGATAACCTCTATGCCGGAGCAACCATCTACACCCCCTATGGCTCATCAATCAACTGGGGGACGGCATGGCCCGGCGCGGTGCTAAACCAGTCGGTCGACCTGAAGGTCTTCACCGTGCAGCCCACCATCTCATGGAGAATCACCAGAAACCTCTCGGTCGGTGCCGGACTCATGATTTCCTGGGGCAAGGTCAACCTCGACAAAGCTCTTGTCGCCCCCTCCTCGATGGACCGCCTCATCGGCCTTATGAACCTTCCCTATCAGATGCAGGGTCTTCCTGCTCCTTTCCAGCCCTACGGCGAGGTGCCCCCGGCCTCGGTCAACCTCACCGGCGACTCTCAGCTCGCCCTGGGTGTGAATGTCGGAGTCCTGTGGGACGCGCTCCCCAACCTTTCGTTCGGCGCGTCATTCCGCTCCAAGATGAACATGCACGTCAAGGCCGGAAACGCCTCCGTGAGCTACGCCAATGACCAGGCCCGGCTCATCCTCGGCGAGACCCTCGACAACCTCAGCTACGCCAACTTCGACGCGTCGATGCCATGCCCCTATGTGCTGACATTCGGTGTGGCCTACAGGCCTGTCCCCCGCCTGATTCTCGCCTTTGACGCGCAGCTCAACGGCTGGAACGCCTACAAGAATCTCGACATAACATTCGACAAGCTACCCGAGAATTTCAACCAGCACCTGACCAAGGATTACCACAACGCGATGACATACCATATCGGGGCCGAATACAACCTCACCGACCGCCTCGACATCCGTGCCGGACTCATGATCGACTCTTCCCCCTGCAACACCGACCACTACAACCCCGAGACCCCGGGAATGACAAAGATAGAGCCCTCGGTAGGTCTGTCATTCAGCCCGCTCAAAGGCCTCTCCATTGACCTGGCGTTCATGTATGTACACGGATGCGGAGCCACCGGCACCGGCCAGTACCAGGATTTCCTCGCCCCGATCTACAACGGCATGGTAGAGGCCAACAACCTGAGCCAGACCCTGCCCGCGCTACCTCTGACCGGAGAGTTCACTGCCGACTACAAGACCCGCGCGATAATCCCGGCAATAGGCATCAGCTACAGCTTCTGAGCTTCTGAGCCACAGGCCGCTCACTTTACAGACCCCGACAACGGACAGTCAGCGCCACAGCCGGCGCACGGACCTCCGCCATGTCGGGGTTTATTGTCATCCTCCCCACGGCAGCAGGAAGCGGTCTTCGCGCCTGGCCTGGGGGTCGGCTTCTCACGGCCTCCGCAACAAGGAGGCTTAGACGCGCCCCCCTGACGCTTGATGCCCCTCGACCAGATGACCAGGCCGCGGACATACCTGATAATCCATACCACGATTATCAGGAACACCACTCCGACGCATATCCATTGTATCAGGTCATTGCTCATATATCCTCTCGATTACACAGTCAATCAATCTCTCCGAGGCTCACTGCCGAGTGGCGGCGATGATGGCCTTTGAGTTTTTCTTCACAAGCGCGTTCAGTTTGCCCGGGGTAAGCTCCGGCGAGTACTCCTCGAAAGGCAGCCGGAGCGGACAACCCGATTTGTATTCCGAGCATCCGAAGGCCGCCTTCCCTTTCAGCAAATGCCCTTTGCCACACACCGGACAGACAATCTGCTCCAGTTTCCTCACAGCAGGCTTGCGCGGAGCCTTCGGCTTGGTCTCGGCCGCAGATCCGCCGGGGGCTACACCCGGGCCTGACGGGGAGCCACCTCCATTAGCCGCCGCCCCCGCGTTGCCGCCGGAGCCTCCCGGGGCCTGCCCCGTGTCGATTCTCCTGGCCGACGCGTCGGTCAGCACATCATTCACTATGCGCCCGATCTGCCCCTTGAGGTCTTCGATGAATTCCGAGGGGGAATAATCGCCGCGCTCGATGCGCCGCAGGCGGCTTTCCCATATGCCGGTCAGCTTCGCGCTCTTGAGCAGCTCCTCATTGATGGTGGCGATGAGGTCTATGCCAGCCTGCGAGGCCATTATGTTTTTCTTCTTGCGGTAAATGTAATGGCGTTTGAACAGGGTCTCGATAATGTTGGCACGCGTCGACGGACGCCCGATGCCGTTCTCTTTCATGGCCTCGCGCAGGGCCTCGTCGTCAACAGTCTTTCCAGCCGATTCCATCGCCCTAAGGAGCGTGCCCTCGGTGTAGTATTTCGGTGGCTGCGTGGCCTTTTTCAGCAGGCTCGGCTCATGGGGGTTGCTCTCCCCGACGGCAAACGGCGGCAACAGGCCGTCATCACTGCCGTCACCATTGTTGTCGCCCCCCTGCCCGGCAGCCTGTTCCCCCGGTTTCTGGTAGATGGAGCGCCAACCCGGGGATGTCACCACCTTGCCCGAAGCCTTGAATCCGATCCCTCCGGCATCGGCAAGCACCGTGGTCTGCATGAACTCGCAGTCGGGGTAGAAGGCGGCTATGAAGCGGCGGGCGATCAGATGGTAGAGCTGACGCTCGTTGCCCACCAGGGCCGCGGGCGACTGCCCGGTCGGGATGATGGCATGGTGGTCGGTGACCTTGGAGTTGTCAAACACCTTCTTGCTCTTGGGTATCCGGGGAAGGGCCAGCACAGGCGCGGTCAGGGCCGCGTAAGGGGTCATGGCTTTCAGAATCCCGCCGACGGTCGGGTAAATGTCATCTGACAGGTAAGTGGTGTCGACACGCGGATATGTGGTCACCTTCTTCTCATAAAGGGTCTGTATGAGCTTCAGGGTCTCGTCAGCCGTCCATCCCCACTGCCGGTTGCATTCCACCTGCAAGGATGTCAGGTCAAACAGCCTCGGAGGCGCCTCACGCCCCTTCTTCTCCTCGACGGAGGTGACCGTAAGCATGCTCGGCTTGATTTTCTCCAGGGCCTCAAGCGCCTCGGCCTCCTTCTTGAATTTTCCGGAGACGGCGTTGAAGGTGGCCCCCTTGCAAAGGGTCTTCAGCTCCCAGTAGTCTTCAGGCTTGAAATTCTCTATCTCGAGATGGCGCTGCACAACAAGCGCGAGGGTCGGGGTCTGCACACGGCCTATCGACAGCACATTGCCCGGCGAACTGTATTTAAGCGTGTAAAGGCGCGTTGCGTTCATCCCCAATATCCAGTCGCCGATGGCCCTTGACAACCCTGCGTAATAAAGGTTGTCGAAGTCGGCCGACGGCCTAAGGTTCTGAAACCCCTCGCGTATCGACTGGTCGGTCAGGGATGATATCCACAGACGCTTCACCGGGCATTTGACCCCGGCCTTCTGCATCACCCACCTCTGGATAAGCTCCCCCTCCTGGCCGGCATCGCCACAGTTGACAATCTCGTCGGCCTCGGCGAAAAGGGTCTTTATCACGTTGAATTGCCTCTCGTAATTCTCGACAGGTATGAGCTTTATCCCGAACTTCGGGGGAATCATCGGCAGATGGACCAGCGACCACCGCTTCCAGCTGTCGGAATAGTCGTTGGGCTCCTTGAGAGTGCAAAGATGTCCGTATGTCCATGTCACCCGGTAGCCGTTCCCCTCGTAATAGCCGGGCTCCTTCTTCCCGGCACCGAGAATGGCAGCTATGTCGCGGGCCACATTGGGTTTCTCCGTTATGCAGACTATCATTGTTATTTGGCAGACACAATAGTAATTCGGGACATGCCATTGTCAGACATGTCCCTTGTGATGGACGCGAATGAGCATCCGGATAGCCAGAATGCCTTGACGCGCGGTTGGCTTAATCAGAGGTCACTGGCGGGCGGGGGCGACAACGTCGCCGTTGGCCGTGTGGAATGTCAGAGTCGCCGACTTGGGCAGCTGCCCCTTGAAGGGGAAATCAAGCTCGATGACCTGCACCCCGGTGTCCTCAAACTGGAAGGCGCGCTCGAAGTCAACGCCGTCAATGTCGACAGCCTTGACAACTTTCTGGCCCACGGTGAGGTCAACGGAGTCGATGCGCTGAGATGTCGACGGGATGCCCACCAGGCAGACCGAGATGCGGATACCTTCGTCTGTCGGAATCACCTTGTCGGGAATCACATTGAACTCTGCGTCAAGCTGATTGACCTGCGCGGCAGCCGGCACAGGAGCCACGGTGGCGGCCCCTCCGGCGAGCATGAGGATTGCGGCTAAGCGGATAGCTTTCATTACTGTCTCTTGTCTGGTTGCGGCTCCGCGACCTCCGGCGAAGCCGGGAATCGCGGAGCCTGGATTCATGATTATGATTTGTCTTTGGCTTCCTGCCAATACTCTTCCATCTCTTCGAGGGTAAGCTCGTTGAGCTTGCGGCCCGCCTCGCGGGCACGTTTCTCGATATGGTTGAAACGTGAGATGAATTTCTTGTTGGTCTTCTCAAGCGCGTTCTCAGGAATCACGCCGTAGAGGCGCGCGGCGTTGACCAGCGAGAAAAACACATCTCCCATCTCTGACTCCATACGCTCAGAGGCGGCCGAAATCTCTTCAGGAGTGGCCTCCGCCTGGTGGCGGAGCATCCGTACCTTCTCAGCCTCGGCGGAAAATTCCCCGATTTCCTCTCTCACCTTGTCCCACACCTCCGAGGCCTCCGCCCAGTCGAAACCTGAATTGGCGGCTTTCTCCTGTATGCGGTAAGCCTTGTTGAGAGCGGGCAACGTGGAGGGGACTCCGGCCAGCACCGACCGGTTGCCGTCCTTCTCCTTCAGCTTTATCTGCTCCCAGTTGAGCTCCACCTGGTGGGCATTGTCGGCCACAGTCTGGCCATACACATGGGGATGTCTGTAAATGAGCTTGGAGGCGAGTGAGTCACAGACCGTGACAACATCAAACGCCCCTTTCTCCTCACCTATCTTGGCGTAGAAGAGCACATGGAGCAACACATCCCCGAGCTCCTTGCGGATTTCGACGTCATCCTCGTTGATGAGCGCCTCGCAGAGCTCGCAGACCTCCTCCATCGTGTTGGGGCGAAGCGACTCATTGGTCTGCTTGGCATCCCAGGGACATTTGACCCTCAGGGTGTCAAGGACATCCAGCACACGGCCAAATGCCTCGAGCTTCTCCTGACGGGTATGTTGGGGAATCTTTTCCATTTAGTTGACTTAGTATTTGACAGGCCCTCCCTGGCGGCGGCAGCCGTCAGTCAGGGTTCTCGTTGTAATTCTTCATACCATCCTCAAGCCAGCCCACGAACTTGTCGACATTCTCGTCGTAGAAGCAAGGAGGTGTCATAGCCTCTCCTGAACGGTTGAGGACCACATAATAGGGCTGGGAGTTGGCGCTGAATTTGTGGCGCTGCAGGTAGCTCCATTTGTCTCCCACGGTCTTAAGCACCACTTTCTTGCCGTTCTCCTCCACAGTGACCGGCTCGGGAAGCTCCGCCTTGTCATCGACCATCAGCTTTATCAGCACGAAGTTCTCCTTGACAAGTGTGCTGACACGACCTGTGTCAAACACTGCGCCCTCCATCTTGCGGCAGTTGACACAGCCGTAACCGGAGAAGTCGACAAGCACGGGGCGGTTGTTCTCTGCCGCGTAAGCCATGCCCTTGTCGTAGTCGTCAAACTCCTCAAACTGCCCTCCGGCGTAGAGGTTGAAATCCTGTGTGAACAATGGCGGGACAAACGCGCTCACGCTCTTCAGCGGCGCGCCCCACAAGCCGGGGATGAGATATATGGCGAATCCCAGCGAAGCCAGCGACAGGAAAAAGCGGGGCAGCGAGACATAGTCAAGGTCGGCGTCGTGGCTGAATTTCAGCTTGCCCAGCAGATACAGCCCGAGCATCACGAACAGCACAACCCACAGGCAGATGAACACCTCGCGGTCAAGAATGCCCCAGCCATAGGCAAGGTCGGCGACCGAAAGGAATTTGAGCGACAAGGCAAGCTCCAGGAAGCCCAGGACCACCTTGACCGAGTTGAGCCAGCCTCCCGAACGGGGCATCTCCTTGAGCCACGAGGGGAAAAGGGCGAACAGAGAGAACGGAAGCGCGAGCGCCAGTGCGAAACCGCCCATGCCGACGGCCGGGCCGACGAAGTTGCCCATCGTGGCTGCCTCGACAAGCAGTGTGCCGATAATCGGGCCCGTGCAAGAGAATGACACAAGCGCCAGGGTGAACGCCATAAAGAATATGCTGACAAGCCCTGTGGCCTTCTCGGCGCGGGCATCCGTTGAGTTTGACCACTTCGACGGCAGCTTGATGTCGAAACCTCCGAGGAACGAGATACCAAACACCACAAGCAGCAGAAAGAAACAGAGGTTGAACACGGCATTGGTGCTTAGCTCATTTAGCTTGCTCGCGCCGAAAATACCGGTTATCGCCAGTCCCAGCGTGAGATAAATCACGATTATGCTGAGACCGTATATTATCGCGTCACCGACCGACTTGCGACGGCTCGTCCCCTTCTTGAGGAAGAAGCTGACCGTCATCGGTATCATCGGCCACACGCATGGGGTGAGCAACGCCAGGAGGCCTCCGCCGAATCCCCAGATGAAAATCACCCACCAGGGTGAATCCTTCACATTGGCCTGCTCGGGCATGTCTTCGCCCGAATATTCAACCGGAGCCCAGAGGTCAGCCTTGCCCGACGGTTCCGCGGGGGCTGCCACCACCGGGGCCTCCACGGCCACTGTGTCGACCTCCGCCTCCTGGGCCACAACCAGCCCGGTACCCACCGATACCTCCAGCAGCTCTGTCTTCGGAGCAATGCAGGTTTCGTCATTACACCCCTGGAACGAGACTTCGATGCCCACAGTGTGGGTCTTCTCGTCGGAAATCTTCACCTTCTGGGTGAACGACACATTGTTCTCCCACCATGACAGGTTGAGCGAGAACATGTCATCATATTTCTCGACAGGCTTGCGCGACGGCACAAGCCCCCCGTCGAGCTTCACCCCTTCAGGCAACTGGAAATCAATCGCCGTCGAATTGGGGCCATCATCAGGAAGATCGAGAGAGTAGAGATGCCACCCCTCGTCGATGTCAGCGGTCAGACGGATTACGGCCGACGATGTCGCGTTGCTCTCGACGGTTGCTTTCCATCTTATCGGGTCGAGGATATGCCCCATCCCGAACTGCTGCGCCCTTGCAGGCAACCCAGTCACAACCAACAACAGCAACAGCAGAAAGAGCCATCGCACAGGAATCGCTTTGAAATCATGTTTCATAATGGCATATGGTTTAAACATCAATGTTTGACGTGCAAAGTTAACAAATTGGAATCAAATTCCGAAACCACTTCCTGATGTTTCAAAAAAAATTTGTAACTTTGCGCTTGGAACGCGCCCACACGCGTCGGGAGCATTCCCTTTTGACAAAACCGAATCGATGAACAAGAAGCAGAAAATCCTCTACATCTCTCAGGAAATAACCCCATACCTTCGCGAGACCCCGATGGGACTGGTATGCAAGGTATTGCCCCAGAAGGTCCAGGAAAAAGGCTACGAGGCTCGCGCTTTCATGCCTAAATACGGTTGCATCAACGAGCGACGCAACCAGCTCCACGAGGTCATCCGCCTGTCGGGCATAAACCTGGTGATTGACGACACCGACCACCCCTTGATTATCAAGGTGGCCACCCTCCAGTCGGCAAAGATGCAGGTCTATTTCATTGATTCAGACGACTATTTCCAGCATCACGCGGTCACCGACCTCGAAATACGCGAAACCCCCGAAGACAACGATGAGCGCATTATGTTCTTCACCCGGGGTGTCATGGAGACCGTCAAGAAACTCCGTTGGGAGCCCGCCGTGACACACTGCTCCGGATGGGTGACCGCCCTGGCCCCCCTCTACCTCAAGAAAGCCTACGCCGACGACCCGACCGTCGGAGGCAGCCCGGTGGTGTACTCCCTCTTCGACGACACATTCGATGGCGCTCTCGACCCGCGTTTCAAGGAGAAACTGCTCATGGACGGATTCACCGAGGAAGACCTCAAGTCGCTCGGCGACTCCCCCGCCACCGCCCTCGCGCTCAACAAGCTCGCCATCGACCACTCAGACGGCGTGATACAGGCTTCCCAGACAGTCCCCGCTGAGCTTGTCGAATACGCCATCGCCTCAGGCAAACCATTCCTCCCCTACCAGGGAGAAGAAATCGACGGCGCGCCGGTCGTTGAATTCTACGACTCGATACGCAACAACCCCTGATTCCCTCCATCCCCGATCATGAAATCGACAGTCCCCTTTCTCTCAGGCGTACTGCTGCTGTCAGGCAGCCTGTTCACAGCCTGCGAGAACACGACCCAGGAAATAGGCTCCTCACTGATACAGGCAGAATCCGAAGTGGTGATCCACAACGAATTCAGCGTGTCGGGCCATAGCACCCCCAACACTGCCATCGAGTCGCGCACCACAGTGCAGCTCCTCGGAAACATATCAGCCGAAGGATACGGCAGCTTCTCATCCGACTTTGTCTGCCAGTTCATGCCCGCCTCGAAGCTCGTGACCGACGGTGTCACCGTCAACGACATCGATTCCATGAAGCTCATCCTGGCTTACCCCAACGGCGGGTATGTCGGCGACTCCATCGCCCCGCTTGGCCTCCAGGTCTTCCCCCTCGACAGGCAACTCCCCTCCCCGATTTTCTCCTCCTTCAACCCCGAGGATTATTGCGACGTGAACGCCGCCCCCCTCGCCTCGAAGATATATGTTGGCAACGCCCAGGGAGAAAACGACTCCATCCAGGCCCTCTCATACCGCGAGATTCATGTCGACCTCCCCGTCAGCCTCGCCCGAGACCTGTACACGCTCTACCTCGACAACCCCGGGGCATACTCCTTCCCCACCGAATTTGCCAAGTACTTCCCCGGCATCTATGTCCGCAACTCATTCGGCGTTGGCCGCGTGACCCAGATACAGCAGACCTCGATGGTGATATACTACCACACCACCGCCGATGACTCCGAAGGCAAACCTGTCGTGACCAGACATGAAGGCAGCTACTTCGCCGTCACCCCCGAAGTCATATCCAACAACAACATCTCATTCACCATCGACCCGGCCCTCCAGGCCCGTATCGACAACGGCGAGAACATAATAGTGGCCCCGGTCGGACGCGACGTGGAAATCACATTCCCCATACGCGACGTCATCGACTACTACATCGACAACAGCGGCCCCCTCTCTGTGGTCAACACCCTCTCCATGACCATCCCCGCGGAAGCCATTGAAAACAACTACGGCATCGGCCTGCCCGAGAGCCTGCTCATGGTCATCTCCTCTGAGAAAGATGACTTCTTCCTCAACAACTCGCTCAACGACGACAAGATATCATTCATCGCCACATACAGCGCCTCAGCCAAAGGATATGTGTTCTCAGGTCTGCGCAATTATTTCCTGACGATGCTTGACAAATACAACGCCGACGGGACAATCGACATTGCAGACGCGACATTCACCCTCACACCCGTCACTCTCACCACCGAGTCGACATCCAACGGCTACACCACATCGACCTATGTCAGCGCCATCACCCCATACATCGGCAAACCGGCAATGGGCAAGCTCAACCTCGACAAGGCCGACATCACCTTCCAGTTCTCGAAGCAGTCTTTCAACTGACACCCTGCGCCCCCTCTCCCCCTCCCGGCCAAGGCAGCTCGCATCTCCTCTCTCCGGCCCGACAACGACAAAATCCCGACAAATCAACGCGGCAAAGGCAAAAACAGCCGCTGAAATTTGGCGGTTAAAAATAAAAACATTAACTTTGCACCTGCAAAATCACCTCAGCGGAGGATGATTCGGCAAACCCAAGGTGCCATGTCCGAGTGGTTAGGTACCGGTCTGCAAAACCGTTCACAGCGGTTCGAATCCGCTTGGCACCTCAAAAGAGGAATCCGCATTCGCGGGTTCCTCTTTTTTTATCACAAATCCTGGCTTTTATCATCCGGCAGACGCAAAGCGGCAGACTCAAGGCAGGCATTTGCGTCTGGCAAAAAGCGTCTGACAAAAATCCGCCCCATCCTCTGGATTCGAGGATGGAGCGGGACTACTTTTTGTCAATCAAGAAACGAATCAGCGGGCAAGATGCTTCACAACGAGAGAGCCTTGCCTGAGTATGTAAATCAAGCCTGCCGTCATTTCTGTCATCCTGCGACCGTCGAGCGTATATATCTCATACGGCAGGGAGAAGTCGACAGCCTCCCGGCCAAGGCAGCTCGTCACATCCTCCACACCAGAGATGACCGGAACCCTGCGGGTCACCGCCACCCTGTCAAGAGTGATGTTTTTGCCATTGACATACAGGCCGTCATAGTTGAGGCCCCTGACAAAGTCTGAAGCACCCGACTTGTCGTTGTTGACCTCGATGTCATACTGGTTCCATCCATTGATGTTCTCATACGGGGTATGCTCGTTCCAGTCGCTCTGCGGCGTGACATACGCGATCTGAATCTGCGAGTCGCCACCTGTAGTGAGATACAGGTGAATCTTGTCCCCTATGCGGAGGGTGCCGAGCTGCTCCTTCGACACATGCACCGGACCCGTTGTCCAGTCGCCCGACTCATACCCGACATTGTCCCAGATTGTCTGGTCGGCCACCAGCTCCGAGCCGGCCTCGTCAAGCGGCAGCTCCACCGACGGGTCATAATCGTCGGGCTCAGGCCCGGCTCCCTCACGGAACGGATTGTAATCGGCGACGCTGACACCCACCGAATCATCGAAATATGAGCATTCCTTACCGGTGTCTGTGATGCCATACACCGACGGTATGATGCAGCGGCCACTCTCGCGGTACTCTATGCCCTCCCAGTCGGCAAATAGGTCACACATCTCGGCCCCCTCACCGTTGCCGGTCCAGGACCAGGCGAGATACCCGACACGGTTCTCGAACGTGTAACTGAGGATTTCCTTCCACGCCACGCCTCCGTCTTTATGGGCATACGCAAATTCCCCGACGACAAGCGGCACCGGGTTGGAGATATGGAGGGCATTCCAGATGTTGTCGCGCACGGCCTGGCTGGTCCCCCCGGAATGTTCATAGAAATGTATCGAGAACGCCATATTGTGGAGCGGGTCGGCCTCCACCACCGCCGAACCGGCCTCGGCTATGCTCTGCGGATACTGCCCCCATCCGGCACAGTCGACCAGCAGCAGGTTGCGGATACCGGCCTCACGCAGCCTCGGTATGGCTTTCTGGTAGCCTGCTGCCCAGGGCCATGAATCCCACGACCCATACCATTCATTCGAGATGTTGACGATGACCGTCTTGAGATGCGCGTTCAGGATGTCTTTCATCTCTATCCAGAACTCCACGGCTTTCTCCAGCGACGCGTAATCATTGTCGCCAGTCTCGTCATGGGTGTTGAACACAGCAATTAGCTTGTTTTGCTCACACAGCTCGATGAGCCGCTCAAGATCTGCAGGCTCGCATCTGTCCCAGTCGGGATACAACCCCTGCTTCTGCCGCTCCCCTGTCGACAGCTGTATGCGGATGGCGTTGCATCCGATACGTTTAGCCGCCGGGATGACCGTCTCCTCATGTCCGCGTTGCCACGCCCAGGAGTAGTTGACACCCCTCATAACAAGCTCGTTGTTCTTCGCGTCAAGAATCCGGGTGCCGTCGATATGCAGCCCCTCCGACATCCCATCCTGGGCCATCGCCCCGGACACAAGCATCAAGCCCGCGAAAGCTGATGCTATAACTCTCATTTTATTCATAGCATGTATTATTGTCGTTCGTTTCCCTTGGCAAACGAACGACCCCGGGCTTTGCTCCCGGGGTCGCCGCCTTCACCTTACTAAATTATCTCATTGCTTCATGCGATTCAATCACGCGGTCATCTGGCGATGTGTTTCACCACAGTCTCGCCCTGGCGGAGGATGTAAAGCCTTCCGGCCACCATCTCCCTCACCTGACGACCGTCGATGCCGTAGATTTCATACGGCTCATCGAAGTCTATGCCTGCGCGGTGTGACTCATGAACCACAGTCTCATCCACACCTGACTGGCCGGGACGTATCACGCTCACTTTCTGAATCGTGTAATCGTGACCCTTGAAGTACAGGCCATCATAGTTGGCGCCTTCGAGCAGCCCGGCGTCTGTCATAGCCAGGTCATATGTCGAGCCGCTGATCGGAGCGTAGTCGACATGCTGGGTCCAGTCTGAGCTTGCAGTCTTGTAGGCAATCTGTATCTCGGCTCCGTCGTTGCACGATACATACAGCCTTACCTTGTCGGCCGATGTCAGCGAGCCGAGACGCGACTTCTCGAGGTGGTACATCGCCTCCCATGTGGAGACATTGAACTGCGGGGTGTCAACCGTGGTCTCGTTCTCTCCGCCGGGAGTGTCATCCCCGCCGGTGTTTCCGCCATTGCCGGCCACAACCCGTTCAACCTTGACAAGGGTGGCGTTCTGACCCTTGACAGCGAATCCGTGGGCCGATATCATGGCCAGGTCGGTGTATCCGTCGGTCTCTTCCCCGGAGATTGTGTAGGTGTACTCATTATTATATATGTTGTCGGCATCTACCAGCACTGTCCATGTCCACTGGCTGTCAAGGCCGAATGTGGCAAGCTGTATCTGGCCGGGGGCCTTCTCGTCGGATGCGGCACCCGTGAAGCTGAACACCAGCTTGTCACCCTTCTTCAACGCGCCCATCTGCTGGCTCTTCCACTGGGCGCTGCCGGGCTTGTATTCAAGCATGCCTTTCCATGCGCCGAAATCTACCGAACCTTCCCAGAGTACCGTCGACTCATCCTGGCCCGGAGGATTGGGGGTCGGGTCGCCGCCACCCTGGTTTCCGCCATTGGGGTCAAAAATCGAGCATTCGCGTGAAGTCTGCTGTATGCCGTTGCGTCCTTTCACAGTGTTGGTGCCGTTGGGCTTCCAGACCGAATCATCATATCCGCCAAACATGTCGCAGGCTTCCACACCGCCGCCGTTGCCGGTCCATGACCACACGAGGTAACCCACATTCTTCTCCTTGGTGTAGTCAAGGATTGTCTGCCATGCCACCGGATGGCCCTGGTGTTCATACGCAAATTCGCCGATAAGAACCGGACAGCCCACATTGAGGGCCTTGTCGATGTTGCTCCTCACCTGCGAGTCAGACCCGGCAGCGTCCTGGTAGAAATGCATCGAGAACACAAGGTTGCCCTTGCTGTCTGCGGCGGCCACCTCACGTCCGCGGTCGAAGATGCTCTTGGGATACTGTCCCCATCCGGCACAGTCGACCACCAGGGTGTTGAGGATTCCGGCATTTCTCAGCTTGGGAATCACCTTCTTGTAGCCTTCGGCCCATCCGTAGGAGTCCCACTGGCCATACCACTCATTGGAGATGTTGACCAGCACAGTCTTGCGGTGGGCATTGAGGATGTCTTTCATTTCAATCCAGAAGTTCGCGGCATTCTCCAGGTCGGAATAATCGTTGGAGCCGGTCTCGTCATGGGTGTTGAACACGGCCACAAGCTTGTTGTCCTCACAGAGCTTGATCAGGCGCTCCAGGTCGCTTGCCGAGCATTTCTGCCATTTGCGTCCAGTCGACAGCTGTATGCGGATGGCGTTGCATCCGATGCGCTTGGCGGCGGGGATGACCGTGTATTCGTTGCCCCTCTGCCAGGCCCAGGAGAAATTGCAGCCGCGCATTATGAATTCATTGCCGTTGGAGTCCATCAGCTTGGTGCCCGAGGTGTAGAACCCGTCGGCAGCCACCGCGCCTGAAAAGACAGCCATCAACAGCAAAAGAAGACTGAAGATTTTTTTCATGGAAAAAGTCTGTTTGTTTAGGGATGTTTCTTATGGTATCACACAGTGTGTTGTATCACACTATTTTACGAGTGCAAAATAACACATTGTTTTTCGCCCCGGCAACGCTTTTTTTTCCCGATTCAAGCATTATTTTGACAAAAATGCGACGCGCCACCTCCGTCTCCCCCGGAAACGCCCCTCCATAAATACCCCGCCGGCCACGAACCAACCATTATGTCGGTTGTTCATATCATAGGGCGCAGGCCCTCGCCAGAGACACCTGCCCTCTGACCAAATTCAAGTCTGACAATTGCCGTCGCCGCCCCGGCCGCAGAGGCCCATGGCGCGGCGGCAATCTTATTTTACAGTTTGGCAAACATTTATTACCTTTGCACAAACTCAAGAAATGAAAAAGCTTTTCCTCCTCGACGCGTACGCCCTGATATACCGCGCGTATTACGCGCTCATACGCGCCCCACGGATCACCTCCAAGGGGTTCAACACCTCGGCCATATTCGGCTTCTGCAACACCCTCGACGAGATTCTCAAGAAGGAGAATCCCTCACATATCGCCGTATGCTTCGACCCCCACGGACCCACATTCCGGCATGAGATGTATGAGGGATACAAAGCCCAGCGCGAGGCCCAGCCTGAAGACATCTCGGCGTCGGTGCCTATAATAAAGGAGATAGTCGAGGCATACCGCATACCGGTGTTCGAGGTGCCGGGCTATGAGGCCGACGACGTGATAGGCACACTCTCGCGCCTGGCCTCAAAGGAGGGATACACCACCTATATGATGACCCCCGACAAGGACTATGGCCAGCTCGTCGACGAAAATGTCTTCATGTACCGCCCGTCGCTGCGCGGACAGGGCTTCGAGCTGCGCGGGGTCAGGGAGGTATGCGAGAAATACGGCATTCAGTCACCTTCGCAGGTCATCGACCTGCTCGCCCTCGAAGGGGACACCATAGACAACATCCCCGGATGCCCGGGAGTCGGCCCGAAGACAGCCTCAAAGCTCATTGGCGAATATGGCTCGGTGGAGAACCTGCTCGACCACGCCGGGGAGGTGAAAGGGGCCATCGGGCAGAAGATACGCGACAACGCCGACCAGATACGTTTCTCAAAACAGCTGGCCACCATCAAGACCGACGTGCCGCTTGAGGTCGATTTCGACACCCTAAGGCGAGAGCCGGAGGATGTCGAGGCGCTGCGCGACATATTCACCGACCTGGAATTCAAGACATTCCTCACTCGTCTCAACAGCCGCGCGAAAGCCATCGCCAAGGAGTCGCCACAGGTGGAAGAGACGGAGGAACGTCCTGAAAGGAAACGCCACACAATCGATCTGCCCGCCCAACCCTCCTTGTTTGATTTCCTGGAGGGGGGCGACGAGATGGCCGACGGGGCCTCACCGTTTGCCCAGGCCGACACCACCCCGACAGATTACGCGGTGATGCCAGACCCGGCCGACATAAACCGGCTGATGTCGGAGGCTGCCAACGGCAGCCTCGGAATCGCCCTCTACGCCGTCGGCGCAGAGGCCATGACAGCCTCTTTGAGAGGAATTGCCTTCAGCCCGGCGCCCGGGACAGCCCGGTATGTCGACATCCCGGCCGACAGCGAAAAGCGCGAAACCCTTATGGCTCTCCTCGCGCCGATTTTCGCCAATGACTCCCTCACCCTCGTCAGCCACGACATCAAACGCGACATGGTGTTGCTGCGCCGCGAAAGGATAGAGGTCACGGCTCCCTACTTTGACACCCAGCTGGCCCATTACCTGCTCCAGCCCGAGATGCGCCACCGGCTCGCCGATGTGGCCTTCAACATCCTCTCGGTCGAGATGGACGAATACGCCGATTCCGACACCTCGCGCAAGCCCTACGCCCCACTGCCCGCCGGGGAGGAGGTGAGACGGCTCTGCCAGCAGGCCGATATGGTCAACCGCCTGCGCGGGCCGCTGTCCGAACTGCTTGTGCAGAACGGCCAAAAGAAGCTGCTCGACGACATCGAGCTGCCGCTCGCCGCGGTGCTCGCCGACATGGAATGGACCGGTGTCAGGATAGACATCCCTGAACTGGCGTCGCTGTCGGCCACCCTGACCGCCCAGCTCAGCGAGCTTGAGGAGAAAGCCTATGGCCTGGCCGGGGAGCGGTTCAACATCGCGTCTCCGATGCAGGTCGGTGAAATCCTGTTCGGGAAGCTGAAACTCAACACGCGCGCCAAACGCACCAAGACGGGAGCCTACTCGACCACCGAGGAGGTGTTGCTCAGACACCGCGACGCCCATCCGCTGGTCAGCCTCATACTCGAGATACGCGGGCTCAGGAAACTGCTCACCACCTATGTCGACGCGCTGCCCGCCATGGTCAACCCGGCGACAGGCAAGATTCACACCACATTCAACCAGACGGTGACAGCCACCGGACGCATCAGTTCGGCCAACCCCAACCTCCAGAATATCCCGATCCGCACCGAGGACGGCCGCGAGGTGCGCCGCGCTTTCATCGCCGACGAGGGGTGCCTGATACTGTCGGCCGACTACTCCCAGATCGAGCTGCGGCTGCTCGCCGACCTCTCTGACGACCCCGACCTCACCGGGGCTTTCAACTCGGGGCTCGACATCCACCGCGCCACTGCGTCAAAGATATACCACGTCCCCTACGACGAGGTCACCGACAGCCAGAGGCGCAAGGCCAAGACCGCCAATTTCGGCACCGTCTACGGCATATCGGCTTTCGGGCTGTCTGAACGCCTCAACATACCGCGCGCCGAGGCCAAAGAGCTGATAGAGGGGTATTTCAACACATACCCCCACATACGCCAGTTCATCGAGGAATCCACCGAACGCGCGCGCAAGGAGGGATACGTCACCACCATAATGGGCCGCAAACGCTACCTGCCCGACATCAACTCGCGCAACGCCACCGTCAGGTCATACGCCGAGCGCAACGCCGTCAACGCCCCCATACAAGGCTCTGCCGCCGACATCATAAAACTCGCGATGATACGCGTCCACAACGGAATGAAACGCCTCGGGCTGAAGTCAAGGATGATTCTCCAGGTGCATGACGAACTCGTCTTCAACGTCTGCCCCGAAGAGCTGCCCATCCTACAGGAGCTTGTCATCCGCGAGATGGCCGGGGCATATGCCGGGGCCGTCCCGCTGGAGGTCTCGGCCGGCACCGGGCCCGACTGGCTGGCCGCACACTGACCCACACACCCAACCTCAAGCCGACAACCATGGACAACAAAACGACATCTTTCGACCCCCATCACGGTCATTACGAACATCCCGAAAACTCCTCCGAGTACACCGGGCTGACTGTAAACTCCGGAGTCAGCCAGCCACCCTGCGTCAACCCCTACATGAAGCCGCGCCGACGACGCACATTCACCCCCGCCGAACTCGTCGAGGGGATACTCAAAGGGGATGTGACGATGCTGTCACGAGCCGTGACCCTCGTGGAAAGCGTAGCCCCCGAGCATCAGGCTATGGCCCGCGAGGTCATAGAGAAATGCCTCCCATATTCCGGCAACTCCCGCCGCATCGGCATCACCGGAGTGCCGGGCGCCGGAAAATCGACATCGATAGATGTGTTTGGCCTCCATGTGCTGCGCGACGGCGGCAAACTGGCGGTGCTGGCCATCGACCCCTCGTCTGAGCGCACAAAAGGGAGCATCCTCGGCGACAAGACCCGTATGGAAAAACTCTCGCAGCACCCCGAGGCTTTCATCCGCCCCTCACCCTCGGCCGGAAGCCTCGGAGGGGTCGCCCGCAAGACACGCGAGACCATAATACTCTGCGAGGCCGCCGGCTACAACAACGTGTTCGTCGAGACCGTCGGAGTCGGTCAGAGCGAGACTGCCGTGCATTCCATGGTCGACTTCTTTATGCTCATACAGATTGCCGGGGCCGGCGACGAGCTGCAAGGCATCAAGAGAGGCATCATGGAGATGGCCGACGGGATAGTCATCAACAAAGCCGACGGCGACAATGTCGACCGCGCGCGCCTGGCCCAGGCACAGTTCAAATCGGCCTTGCAGCTGCTGCCCGCCCCTCCCTCAGGATGGCAGCCCGAAGTACTCTGCTATTCAGGCTACTACGAAATCGGCATCGATGAGGTCTGGGACATGATTGACCGGTATTTCCAATTCATCACCGACAACGGCTTTTTCGAACGCCAGCGACGCGAGCAGGCCCGTTACTGGATGTACGAGACCATCGACTCTGAATTGCGCCGCCGTTTCTACGACGACCCCGACCGGGCTGCGGCGCTCTCCAACGCCGAACGCCTCGTGCTGTCCAACCGCCTCTCCCCATTCACCGCCGCCCTTAAGCTGCTCGGCGAGAAATGACCCGCGCCTCCAGCCTGACAATATCAAACACAACAGGAATATCCGCTAACCCCACACCACCCGATAACCGCCCGAAGCTACATATTCATCCTCGATTGCATTTTATACTTAAACCTATTCACATACGCCGCTGTTTACAAACACAAACAGCGGCGTTTCCTATGGCAACCCTCCCGTGAAACCACCGTAAGGCTTCGCGGGCATGTTGATAACTTTTTCCAGGAAGTCAGATATTTTTCTATTTGCAGTTGTAAATTCTTAGGAACTTTTTTTGTAATTTTACGGTCGAAATGGAAGCAGCAATGACCACATCCCAGCCTTACCACATCCCGGCCCTTCTCAACCAGTCGCTCGAAGCCCTCGACCTGCGCCCCGAAGGGGTCTATGTCGACTGCACCCTCGGCGGAGGAGGCCACTCACGCGCCATCCTCAGCCGTCTCGACGCGGCCAGGGGGGGACGTCTGCTCAGCTTCGACCAAGACCGCGCCGCAATAGACCGCGCCGCTGCCGACCCCGACTTCACCGGCAACCCGGCCTTCACGGCCGTCCTGGGAAATTTCCGTTTCATGCGCAACTTCCTGCGGTTCCACGGAGCCGACACCGTGGACGGCATCCTGGCCGACCTCGGCGTGTCATTCCACCATTTCGACGACCCGGAGAGAGGATTCTCCTTCCGCTGGGAAGGCCCCCTCGACATGAGGATGAACCGCAACGCCTCCCGTTCGGCAGCCACCCTCCTCCAGGAGGCATCAGAGGAGGAGCTGGCCGACATCTTCCATCTCTACGGCGAGCTGCGCCAGGCCCGCAAGATCGCCCGCGCCATCGTCAACGCCAGGCGCGAGGCCCCGGTCGACACAGTCGAGCGACTGCTCGACATAATCCGCCCCATGATCAACCCCCGCCAGGAGAAGAAAGAACTCGCCCAGGTGTTCCAGGCCCTGCGCATCGTGGTCAACGACGAAATCGAGGCACTGCGCGAACTGCTCACCCAGGCCCTGCAGGTGCTGAAGCCGGGCGGACGGCTCGCCATCATCACCTACCACTCCCTCGAAGACCGCCTCGTAAAGAACTTCATGAAGACAGGCAACCTGGAGGGAAAAATGGAGAAAGACTTCTTCGGGAAGTCCCTGTCACCGCTGAAATGCCTCACCTCCAAACCGATCGTCCCTGACCAGGAGGAGATGGAGCGCAACCCGCGTTCACGCTCGGCCAAGCTCAGGGTGGCCGCAAAGACCGACAACAACCAATAAACCCACACTCTCTCGACATATGCCAGCCAAAGATTCACTGATGCTCCGCACCCTCCACGGGCGGTTGCTCTCTACCGACTTCTTCCGCCGCCACTGGCTCCCGGTACTCGGAGTGGTGGTGATGCTGATGATATACATCACCAACCGCTACACCTGCCAGACCCAGATGGAGACCATCCAGCGGCTTGAGCGGGAACTGGAAGTGGCCAAGACCGAACGCATACGCGAGAAGTCGACATACATGAGCCGGATACGCGAATCCCGGATGCAACACAAGGTAGACTCCCTGAGGCTCGGCCTCACCGTCCAGGAGCAGCCACCATTCAGACTCAGAATCAACGACTGACCCTCCACCATCACTCCTCCATCCACCGCATATGGCCCAGAAGAACAACCAGAACCACATACTCTTCCGCTACGGACTGATCACCCTGCTCATACTGATGTTTGCAGGGTCGATTTCCTACAAGCTCTTCTCGACCACGGTAATCCACGCCGACGACTGGAACGCCAAAGCTATGCGCGAGATGCAGCGTGTCGACACCATACTGCCCGAACGAGGCGAGATACTCGCCGACGACGGCTCGATACTCGCCACCAACCTGCGCTATTACACCGTGCGCCTCGACTTCCGCGCCGAGCGCTTCATGGAAAGCCGCTACCAGGTGGCCCTCGACTCCATCGCCGACTCGCTGGCCATCCACTTCCCCCGCCGCGACCGCGACGAGTGGTTTGCCTACCTGCAGAAACCGCTCAACACTGAGGCCGGCAAACGTCCGCGCTCATTCCCCGTGATCAGCAACATCTCATATGCCGACCTGCAGAAACTCAAGACATTCCCCTTCTTCTGCATCAAGAACCCCAACCGCAACGGGATGACCGTGGAGTCGACGCTAAAGCGCAAGAACCCCTACGGCGACATGGCGCGCCGCTCGGTGGGCGGAGTCGGCCAGACCCGCGAATGCAAGGAAATCCACGGCATATCCGGTCTCGAGAAAGCCCTTGACTCGCTGCTCTACGGAGTTCCCGGCATCGCCAAGAAAATCCCCCTGACGAAGAACATCGTCAACTGGACCGACGTTCCTCCCACACCGGGCTACTCCATCCGCACAACCATCGACATCAACCTCCAGGACATCGTGGAGAACGAGCTAAACCGCGTCCTCGACTCCTGCTCGGCCGACTGGGGTTGCGCCATACTGATGGAGGTGGCCACCGGAGACATCAAGGCAATCTCCAACCTCGAGCGCAACGCCGACGGCACAGACTACATCGAGGCCCTCAACTACTCTGTAGTGGGCTTCGAGCCAGGCTCGGTAGTGAAACCCATTTCGATGATGATAGCCCTCGAAGACGGTCTGGTCGACAACCTCGAGGAGGTGATTCCGATCGGCGCGAGCTGGGCATACGCCGGAGGGCGCCCCATCACCGACTCCCACTACAACGGCTCTCTGAAGGTGCGCGAGGTCATCGAGCAGTCATCCAACATCGGTATGGCCCGCATCATCACCCGGGGCTATGACAAGAACCCCAAGGGATTCGTCGAGCGACTGCGTTCAATCGGATTCCTCGAGCCGATGAACACCGGCATCGCCGGCGAGCGTGTCCCCTACTTCAACCCCGAGCCGGGACGCGTCGACCTCTCCCGCATGTGCTACGGCTACGCCTCACAGATACCCCCGATCTACACCCTCTCGATCTACAACGCCATCGCCAACAACGGCAAGTATGTGCGTCCCCGCCTCGTCAGCTCGCTGGTGACCGAGAATTTCGACTCGGTGATTCCGGTCAGCTACATCCGCGACCGCATCTGCTCGGAGGAGAACGCCCGCAAGATGCAATACATGCTCAAGCAGGTGGTGTGGGGCGCCCACGGCACAGGCCGCTCGCTCAAGAGCGACAAGGTGGCGCTCGCCGGCAAGACCGGCACATGCTACTCCGTCGACCCGAAGACCCGCCAATACAACACGGCGCGCAAACGTCTGGCATTCTGCGGCTTCTTCCCCGCCGACAACCCCAAATACTCCTGCATAGTGCTGACCTTCTACCCCAAGCGCAACATGTTCGGGGCCGCATCCACCTCAGGCCAGGTGATGCGCAACATCGCCCTGAAGATGTATTCGCGCGGAATGCTCGACAATGCCTCAGACTACGCCGCAGGGGGCGGAGGCAATCCCCGCGCGATGCTCTACGGCTCAAACGACCCCGAACGCCACAAGGCGATACGCAAAGCCGCCGGCATAAGCCAGGAGGTGCATCCGGCCGCTCCGCGAAAGATGCCCAAAGGCACTGTCCCCTCAGTCAAAGGTCTCGGGGCACGCGAGGCGGTGGTGGCCCTGGAGAAAGCCGGATTCAACGTGGCCGTCAATGGTTCGGGATATGTCCGCGCACAACACCCTGAGGAAGGCACGATGGCAAACCCAGGCACACGCGTCAGCCTCACCCTCGCTCCCTGAATCCCTGCTCTCCCCCCCTTTCGACAATCCATCTCTCCCGCCATCCCCTCCGGGCATTCTCTCTCCCCTCGCTCTTCACCAGGCCTCTTTCTCCAATCTCCGGCGCGAGCCGCCACCCCAAGGTGACCGGCCGCGACTCAGACAACGAAAACAAATAGATCCGAAATAAAGTGAAGCTCGAACAATTACTCGAAGGCCTTGACATCATTTCCATCCAGGGCCAGCTTGACAAGAATGTTACCTCCCTCACCTCCGACTCCAGGAAAGCCGGAGAAGGAGCCATGTTTGTTGCCGTGCGCGGTGTCACCGTCGACGGCCACTCTTTCATCCCCACACTCGCCGACAAGAAACCGGCCGCCATCGTGGTGGAGGAGATACCCGCCGAAATCCCCGAAGGGGCCACACTGGTGGTGGTGGCAAACACAGCCATCGCCCTCGGCATACTCGCCTCCAACTGGTATGGCAACCCCTCCTCAAAGCTGCGCCTGGTGGGGGTGACCGGCACCAACGGCAAGACCACCACCGCCACACTCATCTATGAGATGGCCCGGCTGATGGGCCACAAGGCCGGACTCCTATCCACCGTTGTGAACTATGTCGACACCGAGGCCGTACACGCCTCGCAGACCACCCCCGACCCCATCACCATCAACTCCCTGCTGGCCCGGATGGTCGAGGCCGGTTGTGAATACGCCGCAATGGAGGTAAGCTCCCACGCCGCCGACCAGCACCGCATCGCCGGACTGACATTCGCCGGAGGGGTGTTCACCAACCTCACCCGCGACCACCTCGACTACCACAAGACCGTCCAGAACTACCTCAACGCGAAGAAAAGCTTCTTCGACGGTCTCCCCGCCGAGGCTTTCGCCCTCACCAACATCGACGACAAGGTCGGGGAGGTGATGCTCCAGAACACCAAGGCCCGCAAGCTCTCCTACTCTCTCCGCTCAATGGCCGACTTCCGGGGGAAAATCATCGAAAGCCGCCTCGACGGCACACTCCTGAGCCTCAACGACACGGAGGTGGAAGTGCGCTTCACCGGACGCTTCAACGCCTATAACCTGACGGCTGTCTTCGGCGCGTCGGTCTCTCTGGGCTGGCCCGTCGAGAAGGTACTGGTGGCCATGAGCCGCCTGATTCCCGTGGCCGGCCGCTTCCAGGCGTTCCACTCCCCCAAAGGCTGCACCGCGATTGTCGATTACGCCCACACCCCCGACGCGGTGGTGAATGTGCTGACCGCAATCCGCGAGGTGGTGGGCACCAATGGCCGCATCATCACCGTGGTAGGGGCCGGAGGCAACCGCGACAAGGGCAAACGCCCCATCATGGCCCGCGAGGCCGCCCGCCTCTCCGACCTGCTCATCCTCACCTCAGACAATCCCCGCTTCGAGAATCCCGCCGAGATTCTGCGCGACATGGAGGCCGGACTCGACACCGACGAACTCAGGGCCAACGCATCAAGCGTGGTCGACCGCCGCGAGGCCATTGTCAAGGCTTCGGAAATCGCCGGAAAAGGGGACGTCATCCTCATCGCCGGGAAAGGCCATGAGGACTACCAGGAAATCCGTGGCATCAAGCATCACTTCGACGATGCCGAGGTTGTGCGCGAGGTGTTCGCCGCCTGCGCCGAATGACCTGACACCGCCAGCATCCCCCACCAGTCAACACGCTTGTTTGTAAACCCTTCCCCACCGCGTTCGCTTTACACCGACTATGCTATATTACCTCTTCCAATGGCTCGAAGACACCGGGTTTCCCGGCGCGCGCCTGATGGACTATATCACATTCCGCTCCGGGGCGGCGCTGATTCTGTCGCTCTTCATAGCGATGGTCTTCGGCCGCCGGATCATAGACCGCCTGCAGAAGATGCAGGTAGGCGAAATCGTCCGCAACCTTGGGCTCGAGGGGCAGATGAAGAAGACCGGCACCCCCACAATGGGCGGCATCATCATCATCGTGGCCACAATCGTCCCCTGCCTCCTTGTCGGCAAACTCGGCAATGTCTACATGTTGCTGATGGTCATCTCCACCCTGTGGCTCGGCGCGCTCGGATTCGCCGACGACTACCTGAAGATGACCCGCCACAACAAAGACGGCATGAGCGGCAAGTTCAAGATCATCGGCCAGGTTGGCCTAGGCCTAATCGTGGGCCTGACCATGATGGCATCTCCCGAGATGGTGATACGCCAGAACCATGAGGTCATCAACGAGACTTCAATGGAGGTCGAGGAGGTGATTTACGAGACCGAAGACCTCAAGGCCACCCAGACCACCATCCCGTTTGTCAAGGAAAACAACTTCGACTACACATACTTCACGCAGTGGCTGGGCGACCACGCCCAGACCGGAGGATGGGTGCTTTTCATCCTCGTGGCCATCTTCATCGTCACCGCCACCTCCAACGGGGCCAACCTCACCGACGGCCTCGACGGCCTCGCCGCCGGATGCTCGGCGATAATAGCCGTGGCGCTCGCTGTCATGGCCTACCTCGGCGGTTCGGTCATCTACTCATCCTACCTCAACATTATGTACATACCAGGCAGCGAGGAGCTTTCGGTCTTCTGCGCCGCTTTCATCGGGGCACTGATCGGGTTCCTGTGGTACAACGCCTTCCCGGCGCAGGTATTCATGGGCGACACCGGCTCGCTGACCCTCGGGGGCATCATCGCAGTGCTGGCCATCCTCATCCACAAGGAGCTGCTGCTGCCGCTGCTCTGCGCGATATTCTATGTCGAAGACCTCTCGGTGATGCTCCAGGTGGGATATTTCAAATACACCAAACGCAAATACGGGGCCGGGCGGCGCATCTTCAAGATGACCCCCCTCCACCATCATTTCCAGAAAGCCGGGAACTCTGGCATAGAGGCTCTGCTCCAGAAGCCCCTCCAGGCCATCCCTGAGTCGAAAATCGTCACCCGTTTCTGGATTGTCGGCATATTCCTGGCCGTCATCACTTTCGTAACACTTAAAATCCGCTGACATCGTTTATGGACTATATCTCGAATGAAAACATGAATCCCGGAAGCCCCGAGCTTGAAGCCAAGGGCCACAGGCTCGTAGTGCTGGGCGGCGGCGAGAGCGGTGTCGGCGCGGCCATCCTCGGCAAGAAGCTCGGGATGGATGTCTTCCTCTCCGACGCTGGCTCAATCGCCCCCTGTTACGCCGAAGAGCTGACCTCGCGCGGCATCCCGTTTGAGCAGGGGGGGCACACCGAGGCCTTCATCCTCAACGCCGACGAGGTGGTGAAATCGCCCGGTATCCCCCCGACCGCCCCGCTGGTTCAGAAGCTCGCCGCGCAGGGCACCCCGATAATATCCGAAATCGAGCTGGCCGGACGCCACACCTCGGCCAAAATGGTCTGCATAACCGGCTCCAACGGAAAGACCACCACCACAATGCTCATCCATCACATCCTCCGCGAGGCGGGGCTGAATGTCGGGCTGGCAGGCAATGTCGGGAAATCGCTAGCCTGGCAGGTGGCCGAGAGCGACCACGACGTGTATGTCGTGGAGCTGTCATCTTTCCAGCTCGAGAACATGTATCGTTTCCGGGCCAACATCGCGGTGCTGCTCAACATCACCCCCGACCACCTCGACCGCTACGGCTTCGAGATGCAAAACTACATCAACGCCAAGTTCCGCATACTCCAGAACCAGACCCCGGCTGACGCGTTCATTTTCTGGGAGGATGACCCTGTGATCACCGCCCAGCTGCGCAAGTTCGAGACCGAGGCGCGCCTCTACCCCTTCGCCGAGAACCGCCACGAAGACTCCGCCGCATGGGTCGACAAAGACGGCAAGGTCATAATCAACACCCCTGAGGAGGATTTCGAGATGCCACGCGCCGACCTGTCGCTCCACGGCCTCCACAACCTCTTCAACTCCATGGCCGCCGGACTCAGCGCATGCCTGCTCGACATACGCAAGGACTCCCTGCGTGATGCCCTGGCCAACTTCGAGGGGGTCGAACACCGGCTCGAACCCGCAGGCGAGCTCGACGGGGTGCGCTGGATCAACGACTCCAAGGCCACCAACGTCAATTCCTGCTGGTATGCCCTCGAATCGATGCCCGACTCAAAGTCGACCATCCTGATTCTCGGCGGCAAGGACAAAGGCAATGACTACTCCGAGATACTCCCGCTGGTCAAGAAAAAGGTCAAGGCCATAGTGGCGATGGGCCTCCACAACGAGAAAATCGTAGACTTCTTCACCGGCCATGTCGACAAGGTGGTTTCCACAGGTTCGCTCGACGAGGCGGTGGAGACATGCCGGATGATGGCCGAGAAAGACGACACTGTGCTTCTCTCGCCATGCTGCGCCTCTTTCGACCTCTTCAAGAGCTATGAAGACCGGGGCCGCCAGTTCAAGGAAGCTGTCCGCCGCCTCATCGACAACAACTGATTCACCACACCCCCCACCCTCATCTTCTCCTCCGAATGGAAAAAGCCAACATCCCCTCCGCGCCGCTCCAGGCTGAAGACCAGCCCCGCAAGGCCGACAAATACATCTGGGCCATATACATAGCCCTCATCGCGATTTCAGTCGTCGAACTTTACAGCGCCTCGTCACGCGAGGTGCAGGCCTCCAACGTCTTCGGCCCGCTGCTGCGCCACGCCATGATGCTGCTGCTCGGCTTCGGGGTCACCCTCGGCCTGTCGCGCATGAAATTCAAATGGCTCATACCGCTGACCCCAGTGTTCGTCGGGTTCGCCCTGATTATCGCCGTGTATGTGCTCTTCAAAGGACAGGTAATCAACGGCGCGCGTCGGTCGATGTCTCTGTTCGGCATAGCCCTGCAGTCGGCCGAGTTGCTGAAACTGGCCGTGGTGCTTGTGATAGCCTACGTCGTGGCCTTCAACCAGGAAAAAAGAGGTGTGACCACCACCGGCGTGTCCATCTGCGCCGCCTTCGTGCTGCTCGCCAGCGGGTTGCTTTTCTCACAAGGTCTCACCAACACCCTGCTGCTCATGGGCATCTCGATGGCGATGATGCTCATCGGAGGCATACAGTTGCGCAAATTCATGATTGTGCTCGTGTGCTATGGAGCTATCGGGGGTGCCGGGGCCTTGTACAAGTCATCCCGTGACAAGATGTCGGAGGAGGAGATAGCCTACATCACCGAGACCGGAAAGAACTTCAAGGGGGAGACGGCCACCATCGACCGCCAGGCCACCCAGATGGGACGCGTCAAACGCTGGCTCGGGGTCGGCGACACCATTCCCAAATACGCCCAGCCCATCACCGCCCTCAACCGCCAGGAGATGTATTCATTCATGGCCCAGGCCAACGGCTCCTGGCACGGGGTGCTGCCGGGCAACTCCCGCGAGACAGCCCGCCTGCCGCTGGCTTTCTCAGACTACATCTACGCCATCATCGTCGAGGACTGGGGCTTCATCGGCGGCTTCCTGCTGCTGGCCCTATACCTCGCCCTGCTCGGCCGCGCCGGGGCTATCGCCGCCAACTGCCGCAGCGCGCTGCCCACACTGCTGATAATGGGCATGGCGGTATTCATCGTGCTGCAGGCCCTGTTCCACATGGCGATTGTCACGGGGGTGTTTCCCGTCTCGGGCCAGCCTCTGCCCCTGATTTCCAAAGGAGGCTCCTCGATACTGGTGACATCGATAGCCTTCGGCATAATGCTCTCCGTCAGCCGCACGGCGGTCAAGCGTGACGCAGACGCCAAGGCCATCCGCGCCGAGATTGCCGAGCTTCCCTCCAACTTCATTGCCGCCAACCCCCTGGCCAACGATAAGGGGCTGTGACAGCGATATTCCAACTGATTTCGATTACCTGATTATGAAAATACTTATTTCCGGTGGTGGTACCGGAGGACATATATTCCCGGCGCTCTCAATCGCCAACGCGTTGCGCCGCCGCGACCCGTCGACCCGGATACTGTTTGTCGGCGCGCTTGGCCGCATGGAGATGGAGCGCGTCCCCGCCGCAGGCTACGAGATTGTCGGCCTGCCTGTGGCCGGATTCGACCGCAAACGCCCCTGGCGCAACTTCAAGGTGCTGCTCAAGTTGTGGAAGAGCATGCGCCTGGCCCGCAAGGTGCTGAAAGATTTCGCCCCCGACGCGTGTGTGGGTGTCGGAGGTTATGCCTCCGGGCCTATGCTGAAAGAGGCCCAGAAGAGGGGCATCCCCACCCTGCTGCAGGAGCAGAACTCATATGCCGGGGTGACCAACAAGCTCCTCGCCAAGAAAGCCAAAGCCATCTGCGTGGCCTATGACGGCATGGAGCGGTTTTTCCCCGCCGAAGCCATCACAAAGACGGGCAACCCAGTGCGCCACGAGATAGCCACAGCCTCAACGCCGGCCGACGAAGCCCGCAAGGCCCTCGGCTTCGACCCGTCGCGCCCCCTGGTGGTGGTGGTCGGCGGCAGCCTGGGCGCGCGCACCATCAACGAGGCCATGTTTCTCGCCGTCAAGCCCATCCTCGAGTCTGGAGCGTCTGTACTGTGGCAGACCGGCAAGCTGTATGCCGACGACTGCCGGGCATTCGCCGCGCCGCTCATGGAGAAATGGGGCAGCGAGAGATTCCAGGCGATGCCATTCGTGAGCCGCATGGACCTGGTCTATCGGGGGGCCGACATCATCGTCTCCCGCGCCGGAGCCTCCACCATCAGCGAGATACAGCTCACCGGGGTGCCATCGGTGCTTGTCCCCTCCCCCAACGTCGCCGAAGACCACCAGCGCAAAAACGCCGAGGCCCTCGCCGCGCGCGACGCGGCAGTGATGATTCTCGACAAGGACTGCCGCGATGAACTTTCCCGTACCGTATTGTGTTTGTTGAAAGACGAGTCACGCAGGCGCGCGATTTCGGAGAACGCCCGCAAGATGGCCCTCCCAGCCGCCGATGAGAAAATCGTGGACCGTCTGCTCCATATCATCAACCGCTAAAAATTCTTGCAATGAAAGCCAACATCTATTTCGTAGGCGCAGGGGGCATAGGAATGGCCGCCCTCGAAAGATATTTCCTGTCAAAAGGCCGAAAAGTGGCCGGATATGACCGCACACCCTCCGAGCTGACCGACGCTCTGGAGAAGGAGGGGGTGGAAATCACCTTCACTGACGATGTTGCCACCATCCCCGACGCTTTCCGCGACCCGGCAGACACCCTGGTGGTGTACACCCCGGCGATACATGACGACAACAATATCCTGTCATGGTTCCGTGCCAATGGCTTCGAGGTTGTGAAACGCGCCGTCGTTCTCGGCATGATCACCCGCGCGTCGAAATCGCTGTGTTTCGCCGGCACCCACGGCAAGACTACCACCTCGACAATGGCCGCCCACATACTCCAGACCCAGGGGACAGGCAGCAACGCCTTCCTCGGCGGTGTGGCCCGCAACTATGGCTCAAACTTCCTGCTCTCGCCCACCAGCCCATTCTCTGTCGTGGAGGCCGATGAGTTTGACCGATCATTCCATCAGCTCACCCCCTACATTGCCGTGGTCACCTCCACCGACCCCGACCATCTCGACATATACGGCAGCGAGGAGGAATACCTCGAGGGATTCGCCCGCTTCACCGAACTTGTCACTCCCGGCGGGGCCCTGCTGCTCCACACCGACATGAAGCTCACCCCCCGGCCACAGCAAGGGGTCAGGGTCTACACCTACTCCCGCGACGAGGGTGACTTCCACGCCTCATACATCCGCCAGGGCCACGGAGTGATTTCATTCGACTTCGTGCATCCCGAGGGCACAGTCCGCAACATCTCCCTCGGTGTGCCGGTGGAAATCAACATCGATAACGCCGTGGCAGCGCTGGCCGCATGCTGGCTGACCGGCACATTCGACGCTGCCAAGGCCCGCGAGGCCATCGGCTCATTCCTTGGGGCAGAGCGCAGGTTCCAGAAAGTACTCGACGACGGCGAACGCATCGTAATCGACGACTACGCCCACCATCCCGACGAGCTGAAGGCCTCGATTTCATCCATCAAGGCCCTCTATCCCTACCGCAAGCTGACCGTCGCATTCCAGCCCCACCTCTACACCCGCACCCGCGACTTCGCGCCTGGTTTCGCCGAGGCCCTCTCGCTGGCCGACGAGGTAGTGCTGCTCGACATATACCCGGCCCGTGAGGAACCCATCCCTGGAGTGACCTCTCAAATCATTTTTGACAAGATGAACGTCGAAAAAAAGACACTTATTCCCCTGAAGGACTTGATTCCGACGATAAAAAACCGTAACTTTGACATCCTGTTGACAGCCGGGGCAGGCGACATCGGCGCCGAGGTGCCCAAGCTTGTCGAACAGCTCAGGAAGTAACCCCTCAGACAGCCCTTAAGTAAGATGACGAAAAAAGGTGTCATACGTTGCCTGATGGCCCTGCTGCTTGTCGCCTACATCGGCGTGGCGGTGGTGATGGCCAACCAGCAATCGGCCCGCGACAAATGCCGCGGGTTCGACATCCGCATACTCCAGGATGACGGCTCACGCGATTTCGTCACCCAGGCCGAGGTCCGTCGCCTGCTCAAAGAGTGGTCGCTCGACGACACCGACCGCCCTGCCTCGTCAATCAACCTCCAGAAAATCGAAGACCGCCTCTCTGGAGTGGTCAACATCGAGAGCGCGATGGTGGAGAGGATGCCCGACAACACCATCAGGCTCACCCTGATGCCGATGATACCGATGGCGAGGGTCTTCGACTTCAAAGGCAACTCCTACTACATCAACCGCGACGGCAAGAGGCTGACGGCCAACGCCCGATACCACATCGATGTGCCCGTGATTTCGGGCAACTTCGACAGCATCCACTCCCCGGCCTCGCTGATTCCGCTGGTAGAGTGCCTCCACTCCGACCCGCAGTGGAACGCCATCACCAGCCAGGTGATGGTCGACCCCCATACCCGCGACATAATACTGGTGCCACTCATTCGCGGCCATGTCGTCAACCTCGGCGACACATCCGACATCCCCGACAAGCTCACAAGAGTGATGACGATGTACCGCAAGGTGATGCCCATCAAAGGCTGGGAATACTACGACACTATATCCGTCAAATGGGCCGGCCAGGTGGTCGCGACACGCAGGGCGAAGTCGATACCCGAACCGGCGATACGTTTCGACCAGGAGGGGGACATAGAGGAGGAGGACATCAACTCCATGCTCGTGGCCACCGACTCCGACACCACTGCCGTCAGCCACTGAAACCCATCTCACTCTCCGCGCCTTAACATGACTCACAACTTCAAACGCTAAACTCCAACCATAAATGCCAGAAAGATATATAGTTGCCATCGAAATAGGCAGTTCCAAGATACGAGGGGCCGTCGCAATGGCCGACGAAGCGGGGATGGTAGATGTCATCGCCGCCGAAGAGGAGAAACTCATCGACTCGGTCCGCTACGGCTGCATACAGAATGTCGATGTCAGCAATGCCATCAGCCGCGTCTGCGAACGCCTTGAGGCGTATCCCCGCCTCAAAGACGCCACCATCACCGGGGTGTATGTCGGCCTCGGAGGCAAATCGCTTTCAAGCAAGATAGTGGAGGTGTCGACCACCCTGCCGGCGGAGATGGAAATCACCGCCCAGCTCGTGGCCGACCTCAAGGCCAAGGCCGAGACGATGGTCGACACGTCGCGCGACGTCGTGGACGTGGTCCCGGTGCGGTTCGCCGTCGACAACAAGGCGCAAAACAACCCCGTCGGCTCATACGGCCAGCAGCTTGGCGCGCGTATGGCAGCCGTGAGCTGCATGCCCCAGATAAAACGCATGCTCCGCCGCGTGCTCGCCGAGCGTCTCGGATTCGACATCAACGGCTACATTGTCCGCCCGCTGGCAGAGGCGGCCATGGCGCTGACCGATGACGAACGCCGCCTGGGATGTCTCTTCGTCGACTTCGGGGCAGAGACCACCACCGTGGCGATATACAAAAACGGCGCTCCGGTCTACCTCGTGACCCTCCCGATGGGCTCACGCAACATCACCATCGACCTGACATCGCTCAACTACATCGAGGAACGCGCCGACGAAATCAAGCGCAATTCGGGCAACGCGATGCCCCCCGAGGGGATACGCCGCCCGGGGGCCGACGGCATAGACTACACAGAGGTCAACAACTATGTCCACGCCCGCGCCGCAGAAATCATACAGAACATCCTCGCCCAGATCGAATACGCAGGTCTGAAAGCTGCCGACCTCCCCGGCGGCATAGTGATTGTCGGCGGAGGCTCGCGCTTGCGCGGATTCAACGACCTGCTGGGCAAGCAGGGGAAGATGAAGGTCAGGATGGGCTCAGTGCAAGGCCCGGTGCGCATCTCAGACGGTGCCATCCATCCCGCCGACAATCTCGACGTGATCTCGCTGCTGCTGGCCGCGTCAAAGCTTCCCGAGGCAGAATGCATCGAGTTCCCCCCAGCCGAGGATGAGCATCCCGCCCGCCGTGGCAACGGCTCTTACGAGGACATCTACGCCGAGGATGGCGAGGATGACGGCGAGGAAGGCTCACGCATCGGACGCGGCTACGACGACGATGATGACGACCCCAGCCCCTCGAGAAAGAAGGAGAAATCCGGCAAACGAAAGAAAAAATCCGATGACGACGACGATGATGACGAAAACCGCGGCGGCGGCCGCCGTTCATCGATTTTCGGAATCCTAAAAGACCGTCTGTCGGGAGTATGGGGAGCCGACGACAGCTTCCAGTGATAACAGCCCGCCCAGAGGCACACAGCAACCAACAAGCAAAGCAGAACCAATGACAAGCGAAGATATCGACAAGACCTCCAACTTCGTCGGGGGTGCCCGTCAGGAAAACATCATAAAGGTAATCGGTGTGGGAGGCGGCGGCAACAACGCCATCAGCCACATGTATGAGCAAGGCATACAACATGTCTCTTTCGTCATCATCAACACCGACCGCCAGGCCCTCAACAACTCCCCTGTGCCCACCCGGGTGCTGATCGGCAACGACGGCCTCGGAGCCGGCAACAACCCCGAGGTGGCCCGTGTGGCCGCCGAGGAGAGCGCCGAGGAGATTGCCAAGCTTTTTGACGACGAGACCAAGATGGTGTTCATCACCGCCGGAATGGGCGGCGGCACCGGCACCGGAGCTGCCCCCGTGGTGGCACGCATCGCCCATGAGAAGGGCATGCTGACCATCGGCATCGTCACCATCCCGTTTCTCTTCGAGGGACAGAAGAAAATCCTCAAGGCCCTCGACGGAGCCGAGGAGATGAGCAAATATGTCGACGCGATACTGGTGGTCAACAACGAGCAGCTGACCGAAATCTACTCCGACCTCAACTGGATGAACGCCTTCGGGAAGGCCGACGACACCCTGACCGACGCCGCCCGCTCGATCTCAGAGCTGATAACCTCAGAGGGATATATGAACCTCGACTTCAAGGATGTCAACACCACCCTCAAGGATGGCGGCGCGGCAATCATCTCCACCGGCTACGGCGAGGGTGAACACCGAGTGACCAAGGCCATCAACGACGCGCTCCACTCGCCGCTGTTGAAAAACCGCGACATCTTCGGCTCGAAACGCCTGCTCTTCAACCTCTACTTCTCGCGCAACGCCGACCCGGAGTTCGCCATGGGAGAGGCCAACGAACTGACATCGTTCATCAACAACCTCGACCCCGAGGTGGATGTGATATACGGTATCTGCTTCGACGACTCGCTCGGCAACAAAATCAAAATCACCATCCTCGCCGCCGGATTCGAACTGGTCATCAAAGGCTCGCAACGCCCCGCCGCTCCCAGCGGAACCATCGGCAAGAAGCCCGAGAAACCCGCTTTCATCGGCGGTGGCCACAAGGAACCGCAGCCCGAGAGGCCCGCGAAACCTGCCGACTCTGGCCGCGACGTAATCAAAGACATCTACGGCCAGGACAAGGTGGAGAACATCGAGCGCGACCGCGAGGCTTCACGCTACATCGTCCTCTCACCTGAGCAGCTTGAGGATGACGAGGCCATCGAGGCCATCGAAAGCACTCCGGCCTACAACCGCGACAAGCGTCTCGTTGACGAATTGCGACGCGAGCGCCACGCCCAGGCGTCTGTCTCCGGCTCCACCCGGCCATCCTCGCCGGCAACCCCGGCCTCAGGCCCGTCATACACCCCCTCCTCCCAGCCCGACAGCAACGCGGCCACCCCTGCCCCCGACCCCTCGCAATCCAAAGTGATTTCCTTTGAATGAGCCAACCTCCGGGCGACTCCTGACAGGGAGAACATAAGGATTCCGACATACAAACAAAGAGGCCATCCGGTTGAATCGAGTCTACCGGATGGCCTCAGTCTATACAGGCATCATGCTGTTGCGCGGTCAGGAAACCGGAAGTTTACCTTGCCGCAATCTTGCTTATTTTTACTCCATCGGGGGTGATGGCTTTGACAAAGACAATCCCCTTGACTGCGATATGGAGAGAATCCCCGCTTACAGAGGCGAGCATCCGTCCCTGCATGTCATACAGCTCGATTGAGGAGGCTCCTGCACATGTGGCGACACATGTCGCAGGATTCCAGTTTATGCCATCCTCCAGGCCGACAACCTCCAGGCCGCTGCTCTGATGGTAGACCACGCTGAGATTGTCGATTTTCAATGTGGCATATGTCGAGGCGCCGATACCCTGGAAAGCGATGCGATAGTCACCCTCTGAAGGCACATTGAACGCGTGGGTCATCTCCACATAGTTCTTGTCTGCGGTGTCTTCGGTGTAGACCTTCTCATTCTCCAGGCTGAACACCAATGTCTGGAAGTCTTCAGGACTGGTTGAGTTTTCTCCAAGCCATACCTTGTATGAGTGGGTGTCATAGCTTCCTCCATTGGCGAAATATTTGAGCAAGCATTGCCCGGCAGGCATATGGATGGCCGGGGATATGAACCAGTCATCGGCAGGGAATGTGCTTGAGCCTCCGGTCTTGAACTGCGCAAACTTGCCCGACAGCTGCTGATAGGCGTAACCAGTGACCACGCTCCAGCCATACGACCCGCCCTGGTTGTTTACCACGGTCCAGAGCGTGCCCCCGTCGTTGTCTTCGAATCCGGTCTCATAAGGGAGCTGCTCGACACCCTGGAGAGTGACCGGCTCAGTGGTGGCCGGAACACCTTCCACACCGCAGCTTACGGGAACCACCGTGAAGGTGTATGTGCCGTTTTCTGTCAACCGAACGGAGAGGTTTGTCGATGCGAGGCCCTCGTCAACCACCACAGTCTCAGTCCCCTTGGTGCGTGAGACCACATAGGTGATATTTTCATAATCACTGTATCCTCCGTTGACAGTCTCTGTCGGAGCTGTCCACGTGAGAACCGCCTCATTGCCCTCAAGCTCGACAGTGAGGTTGGTGACGGCCTTCAGGCGGTCGGCTCCAGAGAAGACAGTTGCCCATGCGGGGAATCCGGCGTGGCCGGCGGTCTCGGCCACGACAAGATAGGTGACATCGCCGTCAGGAGCAGCCTCATCGGTATAGGAGGTTGCTGAAGCGGACAACACAGCCAGGACTTCGGCCGAACCGAACCTGTAGACCTTGACGGCGGTCAGCTGCGCCTCGCCACCATCGTATGTCTCCACGGGATTTGTCCAGGACAAGTCGACTGTGTTGGAAGTGCCGTCCCTCACAACCGCTGTCAGGCCGGTGGCCGCCTTGGCCGACGACTTGTCAAGCTCCTTACCCTCGAAATAGAGTCCGGTGAGCTGCGGGTCATAGGGGAATCTCGCGGCGTTGTTGGTGAAGTCGGAATCGACCACCACCGTCTCACCGGTGACAGGATTGGTGAGCGCACCCGTCTGGGTGTCTATTTCCATGAAATACTCATAATCGGGATGCATCTGCGCCTGATAGAGCTTGCCTTCGGCTGAGAAGGCCATTGACTGGAAATCATTGGTGATGGCGATGCGGTTACGTCCGCCAACCGGTGTGGCAGTTCCGGTAAGACGGTCGAGCTTGTAAAGCTGGCGATATTCACCCATCGCGTAGAGCTGGCCGTCGGAGGGGTCGGAGGCAAGCCCGACAAGATGCTCATCCACGGTCTCGCCATTGCCGTTGACAGCCTTGATTTCGCCGGGAAGCCCTACGAGGGTCATCTCCCCGGAGGCCATGTCGACGACATTCAGGGCGGTCAGCCCTATCGCACCATTGTCAGTGCGGTTTATCTCCTTGAGGGCATACATCGTGTTGTTGATGTAATCAAAGGCCATGTCAACGACGCGCCCGGTGGTGGCGGCTGCGCTGCTCTCCTTTCTGAAATTGTCGGCGACATCCCATACCACATACTCCGACGGTTCGAGTCCATCGCCCATAATGAAATCGTATTCCAGGGTGAATGTGTAATATTTGCCGTCGACATACTCCCCGGCCCCGATCTGGTCGTCATAGCTTGTGGTGGCCTTGTCGACCGTCAAGCCTGAGAGGTCATTGACCTGGAACTGCACGAAGCCCCACTTCTGGTCAGTGCTGCCCATCTGGTAGGCGTGGGCCACGGCAGCCCCGGGCCGGGGCTCCTCGGGCATCTCAATGGCCGGAGCCTGGCTCAACGGACGAATGTCAGCAAAGTTCCCCCATGTCAATGACTGCTTGTAATCGGCCAGCGCGACGTCAGGCACATACAGAGTGGCGTTTGCCATCGTGTTCTCGCCGAAAGCCTCACGCATGCCCCAGGTGGGTATGACGGCCGACTCGCAGCGCACTATGGCCAGCGCGTCACAGATGGCAAACGATTGCTCCATACTTCTGAGCGACGGCCCGAGAGTCACATCGCGCAGCAACGGCATCTGTAAGAATGTAAGGTCACCAATGGATGTGACGTAACGGCCGGTGTTCACCACTTCAAGGTTTCCGGCCTTCTCGAAAGCGTAAGACGCTATCGCGTTGACATCGTCAGGCACCGCGAATGACCTGGCCGGATTGGCCACGGCATATGTTATGATTTTGTCATCAAGAATCAGAGCGCCGCCATGGGTGCGGAAATGGGTGTTGCCCGGAGCGACGGTGAATCCCGTCAGAGACGAGCAGTCGTTGAAGGTAGACCACTGGGCGCTGACCAGCGAAGCCGGAATGGCAACTTCTGTCAGCGAGGTGCAATTTTTGAAAACGCTGTGCTGCAGCTCCTCGAGTCCTTCATTAAGCGACACCGACTCCAGTCCCGTGCAGCCGTCGAACGCATGTTCGCCAATCGTGCGCAACGCCCCTGGAAACTCCAGCGCGGTCAGCGAGGTGCATCCTTTGAAAGCGTCGTTGCCGATAGAGACGAGCGACTGGGGAAACTCTATCGCCTTTATCGTGGTGTTGCCTTTGAACGCGTTGGATCCTATCGACGCGAGGGCGTCCGGAAAGACCAATGTCTCGACTGACAACTCGGCGGGGCAGAACAGAAGTTCTGAGCCGGCCGCATTGTAGACTATCCCGCTCATGGAAGAATAGACCGTGTTGCCTTCGGCCACATCCATGGAGGTCATGTGGCGGCAGTCGCCAAAAGCACTGCGGTCAAAGGCGATGCTCGTCACCGAGGCCGGAATCGTGATCTGCGGCAAATTGTAGCATTTGTAGAAAGCATAGTTGCCAATGCTTTCCAGCCCATCGTTCAATGTAACGCTACGCAGAGAGCTGTTTTCATTGAAGACGTTGCTGTTAAGGGTCTTTAGCTTAGACGGAAGCGTCACCTCCGCCAGCACGCACTCTGAAAACGCAGCCCCGCCTATGCTCTCCACATTCTCGCCGAAGGTCACTTTGCTGAGGTAATACTGCCCCTCGAACGCAGATGAACCGATTGTCTTAACATTGTCACCGATTTTTACTTCGGTAAGCTCAAGGTCTTCATTGTAATAGTAACTGAACGCGTTGCTCTGTATCTCCACAACGTCGTAAATCTTTCCGCTGCTGTCTGACACATAATCGGGAATCTCGACGACACCTTCGATTGTGCCGCGTTGCGACCCGACCTTGCATGTGCCATGGGCATCTCCCGAAGGTTCAGAGATAGTCGTGTAGGTCAGCCCTCCCGACTTGAATGATGCCGCTGGGGCTGTTACGGCGACAGCTGCAAACAGCGCAGCCGCCACGGAGACGACAGTCCTGCTGAAAAAGCTGCTCCTCTGGATAGCATGATTATCCATACGCAAAAAAATAAGAAGTGAAATAATATGGCAAGCAACTGTTCAAAATAATTCAAAACAATTCAAAACAATTTCAACCAGTTACTCAAGATGATTGGTTACTATGAAGATCGGTCTTTTCAATTGAGTTTTCGGGGCGTCACGCATACTCTTTTGCCCCGGTCAGTCTCATAAAGGCTTTGATAATCGCAAATGTAAACATTCCGGAGCCAAAAAATTCCATATAATCCGTTAAATAATGTAAATTTACATCTATTTTGTCACAAATACACCATCTCCTCAGCCAATATGCCACCACAACCACCTCTCTTCTCGAACATTTGCCTAAACCGTGGAATCATTCATCTGAAAAAAAGGCCGCCACACCTGACGGAACGGAGTTCCGTCGCCGGTGTGGCGGCTTTTATCTGTAAAAAGGCTGTCGCCGTTTAGTCGGCGAGCTTGGCCTTGATGAACTCGCGGTTGAGGCGGGCGATGTTGCTCAGCGAGATATTCTTGGGGCACTCGGCGGCGCAGGCACCGGTGTTGGTGCAGTTGCCGAATCCGAGTTCGTCCATCTTGCGGACCATGGCGCGGGCGCGGCGGGCGCGCTCAACCTGGCCTTGGGGAAGGAGGGCGAACTGGCTTACCTTGGCCGAAACGAAGAGCATCGCGGAACCGTTCTTGCAGGCTGCCACGCATGCGCCACAGCCGATGCAGGTCGCGGAGTCCATGGCCTCGTCGGCAATCTCCTTGGAGATGGGGAGGTTGTTGGCATCGGGCGCGCCGCCGCAGTTGAACGACACATAGCCGCCGGCCTGCTGGATCTTGTCGAAGGCGTGACGGTCGACCATGAGGTCGCGGATCACGGGGAAGGCTGCCGAGCGCCAGGGTTCGATGGTGATTTCGTCGCCATCCTTGAACTTGCGCATATGGAGCTGGCAGGTGGTGATGCCCTGCACGGGGCCGTGGGGATGGCCGTTGATGTAGAGCGAGCACATGCCGCAGATGCCTTCGCGGCAGTCATTGTCGAATACCACGGGCTCTTCACCCTTGTCGACGAGCTGCTGGTTGAGCATGTCGAGCATTTCAAGGAAAGAGGAACCGGTGGAGACATTATCGAGGTGATACTTGACGAACTGCCCGGGTTCCTTGGGCCCACGCTGACGCCAAATCTTGAGGTTTACGCTAATTGTAGTTTCCATAATTGATTACGGGATGTTATCTGGTTCAACGTGGGGTTACGACTTGTAGTTACGGGTCTGAACCTTGATGGCCTCATACTTGAGGGGTTCCTTGAGCAGGACGGGCTTCTCGTCGTCGCCGGTGAACTTCCAGCAGCCTACATACATGTAGTCCTCGTCGTTACGGGCGGCCTCGCCGTCGGCAGTCTGGTACTCCTCGCGGAAGTGTGCGCCGCAAGACTCGTTGCGGTGGAGGGCGTCGATGGCCATCATACGGGAGATTTCAAGGAAGTCTTCCAGACGGAGGGCCTTCTCAAGCTCGGTGTTGAGCGAGTCAACCTCGCCGACGATGCGCAGGTCGGAGTAGAACTCCTTCTTGATCTTGGCGATTTCGTCGACAGCCTTCACGAGCGACTGGAGGGTGCGGCCCATGCCGACAAGGTTCCACATCACATGGCCCAGCTTCTTGTGGAGCTGGTCGGGGCTCTGCTTGCCCTTGATGGCCATCAGGCGGGCGATGCGGTCGCGGACACCCTTCTCAGCCTCGTCGAACTCCTTGGTGTCGGTCTTGAAGCGGGGCACCTTGATCTGGTCGCTGAGGTAGTTCTGCATGGTGTAGGGCAGAACGAAGTAACCGTCGGCGAGACCCTGCATGAGGGCGGAAGCGCCCAGGCGGTTAGCGCCATGGTCAGAGAAGTTGCATTCGCCGATGGCGAAGAGGCCCTTGATGGAGGTCTGCAGCTCGTAGTCAACCCAGATACCGCCCATGGTGTAGTGGGAGGCGGGGAAAATCATCATCGGGGTCTCGTAGGGATTGTCATCCGAAATCATCTGGTACATGTCGAAGAGGTTGCCGTAGCGGTCGGCGACGGCATCCTTGCCCAGACGGTCGATGGCGTATTTGAAGTCGAGGTAAACGGCGTTGCCTGTACCCACGCCGAAGCCTGCGTCGCAACGCTCCTTGGCGGCGCGGGAAGCGATGTCGCGGGGGCAGAGGTTACCGAAGGCCGGATAGCGGCGCTCCAGGTAGAAGTCGCGGTCCTCGTCGGGGATGTCGGTGGGCTTCTTCTTGCCGGCGCGGATGGCCTCAGCGTCCTCTTTCTTCTTGGGCACCCAGATGCGGCCGTCGTTACGGAGCGACTCGCTCATGAGGGTCAGCTTCGACTGGTCCTCACCGTGGACGGGGATACATGTCGGGTGAATCTGGGTGAAGGCGAGGTTGGCCAGGTATGCTCCCTTGCGGAAAGCCTGGATGGCAGCCGAGCCGTTGCAGCCCATAGCGTTGGTCGAGAGGAAGAAAGCACGGCCATAACCACCGGTGGCGAGAACCACGGCGTGGGCGGCGTAACGCTCAAGCTCGCCGGTGACGAGGTTGCGCATGATCACACCGCGCGCGCGGCCGTCGACCATAACGATGTCGAGCATCTCGCGGCGGTTGTAGCTCTTGACGGTGCCCTTCTCGATCTGGCGGTTGAGCGAGGAGTATGCGCCCAGCAGGAGTTGCTGGCCGGTCTGGCCCTTGGCGTAGAATGTGCGGGACACCTGCGCGCCGCCGAACGAACGGTTGGCCAGCAGGCCTCCGTATTCGCGGGCGAAAGGCACACCCTGGGCGACACACTGGTCGATGATGTTGCTCGACACTTCGGCCAGGCGGTAGACGTTGGCCTCGCGGGAGCGGAAGTCGCCACCCTTGACGGTGTCGTAGAAGAGGCGGTAAACCGAGTCACCGTCGTTCTGGTAATCCTTGGCGGCGTTGATACCACCCTGTGCGGCGATTGAGTGGGCGCGGCGGGGTGAATCCTGGATGCAGAAGTTCATCACGTTGAAGCCCAGTTCGCCGAGGGTAGAGGCGGCTGAGGCGCCGGCAAGACCGGTGCCGACCACGATGATGTCGAGGTGGCGCTTGTTGGCGGGGTTGACCAGTTTCTGGTGAGCCTTGTAGTTGGTCCACTTGTCAGCTACGGGACCTTCGGGGATTTTGCTGTCAATCTGGAATTCGGGAAGCTTCGACGACTCGATGTCGGCGTAGTCCTTCATGATGGGGGTAGAGTCAATCATTCCCTCCAGTTTCTTGAGATCTGCCATATCTGAGTTGTGGTTTATTCGGTTACGGTTTCGGTTACTGTCATCTCGGCGGCGGCCACTTTGGAGGGGCATCCGGCGCAGTTGTTCTCCTGGCAGACACCGGGCTGGCCGCAGGTGCCTTCGGGGCAAGTGCAGGCGGCGGGGTCACAGGCAGCGTCGCCACACTCGGCGTTGGCGCATTTGGCACCGACGCATTCGGTTTCGGCGCAAGCGGCGGCCTGCTCACACTCGGTGGCGGCGCAGGTGGGAGCGAAGACAGCGTCGTCGTGGGCGGCCATCATCTCCATGTACTGCTCCTGGAGAGCGGGGCATGAGGTGTAGACACCCTTGCGGGCCTGCACGGTGAACACGATGGCCTCGGCGGCGAACAGCAGGATCACCAGGGTGGTCCATACGTTGCCGATGGTCTTGAGGCGCGACATCCAGATCTTGCCGTTCCATCCGCAGCTCTGGAACATCGACCAGAAGCCGTGGGTCATGTGGAACCACAGGGCGGCGAAAGCGATCAGGTAGACCACAAGCACCCAGATGTTGCTGAATGTCATCTGCAGGAACCAGGTGCCGGCGGCGGCGGGCACAGCCTGGCCGTTGTCCATAGCCTGGAAGCCGCAGATCTCGGCGAGCTGCATCTTGGCCCAGAAGTGAACCAGGTGGAGCACCAGGAAGGCGAGCACCACGAGACCGAGGATGTACATGTTCTTCGACGACCATTCCACCTGGGGAGGACGGGAGGTCACCTCGTAGCGGGCTGCGCCACGGGCCTTGCGGTTCTGGATTGTCAGCCAGGTGGCATACCAGATGTGGAGGATGAACCCGAGGGCGAGCACAAGCGAGCCTACGAGCGCATACCAGTTGGCGCCAAGAAACTCACAGATGACGTTGTAGGCGGTCGGCCAGAAAATCGCCACCCCGTTCATCAACGCATGGAACGTCACGAATAGGATCAGGAAGGCACCGGTCAGCGACATGACCAACTTCCTACCTATGGATGAGGATGTTAACCACATAAGTGTTTTTAATTTAGAGTTGTGTTGTTATTAAGGTTGATTTATTCTTTTTTTCAGCGAATATCTTGCGTAAGCCTCGCAAACCGTTGTCACAGGGCGTTTAAACGCCCCCGCTCCCTGGCCGTGGAGACTCCTATTATCCGACAAAATTAATCAATATCCACCATCTTTACAAGAATTAACGATTTTTTTCTCTAATAATCCTCAAAAAAAGTTCATCGTCGCGAAAACCGCCACGCATTATTGTTTGTTAAATAAATTATGCTTAATTTTGGCCATTCAGGGGATATCCCGAATCAGACTCACAACAGAGAACAAATGTACAGGAAATTTCTATTGTCATCACTGGCGGCTCTGACCGCCTGCGGCCTCTCAGCCAAGCATCTCACGCCACAGGAAGCCCTGTCGCGCGCTGTGTCACAACCAATCAACGGTATGCAGAAGGCCCCTGCCAACGCCGCGGCCATGGAGATAAAGCGTGTTCTCCTCAACCCCGACAACGCCGCCACGGTCTATCTCTTCGCCTCCGACGGCAACGCCCTGGTGGTGCCGGCCGACGACCGTGTCGCTCCGGTGCTGGGCTACATCGACGGCTGCGCCGATGGCGAGCTGCCTCCCCAGATGGAATGGTGGCTGTCGGAATACTCCCGCCAGATCGACTATGTGATGGCCCAGCCTGAAAGCGGTAGCGGCCTCTACATCACCCTGCCGTCACGCAAGGCCGAGACGACAAAGGCCCCGATTGCCCCCATGGTCTCCACCCGCTGGAACCAGGACTCCCCATACAACTACTCCTGCCCCGTGGTCAACGGTTCAAAGTCCATGACCGGATGCGTCGCCACAGCGGCCGCCCAGGTGATGAAATACCACAACTACCCCCCGGCCGGAACCGGAACCATCACTTACACCGACAACAAGACCACCCGCACCCTCAGCCTCGACGGGAAACCGTTTGACTGGGACAACATGCTCGACAGCTACACCGGCACATACAACACCACCCAGCGCGACGCGGTGGCGTTCCTGATGCAGGCTGTCGGCTACGCCTCAGAGATGTCTTACAGCCCCGAGGCGTCAGGCGCGCAGTCACCCACGATGCTTGCCGGACTGAAGCAGTACTTCGGCTACAACGAGAAGGCGACGATGCTCAACCGACAGAACTTCCCCCTGGCCGAGTGGGAATACCTCATCTACGAGAACCTCAAGACCGTCGGCCCGGTATATTACGCCGGAGCCGACAACATCCAGGGAGGCCACGCATTCGTCTGCGACGGATATTCATCTGACGGCTTCTTCCATTTCAACTGGGGATGGGGCGGCGCATATGACGGCTACTTCAAGCTCACCGCCCTCACCCCCGAGGGACAGGGAATCGGCGGCAATGCCGGCGGCTTCAACTTCGACCAGGAAATCGTGCTGAACATGACTGCCCCCGGCTCCCCCACCATCGACCTGCCGGCGACCTCGCCAATCACCCTCACCGGCAACCTCACCGGCTCGAAGTATGGCAACAAAGGGATAAGCCTCAGCTCCGACCAGGCATCCTCAATGGGCGTGTTCTGCTACAACGCTTCCGGCGAGACAGTAAATGTGGAGTTCGGCATCAAAGCCGTCAACATTGCCTCCGGAAAAGAGACCATAGCAGGATACGGGAGCGGAATCTCCCTCTCGATGTACGAGGGCTACGCCTCCTTCCCCCTCTCCATCCCTGACGGGCTGACATCAGGCAACTACCGCATGTACCTGGTGACCCGCGACTATCCCAACGGGGAATGGACCGCCGTCAGCCATGACATCTCCTGTGTGGATTTTGTCAACGCCACCATCTCAAACGGCAACATCTCATCAGTCTCCAACTTGTCAGGCAGCGAAATCGAAGGTTATGACCTGTCTGCCATCTCGTCGATATACTTTGGATATCCCATAAAGGTGTCATACTGCCTCGAGAACAACGGGGAGGCAGAGATTTATGACGGCGTGGCCCCCGTGATTTTCACCATATCCAACGGTATGGCAGACATCAAAGGCATGGCAGACTCATATGCCGCGAACCTGCTTCCGGGCGAATCCCGTGATGTGGAGACCATAGCCAACCTCTACCCCCTAAGCGGCTCTTCCTCCTTCTCAGGCTCGGCATACCTCGGCATCGTGTCGATGAGCACCGGAGCCATCCTCGACTACATCCCCGTGACCGTCAAGGATGCGCCCAAATCGCTCAAAGCCTCATGCACCACCTTCACCATGGCCGGCGACCAGGGCAATGCCGACGCCAACGACCTTGAGTTCAACTGCGGCCTCAAGGTCACGGAAGGCTACTGGGCCGCTCCCCTGACCGTGTACATCTGCAGAGATAACGGCTCGGTAGCCCACACGCTCAACTCTCCGGAGACTTATTTCCTTGATGCCAACCAGACCGCCACAAGCATTGTCAGCGGAAGCATGCCAGACGCCGCCGCCGGCGACTTCTACAATGCCATTTTCGGCTACGTGTCAGGATATTACATTCAGACACTCGCGTCACTCAACTTCAAGATCGGCACCGGATTCTCAGGCATCGACGAGAACCTCGCCGACACCCAGGCCGAGACCATCGTCATCGCCGACCGCGCCAACGGCGTACTTTCAGTGGCCGCTTCCTCCGACATCGCGTCGGTGGAGGCGTTCACCCTCGACGGCCGCCGTGTCGCGTTCGACATCCAGATTGACGGCACCCGTGCCGGCGCACCCCTCGCCAACCTCCCGGCTGGAATCACGCTGGTGAAAGTGACCCTCGCCGACGGCTCGGTGTCATCGGCCAAGGTGGTACGCTGACCGACATACGGCTGACAGCCGCCGCGGGACGGTCAGGCCCGGCCTGACCGCATCAACCCCACGCGAGAACCAACTCCCGGCCAAGGTGTTTAAACTTTGGCCGGGATTATCAGTCTTAAACACAACAGACCACTGACAGAAATGAGACTTTTCTTCACATACCTTCTGGCTGCGGCAGCCACAATGGCCCTGACAGCCGGATGTGCCTCCCGCCGCGCCACCGTGCCGCCGACGGAGGAGCAAACCGCGTCGGGCGGCAATCAACAGGAGGGCCAGCTCAAAATCGATGTCAACAACCTCAGACCGTCGCTCTCTCATGGCCCTGTCGCGGTGATGCCGAAAGCCATACTGTACAAGACATCGGGCGACTTCCTGCGTAACGTGCCTGTCAAGTTAAACGCTGACGGCACGCTGCTGAGCTATCCGGCCCCATCCGACATCCCTGAGAACGCCGCCCCGGTGCAGCTCGAGAGCGGCTGGCTGCTCAGCCCTGTGGGAGTAGGCCCCCAGACCGTATTCACCACTTACACCTACGACGAGTACCGGCGCCTCAGCCAGCCCCCCGCCCCCGAGGAAATCCTGAAAGCAGTGATTCCCGGCTCGCGGGTGACAACCACCATGCAAGTGCCGATGACCCTGGGCGAGGCATTGGCCGACCCGGCAGCGGTAGACCGCTACCTATCCTCCACCACTCGCCAGTGAGCATCTCTGCCCCTGAAGCGACGAAAAAGACCAGTGTACCAACGACAAAGACAATAATGGCAGGAAAAAGCAATCTGACATTGAACATATTGGGATGTGGCTCGGCCACACCCTCGCGCCGCCACCTGCCCGCGTGCCAGGTCGTGGAGCACAACCGCGAACTGCTGATGATTGACTGCGGGGAGGGCGCGCAACGCAGCATAATGATGCAGGGGCTCAATTTCACCCGTCTGCGCCACATCTTCATATCCCACCTCCACGGCGACCATTGCCTTGGCCTGCCAGGACTGCTATCCACCCTCTCCCTACATCAGATGGGTGGCACACTGACGGTCCACACCTTCGAGGAGGGAGCGGAGATTTTCAGCAAGATGGTGGATTTCTTCTGCCGCGAGCGGTCGTTCGACCTGCAGTTCAACATCCTCGACCCTACTGTGCGCCAGACCGCCGTTGAGACCAAAAGCCTCATCGTCGAGGCGTTTCCGCTCCACCACCGGGTGCCCACCGTCGGCTTCCTGATGCGCGAGAAACCAAAACAGCGCCACATAATAGCCGACGCGGTGAAATTCTTCAACGTGCCGGTGGCCCGGATGAAGGATATCAAGGATGGCGCCGACTTCATCACCCCCGACGGGCAGGTGATAGCAAACTCACGCCTGACCCGCGACGCCGACCCCTCGGCAAGCTACGCCTATTGCTCCGACACGCTTTTCGACCGCACCCTGGCCGATGTCGTCAAGGGGGTCGACCTCCTCTACCATGAGGCCACATATGCCGACGACGCCACGGCCAAGGCACGCGAACGATTCCACTCCACCGCGTCGCAGGCGGCCCGCATAGCCCTCGCAGCCGAGGCGAAACGGCTGGTCATCGGGCATTATTCCAAAGCATACAAAGATGAGAGCCAACACCTCGAGCAGGCCAGGGCGATTTTCCCAGAGACCATCCTCGCCAACGAGGGGCTGAGACTCGACATCTGACCATAGACCAAAACAACAGCAGATGAAATTCCTGACCAGACTTGCCGCCACCCTGGCCCTGGCGACGATTTCCGCCGCCACAACCCGGGGGGGAACCCCGAAAACGGATTTCAGCTTCACCACGCGCGACGGACGGCCGACAACCCTCCACACCGAGCTGCGCGCCCTGCAGCCCGACGCGCGTGTATGGCTATTGCTTTTCGACCCCGACTGCGGGGAATGCCGCCAGCTGGAAGAGAAGCTGACGGCCGACCCGGCGATCACCTCCGGACTCCCCTCACGAGCGACGGCTGTCATCGCCGTCTACCCCACTGACGGCATCCCGGAAGCCGAAGACCCCAACCTGGCCGCCTACCGCCGCGCCTGCGACGAGCTTCCGGCGGAGTGGACCGTGGGGACAGACAACGGTTCAATCTTCGAGACCGACGCATGCACCTGGGACAACCTGCCGTTGCTGATGGAGTTCAACGCCGGAGACATCCTTCCGGCTTGCGAGACCCACTGACCCGGGCAAACCAATCAAGACACAGACATGAGCGAACGCAACCAAAGATTCTTCATATCAGCCGGGGAGGCCTCAGGCGACCTCCACGGAGCCGACCTCGTAGCCGAGCTACGCCGCCAGTCACCCGGGGCAGAAATCACATTCCTCGGAGGAGACCTTATGGCCCGAGAAACGGGCCGCCCTCCACTGGTGCATTACAGCGAGATGGCCTACATGGGTTTCGCCGAGGTGCTGCGCCATCTTCCCTCCATCGCCCGGATTCTCAGGCAGGCTAAAGAGGCCATTACAGCCACGCGTCCCGACGCGCTCATACTCATAGACTACCCGTCATTCAACCTCAAGCTCGCCCGCCACGCCAAGACACTCGGCATACCGGTGTTTTTCTACATCTCGCCCAAAGTTTGGGCCTGGAAGGAGTGGCGCGTCAAAGAGATGCGCCGCTATTGCGACAAAATCCTATCCATACTCCCCTTCGAGGTCAGCTACTTCAGCGGCAAAGGGCTTGACGTGGAGTATGTCGGCAACCCGTCAGTGGCCGAGGTTGAACGCAAAAAGGGGTCGATGCCGTCGCGCGCCGAGTTCAACCTGCTCCACGGACTCGACCCCAACCGTCCGCTGCTCGCCCTCGTCCCGGGGAGCCGCCGTGGAGAAATCAAAGGCAACCTGCCGGTGATGGTGGAGGCCGCCCTGCGGTTCCCCTCCCTCCAGCCGGTGGTTGCCGCCGCGCCGACCATCCCCAGGGATTTCTACCGCTCGCTCGAAATCCCCGGCCTGCAGCACATGCCAGTCATCTCCGGCTCCACATTCCCGCTGATGGCGCTATCCACAGCCGCGTTTGTCACCTCCGGCACCGCCACCCTCGAATGCGCCCTGCTCGGCACACCGCAGGTGGTGTGCTACCGTTCGTCCGGCTCCAAGCTGTTTTACAATATCATGAGCCATGTGTTGAAATGCCCCCATGTCACCCTCCCCAACCTCATAGCCAACGGACTTGACGGCCAGAGGTATGCCAACGAGATTGTGCCCGAACTGCTTATGCACCACTGCAATCCCGACGAACTGTCCGACTCGCTGCGCCGCATACTGCCCGGCAGCCCAGGCCGCGACAAGATGCTCGAAGGATACAGCCGCATGAAATCCAAGCTCACCCTCTCCGACGCCCCGGCCAAAGCGGCCTCGGCCATAATGGACAGCATCCGTTGAAAAAGGGCCATTTTCGCCCGTCTCACACCGCCACAGAGACGGCCTCACACGACATCAACAGGGTGGTAGATGGCTTTTGATGGCAAAATGCCAGGAATTCCGGATTTATTTTGTAATTTTGCAGAAATTATGAAAATATTGCACAAACAACTCTATCTTACTACATATGGACAAAATCGCTTCTATCGACAACCTTGACCGGCATATCCTGTCGATCATAATGCATAACGCCCGCATCCCGTCGAAAGACATCGCCCTGGAGTGCGGAGTGTCACGCGCTGCCATACACCAGCGAATCCAGCGTATGATCGAGCTTGGCATCATCACAGGCTCGGGCTATACGGTAAACCCCAAGCTGCTCGGTTACTCCACCTGCACATACATCGGCGTAAACCTCGAGCGCGGCGCAATGTACAAGGATGTCGTGCCCGAGCTTGACAAGATTCCCGAGGTCATAGAATGCCATTTCACCACAGGCCCCTACACGATGTTGATCAAGCTATTCGTGCGCGACAACGAGCATCTCATGGAGCTGCTCAACAAGAAGATACAGATGATTCCCGGAGTCACCGGCACCGAGACCCTCATCTCACTCGACAACTCAATCTACCGCAACATCCCGCTGCAGAACCCCTGATTCAACACCATCACCACTCCACCAGTCAACCTATGATCATCGGTTTCGACGGGAAACGCGCCATCGAGAACAACACAGGGCTTGGCAATTACTCCCGCCTCCTGACAGAGGTTCTCGCCGCTAAATACCCCGACAACAAGTATCTGCTCTATGCCCCCGCGATGAGGCCCAATCCCCGACTGAAGGGAATCCTCGGCCACCGCAACGTCGATGTGGTCACCCCCGCGTCGGCCATCGGACGCGCCATGGGGAGCATATGGCGTTCGGGGGGGATAACCTCATGCCTCGCCCGCGACGGGGTAGACCTCTACCACGGCCTGTCGGGGGAGCTGCCTTTCAACATCGGCGGCTTCGACGGCCCAACCGTGCTGACCATCCATGACGTGATTTTCAGGAGGTTTCCCGAGTGTTACCACTTCATAGACCGCAAAATATACGACCTCAAATTCAACCGGTCGGCCCAGGAGGCGACGAGAATCATCGCCATCTCGGAGCGCACGAAAAAAGACATCATCGAGTTCTACGGTATCCCAGAAGAGCGGATAGATGTGGTCTATCAAGGCTGCCACACCCAGTTTCACCAGACACCCGCGCCCGAGGAAATCGACCGTGTGAAAAAGAAATACGGCCTCGACAACCCATACATAATATCGGTGGGGACGGTGGAGACACGCAAAAACCAGGCGATGGCCGTCAGGGGAATACGCGGACTGCCCGACGAGTTCGACCTCGTGCTGATAGGGCGCCGCACCCCCTACGCCAAGGTCCTCGACGGATATATCTCGGCCTACTCCATCGAGTCGCGTGTGAAATTCATCGAGAACGCCGATTTCGCAGACCTGCCGGCCCTATATGCCGGGGCATTCTGCTCGTCATACACTTCACGTTACGAGGGTTTCGGCATACCTGTCATCGAAAGCCTCAGCGTCGGCACCCCCGTTGTGGTGGCCACCGGCTCCTGCCTCGAGGAGGCAGCCGGCCCGTCGGCTCCCGCCGTTGACCCCGACGATGTGGAGGAATGGCTAAACACCATCAAGGAGATGATCAACTATCCGGCCACACGGGAGAAAATAGCCCGTGAAGGCCGCGAGTTTGTCAGGCGTTTCAACGATGACAATATGGCCGCCGGGACAATGGCGACATACACCCGGGCAATCGAAGAATACAACAGGCAATGAAAGAGACAGAAAAAACATCCATGCAGACCGTGTCCTCTCCCGCCACACTCGCCGGAAAGCGGCTCCTCGTGGTCGGGGCGGGGGGATTCATCGGCGGATTCATCTGCCGAGCGGGGATAGCCCGCGGGATGGAGGTCACCGCCGCCGTCAGGGAGTCGACATCGCGCCGCCACCTGACCGACCCGTCACTGCGGTTTCTCGTTCTCGACTACGATGACCCGTCGCAGCTCGAGTCGGCCCTCTCTGAAAGCGAGCCTTGGGATTACATCATCTACAATCTCGGGGCCACCAAGGCGGCGACCTTCCCCGAGTTCAACCTGGTCAACTACGAGTATCTGCGCCGGTTTGTGGAGACGCTGAAAAAGACATCCAGGGTGCCGTCGCGGCTGCTGTTCATGAGTTCGCTGTCTGCGCTCGGCCCCGGCGACGAAAAGAATTACACCCCCCTCGACGAGTCATCGATACCCAATCCCAACACCCGATACGGCCTGTCGAAGGTCAAGGCCGAGCAGTATCTCGAGTTCCAGGGGGGCATACCCTACATAATATTCCGCCCGACAGGGGTCTATGGACCACACGAGAAGGATTACCTGATGATGGTGAAGTCAATCGACTCCCACTTTGACTTCGGGGTCGGCTTCAGGCCCCAGATGCTGACATTCATCTATGTCGACGACCTGGTCGACGCCATGTTTGACGCGCTGGCCGCCGGCGTGGAGGGTAAGAGATACATCATCTCCGAGGAGCGGTCATACACCCAGAAGGAATTCCGCAGGATTGTCGCCGAGGAGCTTGGCACGAAATGGGTCATACCCGTAAGGCTGCCGTTATGGCTGACATGGGTGGCATCATATGCCGCCGAGAAAATCGGCCATTTCCGGGCCAAGCCGTCGACCCTCAACCGCGACAAATTCAAGATAATGAAGCAACGCAACTGGAACGCCGATGTCTCGGCGGCCCAACGCGACTTCGGATTCAAGACCAGATTCTCTCTGCGCGACGGCATCCGCGAGACAGTACGCGCCTACCGCGCCGGCCTCTGAACCGCCATTTGCCACAATCCTCTGACCACAATGGAAGAAAACACCAACACCGGCAGACGTGTCCCCCTGTGGATGCTGGCCATCATAATCCTCTGCGCGCTTCCGGGCGTGTCATTCCCCCTTATGGGCAACCTGCTGGCCTCCGGCGACATGACCATAGAGGGACTGACATGGTTTTATCCCCTCTACACCATCGCGTCAGCCATGCTGGCCTGGCAGTGTTACGGCCGACGCACGCTGATGTGCTGGATCATACTCGCGCTTCTGCTGCTCAGCCACCTCTGTTTCTTCTACCTGGCATGCACCATCGGCGGACAAGCCAACTATCGCTGACCCGCAGGCGTTATAATATCCACTACATACCTTCTGACCATCATGAAAAAGAAATTAGTAATCTCAACCGGCGCGGGCATAAGCGCCGAGAGCGGCATAAAGACCTTCCGCGACGCTGACGGGCTATGGGAAAACTATGATGTGATGGAAGTGGCCTCGGCCGACGGCTTCCGCCGCAATCCCGGACTTATCCACAAGTTCTATAACGACCGCCGCCGGCAACTCATCGACGCGCTCCCCAACGCCGGGCATCTCGGCCTTGTCGACCTCGAAAAGGACTATGATGTCTACATCATCACCCAGAATGTCGACAACCTCCATGAGAAAGCCGGCTCGAAACACATACTCCACCTCCATGGCGAGCTGATGAAGGTGCGCGCGCTCGACGACGAGACCAAGGTCTACGAGCTGCATCCGTCAGGCCCCTTTTTCGAGACCACACCCGACACGGTAATCGACGGCCACCATGTGCGCCCCCATATCGTGTTCTTCCAGGAGGCAGTCCCCAACATCGAGCCTGCCGTGGAGCTTGTCTGGGAGGCTGACATCTTCGTGGTCATAGGCACATCGCTGAATGTCTATCCCGCCGCCGGGCTGCTCCATTACGTGCGCCCCGGTGTCCCGGTCTACTATATCGACCCCAACCCTGCCTCCGTGCCCGCCGGGGTCACCGTCATCCCCCTGCCAGCCACCCAGGGGGTGGCCCGCCTGGCATCCCTACTACGCCAGGGCGACGCGCAAGACAAATGACCTGACCTTACCTCCTGCTTCCACCGACACAATCATAACCGCCGGGAAGCATAACCAAGCATCCCATCCCGGCAAAACATCCACATAAACCAATCCTACACACTTATGAAAAAAATGATTTCAAGTATCGCGGCAGTGTTCTTGCTGGCCGCTTGCAGCAGCTCAAACAATTCCGCCGAGGCCCAGCCGGCAGACAACGCGACGGTGATGACCGATGCCCAGAGCATAGGATTTAACGGCAACGTCAAATATGCCGACGCTCCCATCTACATGCTCGGCATGTCACGAATCGGATTTGACACCGACGGGTACATCAACGAACTTGGATGGGCTGTCGAAAACGGCTCCGCCAAAGACCTTAAGAATGACGACCGAGGCAGACTCGAGTCATTCACTATGGTTGTCGACGAATGCGACGAGGAAATCGAATATCCCACGTCGATTTCACGCGACTCCGAGGGACGTATCTCCCGCATCCTGTTCCAGGACATCAACTACACATACGAGTATGACAACTCAGGCCGTGTGGCCTCGGTGACATACCAGCCCAACTACGACGCTGAGGGTGGTATCGTTTACCGGATGGAATACACCCCTGAGGGTGATGTGGCAAAGGTGACCCGCTCATACCCCGACGGATCGGTCGACACACACAATTTCAACTACAATTCAGGAAAAGACTCCAATGGAAACTGGACAAAACGGGTAGAACGTCTCACTCAGAATGGAGAAGATTGGGAACCGCGTACCGAAGAGCGTTCCATCATATATTATTGATGACCATATATTGTTGAAGACCTGAGACATCAACGCATATCCTGGCTGGCAGCACTCAAACTGTCAGCCAGGCTTGTTTCCGTCTATTTCTTGACCCTGGAGGGATTGGCCGCGATGAAAGCTTTCCAGGATTTTGCCGATGAGGAAGAGACCGGTTTGGAGGTCTCGTAGAAATGGCAGAGGGCGGCGGCGAGGGCATCGGTCGCGTCAAGCTCGGGCAGCAGCTGCTCGCGCGGTATCGACAGGATGCGCCGCAACATCTCCTGCACCTGCTCCTTGGATGCAGCCCCGCTGCCGGTGATGGCCATCTTTATCTTGCGCGGCTCATATTCGGTGATGGGTATGTCGCGCACAAGGGCGGCGGCCATCGCCACCCCCTGGGCACGTCCGAGTTTCAGCATCGACTGCACGTTCTTGCCGAAGAAAGGGGCCTCGATCGCCATCTCGTCGGGGAGATACTGCTCGACAAGGCCAAGCACCCTCTCATGGATGCGCCTCAGGCGCAGGTAGTGGCTGTCGAATTTCGACAGCTTTATGACCCCCATCGCCACAAGGCGTGGTGTCTTGCCGTTGACCCCCAGTATGCCGTAACCCATCACGTTCGTGCCGGGGTCGATGCCGATTATGACCCTCTCGTCGCTCATTCCACCACCTCCATGTAGGTGGTGAAAAACAATACCTGCTGGCCGAAACGGGCTGTCAGGTCATCCTTGAGCAGCGCGGCGGTCTCGTCATGCCACCTTGTTGCCTCTTCCAGTGCGTGGCAACGGGCCTGGATGGCAATTGATGTGGCCCCCGGCTCAACTTTGGCAAGAACCTTGGCCATCGTGGGGGCGGTGAAAATCCCTGCGTCGCGCAGGGCTGGCATATATGCTTGCCGCGCCCACGCGAGGAACAGCTCCATCAGGTGGTCGGCGACAATGAATGTGGTGTTGAGTATCGTCATTTCTTATTCCGAAGATGAGGCCCCGGCAGAGGCCGAAAATTCTTTCTCAAGCTTGCGGCGGCGCAGGAATCTGGGGAGGAAGCCCAGATGACGCCATATTGTGGGCAGTGTGCCGTAATAATGACACATTATCTTGAATCGTTCGGCCAGCGACGCCCGGCGGTTGCGCGTGGTCATACCCTCCATAAGGTAGTCGACAAGCACGCTGTCGACGTAACAGTTGTTGCGCGAATGCTGCAACACCCTGATACACCATTCGTAATCGGCCGAGAATCGGTAGCTTGTATCGAAATACCCTGCGATGCGCCGCAACACGACGAATGCCTGGTGGCAGACCACCATCCCCTCCTTGAAGCTGTCGTAGGAGAGCTGCGAGGGGGCTTCGAGATGTCGGCCGGCGACACGGCGGCGCGAGGAGTCCACAAGGTCGGTCTGCCCGTAGACCACCCCGGGGAAATCGTTGTCGAGAATCTTCCGGGCCAGCAGGCTGAGCGTGTCGCGCGAATGGAACGCGTCGCCGGCGTTGAGAAACACGACGTAGTCGCCTGTGGCGAGGTCGAGCCCCTTGTTCATCGCGTCATACAGCCCATGGTCGGGCGAGGAGACAAGCGTCTGCGAGTCAGGAGCGCCTTCCTTGGCAATCCTCAGAGTGCCGTCAGACGACGCGCCGTCGACAATCAGATGCTCGTAGCTGTCGAATGTCTGCTCCCTGACACTTTTCAAGGTGGCAGGAAGCTCTTTCTCGGCATTGTAGGTGACGGTTATCACCGAGAAAAGGGGTGTTTCCCTTTTGTCATAATCAGAGGTATTCATCACACACATACTCGTTTTTTACGGTCACGACTGGTTTTCAATGATACCGGAGTGTCGCGGAGCCTTCGCCTACCTCAAGCTCCGCCGCAAGGTTTAGGATGACAGGGTGATTGGTGTCGACATGCCCCACCGGGACATCCATCGCCACCGGGAAAGCGGCGTTTCCTCCCCCCTGTGAGAGGAAAGCATTGATCATCGCGTACATGTCGGCATGGTCGGCCGACGGGGCGCGATAGTCGGTGAACTGCCCCACAATCAGCCCGGCGAGGCTGTCGAAAATTCCGGCCATGCGGAGCTGCCAGAGGATACGCTCCACCTTGTAGATCGGTTCGGCGATATCCTCAATCAGCAGTATCGTGCCGGGCCTTATCGGGTTGAACGGGGTGCCTACCAGGCCGCCAAGCACTGCAAGGTTGCCACCCACGACCATACCGCGGCACACACCCTCGCGGCTCAGCCTTCCGGCCTCCACGCCGGAGAATCCTGTGGGTAAATCAAGCCGGAGCTTTTCTCCGCGCAAAATCGAGAGCAATCTCTGGTTGAGGCTGTTGTCAGGCCCGGCGAGGGCAAGATGCTTTGTCATCGAGGCATGCACCGAGGGCCATCGGTGCCTTCCCCAGAGGGCATGCAGGGCGGAGACATCGCTGAATCCCACAAGCCATTTCGGGGCCACCTCGCCCGAAGACATCACGCGGTCAAGTTCAGGCAGCAGGTGAATGCATCCGTAACCACCTCGGCTGCATATAATCGCCTTGACATCGTCGTCGAGCAGGGCCATCCTGAAATCGGCGAGGCGGTCGGTGGCCGTGGCGCTGAACGATCCGCTCTGTCCCAACGTGTGTGGCATGACCTCGGGACGCAATCCCCACTGCCGCAGGGTGGCCACAGCCCCCTCGACATACGCGGGATTTATCATTGAAGCCGGGGAGAGGATTGCCACCTTGTCGCCCGGAGCGAGTTTCACCATAGGGGTTGACGGGTTGTGTATTTCAGTTGACCTGCACCGGTATTCCGGTCTCGGCCTCTATCCTCCGGCCGATTTCGGCCAGCTCCTCCGGAGGGATTTTCTCGAGCATGCGGGCCGGGGTAGGCCTGTCAATCGAGTAGAGCATTATCTCGCGCGGAGAGATGGCCCGGTATGCCTCCACCAGCGCGGCCACCTCCTCGGGGGTGGTGTTGTCGACCGTGTGGCCTTCCCACTCCCCTCGCAGCATCATTGTCTGTATGATGCCTGTGCCGGCAAACTGACTTAGCTGCCCTATCACCTTGTCGGCGGTAAAACCGGGGGCATTGGGCCGGTCAAGCACACGGATGGTGGAGTCAATGGCCGAATCAAGCTTCAGGATGTTGTTGTCGACCCTCTTCAACGCCTCGGCGACAGCGGGGTCGGCCAGGCGGGTGGAGTTGGTCAGCACGCTCACCTTCGCCTCGGGGTAGAACCGGTCGCGCAGGGCCATGACATCCCCTGCCACTGCGGGGAAATCGGGGTGGAGCGTAGGTTCTCCGTTGCCCGAGAAGGTGATGACATCGAGCTTTTCTCCTCGTTCTTTCATGCCGCGCAACTTCTCCTCAAGCATCCGCGCCACCTCCGCCCGGGGGGCGAAACCGGTGGTGCCGGGGCCTTGGGCGTTGAACCCGGCCTCGCAATACAGGCAGTCGAACGAACAGATTTTCCCGTCATCGGGGGTTAGGTTGACACCAAGCGATGTCCCCAGACGACGGGAGTGTATCGGGCCGAAAATAGTCTCGTGGAACAGTACGGTCTGCATGTCGGTAAATCGATTTCGGAGGATGGGCCAGCCGCCCTCCCCCCACTTTTGACCGTCAGACGGTCAGGATTTCTTTCTCCTTGGCAGCGAAAAGGTCATCGATTTTCTTGATGAACTTGTCGTGGAGCTTCTGGGCGGTAGCCTCGGCGTCTTTCTCGACATCCTCGGGCATACCCTGCTTGATGGCTTTTTTCAGGCCATCGATGGCGTCGCGGCGGGCGTTGCGCACCGACACTTTCGCGTCTTCGGCCTCGGCCTTCGACTGCTTCACGAGCTGCTTGCGGCGGTCTTCGGTCAGCGGTGGAATCGAAAGGCGGATGATCTCGCCGTTGTTCTCAGGCATGATGCCCAGCTCGGAGTTGATGATGGCCTTCTCGATTTCCTTGAACATCGATTTCTCCCAGGGGGTGATGGCGATGGTGCGCGCGTCGGGCACCGAGATGTTGGCTACGTTCGAGATGGGAGCCGCCGAGCTGTAGTATTCGACACGGATTCCCTCAAGAATCTTGGGGTTGGCTTTCCCGGCGCGGATGCGGGCCAGGGTCTCGTCGAGATAAATCACAGCCATCTCCATTTTCTCCTCGGCCGGGCCAAGGTATGTCTTTGGGTCAGTCATGGGGTTGTATAGCGTTTAAAGTTTGTATTCTGAGGTTCAATAGACAAGGGTGCCGATGGGTTCGCCTGAAAGGACCTTGCCGAGGTTGCCTACAGTGTCCATATCGAAGACGATGATCGGCAGGTGGTTCTCCTTGCAGAGGGCGGTGGCGGTAAGGTCCATCACCTTGAGACCACGGGTGTAGACCTCGTCATAGGTGATTTCCGAGAACTTGGTCGCGGTGGGGTCTTTCTCCGGGTCGGCGGTGTATATGCCGTCGACGCGAGTGCCTTTGAGCATAACCTCGGCCTCCACCTCCACGCCGCGCAGGGCGGCTCCGGTGTCGGTGGTGAAGAACGGGTTTCCCGTCCCTCCCGAGAGGATCGCCACTTCGCCGCGCTCCATCGCCTCAATGGCGCGCCACTTGCTGTAATGGTTGCCTATGGGGTGCATGGCGATGGCCGTGAACACCTGGGCTTTCTGCCCCTTCGCCTCCAAGGCGGAGGAGAGGGCCAGCGAGTTGATGACGGTGGCCAGCATTCCCATCTGGTCACCTTTCACGCGGTCGAAGCCCTTGGCTGCGCCCTGCATCCCGCGGAAGATGTTGCCCCCGCCGATGACGATGGCCACCTGCACACCTGTCTCCACCACGGCCTTTATCTGGGCCGCGTATTCATCCAGGCGTATGGGATCGATGCCGTAATGCTGGGCACCCATCAGTGACTCGCCGCTGAGCTTCAGCAGCACTCTCTTATATTTTGCTCGCATGTCGTTGTCGGTTTATGAAGTCGTTTTAACACATACCTATGTTTCGATTTCACAAATTTACACCAAATATTTCAAATCCCAAAACATCCCCGCCAAAATCAACACCACAACAGTTGGGGTTATCCCAATTTTTCGTAACTTTGTATGTCTATAACGAATGCAACGATGATTATGAACGCAAAAAGAAATGAACCCGGGCTATTCGGGCAAGACCACAATAATTCCAGCAGAGATTACAGCCAGGAATATTATTGGGGTAAAAACCAGTTCAACAGTTCATTCCCGGCATCATTGGTGGCATATATGAGCCATAAAGGAGTTATGCCGGTGTATCTTTGCACCGATAGCGAAAACAACGTTATACACAAGACCATAAGCGGCACGGATTTGTTTCGCATTGATCCTCTTTCTCAATACGCGTTCTACAACTTTGAGTCCAGTTTCTCGGCATACGACCGATTTTACACAGGCGAACGTGAAAAAATCGACCTGGTGATGCTCGACACCTCAACCCCTTCCAATTCCGCATTAATCGGATTGGAAATCAAGCTCACCGCGTTGCCCGACTCAACTACCAAGCATTTGTCTGAAGAGAAATACAGCTGCGAAATTGTGGTCAGACCGCCAACAATAAATTTCATCGCGTGCAGCATCTGCAATTGCTTCAACACAAACGACGAGAAAGAGATTCTCCGAGAGATGCTAAGCATTGTGCCCAAAATCAATCATTGGGAAGAACCTGATGAAGTACTGCCTCATTACCAACTGATACTTAAGTCAATCCTGAATATCAGCACGTATCTTCAACGCAACCAGACTCCCCTTATAATCCAGCCGGTATGGAAAACACAAGGCGGCAAGTCCATACTGTCGGAAGACTGCCTTGACGTATTCGTATGGAGCAACCTTGCGGTCATACAGATGTGCAACAGGAAAGACAGCTACAACAGCAAAAGAATCACCCGCCCAATGCGCGCCATCATATGGATTTACCTTATGCTGCTCGACTATGTGTCTGTCTACGGCCAATTTGACTACCGGCGTATTGTCAGGCTACATTCATACAACATTGCCAATGACAAGGCGTATGCTTTAAGCGGGATACAGACATATGAGTTCCTCAACTGCGCAGAGCTGTCACATCCGAGAATATCCAAGAATGAAATAAAAAACATCATCCTCGGAGGAGGTCAGAACCTGCTCAGCCCTGAACGACGTTTTGACGCAGTAATTGTCAACAGCCCGGATTTGTTTGAGTGATGAAAGTAGTAGATTTATTCAGCGGCTGCGGAGGCCTTAGCTTAGGTTTTTCCCAGGCCGGAATGGAGGTGGTGGCCGCTTATGACAATTGGCCGGCTGCGGTATGGGTGTACACGATGAACTTTGACCATCCTGTTCACTCAATTGACTTGTCTGACGAGACTGGGGCATCATCACATATCAGGCAATTCAATCCTGACATGATAATTGGGGGACCTCCATGCCAGGATTTCAGTAGCGCAGGCCTCCGAAACGAGGACAATGGCCGAGGAGACCTAACATTGTCATACGCCAGAATAATCTCCACTGTCAGGCCCAGATGGTTTGTTATGGAAAATGTCTCAACCATAACCAGGACAAACAAGTTGTCTCAGGCCAAAGAGATATTCAAAAATGCTGGATACGGAATGACCCAGGTCATATTGAACGCAGCATTGTGTGGAGTGCCGCAAAAGCGCAAACGTTTTTTCCTGATTGGCAAGCTTGGAGCGCCTGACGATTTCATATCACACACCCTGTCAGAACACCTGTCATCAAAAGAAATGACTCTGAAGGATTACTTCGGAGATAAAATCGATTTTGAATTTTACTACCGGCATCCACGAAGTTATGCCAGACGCGGGATATTCAGCGTGAATGAGCCAAGCCCAACCATCCGCGGTGTCAACAGGCCATTGCCAGGTGGATACAAATTACATCCAAATGACCCTACAGATTCCCTTGACGGAATACGGCCTTTGACAACCAAAGAGAGAAGTATGATACAAACTTTTCCTGAGTCTTTCAATTTCATTGGCTCCAAAAGTGAAATCGAGCAGATGATTGGCAATGCCGTACCGGTAAACCTGGGTAAATTTGTGGCAACCGCAATACAGGAATACATCAAACAGCACCCCGAGGCGACATAAAGACAATTCATCGCGGGAACTTTATGGCAAACTCATCTGTTGTTTTGTCTACAAGACAGGTTTCTGCGCCGGCGGCCACAAATCCCGAAAGGAGAGAATCTTATTTAAGGATTTTTTGACAATTTTGTTAACGCCGTTACGGATTTTGCAGTAACTTTGCACATTGAAGATGACACTGGCCGCCGACACCTGACTCCGGCTGCCGGCCGCCGTGTCGATAAACAACCTGAAAACAATGGACGAAAAAAACTTAGACCGCATCAGCTACGCGCTGGGCTTGAGCATGGGCAACAATTTCCGTGCATCCGGTATACAGCAACTCAATGTGGGCGACTTCGCCGACGGTGTCGCAGCCGTGTTCAACGGCAGCCAGCCCAAGATGACATATGACGAGGCCAAGGCCGAAATCCAGAAATTCTTCACCGCCATGGAGGCCGAGCAGAAGGCCCAGGCCGCTAAAATCGGCGAGGCCAACGAGGCCGAGGGAAAGGCGTTTCTTGAGAAGAACGGCGCCCGCGCCGAGGTGAAGACCACCCCCTCGGGCCTCCAGTATGAGGTGCTGCATGAGGGCAATGGCCAGTCGCCCGCGCCTGAAGACCAGGTGGAGGTACACTACACCGGCACCCTGCTCGACGGCACCAAGTTTGACTCGTCGGTAGACCGCGGCGTGCCCGCCACCTTCGGTGTCACACAGGTGATTCCCGGATGGGTCGAGGCCCTTCAGCTTATGAAAGAGGGTGACAAATGGCGTCTCTTCATCCCCTCGCAGCTCGCCTACGGGCCCACAGGAACCCCCGGCGGACCCATCGGACCCAACCAGACCCTGCTCTTCGATGTGGAGCTTATCAAGGTCTACAAGAAATAACGCCGGGAGGACACTCCTATGAAACCTCTCTGCAAGACACTCATATCCTCGGTCATCGTCTCGGGAGCGCTCCTCTGCGCCCCCGGGGCGTTGGCGCAGGATGGCCAGGACACCCCGGGCAAGGCCGACGTGAAGTTCACCCAGGCCGAGACCGACTCCATCAACAGGGCCTACGCCACGGTGATGGCCTCTTACCTCGGTCCTTACATTAAGGAGAATTTCCCCGCCGACTCTGTGGCAGCAGTGAAAGAGTTTGTCGACGGCATGCGCCACGCCTTCGAAATCCGCCACGAAGACCAGCCCTATTTTGCCGGGGTGAGAAGCGCGATGGCCAACTTCGACCGTTTCGACGCGATGACCGGGATGGGATTCCCGTTCACCCCGCAAAGCTACCTTGACGCGTTGCAGGCCGCCCTCGACGGCGACACATTCGGCATGGACCAGAAAGCGGCCGACAACTACCTCCACAAGGTGATGGACCGCATGTATCCGGCCCCGGAAGCCCCGTCGGCCGAGTCTCAGCAGGCTTTCCTCGATGCCAACAAGGTCCGCGAGGGGGTCATCGAGACCCCGTCGGGCCTGCTCTTCGAGGTAATCACCGAGGGGGAGGGTGACACACCCGGCCCGACCGAAACGGTGCGCGTGACATATACCGGCGCGCTGGCCGACGGCACCATCTTTGACTCCACCGAGAAGCCCATCGACCTGCCGGTCAGCGGAGTGGTCAAAGGGTTCTCCGAGGGGCTGCAGATGATGAAGCCGGGAGGCACTTACAGGCTTTTCATCCCGGCATCGCTGGGCTATGGAGAGAGCGGGGCCGGAGGCGTGATTCCTCCAGGAGCCGCACTCGACTTCACCGTCACCCTGCTCGACATCGTCAAATAACCAGAGAATAATAATCCAATATAAATCAATTACAAGACAACGTGATGAGAAAACTTTTAATTTCTCTCGGAGTGGCCGCCCTCGCTGCCGGCTCACTCACCTCCTGCGGCGACAAGGGTTCGTCGTCGGCATCAAGTGAGGACAAGGCTTTCGCCGACACCCTCGCAACCACCCTCGGCGAATTCGCCGGTGCCCAGCAGCAGTCTACTTTCACCCGCATGAAAGGCTCGATGAGCGAAGAGGAGCTCGCCAAGTTCAAGAAAGATGACTTCCTTGCAGGCCTCCGCTCCGTGCTGGAGTCTGACACCTCGCGCGTGGCATACTACCAGGGTGTGCAGACCGGCCTCCAGCTCCTCCAGCCCATCATGGCCGTATCACAGAACTATGGCTACCCCGTCGACCCCAAGGTTGTCTACAAGGCATTCAAGGAGGTCTATGAGAAGGACTCTCTGGCAAGCGCCGACACCTATTACGCAGCTTACCAGGACGCATACCAGAAGCTCCAGGAGCGCGCCCGCGAAATCGAGCAGAAGCGCATCGCCGAGTCTGACGACAACAAGAAGAACATCGAGGCCGGTAAGGAATATGCCGAAAAGGCCTTGAAAGAGGGTTACACCAAGGCTCCCAGCGGCATCGTCTACAAAATCGAGAACGCCGGAACCGGCGCGAAAGTGCAGCCCACCGACAAGGTATCAATCTTCTACAAGGGCAAGAAAGTAGACGGCACAGTGTTCGACGAGACCAAGGAGGCTCCCTACACCGCATCCGCGTCGGCATTCATCCCCGGCTTCAACGAGGCACTGACCATGCTCGCCAAAGGTGGCAAGATGACCGTCATCATCCCCGGCGACCTCGCCTACGGACTTGAGGGCGCAGGCAACCTCATCGGCCCGAACGAGACCCTCGTCTTTGACATCGAGGTGTCTGACATCCAGGCCGGCTCGCTGAAATAAGCGTCGCCCACGACAAGACGAAAACACGACAGTCCCGCACTCGGAGTCACACTCCGCCTGCGGGACTGTTGTTTATCATTGGTGTCCATAACCGTGGGATTCTCGGGATGGATTCAATTCCAGGCACCCAGGCGCAAGTGTAAAAAAACCGCCGGCCATATGTGGCCGGCAGCCTTTATGATGAAAGATGTTTTTCTGTATGGTGGAATCAGCGCTCGCCGATGCGGGTGTAGACAAATCCCTGCTCCTCAAGCTCGGCGCGGTTGTAGATGTTGCGGCCATCGACCACAAGGTTGCCGCGCATGGCTTTCTTGATGACATTCCATGCGGGCATGCGGAACTGTCGCCACTCGGTAAGCAACGCCAGCACGTCGGCACCGTCGGCCGCGTCGTAGAGGTCGCGGCAATAGGTGACCTTGTCGCCGATGCGGCGGCGGCACTCATCCATCGCAATGGGGTCGAAGACCCTCACTGTGGCTCCAGCCTCAAGCAGCTTGTCAATCACCACAAGCGCAGGGGCCTCGCGCATGTCGTCGGTCTCAGGCTTGAAGGCCAGGCCGAGGATGGCCACGGTCTTCCCCTTGAGGTCTCCAGCAAAGCTTGAAATCTTGTCAAACACAATCTGCTTCTGGCGTTCGTTGACACGCTCGACAGCCTCGATTACCTCAAGATGGTAGCCATGCTCCTGGCCGGTGTGGGCGAGAGCCTTGACATCCTTGGGGAAGCAACTTCCGCCATAGCCGCAGCCCGCGTAAAGGAATTTCTTGCCGATGCGGACATCCGACCCGATACCGGCGCGAACGCTGTCGACGTTTGCGCCCACCAGCTCGCAGAGGTTGGCGATGTCGTTCATGAATGAGATACGGGTCGCCAGCATAGCGTTAGCCGCGTATTTTGTCATTTCCGCCGAGGGTATGTCCATGAAAATCACGCGGAAGTTCTGAATCAGGAACGGATGGTAGAGACGGCCCATCACCTCTTCGGCCTTCTTGCTCTCGGTGCCGACCACAACTCGGTCGGGCGACATGAAGTCCTTTATGGCCGCTCCCTCCTTGAGGAACTCGGGGTTGGAGGCGACATCGAAGGGGATGTCGACACCACGGCGGTCAAGCTCCTCGAGAATTGCCTCCTTGACCTTGCGGGCGGTACCCACCGGGACAGTCGACTTGGTGACGAGGATTGTGTATTTCTTGATGTTGCGGCCAAACTCGCGGGCGACCTGCAACACATATTTGAGGTCGGCCGAGCCATCCTCATCCGGGGGGGTGCCCACGGCTGAGAAGACCACCTCCACGTCGTCGATGACGTCGGGCAACGATGTGGTGAACGAGAGACGTCCGTAGCTGACATTGCGCTTCACCAGCTCCTCAAGGCCAGGCTCGTAGATTGGCATCTCTCCGGCCAGGAGCTTGTCGATTTTGTTTTTGTCGACATCGACGCATGTCACTTTGTTTCCCATTTCAGCGAAGCAGGTGCCGCTGACCAGGCCTACATAGCCTGTACCTACAATGGCTATATTCATATGTTGTCAAGTATTGTCAAGTTGAAATCGGTCATAGTGATGGAGCAGCCGGGCGCGGGGTCACAGCTTGAAAGTCAGCATCCGCCAGAGGGTGAGGCTGAAAATCTTCAGGTCGAGCCACAGCGAGAACTTGTCGATGTACTCGAGGTCGGCCTTTACGCGGCGCTCCATGTCTTCAAGCTTCGGAGTCGGGCCGCGGAAGCCTTTGATCTGGGCGTAGCCAGTCAGTCCGGGGCGCATGTCATGGCGCCTCATGTAGCCTGGTATGCGGGCCGAATAATACTCTGTATGCTGGAGCATATGAGGACGCGGGCCGATTATCGACATGTCTCCGACCAGCACGTTCCAGAGCTGGGGCAGCTCGTCGAGCGATGAACGGCGCAGGAAACGGCCCACCGGTGTGACCCGGGGGTCACCCTCGGTCGACTGCTGCTCGTCGGCCTTGTCGTTGCGGTACATCGAGCGGAACTTGAGCATCTCGAATGTCTCGCCGCGATAACCTGTGCGTTTCTGGCGGAAGAACACCCCGCCAGGGGAGGAGAGGAAAATCCACACAGCCAGCACCACCCAGACCGGGGTCAGGGCAACGATTGCAATCAGAGCAAACACGAAATCGAAAATTCTCTTTATGGCTTTATGCATAGCGAATTCACGTGTGGATTCATCAACGGAGTCAACAGGCTCGTCCGAGGTCAATCCCATAACGTTAAAAGGCGTTAATTTATTGCGGTCCACACGAAAAATTTAAAAGAGATTATTCACCTGAAAGCTTAATCACACCCCGCGGATTGGAGGCGGCGGCTTTTAGTTTTGTAGCTGCTAAATGGAGGTTCAAGGCCATCTGCCCGACAAAGGTAGTAAAAAATCTCGAAAAAATTGCCTAATTTTGCATCACGTTAGGCCGGCAGGCGCGACTGAGGCGGAATCCAAGCCTCATACCGACGGCCGGCATCATCCTACAGTTATCATATGGGAAAGAACAAACTCAAGAAATTCAGGGAGATGGAGACCATCGGATGTGTCTACCAGTATCCTTTCGGGCTGTTGCGCGAGACGGGATTCCCGATGAAAGGAAAATGGCGCGAGGAGGTATTCCGCAACTCCGGGCCGATTGTCCTCGAGCTGGGCTGCGGCAAAGGGGAGTACACCGTCGGGCTGGCGCGCCGCTATCCTGACAAGAATTTCATCGGAGTAGACATCAAAGGAGCCAGGATGCACAGCGGCGCATGCGACGCGCGTGACAACGGGCTCAAAAATGTCGCGTTCCTCCGCACCAGCATCGAGCTGCTCGACCGGTTTTTCTCCGAGGGGGAGGTAGACGAAATATGGATCACATTCCCCGACCCGCAGATGAAGAAGGTCAGGAAACGCCTCACCGGAACCACCTTCATGGCCCTATACCGAAAGGTGATGAAACCATCGGGACGCATCAACCTGAAGACCGACAGCCCTTTCCTGTACACCTACACCTCGCTGATGGCCCGGCTAAACAGCTTCCCGATACTGGCCGACTCTCCCGACCTGTATGACACCGCCGCCCCACACGCGGCATCGCTCGACCCGGCCTTGCGCGAAATCCGCACATACTACGAGCGTCAATGGCTCGCGCGCGGGCTTACCATCAAATACCTCTCGTTCCTCCTCCCGCCGGAAGGCCCCCTGGAGGAGCCTCAGGATGAGATTCCGCTCGACACTTACCGCAGTTTCTCGCGCGGCACCCTCGAGACAATGAACACCGACACAGACTGACCCGTTAAGAAATTATCATGACTTTATACCCCAACCTCATACTCGACGCCCTGCGCAATGTCCGCTACCCCGCCTCAGGCAAGGATATCGTGTCGGCAGGCATGGTCGAGGACGACATACGCATAGACGGCAACAAGGTCAGCTTCTCGCTGATTTTCGACAAGCCCACCGACCCGTTCATCAAGTCGCTCGTCAGGGCCGCCGAAGCCGCCATACAGACCTATGTGTCGCCCGAAGTCGACATCAAAGGCAACATCAACGTGAAGACCCGCACCGTGGCCCCGCAGCCTGCGGTGAAGCCGCTCGCCGGCGTGAAGAACATCATCGGCGTGTCCTCAGGCAAAGGTGGTGTCGGCAAATCGACCATCGCAGCCAACCTGGCCGTGGCCCTTGCCCGCGAGGGATACAAGGTCGGGCTGCTCGACGCCGACATCTTCGGCCCATCGGTACCCAAGATGTTCGGGGTCGAGGACGCCGAGCTTTTCATGCACAAGGTCGACGACCGTGAGCTGATTATCCCCCTGGAGAAGCACGGGGTCAAACTCCTGTCGATAGGGTTCCTCGTCGACAAAAACGCCCCGGTGCTGTGGCGCGGCTCCATGGCCTCCAATGCCCTGCGCCAGCTCATCACCGATGCCGACTGGGGCGAACTCGACTATTTCGTCATCGACATGCCCCCTGGCACGAGCGACATACACCTGACCCTGGTGCAGACACTCGGAATCACAGGAGTGGTGATTGTCACCACCCCCCAGGAGGTCGCCCTGGCCGACGCGCGCAAGGGTGTCAACATGTTCCTCGGCGACAAAGTCAATGTCCCCGTCCTCGGCCTGGTGGAGAACATGGCCTGGTTCACCCCCGAGACCCATCCCGACGAACGTTACTACCTCTTCGGCCGCGAAGGTGGCGTGAGGCTCGCCAAGGAGTTGGGTGTAAGGCTGCTCGCCCAGATTCCCCTTGTCGCCTCCGTATGCGAGGGAGGAGACTGCGGCGAACCCATCGCCCTTAAAGACAGCATAATGGCCCACGAGTTCCTGCACCTCGCCCATGAGGTGGCCGATGCCGTGGAGGAACGCAACCGCGAGCTGCCCCCCACTGAGAAGGTCAACGTGACCCGCAAATGACATACCCTCCCACACAGCATCCTCCATCAATGTCAAAGATACTTATAATCAACGGGCCCAACCTAAACCTGCTCGGAATACGCGAGCCCCAGGTCTATGGCAGGGTGTCGATGGACGACTACCTGACGGCCCTGGCCGAGGACTATCCCGCCGTGAAGCTCGACTATTTCCAGAGCAACCACGAGGGGGAAATCATCGACAAACTCCACGAAGCGGGGTTTGACAGGGAACTGAACGGCATAATCCTCAACGCCGGAGCCTACAGCCACACCTCACTGGCCATCGCCGACGCGATAAGGGCCATCGAGCGCCCGGTGGTGGAGGTGCACATATCAAACACATCGGCGCGCGAGCCACAGCGACACATATCGATGCTGACCCCCGCCTGCCGGGGAATCATCGCCGGCTTCGGGCTGGAAAGCTACCGGCTCGCCATTGAGTCGCTGATATGACACTCGAAGATTACATCCTCGCCCACTCCGACCAGGAGCCGCCCCTGCTTGCCAAGCTCAACCGCGACGTGAACCTGAGGCTGCTCTACCCCAGGATGTGCTCGGGCCATCTGCAGGGACGCATCCTGACGATGCTCACAGCCATGATTGCGCCCCGCGCCGCCCTGGAGCTGGGCACATACGCCGGATATTCCGCCCTGTGCATAGCCGAGGGGCTCCCCCGGGGAGGACATCTCGACACTGTGGAGATCGACGACGAGATGGAGGAATTCATAAGGGCGCGCCTCGCCGAATCACCATACGGCGACAGGGTATCGCTCCACATCGGCGACTGCGCCGCGGTGCTGCCGTCGCTGGGCAGACTATACGATATGGTCTACATGGACGCCAACAAGCGCACCTACTGCGAGACCTACCGGATGGTGCTTCCGATGGTGCGGCCAGGCGGCTTCATCCTCGCCGACAACACCCTCTGGGACGGCAAAGTGACCGACCCAGAGGCCAACCACGACCCTCAGACATTGGGCATATGCCATTTCAACGACATGGTCGCCGCCGACCCGAGGGTCAGCCGGGTGATACTGCCGCTGCGCGACGGCCTGACCCTGATACGCGTCAATCCCGCGCCTTCCACTCCCAACGACAACCCCGACACCGATTTGCAAAGACTGAATCATGAATCCTGATACAAACAAGCCGACCCTCCTCTTCGACCTCGGAGGTGTCATCATGGACATCAAGCGTGAGAACTGCGTCGCATCCATGCGCCGCCTCGGCATGGAGAATCCCGGACAGTTCCTGGGCGACTACGGTCAGAAAGGCCCGTTCCTCGCCCTTGAGAAGGGGGAGATAACCCCTGAGGAATTTCGCTCCCGGCTGCGCCCCTACCTGCGCGAGGGGGTGACAGACGCTGAAATCGACGCCGCCTTCAACGACTTCCTCATCGGAATACCCGTCGAGCGACTGCGCCGCCTGGAGGCCCTCCACCGTGATTACGCCATCTACATGCTATCCAACACCAACAAGATAATGTGGGACTCCCGAATCGCCGAGGAGTTCCGCAAGGACGGCCACGACCGCGACTATTATTTCGACGGGTGCGTCACATCGTTCGAGGCCCGGTGCTACAAACCCGACGCGGCCATATTCCGTGAGACCCTCCGCAAATTCGGTCTGAACGCCCCCGACGTGGTGTTCTTCGACGACTCCCAGGCCAACTGCGACGCCGCCGCCAGGCTGGGATTCAAGACGGTCTGGGTAGCCCCCGGCCAAGAGTTCTACAACCTGGAGATACCCCGCTCCGAAGCCTGACAAAAGCCTTGACAATGGAGACAACAGGCAATCCCTCCCGACACAGCGGCCAAAGGAAAGCCGCGGTGGTCGGAATGTTTGACGGAGTCCATCTCGGCCACCGCCACCTGCTTGGCCGCCTCAAGGATGAGGCCGCCCTGCGCGGCATGTCTCCCGCCGTCTTCACCTTCCCCACACATCCCCTGTCGGTGGTCAACCCGGCCATCGCCCCCCGGCTGTTGACATCCCCCGTCGAGAAGCTCTCACTGCTCGCCGACAACGGGATAACCGTCAGCCAGACCGCCTTCATCACATTCGACGAGGAGCTGCGCCGCCTCAGCGCCTCCGACTTCATGAGGATGCTCCATGACCGATACGCAGTCGACTTCATCCTGAGAGGATTCAACAACCGGTTTGGCACCGAGCGCGACCTCACCCCGACCGATTACCGCCGGACCGCCGCCCGATGCGGCATCGAGCTCATGGAGGCCGACAGCTTCATGCTCGGCGGCGGGGAGGAGACACCACTGCCGGTCTCATCCTCACGCATCCGCCAGGCCCTCGAAAAGGGGGACATAGCCACGGCCAACCGGATGTCGGGCCATCCCTTCCGCCTGACCGGGACAGTGGTGGACGGCAAGCGCCTTGGCCGCACAATCGGGTTTCCGACCGCAAACATCCTCCCGCCCCATCCTTGGAAACTCATACCCGCCCACGGGGTGTATGTCTGCGCCGCGTCACTCGACGGGAGGAGGATGAGGGCCATGGTCAACATCGGCACACGCCCGACTGTCGACGGCCCGGATGGCCGCCCCACGATAGAGGCACACATAATCGATTTCAACGGAGATATTTACGGCAAGGCTATAACCCTCGAGTTCCACCATCGCCTGCGCGACGAAATCAGGTTCACATCCCCGGCCCGGCTGGCCTTGCAGCTTGAAGCCGACCGCGAGTCGACACGCCGTTTCCCAATTGCCGATTAAACCTTTTTTAATGTGCCGCAATCTTGTCGCGAATATCGCAACAAGCTGCAAAACAAAGCCTTACAGCCACTTTTTGCCATCTAAGAAAACACCAAAAAATGTTGCAGAACAGTTTTTTATGAAAAAATCTGCAAAAAAAGTTTGGCTGTACCGAAAAATCATATTACCTTTGCAGTGTTTTTGAAGCACTAAAAAAATTGTTTTATTATTAACTTGAAAAGAAAATGAAGAAGTTATTCCTTTCTTTCGCTGTCATCGCTGGTATGTCGATGATTTCCTGCGGCAACAAGGCTGCTGACGAGACCGCTGCTGAGGCTGCTGACACCGTAGCTACCGAGGTTGTTGAGGTTGTTGAGACCGTTGACACCGTTGCTGCTGACACCGTAGCTGCTGACACTGTTGTCGCTGCTGCCGTTGCTGAATAATCAGCCGTCAACCAACACCATCCACCGGGTCGTGACGACCCGCCGATGACAGCTGTGAATATTTTACAGTTTACAAGGCCCCCGGATTCTCTCCGTCGGCCTTTTTTGCATATATAGCCCCGCCCACGCTCGGGCCTGGCTGCAGACGGGCAAGATTTATGCACATCCGGCCTTGTCTTCATGAAAATTTTCCTTACCTTTGTTGTTAACATTAAGAGCGGCCACCGCGCTGCCGTCAACGAGTCATCCACGACACGACGGCCCGGCCGATAGCGACCGCCCACGGAAACATATCTCATGGAAAAGAAATCACCACTTATAGGACTGACTCTTGAAGGATTGCGGCGAGTGACCGCAGGATGCGGCATGCCGCAGTTCGCGGCCAAGCAGATCGCGCGCCGCCTGTATGTCAACCGCGCCACCTCGATACAGCAGATGACCGAGCTGTCAAAACAGGCCCGCTCCCGCCTTGAGCAGAATTACGAGGTGGGAATCCACGCGCCGCTGACCGAGGCACGAAGCACCGACGGCACTGTCAAATATCTTTTCCCCGGAGTCGGAGGCAGAGACATCGAGAGCGTCTACATCCCCGACGGCGACCGCGCGACACTATGCGTGTCATCTCAGGCCGGATGCAAGATGAACTGCTCGTTCTGCATGACAGGGCGGCAAGGTTTCCACGGCAACCTCACGGCGGCCGACATCATGAACCAGATACTCGCCATCCCTGAAAGCGAGACGCTCACCAACCTGGTGTTCATGGGCATGGGCGAACCGCTCGACAACCTGCAGCCGGTGCTTGACGCAATCGAGATACTGACCGCTCCTTGGGGGCTGGCCTGGAGCCCGAAACGCATAACTGTCAGCTCCATCGGCAAAATCAAGGAGCTGAAGACCCTGATCGAGACCACAAAGGTGCATATAGCCATATCCATCCACTCCCCCTACCCGGCAGAACGCGTGTCGCTGATGCCGGTGGAGAAGGCAATGCCAATCAAAGATGTGATAGAGCTGCTGCGCAACTATGATTTCGCCCACCAACGCCGCCTGTCGTTTGAATACATAATGTTCAGGGGAGTGAACGACGACGCCCGGCATTGCCGCGAGCTGGCCAAGGTGCTGCGCGGACTCGACTGCCGCGTCAACCTCATCCGCTTCCACGCCATCCCCGACTCCCCGCTGCAGCCCTGCTCTATGGCCCAGATGGAACGCTTCCGCGACCAGCTCAACGAAGACGGCATAACCGCCACCATCCGCGCCTCTCGAGGCGAGGACATAATGGCCGCCTGCGGCATGCTCGCAGGAAAGTCAAAACGAAATCCCGAATAACAACCCGACACACATAACCATACCGGCATATGAGACTCAAGACACTGTTTCTGACGCTGACATTGGGCGCCATCGCATTTCTGACAAACGCCGAGAAGACCGCCGAGGGGCAACCCGGCATTTCATTCACCCAGACCACCCACGATTTCGGAGTGATTCCCGAAAACGGAGGGTCGGTAACCACCACTTTTGAATTCACCAACCCCGGCGACGGACCGCTGCTCATACTCAACGCCTCCGCCTCATGCGGCTGCACACGCCCGGAATACCCCCGCAAGCCTGTCAAGCCAGGCAAGAAGGATAAAATCACTGTCACCTACAACCCCAAAGGACGCCCCGGCGAGTTCACAAAGAACGTGACTGTCCGCACAAACGTCAAGGGGAAGAAAAAGGTGGTGCTGAAAATCAAAGGCAACGTAACCCCGGCCTCAAACTGAGATGAAGAGACGAATACTGGCAACCCTGCTGGCGGCGACCGCAGTGATGGTGTCACTGGCCCAGGTGAGATGGCTCGAGACCGAGCACGATTTCGGGGCGTTCAACGAGGATGACGGCAAGGTGTCGACCGAGTTCAAGTTCGTGAACGACTCGGAGAGCCCTGTCACGATAGACCATGTCCGCTCCTCATGTGGATGCACCGTCCCGCAATACTCCAAGGCAACTGTCAACCATGGCGACACCGCCGCCATCACGGTCGTCTACAACCCGTCGGGCCGTCCGGGGCGATTCTCCAAGTCGCTGATGGTGAAGCTCTCCAACGACTCCACCGAGAAGCTGCTGATAAAGGGGGTAGTGATAGGCGCGCAGAACACGCTCCGCTCACGGTTTCCGGTAACCGCCGGCCCGATACGCCTCAGAGGCAACATGGTGACATTCGGCGCGGTCAAGACAGGCAAAATCAAATCGCAGTTTGTTGAGGTCTACAACTCCTCACACAGCCCTGTGGTGCCGCGATGGACCGACATCCCCCAATACCTCCGCGTCACAGCCGCACATGAGACCGTGCAGCCCGGCGAGCAGGGGGTCTACTCCTTTGTCCTCGCCCCGACGAAATCAACACCATACGGAATACTCACCGACTCGCTGACTCTGAATGTACCCGGCGAGCCGCCGTTCAGGTTTGAGATCGCGGCCATCGTCGAGGAAGATTTTTCCGGACTGACCGAAAAACAGCTCGCCGACGCGCCCAGGATTATCACCGACACCGACATGCTCGATTTCGGCGACTTCTTCCGGACGGGACAACCGATCACCCGCCAGTTGCGCGTCACCAACACCGGCAAGAATGACCTGCTGATACGGCGCGTCCACACCTCCGAACCCGGCTTCACCGTCAAGGCCCCGTTCTCTAAGCTCAAGAAAGGGAAATCGGGGACGGTGACCGTCACCTTCGACCCCGCCTCCTTCTCGGCCCCGCTGCTCAACTCGCGCCTGCAGGTGATAACCAACGACCCGTCACACCCGCTGACCACGATACGGCTCGTCGGCATTCCCCACGATTTCTGAACACAATGGCCCGCGACCTGCTCAACCGTTACATCTGGATTGTCGACACAATCAAACGCTTCGGCCGTATTTCCCGAAAGGAACTCGACCGGAGGTGGGCCAACAGCCCATTCTCCAACGGCGAGACAAGGATTCCACGACGCACATTCTACAACTACCGACAGGCCATCGAGGAGCTTTTCTCGGTCACAATCCTGTGTGACCCCGTGACATACGAGTATTACATCGAGGAGGAGCCTGGCTCGGCGGGCGAGCAGATCACCAACTGGCTCCTCAACGCCTCGGCCACAAGCAACGTGCTGCAGGGGTCGAAGGAGATAGCCTCCAGGATAATGCTTGAGGATGTCCCCTCGGCCCGCGAGCACCTGGCCGGCATGATGGAGGCGCTGCGCGACTGCCGCGCAGTCACATTCGACTACCATCCCCACTCACGCGTCAACCCCAGCCGCGACGTGGAAATCGAGCCGTGGTTTCTGAGGATTTACCGCCAGATATGGTATGTCACCGGCCGCGAGTCCTCTTCCGGCAAGGTCAAGACCTACGCCCTCGACCGCATAAGAGGGCTGAAGATCCAGCCGCGGGTTTTCGTCCTCCCCGCCGACACCGACCCCAAGTCATACTTCAAAGACGCATACGGCATCATGGTAGACAAGGGGGAGACCCGCCGGGTAGTGCTGAGGGTCGACACCCGGCAGGCAAAATACCTCCGCGCCCTGCCGCTCCACCATTCACAGGTCGAGGAGGAGGTCAACGACGGCTACTCCCGTTTCACCTACCGCCTGCGCCTGACAGCCGATTTCGTGTCGGAAATCATCTCGCTGGGCAACCAGGTGGTGGTCGAGGCCCCGCGCGAGCTCCGCGCTATGGTCATAACCCGCCTGCGCGACACCCTGGCCAACTACCCCGACCAGTCGCCGCCAACAACAACCGCAGACTTATCACAAACATCATAGATACAATCCATTATGTCAGACAAGATAAAAGTGGGTATCACCCACGGAGATTTCAACGGCATCGGCTACGAGGTAATACTCAAGATGCTCGACGACAACCGGCTATTCGAGTTATGCACCCCGATTGTCTACGGCTCGGCCAAGATAGCCGCCAATTACCGCAAGCAGCTCTCGCTGCAAGGCCCTGCACCTGTTCAGATAAAAGACGCGTCTGACGCTTCAAGCGGACAGACCTCCATCATCAACATCATCGGCGAGGAGGCAAAGGTAGAGCCCGGCCACCCCTCGGCTGAGGCCGGAAAGGCCGCGTTCGAGGCCCTTGAGAGGGCCGTCGCCGACCTGCAGGCCGGCAAAATCGACGTGTTGCTCACAGCCCCGGTCAACAAGGCCACCATCCACAGCGAGCTGTTCACCTTCCCCGGCCACACCGAGTATCTCGAGGCCTCGATCGGCGACGGCAACAAGGCCCTGATGATTCTCTTCAACGAGACCGTGCGCGTGGCCCTGGCCACCATCCACCTGCCCATCTCCAAGGTGGCGGAATCAATCACCAAGGAGTCGCTGATGGAGAAGATACGCCTCTTCGACAATTCGCTGACCCAGGATTTCGGAATCGTGAAACCCCGCATAGCCGTCCTGGGGCTGAATCCCCACGCCGGAGACGGCGGCCTGATGGGCAATGAGGAGAAGGAAATCATCCTCCCTGCCGTGGAGGAGTCCCGGGCCAGGAAAATACATGTGTTCGGCCCTTACGCCGCCGACGGCTTTTTCGGCAGCGGCAACTTCCGCAAATTCGACGGTGTGCTGGCCATGTACCATGACCAGGGGCTGGCTCCCTTCAAGACCATCGCCGGAGGCAGCGGGGTCAACTTCACCGCCGGGCTTCCTTTCGTGAGGACATCACCCGACCACGGCACCGGTTTCGACATCGCCGGGAAAGGCGAGGCATCGCCCGACTCGATGCGCGAGGCGCTCTACGCGGCCATCGACATCTACCGCAACCGCCTCAACCACGCGGAGCGCACAGCCAATCCCCTGCGCCGCCAGTATGTCGACAAGTCAAAAGACAACGTGGTCCTCGACCTCTCAAAGGAGAAATAACCCTCGCCCCCACAATCATACAACACCCGCCCCCCTTGCCGGTCATCCTTTCCCGGAACGACGCAAGGGGGCGGGTGCTGACATTCCGGCATCAGCCGAAAAACGGGCGGAGGATTCTGGATATGCCTGGCAGACCAGTGCCGCGATACCCCACGGCCAGACGGGCAAGCATGCGGAAAAACCGTGAAGGTTCCTTGGAAAGGGCCACGCCGAGCAGCCGCCGGGAGTCATCCACCGCCCTTTCCCGGCGGTAATCTCCGGCCAGTATCGCCCTGCGGAAATTGACATAACGCGCCACCCGGGGATTGCCGCATAAGGTCTCCATCAGGTCAAGGGCATGCTCCCACACCGAGGCCTTCGCCGAGAAAGAGTCACCGGTTATCGAGTCTGCAGAGGCGACAATCTCGACAGTCTGGGAGCCATGAAGTTTCACAATCTTCGGTGAAAGGCCAAGCAGCCTGGCTCCCAACTCCACATCATCCCAGCCACGGCATTCGGGATTCCAGCCGCCGGCCTGCCTGAACAAGGCGGTACGGGCGGCGTAACGCTGGGTCGCCATCGAGCCATAGAAGAGATTGTTCCACAACACGTCGCGGTCGCTGAACCGGCCAATGTTTCTCCGTCCGGCCAGCGAAAGCATGCTGCAGTCCCAGCCCACAATATCCGCCCCGCGGTTGTCATCAAATCCTGACAGCGCCCTCCGGCAATGGCCGGGAGCCATCAGGTCGTCACTGTCGAAAAACATCGTGAACGGAGTCGTGACCTCAGCGAGCCCCCTGTTGCGGGCTGCCGCCGCGCCGGGCTGCTTCTCCACTACCACGGTCACGGCAAATGACGGGCCTTCCACCCTGCTTTTCCAGTCAAGCAGGACCCGCAAGGTGTCATCCGTCGAATCGTTGTCGACAAGCACTATCCTAAGCGGGCGCAGGGTCTGCGCTTCCAGGGAGTCAAGAGTGGGCCCCACCCTGCCGGCCCTGTTGTAGACCGGCACCACCACCGTCAGGCGGCATGCGGAATCCTCCACAAGCTTCATCCCTATGTTGTTTTTATGCAGGCTGCTCATTTCGCTGACAGAGGTGTTTTCAGATATGTCCTCACCGCATCGCCGAAAATCGCCTTGCAGGCTCCTGCGGCCATTAGCCGCAGGGCCGTCATGAACCCGGCCTGACGGGCGCGGCTCACCCTCCAGGCCACCAACGGGACACGCAGCACAGCCGTCAGCGGATACTCGACGGCAGCCACGACCCCACGCGCCCGCAACGCCCCGTCGGCGAGACGGGCGCGGACTCCGGTGGTGGCTCCCGGATGGCAGGCTATCGTCACAGGGATGAATCGGCAGTCAAGACCATTGATTCTCGCTTTTTTCAGAAACAGCTCCTCCTCCCCGGCGGTGAACTCCCCGGCTCCAAGCCCGAAATTCTCCGGGAACCTGAGCAGTCCGGCGCGTGAATCGCGGCGCAATGCTATCTCAAACGATGTCTGGTAGAAATCTTTCGGAAGCCGGGCGAGGCAGCAGGCAGATACGGGATAGGTTTTGACAACATCCGAATCATACCTGAACGAGCCATACTCCAGTCCCGGATTCTCGCCGAACAACCGCCTTACGGCTTCCAGCCCTTCGGGATACAACTCAAGGTCGTCATCTGCCACAAGCAGTATGTCGCCCCGGGCATTGTCAAGGCAATGGTTGCGGTTGCGGCTCAGGCCCAGACCTTCGAGTGGCAACACCCTGACATCTTCACGGCATGCCAGAGACTCCGGCACCGCGACGCCGCCAGGCTCCTGCCATGACACGAGGTAGCTCACCCCGTCGAGCCGGGGCAGGCGCATTGCCTCTACCCTGCGTCCCCCATCGGGTCCGCAAGTGGCAATCATGACCTCCAATGTAAGCGAAGAGCCGTCCATACTTTGTTAACGTCAAAACCTGCCGTCAAAGTATGGATGGCTCATATCTTTTTGCAAATGTCACGCCCTGTGACAGGACGCCACTTCTCATATGAAGTAAAGCGGGCAGCCCTTTGATACCGGGGCGACCATCCCCTGCGGATAGGAGAACACCAGGCCCGACCTGTATGACGCGACGTAAGCTATCGGGAAATCATCGACTGTGAATGGCTTTTCAGCCCCGGGATTGACATAGCCGGTAAGCCATGTCAGGTAGTCGTCAACCGATTTGCCTGAGTCCTCGGCCATCTTCGCGAGCAGTTTCTCCCTCACTGCATGGCGTTCGGCGGCGGGGACAAGGTCTTCAAAGGTCATCTGCCGCCCCAGCCTGCTTGAGAAGCTCACATAGTAGCACTCAATCTCTGCCGGAGCGCCCCCGGTGCATGACTCCATATATGAGGAATAGGTGTGAATGTCGTCGTCGGCCGACACCCAGGCCGGGCGCAGGTCGACATTGACATAGAATCCATTGGTCACCGATTCGCGCAACTGGGGCAATATCGTGTCGTTGAACACCTTGCCGTAATAATCAATCTGCTCGGTGACGGCCCGGGCCGTGGTCTCGTGGAGATCGTAGCGGACATCTCCTCCGGCCACCGTCGAGAAATCCTCGCTTATGATGCGCGCCAGCCCCATGTTGACAGGCGACTCACCTTTGAGGGGGAACACCCTGATGGAAAGGAACACATCGGAATGCTCGGTGGGGAAGACTCGCGCTATCTGCAGGGCATCCACCTTGTGGCCGTCAAAGCTGAAGACTGTGTCGGTGGTCGACGGCGATGTCACCACTGACACCACATTAGCCAGTTTCCCGTCATCGGGGAAATCGACAAACGGGTCGTCAACCCCTTTGCTGCTGCCAGAGCAGGCCCCGGCGAGGAATGCCAACGCCGGCAACGCTGCCGACAAATATGTTTTTTTGAAGCCCATAGTCATTAACCATTATTATTGTCAACCGGATTCCGGCACAAAAAAGCATCACGCCTGCCGACGGCATATCGCTGCAGGACACGACGCGTTGCAAGGTTAAAACAATGGTGAAACCTCTAAAGTTGCTGCAACAATGTCAATTTTGCATAACCCCTCCCCGAGGTCAATGGTCACGGGCTATGATGAAATCTATCAGGGAGATGAACGCGTCGAGCGTCTCAGACGGGGGGAAATTGTCGCGGAGTATGGCGCAGGCTTCATCGCGAAGCCTTTCCATCGTCTGGTTGGCATATTCTATGCCGCCGTTGGCCACAGCGTAGTCAATCAGGGCGGCAATTTCCTCGGAGGTCAGCATCTCCTTCCGGGCCAGCTCCATCATACGGCCATGCTCCTCTCCCGTGTGGGTCTCAAGGACATGGAGCAGCGGCAATGTGATTTTCCCCTCACGCAGGTCATTGCCTGTGGGCTTCCCTATGCCGCCTTGGGCGAAGTAGTCAAAGACATCATCCTTGATCTGGAAGCAAAGCCCCAGCAGGCGGGCGAACTCCCTCAGGGCCTCAAGCCGGCGCGCGTCCTTCTCGCCGGCGGCTGCCGCGCCCACCTCCGCGCAGCTTATGAAGAGCGAAGCGGTCTTGCGGTATATTATCTTGAAATAGGTCTCCTCGTCGAGATGGTTGTAGCGGGCATTGTAAATCTCGTCAAGCTCGCCTATCGAGAGCAGGCGGCCGAGCGAGGCTATCGACTCCACGATGCGTATGTCGCCGGTCTCCGAGGCGAGAATCAGCGAGTTGGAGAGGAAGAAGTCGCCGACAAGCACAGCCAGATGATTGTCCCACAGGCCGTTTATGGTCTGGGCGTCGCGCCTCACACGGGTGTCGTCGACGACATCGTCATGGATGAGCGAGGCGTTGTGGAGCAGCTCCACGGCCACGGCCCCCTTTATTACATTGTCGTTGACCTCCCCCAGGAGCCTGGCGCTGAGAATCACCATCACAGGGCGGATCTGCTTCCCTTTCTTTTCGAGATATGTCGACACCACCTTGTTCATCAAGGCGTTGGGGGATGTCAAAGTAGCCGATATGAGGTCATTCAGCCGCTTTAGTTCCGGGGCCAGAGTCTTCTGGATGGTTTGGAATGTCGTCACTTTCTCGAAAAATTTTAGCACAAAATTACGAAAACTTCTGGGAAACACTATAAATTCTCGTGGAAAAAGTTAACTTTGCGGTCGAATGATACAAACCAACCATTAACCCAGGGATAGGCGATTTGCCGCCGTCTTGGCGGCAAGCACTTATCTTTCAGTCATTTCCACCAAAGTTATCCCTTTAATAGGAATACATCATGGACAACACAAACCAAAGAGTTAAGACGCTCGACAAAGTAGCCGTGAGATTCTCCGGCGACTCGGGCGACGGGATGCAGCTGGCGGGAAACATCTTCACCAACGTTTCCGCAGGTTTAGGCAATTCCGTGTCGACTTTCCCCGATTATCCAGCCGAAATCCGCGCCCCGCAAGGGTCGCTGGGCGGCGTGTCGGGATTCCAGGTGAGCATCGGAATCGGGGTGCACACCCCGGGAGACCAGTGTGACGTGCTGGTAGCGATGAACCCCGCCGCATTGAAGCAGAACGTCAAGTTCCTGAAGCCCGGCGGTGTCATCATCACCGACGTGGACTCCTTCAAGGAGGATGGACTGAAGAAAGCCAAGTTCCTGACCGACGACCCAATCCGCGAACTCGGGGTCACCGCCCAGGTGTTGGAGGTGCCGGTGACAACAATGACCCGCGCCGCCCTGGAGGACTCGGGGATGGACAACAAGGCGATTCTCAAGTGTCGCAACATCTTCACCCTCGGGTTGATCTGCTGGCTATTCGACCGCCCGGTCGAAAGCGCAGTGGCAATGATCCAGAAAAAATTCGCCAAGAAGCCCGTCATCGCCGAGGCCAACACCAAGGTGATACGCGCCGGCTATGACTACGGCCACAACATACACGCCGGGGTATCGACTTACAAAATAGAGACCGAGGCTATCAAGCCCGGCACATACACAGACCTCAAGGGCAACGAGGCTACAGCCTGGGGTCTCATAATGGCCTCCGAGAAGGCAGGCCTGCCCCTCTTCCTGGGCTCATACCCCATCACCCCCGCCACCGATATCCTCCACGAGCTGGCAAAACGCAAAGACCTCGGGGTCAAGGCTTGCCAGATGGAAGACGAGATAGCCGGAGTATGCTCCGCCATCGGCGCGTCATTCGCCGGCAACCTGGCGGCGACCTCCACCTCAGGCCCCGGCCTGGCCCTCAAGAGCGAGGCCATCGGCCTGGCCGTGATGGCCGAGCTGCCCCTGGTGGTGATAGACGTGCAGCGCGGAGGGCCGTCGACCGGACTGCCCACCAAGACCGAGCAGACCGACCTCGCCCAGGCTCTCTATGGCCGCAACGGCGAGTCGCCCCTGGCCGTGGTAGCCCCAGTCTCCCCCACCGACTGCTTCACCATGGCCTACGAGGCAAGCCGCATCGCCGTTGAGCACATGACTCCCGTCATCCTGCTTAGCGACGCCTTCATCGGCAACGGCTCCTCTGCCTGGCGCATCCCCGAGGCCGACGAGTTCCCCGACATCACCCCGCGGTTCGTCCCCGAGGAGCTGCGCTCCACCTGGACCCCCTATTTCCGCGAACCGGAATCCCTCAGCCGCTACTGGGCAATCCCCGGCACCCCCGGCCTGATGCACCGTCTGGGCGGCCTTGAGAAGAACGAGAAGACCGGGGCCATCTCTACCGACCCCGCCAACCATGCCCGCATGGTGGAGACCCGCCGCGAGAAGGTGGCCCGCATCGCCAACAACATCCCACTCCAGGAGGTGAAATGCGACTCCCCCGAAGCCGACACCCTTATCATCGGATGGGGCGGCACCTACGGCCACCTCTATGACGCGGCCGAGGAGCTCAACCGCCAGGGCCACAAGGTGGCGCTCGCCCAGTTCCGCTACATCAACCCGCTTCCCCGCAACACCGGGGAGATACTCCGCCGCTACAAGAGGCTCATCGTCGCCGAGCTCAACACGGGCCAGTTCGCCGATTACCTCCAGGCTCAATTCCCCGAACACACCTTCCTCCGCATCAACAAGGTCGAAGGCCAGCCGTTCATGGTCCACGAAGTCGTGGAAAAAGTCAAGGAACTCTTACTTAAAGATGAATGACAAAGACTATGGAATGTATAGCGACATTATATAAGGCGGGCGATTTCAAAAACGACCAGCCCGTCCGCTGGTGTGCAGGCTGCGGTGACCACGCCGTCCTGAACTCCCTCCACAAGGCCATGGCCGACTACGGGGTAGCCCCCGAGATGACCGCCGTCATCTCAGGCATCGGATGCTCCTCGCGCCTGCCCTATTACATGAACACCTACGGCTTCCACACCATCCATGGCCGCGGGGCCGCCATCGCCACAGGCTTCAAGGTGGCCAACCCCGCGATGAGCGTCTGGCAGGTGTCGGGCGACGGCGACGGTCTCGCCATCGGCGGAAACCACTTCATCCACGCCGTGCGCCGCAACGTCGACATCAACATACTGCTGCTCAACAACCGCATCTACGGTCTCACCAAGGGGCAGTACTCCCCTACCTCAGCGCGCGGATTCGTCTCCAAGTCGTCGCCCTACGGCACCACCGAAGACCCCTTCATCCCCGCCGAACTGGTGTTCGGAGCCAGGGGCAACTTCTTCGCCCGCGCCATCGACGTGGACCTGCCCACATCCCGTGAGGTCATGCTCGCCGGCGCCCGCCACAAAGGCACCTCGGTGATCGAGATTCTCCAGAACTGCATGATCTACAACAACGGCATCCATTCGGCAATCGCCGACAAGGAGTTCCGCGCCGACCGCACCATCCACCTGCGCCACGGAGAGAAGATGCTCTTCGGCAAGGAGAACGAGAAGGGCATCGTGGCCGACGGCTTCCTGCTCAAGGCGGTCGAAATCGGCAAGGACGGCTACACCATCGACGACGTGCTGGTACATGACGCCCATACCCCCTCCAACTTCCTCCACCAGCAGCTCGCCATGATGGACGGCACCGACCTGCCGGTGGCCGTCGGCGTGATCCGCGACGTGGACGCCCCCGTCTACGACCAGGAGGTCAGCGCCCAGGTGGAGCAGGTCAAGGCCAAGAAAGGCTTCACATGCCTGCGCGACATGCTCCTGGCCGGCGACACCTGGACAGTAGAGTAAACCATTCCCCCCCTCTCTCCGTTAAGATAACTGTATGAACGGACAACCTCCATACCAGCCCCCGGCCACACCTCCCCCCTACAATCCGGGGGGAGCAGGCCGCCAGAACCGGTCCGACGACGGCTGGGGGCAGGCATCACCCTATCACGACCCCATGCCCGCTGGGACGTACCCCCCGGGGTATGGCCCGCAGGCATGGGATCCATACAACCGGTATGCCCCGCCCGGATACAGCGCGGGCCACCATGGTCAGCCCTGGCAGCCCTACGCTCCCGGCCAGCAGAAGTCAAACGGCATCGGCACAGCCGGGTTCGTGCTTTCGCTGGTCAGCATGTTCATCGGCTGGGTACCGCTGGTGGGATGGCTGATATGGATACTGGCGGCCGTGTTCTCGTTCATCGGCCTGTTCAGGCAGCCCCGCGGGCTCGCCACGGCCGGAGTCATCATATCGCTGGTTCTGATACCGATGCTGGTCACCCTTCTGGTGGCCCTCGACGCGTTCACATCGGCGATGTTCCTCTGGTGAGGCCGCCATCGGCCGCAACCTGCCAAATAACGTTTTTAACCTTTAGTTATGGGAAAATTCCTCACTGAATTCAAAGAGTTCGCAATGAAAGGCAATGTTGTCGACATGGCTGTCGGTGTGATCATCGGCGGCGCCTTCGGCAAGATTGTCAGCTCACTGGTCAACGATGTGATCATGCCGCTGGTGACCCTGGTCACCGGAGGTGTCAACTTCACCGACAAGAAGATAATCCTGCGCCACATGACCGACGGCAACGGCGATGTCATCACCCAGCAGGTGGCCGACCAGCTGACCGCCGCCGGGCAGACCGTCAACCCCGAGGTCTACCTCACATGGGGTGTGTTCGTGCAGAGCATCGTCGACTTCCTTATCATCGCCTTCTGCATCTTCGTGGCCATCCGCTTCATGAACAAGCTCAAGAAATCTACCAAGGAGGAGGAGGCCGCACCCGCCGAGCCCACCAAGGAGGAGGCGCTGCTCACCGAAATCCGCGACCTGCTCAAAGCCCAGGCCGACAACAAGAAATAAACCAGCCGGCACTGACGCGATGACCCAGGCTCCGGTATTCCTCATCGGGTTCATGGGGGCTGGGAAGACCACCCTCGGACGCGCCCTGGAAGCAAGGCTCCCGGGATGGCGCTACATCGACCTCGACGAGGAGGTGGAGCGCCACGCCGCCATGTCGGTGGCAAAGATTTTCGCGGTGCATGGCGAGGGGGCGTTCCGCAAGATGGAGCGACGCGCCCTGGCCGAGGCCGTGGAATGCGGCGAGCAGCTGATTGTCGGATGCGGAGGAGGCACACCCTGCTTCTTCGACAACATGGAGTTCATGAACACCCATGGCGTGACCATCCTGCTGCAAGCCCGCAACTCCACCCTGCTCAGGCGGCTCGTCGAAGCCCAGGCCCAGCGGCCAAAGCTCAACGGCCTCACCCCCGACGAAATCAGCCAGTTCATAACCGCCTCACTCGCCGAGCGCGAGCAATGGTATTCACAGGCACGCCACCGGTTCCCTGCCGACAGGCTTGAGACCCCCGCCGAAATAGAGGCAAGCTGCCGCCTGTTCATCCGCAAATTCATCAGCGGCGCGTGACCCCGTTTCATCAGGTCACCGTCCGAAACACCCCCTGCCAATCACAATGAACTGCCCCACACCTCTGGAATCACCGATAGACACAGCCGTGGCCCGACGCAACCTGTCGATAGGGCTGCCGCGATGTGTAAGCTCTTCGGAGCAACGTTTCCCCCTGACCCCTGAGGCTGTGGCCTCGCTGACAGGCCGGGGCTTCGCCGTGGTGATGGAGAAAGACGCGGCCTGCCACATACATTACCCCGACTCCGCCTATCTCCGCGCGGGGGCGAAAATAGCCTCTCGGAGAGAGACCCTTGAGGCCGACATCGTAATTCACCTCGCCCCCCTCCCCCTTGCCGACATCTCATGCCTGCGCCGGGGCGCGTTGCTGCTGAGCCTTGCCAACTTCAACCGCGCCAACGGGGCCGACGTGATACGCCGCCTGCTCGACCGGAAGGTAATCAACATAGCCTTAGACCTCATCGCCGACGAGACCGGCCACCTCCCCTTCGCCGACATCCTGTCGGAAATCGACGGACGCGCAGCCATGGTGCTGGCCTCGTCGATGATGGCCGACCCGCTCAACGGCAAAGGGATACTGCTCGGCGGCGTCGCCGGGGTGATACCCTGCGAGGTTGTCATCCTCGGGAGCAACCTGGCAGCCTGCGCCGCCGCCCGCTCGGCCATCGGCCAAGGCGCCACGGTCAGGATGTTTGACGACGACGTTTACCGTCTGCGCCGCGCCCTGCGCCGCCTCGGCGAAGGGGTAATCGGCTCATCCGTCCATCCCAACGCCCTTGAGAACGCCATACACACCGCCGACGTGGTCATCGCCACATCGTTGCGCTGCCGTGTCGTGGTCGACTCCGAGGGGGAGCGCATAATGAAAAAAGGAGTGCTGGTCTTCGACCTCACCGACGAGCCGGGGAAGGCGTTTCCCGCCATGCCGCTCGTCGACCTGGGGGAGGAGCATCCCCGCTCGCCGCTCGCCGGGAGCCACTGCTGCCATTTCAATGTCGGCAGCGCGGTGCCGCGCACCTCGGCGATGGCCCTCAGCGACACATTCATCACCATGCTCGACGACATTGCCGGCTGCGGGGCCTGCTCCTCGGCCATACAGCTCACCGGCGGCCTGCAGAAAGCCACGCTCACATTCCTCGGCAAGGCCGTCAACCGCAAAGTGGCCGAGATCGCCAATGTGCGCTACACCGACATCAACCTGCTCCTCTCACTCAGCTGACCACGATTCCAACCACACATCACCTATGGCTGAAAAACGTAAATTTTATGTCGTCTGGGAGGGACGCGACCCCGGAGTGTATGACAACTGGGAAGACTGCCTGGCGCAGGTCGACGGATTTCCAGGGGCGAAATACAAGTCATTCAAGTCTCAGCAAGAGGCTGTGGAGGCGTTCCGGGGGACAGGCGAGGAGGAAGAGACCCTGCTCACCCGCATCGCCCTGAAAAACATCGAGAACATAGCGGCCCAGGCCTCACAGGCCGCCGGGCCTGACATCGCCCGGCCTTCAGACAAAGGATTCACCGCGACTGCCCATACCGCCGCAAGCACCACGGCAAACAAGCCCGCGCCCGCGCGACCTGATTATTCCCTCATCCCAGAAATTAACCTGTCGGCGATTGCCGTCGACGGCGCATGCGCCGGGAATCCAGGCATGATGGAATACCGCTGTGTCAGGGTGGCTGACGGCGAGGAGGTATTCCACGTCGGCCCGCTGGCCGAAGGCACCAACAATGTGGCCGAGTATCTCGCGCTGGTCCACGCGCTCGCCCTGCTGTTCAAGCAGAACGACTCCGCCACCCCCATATACACCGACTCGGTCACAGCCGTGGCATGGGTGCGCAACCGAGGCTGCCGCACTCAGCTCACCCCCACCGAACGTAACAAAAAGATTTTCGAGATGCTCGCCAGGGCAAACCTCTGGCTGCGCTCCCACTCCCCGCGCAATCCCATTCTGCGCTGGAACACCCCTATGTGGGGGGAAATTCCTGCCGACTTCGGCCGCAAATAGCAGGGCGGGTCACCTGCGGCGCGGTATGGCAAGGTCAGCAAGCAATGATGTCACATATGGTGTGGGATGCACCTCGTTGGCACGCGCGAGATATGTCCGCGCCTTTTCGGCATACGGGCCGCAATAAAGCAGCCGGGGACTCGCGTCCCCTCCGTCAGAAGCATTGGCCACTACCGCCGCGCGGTTTTCGATGTAATAATAATTGCCCAACGCCACAAGGGCATCATAATCGGCGGGGGAGACCGCCAGTATTGACTCGTAGGCCCTCACCCCCTGGGCATAATCCCCGCAGAGCATCGCCCCCTGGGCCAGCGACATCAGGAAAGCGGTGTTGGACGGGTCGCCCTGGAGCATCATACGACTGTATTCCACCATCTTGGCCCCGTCCTTGCGGTAGGAATAGTAGCGCAGCAGGTAATTGTCCATCGGTCGGCGCATCCATGGATATGCCTCCTTCACCCTCAGCAGGAAGTCGCCGTAAAGGTTTGACTTGCCGAGACTGAAACTGGTCGACCTGACCCGCGACAGCACCGAGTCGAAAGGCACCTTGGCGTTGAGGGCCTTCACCATCAGCTCCATCTCGGCCAGCGTGTCGCCCCTGACAGCGTTGGCCACAATCGCCTTGCCGTATGTGGCGGCCACATCGGGCCTCGCCTCCAGCATCTGGTAATAGGTGGCGGCCGCCTGCGCCCACTCCCCCTGGCTGAAAAAGCGGTCGGCCTTAAGTTCGAGACGCGAATAGGGGGTCTGGCCGGAGACAGCATGGCAGCATGGCAGCATCAGGATGAAAAACAGCAGGATTCTTGTCAGTGAGGACATAACGTTGGTGTCGTGGATTGGAATCGGTTCTATCCTTGAAACGCAAACTGCCCCGAAAAGTTGCATATCTCGCCAATAATTTATACCTTAGCCCTCCCAAAACAGGATTTCCCCTGTGAGGGATTCAAGAATTATCCAAGAGCTATACTTACATCATGATTAACCCACACCGATATTGCGTCATAATGTGTGGCGGCGTCGGCAGCCGCTTCTGGCCTTACAGCCGCGAATCGAAACCGAAACAGTTTCTCGACTTCCTCGGCACCGGCCGCTCGCTCCTCCAGATGAGTTACGACCGCATCCTGCCCATCGTAAGGCCCGAGAACGTGATGGTGGTCACCAACGCCCAGTACGCCCCCCTCATCCGCGAGCAGCTCCCCGAGCTGCCTGAGGCAAACATCCTCCTGGAGCCCGCCCGCCGCAACACAGCCCCCTGCATCGCCTGGGCGGCATACCACATCTCGGCAATCGACCCCGAAGCGAGCATCATCGTCGCCCCCAGCGACCACCTCATCACAAACGACACCCTCTTCCAGCAGGCCATCACCGACGGCTTCGACTTCGTCGAGACCCATGACGCCCTGCTGACCCTCGGCATCAGCCCCACCCGACCCGAGACCGGCTACGGCTACATCCAGGTGGGCCAGAAAGCCGAAGGTGACATCTACCATGTCAAGACCTTCACCGAGAAACCCAAGCTCGAAATCGCCAAGGTGTTCCTTGAGTCCGGGGAATTCTTCTGGAACTCAGGTATCTTCCTCTGGAGCGCCAAGACCATCATCCGCGAGCTGAAGACCAACGCCCCCGACGTGGCCAGCTGCTTCGAGAAGGGGGTCGGACTCTTCGCCACCCCCGAGGAGAAGAAATTCATCGACGAGAACTTCCCGGGATGCATGGGCATCTCCATCGACTTCGCCGTCATGGAGAAAGCCAAAAACGTCTATGTCGAATGCGTCTCTTTCGGATGGAACGACCTCGGCACATGGAGCGCCCTCTATGACAACTCCCCCAAGAACAGCGACTCCAACGTCACCCAGAACTGCAACGTGCTGGCCTACAACTCCACCGGCAACATCTTCGCCGTCCGCGGCGAGAAGCTCATCGTGGTCGACGGCCTGACAGACTACATCGTTGCCGACACCGGCGACGTGCTGCTCGTCTGCCCCAAGGCCGAGGAACAGCGCATCAAGCAGATGGTCAACGACACCCGACTCGCCTTCGGCGACAAATATCTCTGACAACTACACCCGTATTCCACAACTTAACAACGGCGAATTGAAAAGACACCGCCGACACCAGACCGTCACGCCCGGGCGCGCCTTGCGCCTGGGCCGTGTCATAATATCGATGGCCATGCTGGCGGCGGCCACGCTGCTGTTCACCACGCTCGACGCGCGGCTGGCCCTGCGGCTGGGGTGGGTGGCCAGGCTCCAGATATTCCCCCTGGCGATGGCCGGGGCCTTCACGGCCCTGGCGGCATGGCTGCTGGCCACACTGCTTTTCGGCCGTGTCTACTGCTCATCGGTATGCCCTATGGGCGCGTTGCAAGACATCTTCTCACGCATCCCGCGCCTGCGCCGCAAATGGCGGCGCAGGCATCCCTACCGCTTCGCCGAGGCCAACAACCGCCTGCGCTACCTCATGCTGCTGACCGTGGCGGCCTGCACCGTCGGCGGCCTGGCAGCCATCCCGACCCTGCTCGACCCCTACTCGGCCTTCGGGCGTTTCTGCTCGTCGGCAATCCTCCCGCTGGTGGAAGCCGCCGGTGGGAAGGAGGCGGTCATAGCCTCCGGGGTCGCGCTGCTCATCTCGCTGCTGACCGTGGCGGCGGTCGGCGCGGCAGCCTGGTTCAACGGACGCGTGATATGCAACACGGTCTGCCCCGTAGGGAGCGCCCTGAGCATCCCCGCCCGGTGGTCGCTCTTCCATTTCGACATCGACACAGACCGCTGCATCAACTGCCGGGCATGCGAGCATGCCTGCAAGGCGCGGTGCATCTCCATGGCCGACCATGTGGTCGACTCGTCGCGCTGCGTGGTGTGCTTCGACTGCGTCGCCGCATGCGGCGAGGGGGCCATCAGATACACCACCCGCCGCAAACGCCTCTCCATACCGATGCTCCAGCGCGTCGGGACCACCGAGGTGGGCACAGCCGCCAACATCCAGCGACCCGGCGCGGCCCCCATGCCGTCAGCCCGGCCAACCACCCCCGACGCTCCCGTAAGAATAGACAGGCGGCGGTTTCTCGCCACCGGACTGCTCGTTGCGGCAGCCCCGGCACTGTCGGCGATCGCCGACGCGGCGGCCCGGGCTGAGGGGGCAAATACCGCATGCCGCAGGCTCAAGCCAATCCACCCCGTGGCACCCCCTGGACGACGCTCGATGGCCGACTTCCTCGACCGCTGCACCGGATGCGGACTGTGTGTGGCCCACTGCCCCACCCACGCCCTCACCCCCTCCACGGGACAGCTCGGATGGCTGCATCCGCTCAAGCCGGTGATGGACTACGACCGGGGCGCGTGCCTGTTTGACTGCACCCGCTGCACCGACCTCTGCCCCACCGGAGCGCTGACACCGCTGACCATTGACGAGAAGCATATCTTCATCATCGGCCATGCCCGCGTCGAGGCCGCCAACTGTATCGGCTGCGGGCTGTGTGCGGAGATCTGCCCCCGCCGCACCATCACGTTGAGACGGCGGCCTGCACCCCATGGCGGCGCGGGCAGCGGACAGAGCGAATACATCGCCGTGGTAGACACCTCAGGATGTATCGGATGCGGGGCATGCCAGAACATCTGCCCCGCCACCCCCTGGAAGGCGATAACCGTCGACGGAATCATCTAACCCCTTACATACCCCGTGGCGGCCCGACCGCCGCGACACCCCCCTGAAATGAAACAATATCTTGACCTGCTGAGACATATCCGAGACAACGGCACCGACAAGCATGACCGCACCGGCACCGGCACGCGCAGCGTGTTCGGCTACCAGATGCGCTTCAACCTTGAGGAGGGATTCCCCCTGCTGACCACCAAGAAGCTCCACCTCAAGTCAATAATATACGAACTGCTGTGGTTTCTCAAAGGCGACACCAATGCCCGGTACCTGCAGGAGAACGGCGTGAGAATCTGGAACGAATGGGCCGACCCCGACGGCAACCTGGGCCACATCTACGGCTACCAGTGGCGTTCATGGCCCGGATATGACGGCGAGTTCATCGACCAGATCACCGAGGCCGTGGAGACAATAAAGCACAACCCCGACTCGCGCCGCATCATCGTCAGCGCCTGGAATGTCGCCGACCTCAAGCGGATGAACCTCCCCCCGTGTCACGCCTTCTTCCAGTTTTACGTCGCCGACGGACGGCTCTCGCTGCAGCTCTACCAGCGCAGCGCCGACTCATTCCTCGGGGTGCCGTTCAACATCGCCTCCTATGCCCTGCTGACCATGATGATGGCCCAGGTTTGCGGCCTGCGCCCCGGCGACTTCATCCACACCCTGGGGGACGCGCATATCTACAACAACCATTTCGAGCAGGTCGAGGAGCAGCTTTCCCGCACACCCCGCGCCCTGCCGGTGATGAGAATCAACCCGGAGGTGAAATCGATCTTCGACTTCAGATATGAGGATTTCACCCTCGAGAACTACGACCCGCTGCCCCACATCAAGGCTGCCGTCAGTGTCTGACCCCATCCACCAGAGCATACACAATATGACCACAACGATCATAGCCGCCGTGGCTTCAGACCGCGGCATCGGTCGCGGCGGCGACCTGGCGTTTCACATCTCCGCCGACCTCCGGCGGTTCAAGGCCCTCACCTCGGGCCACACCGTCATAATGGGCCGCAAGACATTCGAGTCGCTGCCGAAAGGGGCGCTCCCCAACCGCCGCAACATCATCGTCACCCGCGACCCCTCCCTAACATTCCCCGGTGCGGAGACCGCCACATCCGTGGAGGCGGCCATAGCTATGGCCCTGTCGGCCGGCGAGACCGAGGCATTCATCATCGGCGGGGCGCAGATTTACGCCTGCTCCCTCCCCATGGCCGACCGCCTGGAAATCACCGCAATCGACTCACCCGCCCCAGGAGCCGATGTGTTCTTCCCCGAAATCACCCCCGCGCAATGGCGGCTCACCGGAGAGACATCCCCCGAGACCGATGAGAAATCAGGGGTCGAATACCGATTCCTCAGCTACAGCCGCCTGCGCTGACCCGGGCGACATCAACTGCCGACACGACGAAAACACCACCGCCGACTACAAAACAAACGGGAGGCCCTGCGCTCAGGGCCTCCCGTCGTATGTATGTCTGCCAAGTCGCGTTTACTTGCGGGTGAAGACAATAGTGTCGCCTTCGGTGTCGGTGGCGTACAGGAGGCCTCCGTCAACTTTGGCGATGATTCTCGCATCCACATTGTCGCCATTGGAGTCTACACCGATCATGTACACCACCGCGCCCTCTTTGAGGTCGCCTGTGACAGTGTATGTGCCATTTACAGAATAGACGTAGGTCTGACCCTCATAAATATCGGTCTCGGTCATAGAGTATTTTCCATCCTTTGTGAAAGTCAGTTCGCCATACATCTCTTCGCCATCATCGGGATCGGTCCAGGCATAATACCATGTGCCGACAAGAGAGCCGTTGTCGTCATCGTCGTCGCCACATGACACAAGGGTGAACGAAAGTGTGGCGAAAATCGCAGCGAACAGAAGCTTGAGATACTTTTTCATTGCTTTGGAGTTTGTTTGAATTGATTGGTTTGGTTAATAGTGCTTACGGCCTCAAAGTTACTCTTTTTTTTTCACACACGGCGTAAATCCATCACAAAAATCTCCCCATGTTTGTTTTTACGGAAATAAAACGTTAACTTTGCACGTCAATAACAGGTGTCAGAGCCTCCACGGCCCGCTGATTCCCCGACATCCAGCCCTGGTAGTTCAACGGATAGAATAGATGTTTCCTAAACATTAGATAGCAGTTCGATTCTGCTCCGGGGTACAAATTTCTCCAGATGATTGGAACTGAAGCCGTCTACAATAATGCGAGTGTTGCTCATCGGGGCCATTGCCTCGCTGATGGCAGCTTGCGCCTCTATCGGACGGCCTGAGGGAGGCCCCCACGACGAGACCCCTCCTGTCTTCGTCCGCGCCAACCCCGACCCCGGGGCCTTGAACGTAAGCCGCAACAAAATCGACATATGGTTTGACGAGAACCTCAAGCTCGACGACCCGGCCAACAAAGTCGTAATCTCACCCGTACAGAAAGAAAACGCCCGCGTCAGCGCCAACGGCAGACACCTGACCGTGGAGTTCCGCGACACGCTCGCCGACGCCACCACCTACGTCATAGACTTCGCCGACGCCATACGCGACCTCAACGAGGGGAACATACTCGACGGATTCGCCTACGACTTCTCGACGGGCGACCATCTCGACACCCTCTCGATCTCAGGCATGCTCTTCGAGGCCCGCAACCTAGAGCCGGCCCAGGGGATGGTGGTTGGGGTCTATTCCAACCTCGCCGACTCGGCGGTAAAAACCCTGCCGCTGGAGCGGGTCGCCAAGACCAACCAATACGGCCAGTTCACAATCCGAGGCCTGCGCCCGGGCAGCTACAACATCTTCGCCATTGACGACAAGAACCGCGACTGGCACTGGGACCGCTCTGAGAACATCGCCTTCTTCCCCGTCACCGTCAGCCCCTCTGTGGAGATGGTTGAGGTGGCCGACACCCTGCGCTCATCGGCGGGGGAAGACTCCGTGACAGTAAGGCAGGCATGGCATTACCTCCCCGACGACATACTGCTGACATGGTTCAACGAGAACTACCGCAGCCAGTACCTGCGCGACAACAAGCGTCCCGCCCAGCGTTACCTCGAGCTTAAATTCGGCGCGCCGCTCGACTCGATGCCTGAGCTGACCATCGCCAACGGCCGCTTCGCGGGCCACCGCCTCGACGAGCTTTCGGTGATGGAGACACGCGCCGAACGCGACTCGCTGGTCTACTGGCTGGCCGACACCGCCCTTGTCAACCAAGACTCCATACTCCTGGCCGCCCGATACCAGAAGACCGACACCCTCGACCGGCTCGCCTGGCAGACCGACACGCTGAAAATGTTCTGGCGACGGCCCAAGACCGACGAGAAAGCCGCGCAGAAAGCCTGGGAGAAGAAACTGAAGGCCATCGAGGAGGCCCGCGAGAAGGGTGACTCCGCCGCCCTGGCGGCAGCAATCGCCGACACCATCACCAAGCCGACATTCCTCGACCTGAAAGCCTCCACCCCCGCGACACAGGAGCTCAACCTGCCCGTGAGGTTCGAGGCCCCCGAACCGCTGCGCCCCGTGCCTGTCGACGCATGGCGGCTTGAGGTGATGGCCGACACCATATGGAAGCCCGTCGCCGACGCCAGCCTCCTGCCCGACTCCGCCACTCCCCGCGCCCTGATACTGACCGCCAAATGGGAGGAGGGGACAAAATACCGCTTCACCGCCGACTCGGCCCGTGTGGAAAACATCTACGGGGAGTTCAACAAGAGCTTCACCCATGAGTTCACCACCAAGAAACTCGACGACTACGGCAACATATACCTCAACCTGACCGACCTGGCGGCGCTCTCACTGCCCGACAGCGTCAATGTCATAGTCGAGCTACTCTCCGGCTCAGACAAGGTGGAGGCAACGGCCACGGTCAGCAACGGCAGCGCGGCATTCAGCTATGTGGCCCCGGCCACCTACTACGCCCGCGCGTTTATCGACATAGACGGCGACGGCCAATGGACCACCGGCAACCTCGCCGGCAAGCGCCTACCCGAGGATGTCTTCTATTACCCCAAGAAACTGCTGTTGCGCAAGAACTGGGACCTCGAACAGGACTGGTCGCTGCTCGACACCCCGGTAGACATGCAGAAACCAGACGCCATAAAGAAAAACAAGCCGAAGACCAAGGAGGCCCCGCAACGCAACCCCGAGGAAGAGGATGAGGAGGGCTACGACCCCGACCAGGGGGCCTGGGGCAACGGCTCGCAATACAATAACTCGGGATTCAACCGACGAGGCAGCGGCAGCATGCAGACCGGAGGTTTCGGCACAGGCGGGATGGCCACCCACCGCGACTTCTGACCATCCCGGCCCCGCGCAGGGCCGCCCCCCCTGTCATCAACGTTTATCACTATTCAGATTCACCCCCGATGCTCGAGAAAGAGATGATAAAAGAGCCGCGAATGTGGCAGCTGGTGATGGAGCCGACCTCCGACACCCTCTCTGTCATGGCCTTCTCCCCCATCGAGCATCACACACTGATAGCCGAGGATATCCCCCTTGCCTCCTCGGCCACACCCTTGAAGGCGTTCCAGGAGGCGGTCTACGACAATCCCCTGCTGCTGTCCGACCTCAGCCGAGTGACCATCCTGCTGCCTGAGCGCAGGGCGCTGCCGGTGCCTGACATACTGTCTTCAGACGAAGCGCGCCGACAGGCCTTTGCCAACGCCTTCCCTCCCGCCACCGCCGACAGCCCCGAGGAAATCATCGCCGAGGAGCTGCCCGGACTGGGAGCCACGATGCTCACCGGGGTTAACCGGGAATTCCTCGGATTCCTGCGCCGCACATTCAACAATCCGCGCGTGGGCCACACCCTCACCCCCCTCGCCCTCTACTTCAAGGCCAAGCACCCCACCCGGCCCCGGGGGAAGATGATCGTCAACCTGCGCCAGGGGCGATGCGACATCGTCATACTCGGCGACACCGCCCCGATGGTGATGAACAGCTACCCGGTGCGCGACCCGATGGACTCGGTATATTACATCATGGCCTGCCGCGAGGGATTCGGCCTCACCCCCACCGACGAGATAATCCTCGCGGGCGACACCGCCTCGCGCGGAGCCGTCGCCCCGGTGCTGCGCCGCTTTGTCCGCTACGTGATGCCGGCGATATTCCCCTCCACGATGTTCCGCGCCGGCAGGGCCGCCCTGCGCACCCCCTTCGAGATGATTGTGGCCCCGCTGGCCCTCCCTCACAGTATTCCGTAACTATCCAATCAGCCCACCCATATGCGCATAATCAGAGGAAAATATGGCCGCCGACGGTTTGACGTCCCGACCAACATCACCGCCCGTCCCACCACCGATTTCGCCCGCGAGAACATTTTCAATGTCATCGAGAACCTTGTCGACTTCGAGGAGGACACCCCCGACGCGCTCGATCTTTTCGCCGGCACCGGCGCGGTGTCGTTCGAGCTGCTGTCGCGCGGATGCCGCTCGGTGACATCCGTCGAGAAAGCCGCCACCCAGGCCAACTTCATCCGCAAGGTGGCCTCACAGCTCGGGGCCGACAACCACTCACTGCTGCGCGGCGACGCGCTCCGCTACATACAGGCCTCCCCCCGCTCTTTCGACATCGTATTCGCCGACCCTCCATACGACCTGCCCGGCTTCGCCGAGATTCCAGGCAAAATCCTTGAGTCAAAGCTGCTGAAACCCGGCTCGCTGTTCATCATCGAGCATTCCGGCAAGCATGACTTCTCATCGCTGCCCCACTTCCTCGAACACCGCGCCTACGGCTCTGTCAACTTCTCCCTCTTCCGCTTGCCAGTCAGCACGGATGCCGGCGCAGACACATCCCCCTCAGACGGATAACCTCCCTCGCCTCGCCCCCTCTCTCCACTCCTGTTTGCTCCCCTCTCCCCATTCAGCTTCGCCAGTCTATCCTGTCAATCCGTCTCCGTATGCGCCATCTCCCTGTATTCATCGCCATAATCCTGTCTCTGAGCCTCCTTTGCGGTTCCTGCCACAACGAGGCCGCCCATATGCCATCGCTTGTGCGGGCCGACTCCATAATGGACTCCGACCCCGACTCGGCCCTCTCCACCCTGCAGGCCATCGACACGACAACAATATCCACACCTGCCGACCGCGCGCTATATGACCTACTGCTGACCCAGGCCCGGGTAAAGACCGACCGGCCCGCATCGCTTGACCTCATCTCCCGCGCGGCCGACTATTACCGCGACCACCCCGGGCCCCGCCAGAGGATGTTGTCACTGTATTATCTCGGACAGCTGCAAAGAGAGGCCGGCCTGTATGACGAAGCCATCAGGAACCAGCTGGAAAGCGAACGGCTCGCCACCGAACAGGAAAACTGGTTTTACCTCGGGCTTATCGACCGCGAAATCTCCATAGTTTACCATAATGTGTACAGCATGGACATAGCACTGATGTATTCTCAAAAAGCCGTCAACGCGTTCCGCAAATCAGGCAATGAGGAATACTGGAACTACGAGCGATGCAATCTCGCCAATTCATACATCTCGACGGGAGAGATACCTAAAGCAGTGAATCTCCTTGATTCGGCCAGGTCTCTCGCCACTACCATGGGAGACACTGTCACAATGACAGAAGCGTTGTTCTATATGGCCTTCGCCAAATTCAACATCTCGGATTGGCAAGGCGGAATCGACTACTTGAAAGAGGTCGAAAAGACCGGTATGCCATTAAAAGAGCCTCATCACAGACAAGCCTTGACTCTGGCATACCTACGTTGTGGACTCAACAAGAGAGCAGACTCTGTCTACAGGCTCATTGACACCCTGGCATCCCCTCTGTATGTTTCACTTCACCCTTTTTATGCAGCCAACGGAGACTTTGAAAAGGCTTACACTGCGCTCTTGAAAGAAAACAACTCCAACAATTCCTTCCTCCGAACCATAACAAGACAAAAAGTTTCCAAAACCGCCTTCATATATGACAACCTCCTTATGGAGCAAGCGGCGGCCAAGGCAAGAAACCAGAGACTGACATTCATTCTGACGATAGCGATATGCTTATGCGTCGCTTTTCTGGCGGCAACCTACCTCTTTTACCGCCGGAAATTACTGCGTAATCGTCTAAATGCCTTGCTGAAAGACCATGACATATTGCGTCTTGAAGTGGAGCGTCTGTCTGCCGAGGCCGAACTCATCACCTCGAAACAGACCCAGTGGAAAAAACTTTTCAACAAGCAATTCAATATCCTTGACCGACTTTGCGGGGAATATTACACGGCGCCCTCCCCTAAAAACAGCAACAAACTCGCAAAGCTGATCGAGACCACCATCTTTGACCTGAAAAACAACGCCGATTTCATAAACGGCATATTTGACGACATAGACCAATACAACGACAACATAATCAAAGAATTGCGCGAGTCAACCGACAAGATTACCGACACCGACTACGTGCTGATGGCATTATGCTGCTCCGGCTTGTCAAACCAGGCTATCGCCATCATCATGTCCATCGAAATCGAGCTCCTTTATGTACGCAGATCACGGTTGAAAGCAAAAATCTCAAAGCTTGACTTCCCGAGAAAAGCCGAATTGCTCGACCTGATGTCCCCTATGAAGGAATAAAAAACTATTGCTGTCCGGTAAAACTTTGACATGATAGGAAATGGACTATTTTTATCTCATACAGCATGAAACAGACTCGTATAGATGTCTTTTAAGGGCTTTTTGATGCTTAATGCTACCAATTTCACATCGCCTCAAATGACAAGCCCTTTTTCGTAAAACAGGTGTAACTTATTATATTTGTAGAGAATATATGATTTTGTCTTTTTTTACCGGACAGCAATAATAAAAAACTCCTGTTTCCCGGCTTCCTGGAATCGATTTTGCGTCGATGCTAGTTTTTTTCAAGTCAACCCAAACCGAGTCGATTGATTATAAGCATATTTCAATTTTGCCGTGAAAGGTTTTTCTCCTCCCTGAGATTGCTGGTCTTTTAGTTTTTTCGTAACTTTGTGTTGTAACGAAACCAAAAATCCATATGTCAAAACTTCCAAAGATTCTTTTGTCATTGACGGCGATGGCTATCTCATTTGCCGCATTTTGTGATGATCCGCCTCCCGTAATACCTATCACACCACCTCCAGGCAACCAGAAAAAGATGCCGTTCAAGTACCCGTCATACATAACCTTTGAATCCTCAACGGCGTGCCTGTCAACCTCGATGCCCTACTTATGCGCGACCATAGAAGTGGCCGACATCGACGGGGATGTCTATTCTTCCACCATAGTGACCTCTGATGAGCCATGCGGCTATCTTGACATCCAGCCCTCATCAACCATCACCGTCACTTTCGACAACGGGACAATCCTCGAAGGGCATTATTAATGCATAATCACTGTTCCAATTTTATTCACGGTGTGAACTTTCCGGAGAGGCCGGTTGTTACATATAGACCGATTTGATATTAACCGACCTATCTACCCGCAACCGATATGAACCTCAAAACTTATCTCTCTCTGGCCGCCGCAGTGCTGATGGTGGCCGCATGCTCCGACAACAAGAAATGCGCCTCTTCCGATGAATGCCCCGCGACGGCCTGCACCACACAGACCGACGGCGACATCACATACGCCGGATTGCTTCCGGCAGCCGACGCCGAGGGTATAGAGTACACCCTCGTCCTCAACTATGACGATGACGGCGACGGAGGCGACTACAAGCTCACCGAGCGGTATATCGGCAAGGCCGACGCTGTGTTTGTCTCGGAGGGGGATTTCTCGCTCCACTCCTCCACCCCGCAGGATGCCGCCCAACGTTACCTGAAGCTGGTGCCCGACCATGCCGACCGTGCCGCCGACCAGGCCACTTCCTCGGCCGAGGTAAGATATTTCCTTGTCGACAGCGACTCGACCCTGACCCTCGTCGGCGCAGACCTGCAACGCCCTGACTCGCTGCTCAACTACACACTCACCCGTAAGTAGCATCACGCGGGCAAAGGACACGCGCGCCCCCTCCCGCTCCCGATTAAGGAAATTTTTCTTGATTCGGGCGAAAAAAGAGGCACGTTTTGTCTCCGTTTATAAAAAATTTACTAACTTTGCACAGCCCAAAAAGCACCGCGCCTCCAACAGCGGATGCCGACCCGGGCTGTACACTGATTTTGAAAGACTTACAACATTTTACCAAATAGTTCTTTAACAACCCAACCCACTATGACTAAAATAGGTATTAACGGCTTCGGCCGTATCGGCCGTTTTGTCTTCCGTGCCTCCACAAAGCGCGAAGACATCGAAGTTGTCGCCATCAACGACCTTCTCCCCGTTGACTACATGGCTTACATGCTCAAGTATGACACAATGCACGGCCAGTTCGACGGAACCGTTGACTACGACCTCGAGAAGAGCCTCCTGATTGTCAACGGCAAGGAAATCCGCGTTACCGCATGCCGCGACCCCAAAGAAATCAACTGGGGTGCTGTCGGCGCAGAATATGTAGTTGAGTCCACCGGTCTCTTCCTCACCAAAGAAAAGGCCCAGGCCCACATCGAAGCCGGCGCAAAATACGTGGTTATGTCCGCTCCTTCCAAGGACGACACCCCCATGTTTGTATGCGGCGTGAACGAGAACACCTACGCCGGACAGCAGTTCGTTTCCAACGCTTCCTGCACCACCAACTGTCTCGCCCCCATCGCCAAGGTCCTCAACGACAAGTTTGGCATCGAGACCGGTCTCATGACCACCGTTCACTCCACCACCGCCACCCAGAAGACCGTTGACGGTCCCTCGATGAAGGACTGGCGCGGAGGCCGTGCCGCTTCCGGCAACATCATCCCCTCCTCCACCGGTGCCGCCAAGGCTGTGGGCAAGGTTATCCCCGAGCTCAACGGCAAGCTGACCGGTATCTCCATGCGTGTCCCCACCCTTGACGTTTCCGTTGTCGACCTGACCGTAAACCTCAAGAAGGGCGCTACCAAGGAGGAAATCTGCGCTGCCATGAAGGAAGCTGCAGAAGGCGAACTCAAGGGTGTTCTCGGCTACACCGAAGATGCAGTCGTTTCCAGCGACTTCCTCGGCGACGCCCGCACCTCTATCTTCGACGCCAACGCCGGTGTTTACCTGACCCCCAACTTCGTCAAGGTAGTAAGCTGGTATGACAATGAGATCGGCTACTCCAACAAGGTTCTCGACCTCATCGCCCACATGAAGAAAGTAAACGGCTGATAAGCTGATTACCCAATCATAAACGACCTCCCGCCGCCCCAAGGGGCGAGCGGGAGTTTTTTTCGTCATACCGTATATAACCAGAATGCCCCAAATCCGCGGAATCAATTTTAATCCGTGGTGGAATCCTCCGGGAGCGAAGCGACCTTTAATCCGTGGAAATCTGCATATCCGCGAAATCTGCGTGAGACCCTTTCGCAGGTCAGGCCGTCAGACCTGGCGTGTGGCTCTTATGCACACGATAACTCACGCAGATTGCGCAGATACGCAGATTTCCGCAGATACCTTTACGATTAAGATGATTAAGGAGGTGAAGGCTCACAGATTACACAGATTACACAGATGCCATCCGGACGGGGCTACGCCTGACTGCATCCGCATAATCTGTATAATCCCTTATTGCGGTCGGGTAAAACTTCGGTTATCCCAAAGCCTCAGGGCTTATGGGGAGATGGAGAATCAGCCGGGAATCGACTCATAGTCGCGCAGGGCCTGCTCGAAGCGGGCGGCCACATCGGACATGCGGTAAAGGCCGTCGGCATTCTTGGTGAGCCCCTTGAGCGACAGGGGATAGACCATCGGGGGATTGTCGAGGCCGAGCAGCTGCATGTCGCGGAGCTGGTCGATGGTCTGGTAGACGATGTTGATGTCGGCATACTCCTCGCCGTCAGGGCCTACGAATTTCTCGATGACGATTTTCGAACCGATGGGAGTCTGCTTCTCAATGGCGTCGGGCAGCTCATACTTCTCCACTCCGAGGGCTGTGGCGACACTCGACAGGTTGCTGTCATGGCCTACAAGGAATGTGAACTTCCGGTCGGGCGAACGCAACTCGTCATACATATATTGTATCAGCGGGCGCGCCACATTGACGGCCACTATCGGGGCGGTGAAAAGCACATCCTGGTAGGTGTCCTTCACATGGGCGAGCTGCGCCCACTGCTCGCGGGTGAGGTTGTGGCCGAAGGCGGCCTTCACCGAGTCGGGCTCCTCGTAATACTGGAGGATGAAGGCATCGCTGGCCGCGTTGAGGTCTTTGAGCGCCGAGCCGGATTTCATAGCCGGTTCGGCCCACTTCTCCAATATGATTTCGGTGTTGTAGTTGGAGGTCGCGGCGAGCTTGGGGTCTTTCTCCTTTGCCATCGGCGACTCATCCATGTCGAGCACCTCCATCATCAGGGCATAGTCGGGGGCTATCGCCTCATTGATGCCGACAATCCCCTTGTCGCCCCCCATGGCGTTGATCTGGCGCATTGCCTCCTCGACAAACTCGGGGCTGACCTTGGTGAGCTGGGGATTGAAAAGCGGATCCATCTTGCTGGGGGTGTAGCGGTGGTTGACAGTCACCCCTCCGACGGGCATGAACCCCGAGGTGAAATACTGGGCCGTGGCGATGCAGCGCTGCATCGAGTTGGCGATGACATTCAGGTCGTCGGCGGTGGGGACATAGTTCTCGGGGAAGAGGCCGGCATCGACGGCCCATTTGCGGAAATACTGCCCCATCATAGTCTCCAGCGCGCCACCGCGCGATGTCAGTTCGCTCTTGCCGGCGCTCCATTTGGTCCATTCGTGAGGGGTCATGCGGCCAAGGTCGCTCTTGCTGTCAGAGAGCGGGGAGCGGATGTTGTGGCGGCTGAGGACGACTGCCTCTTTCAACTGGTATTTGTCTTTGAACTCCTGGCTCCGGCGGCCCTGGGCTCCTGCGACCGCTGGCACAAACAGCGCCACGGCCAGAATCAGATTTAAATAGCCTTTCATAGGACGGCGATAGATTTTTAGGTAAGTTATTTTACAGAACTTTAACACCTGCCGTCATGAAATGTTTAAAAACCTGCCGAAAAACACCCTTCTCCCCATACTGCCTGACACAGACGGCAATGGCCGCCGCCGGGGTCAACCCCGCGCGGACGGCCATCGTCAGTCATTTATTTGTAGGCGCAAGCCTGGAAGACCGGGATGTCACATCCCCGGCCCGCGCACCTGCTCCACCTCGCCGGTTTCAGTGTTGATGACGTAGGCATACAGCGGGGATGTAGGCTCGCCGTCATATCCGTAGACCATCAGCACCTGGTTTTTGAAGACATACCCGCCGGCCGCGCTGCTCCAGCTCGACGCGAACGACATACGCTTGGTGAGGTCGCCCGTTGACAGCTCCAGCCAGGTGCCCATCGAGGCCACATAGCCGTTCATCAGTTGCTCATCGCTCTTGGAGAGGTCGACGGCCCCATTGTCTTCGGGCAGGTAGACAAAGACATATTTCGCTTCGGGATCCGACGGAGTGACCGTGGCGGTCAGCTTATGGCTCCATTTGTTTGAACCGTCGAAGTCTGAGAATGCGATGTCAAATGTCAGCTCTGAGCCTGACGAACTTGAAGGGGTTATGTCGACCTGCTTGATGCCTGTGGTGCGGCGGCCATTGCCGTCCACTCCGAAAATCAGCACGGAGTAATCGGTGTCGACTGTGAGGTATTTCCCGGCCAGCATGTCGTCATGGGTGCTGAGCGTGGCCGGCCCTGTGAAAATCAGCTCCGAGTCGTTCCAGTCGATGGTGTTGGTGAAGGTCAGATATTTGATTTCAGTGGCGATGGCCATTGCCGGGGTATTGGTCTCGTTGAGCCGTGAAGACTCCACCAGCATGGCGGCGTAACGTGTGGTTTCGGAAGAGGGGGTCACCTCAAGCATGAATTCAGCGGGGGATTTCTGCACGGCCGTCACATCGAACTCACACTGGTCTGTGATTTCAGGGGCGGGGATGGTGAACAGCTCCGACTTGACCACGGTGTTGACGATGCCATAGTCGATTCCAAACGCCACGGCGTAATACTGGTCGCCCATAAGGAGGTTGGAGAGGGTGTTCTCACCGTGTCCGCGGAAGGTTGCTTCGTCCCATGCCACTCCGTAGTTGTAGACAATGTTCTCGAGGTCCATGGCGGTCTGGCTGACAAGATTGTCGAGACCTTGCTCATCGACCGCCTCCTTTGAATAGGCAGTGACATAGAACGGCATGTCGGCGTGGGTCACAGGCGCGTCGGCCTTTACTGTGATTGAGTTTGAGGTGAGGTCGGCGGTTATGGCAAATTCCACATCCTCGATTTCAAGAGTCCTGGTGTTGAAGCGCACAATGGTCGGGTCTGAGGTCGGCACCACTTCGTCCCCTTCGATGCAGGCGGTGTAAATCACGATTGCGCAGGGGGTATTGTCGGTAATGGGCACCGGCGGAAACCAGTCGCGCATCTTGCTGCCTTTCTCAAAAACCACGTCGGGACTGTATTGAGACAGCGGCTTGCCCGACGACTCGGCCACGGCGTATATGTAGTCTATGTCATCCCACATCAACAGCTCCCCCCAGATTGATTCGTCGGCATCGAGCGCGGAAAGCAGCGCTTCGGGCACACCGGAGATGCGGTAGTACGCGTCGGGGTCTGAGGCGACCACCTCGAGCGACGCGCTCTGGTAGCGGGGCGTGACATTGAGAGTGACCGGACAGTCGCCACGCGACTGCTGGTATTCCATGGCGCTGACATCGTCGATGGCGAACCTATGCGACGCACCGTTCCTGAAGTCCACCTCGAAGTGGGTGTAGCCGTCCGCGCCGTCGGCCGAATATGTGATCTGCTCTATCTCCTCCACGTCCAGCATCCTGGTCAGGAAGCCCCCCTGGAAGATGTTTATCTTGTCAGACGCGGCGAATATCACCGACGCGGCTGTCACTGCCGCCAGGCAGCTGAGTAATGTCTTTTTCATATGCCTAACGTATTGTTATCTTGTAAGATTTGTCACCTGCTTTCACCACATACACTCCCGAAGCAAGCCCCTCGAGCGGAATACGGGCCTCGGTGGAGGCCACGGCATGTCTGAGGGCCTTTCCCGATGTGTCGAAGAGGGTAATCGCGGCTCCTTCAGGAAGCCCGTCAAACACCAGCATGTCGCCCTGGCGCGACATGTCGCCGGCGGCCATCGACGCGTAGTCGACTCCCGACCACTCCTTATGGCGATGCTCGAAACTCAGGATGTCGGCCTTCTCGACCTCAACATTCACTTCTGACGATTCGGCCTGGAGATGGGTGGCGGAGAAGCTGACCCGGAGATCGTCGCGCAGCATGATGTCCATTTTTTCCCCTGACGCGAGATGGACCCGGAGGCAATTGTATCCCGAGGCCCAACATGTCAGTGCCCCAGTGGCGAGGATTGCTGAAAGTAGGATTTTTCTCATATATAGATATTGGTTGTGAGGAGCCATTTGGCTTGCTTGAGCGGGCCGGGGCGGCTCCGGTTCTCCCCGGATTCCATTTGCCGGGAAAACGATGCAATCAAAATCTTTTTGCCATCATTTACCCGAATTCTCATCGCAAAGATACATAAAACCGACGCAGCACAAGCACATTGCGCCGCGCAATCCGTCTGATTTTTATTTTTCAGACATATTTCAGGGGGTGTTTCTGGCCTGGCGGATGAATTCCGTGGGGGTAAGCCCGGTGTGGGTCTTGAAGATGTTGGAGAAATGGGTGCGCGATTTGTAACCCACGCTCTCGGCAATCGACTCAACTGTCAGCCGTCCGGCAGACTCGGGATCGGCCAGCAGTCGGCATGCACGGTTGATGCGCCGTTCGGCCACAAGCGCGCTCAGGTTCTTGCCGGTCAGTTCGGCGATTGCCTGTGAAATCAGCTGGGTCTTGATGCCGGTGATTTCAGACAGCCGCCCCAGAGAGAAATCGGGGCTGAAGACCTCCGGGCTGGAATATATGGTCTCGGAGACCTTCTCCAGCACAGGCTCCAGCTCCTCGCGGTGTGAGCGGGGCGGCCTCTCCCTGCGCTCTGTCCGGGCCACGTCCCTGACCGCCACCAGCTCCATGTTTTTCACAAACAGCTCACGGTTGGAGGCTTTCAGCCTGCGGTTGTTGAAAAGCAGCAGAGCCAGCAGCAGCAGAGCCACAGCGGCCCCGGCGGAGACAAGCGTAACCACGGTGCGCGATTTCTCCTCCCTGGCCCGCGAGTCGGTTATCTCCTTTCGCATGTTGGAAAGCACCGCTTCCGACTCGAGGTCTTTTATCACGTCGTATTTTCCGGTGTTGAAAAGTGAGTCGCGTATCCTCAGCGCGTCGTAGCGGGTGATATGGGCCGAGTCAGGCATATCGGCGGCCATGTAAGCGTTGCCGAGGGTCTCACAGACGGTCTGCATGATGTCAGGGAGCCCGTGAAGGGCGGCCATCGAGCGGGCCTCCTTCAGGGAAGCTATGCCGCGGGAGGAGTCGCCGGCCTTCATATGGGCGAATCCTGTCAGGAACCGGTGGTTGGCCTGGTAACGCTCGGTGTCATACTGCGGGTCGAGCAACGGCGAGGCTTCCTCAAGCATGCGGGCCGCCAGGTCGAAACGCCCTGACAGCATCTGCTGCGCCGCCAAGGAGATGTGGTGGCAGTAGCCGCCCATCGGCGCTGCCTCGTCAAAGGGGTAGGCCGCCACTGTGGCAATCTCCGGCCCGATGTCGCCGATGCGTCCGTTGGTGGCCGACAGCGACAGCAGGTCGATGAATGTCATCGTGACTCCCCAGTCGAGATGACGCGCCACCGCCTCGTTCAACGCCTCGGAATAGAGGCTGACCGCCCGGGGATAGTTGTTGTAGTCGGCGTAGATTTTGGCAAGGTTCTCCCCCGCACCGATTTTGACTGCCGGCAGGTCGTGACTGCGGCCGATTGAGAGGGCGTTGTTGAGGAAGGGGTAGGCCTGCTCGGGGTTGTTGCGTATGAAAAGCCAGATGTAGCCTGTGTTGACAAGCGCCAGGCCTACACGCTCCATCTCGTCGCGGGGGAGCGATTCGCAGTACCTCGATATGGAGATGGCATAGAAGGCGGCGGCGGAGTCGAGGTCGTTGTTCCTGATGCTCTGCCATCCGCGGCTGTTGAGCTCCTTAAGCGACTTGGTGCCGAAGGTCTTGTTGAAGTGACGGTAGTCTATCCCGGCGGCGCAGGCCGAGACCGCTAGCAGAGCGGCCGCCAGGAAGACCAGCATCCTGGAGGCATTCAGGGCCGCAAGGAGGCGGCATGGCGTCTGGCTGCGCATCACTCGCTCCATCTCGTAGGTGTATCCGGATGGCCCGCGTCAGAACGAGGACGGCGAACGGCGGTAGGGGTAGGCCGGGTCGAATATCGAGTTGAGGATATGGGCCAGGCGCAGGCCGCCGCTGAGGAATGAGTCCTCGATCACCGGCGCCCAGCGCGCCACCTCGTTGTAGCCCAGCTTTGAGCCTTCGGGGGTCTCGGCATACACGGTGGCTGCCTCCTCCACCTTGCGCTGCGCCCAGTCATCGACATTGCCCGACAGCACCAACACTTCCTGTGAGGGAGAAAGGCGGTCAAGCTGGTCGGCCCATTCGGTGTAGCTCCATTTGTGGGCCGATTCCACGAGGCTGGTGTCCCAGACTCCGTGGAGGTTGGCATCGCGCCCGAAGTATTTGACTTTTATGGTGTTGCCGCCATAATCCGTGGCATGGCCAAGGTGCATGGGCTGATGCAGGTCGCCAAGGAAGTGGGTGAGCATCTTAAGGGCAAACGCACGGTTGGCCTGGGTCTGGGCGGTGTCGGCCAGCACCTTTATTGAATAGCGTATTCCCTCGACGATGTCGCCGGAGGGATGTTTCGGCTGGGTGAAGTATGTCTTGTCAGCGTCCACATTGCGGTAATGCCATGTCTTAGTGTAGGCATATTCGGGGGTATGGCTCGCGTTGTCGAGCCAGTTGGCCCAGTAGATGAGGCTCCGGCCCTCGAGGATGGAGTCGACGGCGGCGCGGGTGGCGGGAGTGAGATGGCGTTCGGCGATGCAGGCGGTGACATCGTGGCCTTTCTGACCCCACGCCAACACGCTGAGCGCCACGGGCATCATCGCCATGGCAAGGAAGATACGGAGTAATGATTTTTTCATCGGGTTTGTCTGACTTAGAATCGATATTGAGGCCGCAAAGCCTTTAATCACACCGCAAAGATAATGATTTAGACAAGATTAACAAGCGTCCCGGCCTTTTTTTCAGGGAAATTGAGTACCTTTGCATTTCAATCACTGCCGCCCAGGCGCGATTTTCCAACATTTCGTAACAACACTCAACACAAAGCCATGTCACTCGACAGCATCATATCGCAAGGAGTTTCCCGCGCAGTAAAGGAACTTTACGGGGTAGACACCCCGGCTGAACAGATTGTGCCCCAGGCCACCCGCAAGGAGTTCGAGGGCAACCTCACCATCGTGGTCTTCCCCTGGGTGAAAGCCGCCCGCAAGGCCCCCGACGCCGTGGCCACGGAGATTGGCAACTGGCTGGTCGACAATGAGCCGGCGGTTGACCGCTTCAACGCCGTGAAGGGTTTCCTCAACATCGTCATCGAGCCTACCTACTGGAACTCGGTGCTGGAGCACATCGCGTCAGACGACAACTTCGGCTTCAAGGAGGAGACCGCCGACAGCCCCTTGGTGATGGTGGAATACTCCTCCCCCAACACCAACAAGCCCCTCCACCTGGGCCATGTCCGCAACAACCTCCTGGGCTACTCCCTCTCCCGCATCCTGCAGGCTTGCGGCAACAAGGTTGTCAAGACCAACATCGTGAACGACCGTGGCATCCACATCTGCAAGTCTATGCTCGCCTGGCAGAAATGGGGCGACGGCGCGACACCCGAGTCAACCGGCAAGAAAGGCGACCACCTCATCGGCGACTTCTATGTGCTGTTTGACAAGCACTTCCGCCAGGAGGTCAAGGAGATGATGGAGAAAGGCATGACCGAGGATGAGGCAAAAGCCGCGTCACCCCTCATGGCCGAGGCCCGCGAGATGCTGCGCAAATGGGAGCAGAAAGACCCCGAGGTGCGCTCGCTCTGGGAGAAGATGAACCAGTGGGTCTACGACGGGTTCGACGTGACATACAAGCGCATGGGTGTGGATTTCGACAAAATCTACTACGAGTCTGACACTTACCTCGAAGGGAAAGAGAAGGTGATCGAAGGGCTTGAGAAGGGCATCATGTACCGCAAGGAAGATGGCTCGGTATGGGCCGACCTCACCGACGCCGGCCTCGACAACAAGCTCCTGCTGCGCTCTGACGGCACCTCGGTCTACATGACCCAGGACATCGGCACCGCCAAGCTCCGCTTCCGCGACTTCCCCATCGACAAGATGATATACGTGGTCGGCAACGAGCAGAACTACCATTTCCAGGTGTTGTCGCTCCTGCTCGACCGCCTCGGATTCAAATGGGGCAAGGACCTCGTCCATTTCTCATACGGAATGGTGGAGCTGCCCCAGGGCAAGATGAAGAGCCGCGAGGGCACCGTGGTAGACGCCGACGACCTGATGGAGGAGATGGTGGCCAACGCCCGCGAAGTGTCGGCTCAGCTCGGCAAGACCGACGGCCTCACCCCCGCCGAAATCGACGAAATCTCAGAGACCGTCGGACTCGGAGCCCTGAAATACTTCCTGCTCAAGGTCGACCCCCGCAAGAACATGATGTTCAACCCCGCGGAGTCAATCGACTTCAACGGCAACACTGGGCCCTTCATCCAGTACACCTACGCCCGAATCCGCTCGGTGCTGCGCAAAGCCGCCGAACTCGGATATGAGACAGGCGACTACGCGGCGGTGATTCCCAACGAGAAGGAAATAGCCCTGATACAGACCCTCTCAGACTTCCCCGCCACGGTGGAAGAGGCCGGCCGCAGCTACTCCCCGGCCCTCATCGCCAACTACACCTATGAACTGGTCAAACAATACAACCAGTTCTACCACGACTACTCCATCCTCAAAGAGGAAGACCCCGCCACCCGCTCTCTCCGCCTGGCCCTCTGCAAGTCGGTGGCCCGCACTGTCAAGCAGGCGATGAGCCTCCTGGGCATCAATGTCCCCGAGCGGATGTGACCTCTTTGCTCCTTCTCCTCACTCCCCCGCCCATGCCGTCCACACCGGCGGCAATGACACCCCTTATCAGCAACAACTCTCTAAACCCCAATGACAATGAACTACTTCAACAACACCGACCATGCCCAAGGCTACTGGCAGAACGGCCAGCAGCTCCAATCGCTCGACGCCAAAGTGTCGGCGGTAATGAAACAGGTATACGTGAAAATGTTCCTGGCCCTGCTCGTATCAGCCGCAGCGGCCCTCATAGCATTCTTCTACGCCCCCAGCATCACAGTAGCCCTCGCCACCAGCCGCTGGATCTACTGGGGCCTGGCAATCGTCGAAATCGGCCTCGTGCTCTGGATTTCAGCCCGCCTTGGCAAGATGAGCCCCGGGATGTCGACAGCCCTCTTCTTCCTGTTCGCCCTGGTCAACGGCCTGACACTGTCGATAATCTTCCTCGCGTTCTCATTCGCATCCATCTTCAAGACATTCCTCATCACCTCGGCAGTCTTCGGGGCAATGAGCGTCTACGGCTACTTCACCAACCGAGACCTGACCAAAATCGGCTCATTCCTCTACATGGCCCTCTTCGGCCTGATCATCTGCTGCCTGGTCAACATCTTCTGGGCCAACAGCACCTTCGAATGGATAATCTCAGGCCTGGGCGTGCTTATCTTCATCGGCCTCACCGCCTGGGACACCCAGAAAATCAAGCAGATGGCAGCCATGAACATGGGCATCGCCAACGGCTCCCTCGCCACCTGGGGCGCCCTCTCCCTCTACCTCGACTTCATCAACCTCTTCATCTACCTCCTCCGCTTCTTCGGCTCCTCCCGCGACTGACACGCCGCCCCCAGACAGCAGCCAAATCCGGATTCAAGATGTCAACAAGAAAACCAGCAGGACACCAAAAGCAACCTATGTTCCATCATATCTCTCGGGAAAACAATATGATGGTTGTCAGGTATTACCTTAGCTTTTGTGTCCTGTTGGCGCATCTGTCTGTGCTGACCGGCTTGGATTACCCCTGGATACAACGCGGCACCGTAGACGTTGGATGCTTTTTCTCCATATCAGGATTCCTTATGTTTCCTTCTTTCCAGAAGCATCCTACCCTGGGATATTACTTAAGCCGACGCGCCCGTAGAATACTCCCCCCTTACATTTTCATTGTTATATTTTCCGCACTGGGGTTGGCTTTTGTAAGCACATTGCCTCTTTACGAATATTTTTCGGACGCCGGCTTTTGGAAATATCTGATTGCCAACCTCTCTTTTATGAACTTCCTCCACCCAGACCTGCCAGGAGTGTTTTCAGGGGAAGCATTCCACACTTCGGCTGTAAACGGCTCCTTATGGACAATGAAAGGTGAATGGGTATGCTATTTGTCTGTCCCTTTGGTTTTTCATCTCATCAAGAATATGAAGAAATCTTATGGAGGATTGATATTAATATTCATCGCGGTAGCCGCCATCACGACACGAGCGATATTGCTTTCATTTGCCGACACAACAGGCAACGAGTTATACAATATCATCGCCAGGCAGTTTGGCACATTGTTGGTGTTTTTTTACATAGGTGCAATAATCAATTATCATTTTGATTTATTCAAAAAATACCATTGGTATGTATTGATATTAGACATTGTCATCATTATATTCAGCCGGCACATACCTTTCTATGACTATGTTTTGCAGCCCATTGTAGCCGGGAGCCTGGTTATATGGTTCTCGATGATTGGCTCCTGGGGCAAATGGCTTTCATCACATGACAGCATCTCATACGATATCTACCTATTCCATTTCCCCATAATACAACTTGTAATTCTGTTGGGCATCCCAGCCATACTGCACCCTGCCGCAACCCTCGCAATAGTCCTTTTGGCCACAACGGTATTAGCATACTCGTCATGGAACCTGATTGGCAAAAAGTTTTCCCGACCCAAAACACGCCCATCACGCCAAGCCATATGACCCATCATTTTATCTCTCTCTGACAAAAAACGCCAATCATAGCCATATCGCGCACATACAAAAACTTCGGCACACCCAATAATAATTACACCGGCTGTCCGTTATAATTGTTGAGTAAACTATGACTTGACCAATGCAGGAAAAACTGGTTTTCGCCACCAACAACGCCCATAAAATCGCAGAAGTGCGCGCCATTCTCGGAGACAGGCGCCAGATTCTGTCTCTTGAGGAAATCGGATGCAATGAAGAGATTCCGGAGACCGCCGCCACTATCGAAGGAAACGCGCTCCAGAAAGCGCGGTGGGTAAGCCAGCGGTTTGATTGCGATTGCTTCGCCGATGACACCGGCCTGGAAGTCGAGGTCCTCGGTGGAGAGCCGGGGGTGATGTCTGCGAGATATGCCCAGGCAAACGGACGGGGAGGCGGACACGACTCGACAGCCAACTCGACTTTGCTCCTGGAAAGGATGGACGGGATAGCGAACCGCAAAGCCCGGTTCAGAACCGCCATCGCACTCATTATTGCAGGCAAAGAAACAATCGTCGAAGGGGTGGTCAACGGCTCTATCGCCACAGCCCCGCACGGCACCGACGGATTCGGCTATGACCCGCTTTTCATCCCGGAAGGAGAAACAAAGACATTCGCCGAGATGAGCCCCACGGAGAAAAACGCCATTTCCCACAGGCGACGCGCCACTGAAGCCCTGCTAAAAGTTTTAAAAGACAACCTCTGACATAGACAACGATGACAAAGAAACTCGCCACTATATTCCTGTTAGCCCTAATATGCCTCGGCGTGAAAGCCCAGTTGCCCGTGGGAGGATGGACGATCCATTCCCCGTTCGGGGGAGTCTCCACAATCGCCGAGACCAAGAACATGACATATTACCTGTCAACAGGCTCGCTATTCTCTGTGGACAAACAGACAAACGAGGTTCGCGCCCTTAACATCTCCAATGACCTCAATGGAGGAGCAATCAAGGGCATATACCCTCATCCGGAAGGGAAATACCTCATTGTCGCATACCAGGACTGCAACATAGACCGCATCAATGATGACGGAGGCGTGATAAACATCTCCGACATCTCCGACGCGCTCATCACCGGCAAGCCGGCAATCAACCATATCGGATTCGGCAACAACCGCATCTATGTCGCCACATCATTCGGCCTGGTCACCATTGACGACAAGACCAACCAGACGGTCGAGACCATGTTCTCCCCAAAACCTGTCGACAAGGCTTTCGGAATCGGAGACCATGTGGTCATAGCCTATGAGAACAAGATGATGGCAGCCCCCGCATCAGAACACCTCGTGGCAATCGACAAATTCAAACTAGTAGGAGGCAATGCCACCACATGGACATTCGGAGACTATTCCACCGTATTGGGTGACAGACGCATCATATTCACCCACAAGTCTGGCAACAACAACAAAGCCGTAATCGCCGATTTCGACTTCGGTGCTGACAAGCTCTCATACGGAACAGTGCGTCACAACAACGCCGACATCATCATCACCCACATAGTACCTGTGGGCACCGACAAAGCGTTTATCGCCAACGGCACATACATGTTCACTTACGGCGCTGACACTCAAGTATCAACTCCTGAAGTGACCACATTCCCTGCAATTCTCAAAGGACAAACCCTCTCTGCCCTTGACGGCCTCGGCCATATGTGGGGGGGGAATGCCGATGGCATCTGCCAGTATGATATCACCGACCGCGCCAACCCCATACAGTTTGGTGACAAATTTGGCAAAACCGAGTTCTCGACAACCAACTGCAATCGCATATTCGCCCAACCTTCTGGCAAACTCTTTTTCTGGAACGAATATTCCTCCGGAGGTGCCGCATTAGGATTCACCGGCTCCAGCCCCCTGCGCCTGTCAGTGTACAACAATGGTGAGGGTTTCCAGAATGGCACCCCCACTGAAATAATGAACAATGGGGCGCCAGCCACTTCAATACCACAGCCGATGTGGGTAGTAGAAGACCCCAAAAATCCAAACGTGATATATGTCGCAACATTCCGCAATGGATTGCTTAGATTCGAGAATGGCAAACAAACTCACCAGTTCACCAGCTCGAACTCAACCCTGAACTTGTATTCTTTTTATGGAATCGCGTACATTGGCTTCGATGCGTTTGACAACCTATGGGTTGCGCAAGAAAACGCCAAAGACGACACAAACAACCTTCATTCAATCTCTTATTCCGATTTAAGCAAACCAGCCCCAGAAAAAGAGGCTTGGAAGAACTACGATGTGAACATACTATATCGCTCTACCATAGGTGTCCCATTGAAACAGTCCAAGATGATGGCGTTTGCACGTGGCGAATGGAATGCCGGTATCGCTTTTGCAAAGTTAAAAGACACCCCTAATATTTCTGACGATGAAATAATCGTCACCAGAAGCTATATCGACCAAGACAACAAATCACTCTCATTTTATCACATATGGGCCCTCTGCGAGGACAAGAAGGGCCGGTTGTGGGTAGGCACTGACAAAGGAGTGTTTGAAATCACCGACCCGACCAAAATCACATCGGATGTGGCCCAGGTCAACCACCTGAAAGTCCCGCGCAACGACGGAACCGGCCTCGCCGACTACCTGCTTGACGCGCTCACTGTGAGCAGCATCGCCGTCGACAGCGCCAACCGCAAATGGATAGGCACCACCACCGCCGGCGTGTACCTCGTGAGCGAGAATGGCGACCAGATAATTGAGCATTACGACACAAGCAACTCCATACTTCCCTCCAACACGGTCTTCTCCGTGGCGTGCGACCCCAATTCATCAAGCGTGTTCTTCGCGACATCGGCCGGAGTGGTTGAATACAACTCCACCGCCGCCCCCGCAAGCGAGAATCTTGATGACGTGTACGCCTACCCCAACCCCGTGCGTCCCGACTACTCCGGATGGATCACCGTCACCGGCCTGATGGACAACACCCTCGTCAAAATCGCTGACTCGGCCGGCAACGTGTTCTTCCAAGGTCGGAGCGAAGGCGGAATGATTACCTGGGACGGCTGCAACGCCAATGGCGACCGAGTGAAGACCGGCGTCTACTATGTGTTTGCCTCCCACGGCACCGGCAATGAGTCAGGAAGCGACAGCTGTGTCACCAAGATAATGGTAATTAACTGATTCCACATGGCCTCAGCCTCATTGAAATACACCGACACCACCGACAGGGCTTTCGGGCTCTGCGGTATGGCGCTTGCGCTATACATTTTCGACGCAGAGAAATACATCGATGCCATCTGCCTGGACGCACCCGCCGATTTCGGGATGAGACTCACCCCCGACTTCTTCACCCCGGTCAATCCCGGCCTGTCGGTCAAGAACGTATGGACATCCTCTTTCCGACATTTCCAGCTCACATCGGCGATGGTAATCGGCAACCTGCTTGCCCGCTCCCTCGGAAGGAGACAATCAGATTTGTCAAATGAAGTGCGCTCCCTAATGCTTGAGCACCTCACCCGCGAGGGAGAAGACTCCTGCGGACTCGACTCCTCAGAGGTAGAGCAGATTTGCGACAACTCGTTCAGCTACCTGCGCCGGCTGCTGTCACATCCCGCGGTCAATTCTGCGGTATGCGGCATGGCACGCGACCTCACCGGACGTCAGACACTGTCGCGCGACGAGATCCTCACCCATCTTATGCCACTGAGCCGCCTTTGACCCCGCGACGGGGCAATAAAACCGCCGGTTTTCAGTTATATATTCAGTATACCTCCCCGACAATCCGGAGACCTTAATGACACAGACAATGATGACTTCGCCCCGCAATATTCTTCTCTCCCACACAACGGCCAAGACCTCACTGGCTGCCGCTGTCATAGCCGCGATGTTATGCACGCAGAAGGCAAACGCAGATAACCAGATAAAGAACGAGTTCAACCCGGTCCAGACAGGCGTGACATCCCTCGGAATCGCGCCCGATGCCAGAGGCGCGTCCATGGGAGACCTCGGAGCGGCAACCGACCCCGACGCCAACTCCCAGTTCTGGAACCCCTCGAAATATGCCTTCGCCTACTCCCAGGGAGCCGTCTCGCTGAGCTACACCCCCTGGTTGCGCAAGCTGGTCAACGACATCTTCCTGGCCAACCTCGCCGGATACTGGAAGCTCGGAACCAACGACAACCAGGCGATAAGCGCCTCCCTGCGCTATTTCTCCCTCGGAGAAGTCAACTCAGAGAGCCTCGGAGGAGTCACAGAGAGCATCAACCCCTACGAGATGGCCTTTGACATAGGCTACTCACGCAAACTGTCGGAGAAGTTCTCCATGGGAGTCGTCTTCAGGTACATATATTCCGATCTCGGATTCGGGGCCTCCAGCACATCCACACAGCCAAGCGGAGCCTCGGCCTTCTCAGCCGACATCTCAGGATATTTCGTGTCATACCCCATCGTGGGGCAGAACGAATGCCAGTTTGCCTGGGGATGGGACATCTCAAACATCGGTACAAAAGTCTCCCCCGAAGGGCAGCCCCCTGCTTTCCTGCCGACCAACCTGCGCTTGGGAGCCTCTTTCATGTTCCCGCTGGCCGACTACCACAACCTGGCCATAAGCCTTGACCTCAACAAGCTCCTTGTGCCTACACGCCCGCGACGCGATGACTACACCGACCAGGACGGCCAGGTAGACGAGGCCGCATATACCGAAGCGTTAAACAACTGGGAGACGATGTCGCCCATCACCGGCATCTTCAAGTCATTCGGCGACGCGCCCGGCGGCATGAAGGAGGAGCTGAGGGAAATCTCATACTCTATCGGAGCGGAATACAACTACAACCAGCAGTTCTTCCTCCGCGCCGGATATTACCACGAAAGCCAGTACAAAGGCAACCGCCAGTACTTCGGATTCGGAGCTGGCTTCTCGCTCAATGTCGTGCGCCTCGACGCGGCATACATGCTCGCCACCTCGCAGACCTCCCCCCTTGACCAGACCCTGCGATTCTCCCTGACTTTCGACATGGATGGCCTTCGCGACCTTATGGGAGGACGCCGGTAACAGCCCATACCGTCTCCCGCTCCTTCTCCTCTCTCACCCCACTCTAATCTCACTCAGACAAACCACCTCACCAAGTCGCAACTACAGCCTAAAACACCCCCTCAAAATGTTCAGAATCGGAAACGGATATGACGTGCACCGCCTTGTTGAAGGCCGCAAGCTCATTTTGTGCGGAGTCGAAATCCCCCATCATCTCGGGCTGCTGGGCCACAGCGACGCTGATGTCGCGCTCCACGCGCTCTCTGACGCACTGCTCGGGGCCGCAGCCCTGCGTGACATCGGATATCATTTCCCTGACACCGATCCGCGCTACAAGGGCGCGGATTCCCGCATGCTGCTGCGCGAGACCGCGAGGATAATACGCGAGCAACGCAACCTTCATCCGGTCAATGTCGATGTCTCCATCATCGCGCAAGCCCCCAAACTGCTTCCCCACATCCCGCAGATGATTCAGAACATCGCCGACGACCTGTCATTGCCCCTCGATGCCGTCTCGGTGAAAGCCACCACCACCGAGCATCTCGGTTTCACGGGCCGCGGCGAAGGCATCGCCGCCCAAGCCTCAGCCCTGCTAAAAGCCGTATTATCCACTTAATCTCGTATCCTTACCATAATACCAACAACGAGATGCGCCATGCCTATCTGATTTTAGCACACCGGGATTTACCTCTGCTCGAGAAATTATTACAACAGCTGGATAATCCAAACAATCATATATTTATCCATTTAGACCGGAAATCGGAAATTGCCCCGTCTAAGATCAAGTATACACCAATCCATTCAAAACTTACTTTTACTATCCCTACTGACGTCAGGTGGGGAGAACCGAGTCTCACAAGGGCATATATCACCATACTAAAAGACGCATATAATATCGGCAATTTTGATTGGTTCCATTTTCTTTCGGGAGCAGATTTGCCATTAATCCCAATAGCTGCCATTAACGAATGGTATGAACACCAAATCGGGATTCATGCCGTAATCGACATAGAAGAGGCTGAAGAACGAGAAGTACGGCTGAAATACTATTATTTCAGAGTTAACCGCTATTTTCAACGTATTTTGAATTTTATTCAGAAAACAACAGGAATAAACCGCCTGGCCAAAATAAAGAAAACATTTCCCAAAACATTCTACGGGAGCGCTTGGTTTGACCTTACTCCAGATGCAGCCAAACTGATACTTGATAATGAATCATCAATCAACCAGATTATACCGTTCACTACTTGTTCAGATGAATTATTATTTCACACCATTCTTGCAAATAGCAACCTTAAACTTCATAAAGATTACCATCGCTACATCGATTGGAGCGACAAACTTCCAAATCCCAAAACATTAACAATCGAAGATTACAACCAAATAATAGAAAGCGGCGCATTTTTTGCCAGGAAATTTGATTCATCAGCTAGCAAGGAATTAATCATACGCCTGAACAATGAAAATTCATCAGGCGACAAATGATTATAATCGCGTTTTTCTCTCCACCCTCTCTCCGTCACACATCTCCTATTACAGATAAAACAATTTCTCTATCGTTTACTCCTCGTATGACGATGGTTCACAAACATAGTGCTGAAGTCTCCACTGATTCCTGACTGGATTTTCTCAGACAAATCATGCCCCTCTCTAATCCTTGCAACTTCAATGCTGTCTTTTTTGCCACTGACACACCACTTTCCTCCCCGGGTGTAACCGACAATCCCTTTCCTATCCCTGAATAGACTATGCCCAACCCCTGGCCACACAGTTTTCTCACCATACAATCCCATCACATCCAATATTGTCGGGTATACATCTACCTGGCCTGCTATCACAGAGCTTGCGAAGCTTACACCTGAATTCAATATCAGAAATGGCACTGGTGTATAATCACTATCTGCCATCACATGAGGATTATGGTCTCCCACAATCGCAATCACAGAACTGTCATACAATCTTTTTTCCTTCAAAAAATCGACAACCCCCCGCAACTCGTCATCAAATCGCCTGGTCATTTCCCAATACGCACACATATCAATAGTCTCTCCCGTCAGATACGGGTCAAACCGTCCCAGATCTGATTCTGAAAACAAACCGTGCATCGACAATGTGCAGATTGTCAACATTCTCAATTTCTTGTCATTCTCCACAACCTCTTTTGCCTTTTCAAAGATATAATGGTCTGCCATCGGAAAATAACCGCCCGATTTTCCTACAGCAAGACTATGATACAGGGTGTCATATCCCCATGCGACACTCGTCTTCTTATGATTCCACAGCGAACTTGACTCTCCTACAAGCTCAACCGCCACGCCATCTCTCTTAAAAACTGATGCCAGCGATGGCAACAATGGCAGCCTGGATGTCATCACCGACGCGCCCTTTGACAAGGGGTAAATACCAGTATTGTACATCAACTGGGCATCTGAGCTGACACCACCCTTTACTTGTGATATCAAGTTCGGGAAGAAGACAACATCTTTGGATACCAATATCGAATCAATAAAAGGCGTGATTTTTTCTCCATTTACTTCCTTGCCTATAGTCAACGAGCTGAACGACTCCACAATAATCAAAATCAACCTTTTGCTGCCATTCTTTTCAAAGATTTCGCTGAATTTCTCCGGGAGCTCTCCCTTTGGTTCCTCTACAAACCGATCCACGGCCAACCAATCATCCTCACAAAATTCCAGATGATTATACCACGGCATCAAAGATGATATATAAGTAGACACAATTCCCCACTTGGCAACCTCGCTGTGAAGAGAATGCTCTGCAGCCAGATACTCTTTCAACACTCTCGGCGAAACCGCAGCCTTGACTCCATCTTCCTGTATATGATAAGACAACACATATCCCTGTCCCATAACAAACAACGAAACCGCGACAAGGGATATAGTTAGTCTTGTTTTCTGACTTAAACAATTGTCCTCAATTAGTTTCCTTTTCTCTACATAGAATATAAGCACACTCAAAAATGGAACCGACATCACTAATAACCACCATCTTAATGAACGCATAATGAAATCACCCAACGTCGAGTCTATATTCTTGTAAGCCGCAAACAACGACAACGGAAAAAAATCATTGAAACTCTGGATATACAGGCCATTTGTTATCAGCAACACCAAGTCGACAAATAACAAAACCAAAGCGCACCATCGCCACCGCCATAACAATGTTACACATATACCTAATATTATCCCTGTATCAGAAAGAATAGAGAAAGTCAGCAATCTGGGCCCGGCGGCTATAATGCTCTGATTCAAATAAAATATTAATGTCTGACACACAACTGCCAAACCAACAAAAACATAAAAAAGCATCTGCATCATTCTTCGATGCTGATTCATATCTGCTGCCTTCTCCATCTTATATTTGAATATCACTTATAATCTGAGAACAAAGGCAAAAAGACACCCACTGACAATGTTTGCAGCAGGTGCCTTTTTGTTTATAATCACAACCTCTCATAGAGGTGCAATCAAATTTACTCGGCCTGGGGTTCCTCGGCGGGAGCGGCGGCTTCAGCGGCGGGTGCGGCCTCGGTGGAGGTTGACTTGCGCGAACGGCGGGTGCGGCCCTTCTTCTCAGACTTCTTGTCCTTGAGCATGTTCTCGTTGTAGTCTACCAGCTCGATGAAGCAGGTCTTGGCGTTGTCACCAAGACGGTTGCCGGTCTTGAGGATGCGGGTGTAGCCACCGGGACGGTCGGCGATCTTCTGGGAGATTTCGCGGAACAGCTCGGTGACGGCCTCCTTGTTCTGGAGGTAGGAGAAGACCAGGCGGCGGTTGGCCATGGAGTCCTCCTTGGCACGGTTGATCAGGGGCTCGGCGTACATGCGCAGGGCCTTGGCCTTTGCCAGGGTGGTGAAGATCCTCTTGTGCTTGATAAGAGAGATGGTCATGTTGGCAAGAAGGGCGTCGCGATGGGCCTTCTTGCGCGACAGGTGATTGAAGCTTTTATTGTGTCTCATCGTTGTTGTTCAGTTATTACTCTTTGTCGAGTTTGTATTTGGAAATATCCATGCCGAACGACAGGCCGAGATTGGCCAGCAGTTCGTCGAGTTCCGTCAGGGACTTTTTGCCGAAGTTGCGGAATTTCAGCAGGTCGGTCTTGTTGAAGACGACCAGTTCGCCGAGGGTCTCGACTTCGGCGCTCTTGAGGCAGTTGAGAGCGCGCACCGAGAGGTCCATGTCGACCAGTTTCGTCTTCAGGAGCTGGCGCATGTGGAGAGCGTCCTCATCGAATTCCTCAGCGCCGTCGGTCTCTGTGGTCTCGATTGTGATCTTGTCGTCTGAGAAGAGCATCAGATGGTAGATCAGAATCTTGGCGGCCTCCTTGAGGGCGTCCTTGGGGAGGATGGAGCCGTTGGTGGTGATTTCGATGATGAGTTTCTCGTAGTCGGTCTTTTGGTCGACGCGGAAGTTTTCAACTGCGTACTTGACGTTCTTGATCGGGGTGTAAATCGAGTCTATGGCCAAGGTCTGGATGTCGGAGATTTCGAGTTGGTTCTCGTCGGCGGGCACCCAGCCACGGCCTTTGTTGATTGTGACCTCGAGGTTGAAGCTCGCGTCGGGATCCAAGTGACAGATGACCTCCTCGGGATTGAGGACTTCAAAGCCCGAAAGGGCCTTTCCGATGTCACCGGCTTTGAACACCTCCTGGCCCGACACGTGGATGGAAGCTTTCTCGGTCTCGGCATCTTCGGTCACCTGCTTGAGGTCCACCTTCTTGAGATTGAGGATGATATTTGTCACATCCTCTTTTACGCCGGGGATGGTATCGAACTCGTGTTTCACGCCGTCAATCTTGATGGCGGAGATGGCATAGCCCTCGAGTGAGGAGAGAAGCACTCGACGCAGGGCGTTGCCCACAGTGATACCATAGCCGGGTTCCAAAGGCTTGAACTCAAACTTGCCGTAGAAGCTGTTGGCTTCCAACATTACGACTTTGTCAGGTTTTTGGAATGCTAAAATAGCCATGGATCTTGGTGTTTAACGGATTACTTAGAATAGAGTTCGACGATGAGCTGCTCCTTGATGTTTTCGGGGATGTCCTCACGGGTGGGGACATGGAGCAGTTTGCCGCTCTTGGTTGACTCGTCCCATTCGAGCCAGGGGTACTTGCTGTGGTTGAAGCCTGCGAGGCAGTCGGCGATGATCTCGAGAGACTTTGACTTCTCGCGGACACCGATGACCATGCCGGGCTCAACAGCGAAAGAGGGGATGTTCACGACCTGGCCGTTGACAGTCACATGCTTGTGGAGCACAAGCTGACGGGCGGCGGCGCGGGTCTTGGCGATGCCCAGACGGTAAACCACGTTGTCAAGACGGCCCTCGAGGAGCTGGAGAAGGATCTCACCGGTGATACCCTTCATGCCTGAAGCCTTCTCGAAGAGGTTGCGGAACTGGCGCTCGAGCACACCGTAGGTGTACTTGGCCTTCTGCTTCTCGCGCAGCTGGATGCCGTATTCCGAGGTTTTGCGGCGACGGTTCTGACCGTGCTGGCCGGGAGGGAAATTGCGACGGCTCAGGATCTTGTCCTCGCCGAAGATGGGTTCGCCAAATTTGCGTGCGATTTTGGTCTTGGGACCTGTGTATCTAGCCATTTGTGTATTTAACTTTTTAAAAGTTGGTTAATGGGCTGGCCGGGGTCTGCTCCCGGGCGGCGACAAGCCGCTGTCAATGAACCATCAGTAGTCGGGAGAGACTATGCAGTCCGGCGGGTCACAGCCCTGTTTGGATTTCTGCCGTGGAGTGCGGGATTATACGCGACGACGTTTCGGGGGACGGCATCCGTTGTGGGGCAGCGGAGTAACGTCGATGATTTCGGTTACCTCGATTCCCATTCCGTGGACGGTACGGATGGCCGACTCACGGCCGTTGCCGGGACCTTTGACGTAGGCTTTCACCTTGCGCAGGCCGAGATCATAAGCGATCTTGCCGCAATCCTGGGCAGCCATCTGGGCGGCGTAGGGGGTGTTCTTCTTGGATCCGCGGAAGCCCATCTTGCCTGCGGATGACCATGAGATCACCTGTCCTTCGCTGTTGGCTAAGCACACGATGATGTTGTTGAAAGAGGAGTGAACGTGAAGCTGGCCGGCGGCGTCAACCTTGACGTTGCGCTTCTTGGCTGCGACTGTTTTCTTTGCCATGATACTTTCTTGGGGTATTCGTTATTTAGTGGCTTTCTTCTTGTTAGCGACGGTTTTCTTGCGTCCCTTGCGGGTACGGGCGTTGTTCTTGGTCGACTGACCGCGGACGGGGAGGCCGTTACGGTGGCGCACGCCACGGTAGCAACCGATATCCATAAGTCGCTTGATGTTGAGCTGGATTTCGCTGCGGAGGTCACCCTCTACCTTGTAGTTAGCCTGGATGACTTCGCGAACCTGCGCAGCCTGGGCATCAGTCCAGTCCTTCACTTTGATGTTCACGTCTACACCGGCTTTCTCCAGGATGGTCTTAGCGGCCGAGCGGCCGATGCCGAAGATGTAGGTCAAGGCGATTTCGCCTCGCTTGTTCTGGGGGAGGTCAACTCCCACGATTCTTACTGCCATAAATGCTTTGGTTGAGTCTTGAAATTTTAACGCGAAAATAACAAAAATCAGCGGGATTCGGAAACCTTTCACGCGGTTTCATTGCCAACACTTGTGGGATTGGGGCCTGTGCCCTTCCCCCGGGCAATATCCTGACAAACCGCCGCCGGTTTTCCCGGATTAACGCATGTTATCCCTGGCGCTGTTTGTTTTTGGGATTTTTCTTGTTGATCACATAGAGGCGGCCCTTGCGACGCACGATCTTGTCGTCGGCGGAACGCTTCTTGATGGAAGCTCTAACTTTCATTGTGAATTCTTTTTGGAATTATTTGATGGTTCGGTTTTGCTTACTTGTAGCGGAACGCGATTCGACCCTTCGAGAGGTCATAAGGCGACATCTCGACCCTCACTTTGTCTCCGGGCAGGATCTTGATGTAGTGCATGCGCATCTTTCCCGAAATATGGGCGGTGATTTCATGGCCGTTCTCAAGCTCCACGCGGAACATCGCGTTGGAAAGGGCTTCGAGTATCACGCCGTCTTGTTCTATTGCAGATTGCTTTGACATAAGTTTTCTGTCGGGGTTTCTGTCTTATTTGTCCTGATGAATATGGTGGAGCGCCCAAGCGCGTCAGACGAACATATCGCCCATGGCGTCCTGTATCGGGTCGAAGGAGGTCAGAATCTCCGTCTGCCCGCCATTGACGGCCACAGTATGCTCGTAATGCGCCGAAGGCTTGCGGTCACGGGTGCGGCAGGTCCAGCCGTCATCCTCGATGACGATGTTGCGGCTGCCCAGGTTGATCATCGGCTCGATAGCGATGCAAAGGCCGTTCTTGATCAGGGGGCCTGTGCCGCGGCGCCCGAAGTTGGGCACCTCCGGATCTTCGTGCATCTTGCGCCCGATTCCGTGGCCACACATCTCGCGCACCACGGAGTAACCCCGCTTCTCGCAATAGGTCTGTATGGCGTTGGAGATGTCGCCCAGGCGATAGCCCTCGCGACAGGCTTCGATGCCCGCGTAAAGCGACTCTTTGGTAGTCTTCAGCAGCTCCATCACCTCCGGGGCCACCTCTCCAACCGGGAAAGTGTAACACATGTCGCCGTTGTAGCCGTCGAGCTCGACGACAAGGTCAACACCGACAATGTCACCCTCACGCAGGGTGTAGGAGGAGGGGAATCCATGCACCACCGTCTCGTTGACTTCGATGCAGAGCGTGGCGGGGAAACCGCCGTAACCCAGGCATGCCGGACGGCCGCCGTTCTTGACGATGAACTCGCGGGCGACGGAGTCGAGCTTGTGGGTTGTGACTCCGGGACGTACCAGCTTGGCCACCTCTCCCAGTGTGAGGGAGGTCAGCTCGCAGGCGCGCCGCATCTTTTCAATTTCGTCGGGAGTCTTGAGGTAAATCATCTGGTTCTTGAAAGGGTCGGGGGGATTTCAGAGTTCAACCCCCTGCCGGAAAAGGCGGTCAGAGCCTTCTCCGGCAGCGGGTGTTGGGAGTTCGGGACTGAATCAGTAGGCAGAGCCGGTGGTGCGGCCCTTGATTTTGCCGTCCTTCATCAGGCCGTCATAGTGGTGCATCATCAGGTGTGACTCGATCTGCTGGAGAGTGTCGAGGACGACACCCACCATAATCAGCAGGGAGGTTCCGCCGAAGAACTGCGCGAAGTTCTGGCTGATGCCGAACAGGCGCGCGAACGCCGGGAGGATGGCCACGATGCCGAGGAAAATCGAGCCGGGCAGGGTGATGCGCGACATGATCGAATCGAGATACTCAGCGGTTTTCTTGCCGGGCTTCACTCCGGGGATGAACCCGTTGTTGCGCTTCATGTCTTCAGCCATCTGGGTGGGACGCACGGTGATGGCGGTGTAGAAGTAAGTGAAGGCGACAATCAGGATGAAGTACACAAAGTTGTACCAGAAGCCGTTGATGTCGGCGAAGGTAGCGAAGAAGCCTGTGGCGCCTTCACGCGCTCCGAAGCCTGACAAGGTCAGGGGGATGAACATGATGGCCTGGGCGAAGATGATGGGCATGACGCCGGCGGCGTTGACCTTCAGGGGGATGTACTGGCGCACACCACCCACCTGGCGGTTGCCCACGATGCGCTTGGCATACTGCACAGGCACCTTGCGTGTGCCCTGCACGAGCAGCACGGCGCCCACGGTTACCGCGAAGAGCAGCACGATCTCTACGATGAACATGATCAGACCGCCCTCGGAGCCGGTAGACCCGGGCAGACGGCTGGTGAACTCATAGACGAGCGACATCGGCAGGCGGGCGATGATACCCACGAGGATGATGAACGAGATACCGTTGCCGATACCGCGGTCAGTGATGCGCTCTCCAAGCCACATGATGAACATCGAGCCTGCGGCGAGAATCACCGTCAGGAACGCGACCATCCAGAAGCCCATGTCGCTGGAGCCGCCGGCGTTCACAATCTGAGCCTTCAGGTTGTAAAGGTAGGCGGGACCCTGCACCAGGAGAATCAGCACCGTCAGGTAACGGGTGTACTGGTTGAGCTTCTGACGGCCGCTCTCGCCTTCGCGCTGCATCTTCTGGAATGAAGGCAGCACCATGCCGGCAAGCTGTATCACGATTGAGGCCGTGATGTAGGGCATGATACCGAGGGCGAAAATCGAGGCCTGGGAGAAGGCTCCTCCTGAGAACATGTCGAGCAGCTGCATCAGACCGGTCTTGTTGGTGAAGTTGGTGAGGGCTTCAAGGTCGGCGGGGTTGATGCCCGGCAGGACAACATAACACCCCAGACGGTAAACCAGCACCAGCAGCACCGTGATGGTGAGTCGCTGACGCAGCTCCTGGATAGTCCAGATGTTTTTAAGGGTTTGAACGAATTTCATTTAATGGGGTGCTTTTGAGCGGTGGGGGAGGGAGTGTTTATTTCACTTTGGAGATCGAGCCTCCGGCTTCGGTGATGGCCTTTTCGGCGGCTGCCGAGAAAGCGTTGGCCTCAACCTGGAGCGCACGGGTCACGGCGCCGTTGGCGAGGATCTTCACCAGCTGCTTGCGGTTGATGAAACCGGCTGCGCGGAGCTCGTCGAGACCGATTTTCTCCAGGTTCTGGGCGGCCGCGAGGGTCTCCAGCACTGAGAGGTTGATGGCCTTGTACTCCACACGGTTGATGTTGGTGAAGCCGAATTTGGGGAGACGGCGCTGGAGGGGCATCTGGCCACCTTCGAAACCAATCTTGCGTTTGTATCCGGAGCGCGACTTGGCTCCCTTGTGTCCACGGGTAGAAGTTCCACCCTTGCCAGAGCCGGGACCGCGACCGATGCGGGTGCTGCGGGTCGTGGAGCCCACGGCGGGTTTTAAGTTACTTAAATCCATAGTTGCTGAATGCTAATGATATTGATTAAGCGTTGGTCACTTCTACCAAATGACGAACACGGTTTACCATACCCATCACGGAGGGGGTGTCTTCTTTGACCACCACGTGATTCATTTTCTTGAGGCCGAGGGCGTCGAGTGTGCGCTTCTGCACAGCGGGAGCGCCGATGCGGCTCTTTATCTGCTTGATTTTAATCTGTGCCATTGTTGTAGCTTTCCTGGGGTTAGCCGTTGAATACCTGGTTGACGGAGATGCCGCGGTTCTGGGCCACCTGGGCGGGGGAACGCAACTCGCCGAGGGCGGCGATGGTAGCCTTCACCAGGTTGTGGGGGTTAGACGAGCCCTTTGACTTGGCAAGCACGTCGGTGATGCCGACGCTCTCGAGAACGGCACGCATGGCACCGCCGGCCTTTACTCCGGTACCGTGGCTGGCAGGCTTGAGCAGCACTTCGGAACCGCCGAAATGGGCAGCCTGCTCGTGGGGGATTGTGCCCTTGTGGACAGGCACGCGGATGAGGTTCTTCTTGGCAGCCTCGACGCCCTTGGCGATGGCGGCCTGCACCTCGTTGGCTTTGCCGAGGCCCCAGCCGATGATTCCGTCTTCGTTGCCGACCACGACGATGGCGGCGAAGGTGAAGGTGCGGCCACCCTTGGTCACCTTGGTGACGCGGTTGATGGCCACCAGACGGTCCTTGAGTTCTATGTCGTTGGTTGTCTTAACTCGGTTGTTCTTGTTTACCATTGTCGTTTAGAATTTAAGTCCGCCTTCGCGAGCTGCGTCAGCCAGTGATTTAACTCTGCCGTGGAAAAGGTAGCCGTTGCGGTCGAAGACCACTTCGGGGTAACCTGCGGCGATAGCCTTCTCTGCGATGGCCTTTCCGACCTTGGCGGCGATTTCGGTCTTGGTGCCCTCGGCGATGCCCTTCGAGGAAGCGCTGGCGAGGGTCTGGCCCTTGAGGTCGTCAACAAGCTGGACGTAGATCTGCTTGTTTGAACGGAAAACGGTCATGCGGGGACGCGCGGCGGTGCCGGAGATGCGGCCACGGATGCGCGCCTTGATTTTATTTCTTCTTTGCTGCTTGGAGATCATTTTTCTTACAGTCGATGTAGGTTCAACTTATGTTTACTTGGCACCGGCGGTCTTTCCGCTCTTGCGACGGATAACCTCGCCAACAAACTTGATACCTTTGCCCTTGTAGGGCTCGGGCTTGCGGAGGGAGCGGATTTTGGCGCACACCTGGCCCAGGAGCTGCTTGTCGTCGCTCTCGAGGATGATCAGGGGGTTCTTGTTACGCTCCGACTTCGCCTCGACCTTGATCTCGGGGGGAAGCTTGATGAAGATGGCGTGGGAGTAACCCAGGGAGAGCTCGAGCACCTGGCCGGTGGCCGATGCGCGGTAACCTACGCCGACGAGCTCCATCTCCTTGCGGTAGCCGGTTGACACACCAACCACCATGTTGTGGAGCAGCGAGCGGTAAAGGCCGTGCTGTGCGCGGTGCTCGCGGTCGTCGGAGGGACGGATGATATGGAGGTGACCGTCTTCGAGCTTGATCTCAAACTCGGGGTTGACGGCCTGTACGAGGGTTCCTTTGGGACCTTTGACGGTAACGACGTTGTCTTTGGCGATTTCAACGGTTACGCCTGCGGGGATTTCGATGGGGGCTTTACCTATACGTGACATATTGTTGTTTCCTCCTTTCGATTAATAAACGTAACAGAGAACTTCGCCGCCGATCTTCTCCTGGGCGGCCTTTTTGTTGGTCATCACACCCTTGGAAGTGGAGAGGATGGCGATACCGAGACCATTGAGGACGCGGGGCATCGACTTGTAACCGCAGTACTGGCGGAGGCCGGGACGGCTGACACGCTTGAGGCCCTTGATGGCGTTGACGCGGTCTACGGGATCATACTTGAGGGCGACCTTGATGGTGCCCGAAGGGGTCTCACCTTCAATGAACTTGTAGTTGAGGATGTAGCCCTGCTCGAAGAGAATCTTGGTGATCTCTTTCTTGAGGTTGGAGGCCGGGATCTCGACCACACGGTGCTGGGCCTTGATGGCATTCCTCAATCTTGTCAGATAATCTGCTATTGGATCTGTCATTGTTGTTGGGTTGTTTTAAACTCGACGGGCGGGCCCGTCAGTATTTAAAATTTGTTTTTGCGCCGGGGTATCTGCTGTGGATACCGCCTGGCTGGTTTGAAGCGCGGAAACTGCTCCTCTCCCCTTGCGGGTTTGAGGAAACTCCCTTTCGGGATCATTTTCGCGGCCCTGCGACGGGCGGCCGGGATTGCTGTCCGGGGGGTCCCGCAGAAACTGGGCTTACCCGGATGATCTCCTGCACGTTGGCCGTGCCGGGCGTTTTCTGACGGAGGCGGACGCCTTGCGCTCCCCTCACGCGATGTCAGGGTTTGTCCGCGGAGATTACCAGCTTGCTTTCTTCACACCGGGGATAAGGCCTGCAGATGCCATTTCGCGGAACTGGATACGCGAGATGCCAAACTGGCGGAGGTAGCCTTTGGGACGGCCGGTGATGGAGCAACGGTTGTGGAGGCGCACGCTTGACGCGTTCTTGGGGAGAAGCTGGAGAGCCTCATAGTCACCGGCAGCCTTGAGGGCGGCCTTCTTGGCGGCATACTTGGCGACGAGCTTCGCGCGCTTCACTTCGCGGGCTTTCATTGATTCTTTTGCCATGTCCTGAAGTTAATGGTTAATATTATGGTTTACTGATACTCAACGAAAAAACTTCCGATTCCTCACTGCTTCCCGCAACAGCTCCTCCACAGGGGGGGAGGCGAGAAGTACCTCAGAACCGCAAGTGACCTAAAAAGTCGCTAATTTTCAAGCTTTTGCGCCATCCTCTCCCGCTTCACGAAGTCCATTGCAAGAATTTCCGGAGGGGAAAACAGGCGGCATAAGCCTATAAATCAGGTGCAAAGTTCGTCATTTTTTCTGAAACGGCATAGAAAAAAGCCCTTAATTCGGCCTGAAACGAGATGGTTTATTTGTTAAACTTTCTTAAATCACATTCCGTGACTCCCGTCATCAGCCTCCATCTGGCGCTGGTTGCGCTCGCGCATCTCCTCCCGGAACTCCCTCCAGTGGCGGTTCTGCTTCCAGCGGCCCCTCAGCTGCGAAATCCCCAGAATCCCCTTCAACCGCTGCAACACAGCCTTCTCGAAGGTCAGCTTCTCCACCTCCCGTCCTATCAGCCGTCTGTCGGGAGCAATGGCGAGCTTCACGTCGTCACGGTCGATGCTGTTCACCCGGTCGACCAGCTCCACCACCGCGGGCTGCAACGCCGGGGCCTCGGCCGGCTCGAATATCGCAATGTCGCGGCCGCTCATCTGGCGCTTCTCCCACTTGCGCGCCTCCTTCACCGTGACATACTCCTTGTCAATCACATAGACCTCGCCATAGGTCGAGACGCAATACGGCTGGTCGACACGGTTGAACATGAACATACCGTGGCCGCGCCCGTTCGACTCTATGTCAAACGAGTATCCGGCCAAGTCAGCTGGCATGACCGAATCCTGGGCGACATTGTCATAGTCGAACCTGACCCTGACCTGCTCGAAATCGACATCCTTGCGGAAAAAAGGCAGCAGGCCCGGCACCCATCTGCGGCTCCGCGCATCGGCCATCACATCCACATCCACCACCACCCGGCTGCCGTTCCTCACCCATATCTCGGCCGGCTGGTACCTCCCATTTACCGTGTCGGAGGCCACCTCCACGCCGCGCAACGCGCCGGGCAAGGTGACATCCACCCTTGCCCACATCCAGTCGGCCCAGGAAAAATGATGGTTGCACCGGTCGCTGACGCTGTCGAGGCCTTTCGCGTCGGTGAACCGGTAATATGACTTCGAAGCAAGCACCCTGGGATTGCTCCACCCCTTGAAGCTGCCTGTGTCACCTTCAGGAAGCATGTAATCGACCATCTTCTCGCGGAAAAGGGAGACGGTGTCGGTGTAGGTCGTCAGCGTGGAGTATTCCCTGACATAAGCCAGCATATGCAGCACCTTGTGGCTGCGCGACTCCACGACCACCTCAGACAGCTCCCGTGAGAGTTCCTGCATGAAAATGGTGTCATTCCCGGTCATCGGCACCACCTTCTCCTTGTAGCCGATGTAACGGATGGTCAGGGGATACGCCGCCGGCGACACATAAGGCAAGCGGCCGTCGGCCCTGCTTATTCCGGCGAAACGCCCGTCGCGGTCAAACACTGACGCGGAGGGCAACGACAACCGCGTCACCGAGTCGGCGACCACCGTCCTCTGCGCCCGCGCCGCCAAGGCGCAGCCCAGCAGCGACACAGCCACAAGGAGTAATGATACTAACGAAACCGATGGTTTTTCCATAAGCGGGACAGTGATTGGTCGCAGCGGCAGGCCAGAGCCTCCCGCGAATAGGCCACAGCGTCCGCAATGGAGTCCACCCCAAAAACTGCGGGACGACATGGCTACCGCCGCAAAGTTAACTCTTATTCCTATCCGCCACAACGGCTTTCACCATCTTTCACACGGCGTTAGCCTTTTTAAACAAAAAGTCGACGGAACGGCACCGCGTTGACGCGGGCCGCTCCGTCGGTATGGAATCCTTCATTCAGGGAAACTCGCGGGACAAGCCCGCTGCATCCTTACTTCTTGAAGGGGAGGCCGAAGTGCTTGAGCAGAGCGAAACCTTCCTCGTCGGTGTTGGCCGAGGTGACGAAAGTGATGTTCATGCCCATGAGCTTCGAGATGTTGTCGATGTTGATCTCAGGGAAGATGATCTGCTCGGTGATGCCGAGGGTGTAGTTGCCACGGCCGTCGAGCTTGCCCTCGATACCCTTGAAGTCGCGGATACGTGGCAGGGCCACGCGCACGAGTCTTTCGAGGAACTCATACATCTTGTCGCGACGCAGGGTCACACGGGCGCCGATGGGCATCTTCTTGCGGACTTTGAAGTTGGAGATGTCCTTCTTCGAGAGGGTCTGCACAGCCTTCTGGCCGGTGATGGCAGTCAGCTCGTTGATTGAGGTCTCGATGATCTTCTTGTCCTGGGTGGCTTCGCCGAGGCCCTGGTTGATGACGATCTTCTTCAGACGGGGCACCTGCATCGGAGTCGTGTAGTTGAACTCCTTGATCATGGCGGGCGCGATGGTCTCTTCGTATTTTTTCTGGAGTGTAGTGCTCATTATTTGATTTCCTCTCCGGATTTTTTAGCGTAACGAACTTTCTCGCCCTTATCGTTTACACGGATGCCGATACGGGTGGGCTTTCCGCTCTTGGGATCGATGAGGCTGAGGTTAGAGATATTGACGGGGGCTTCCATCTTCACGATGCCACCCTGGGGATACTTCGCGGTGGGCTTGGTGCTCTTAGAGACGATGTGTACGCCTTCAACGACGGCGCGGTTCTTGGCTGCGTCTACAGAAAGCACGCGACCCTGCTTGCCGCGGTCCTCGCCAGCGAGAACGTAAACGGTATCGCCCTTTTTAATATGCATTTTGCTCATAATGGGGATGATTTACGGTTGGGGTGATTAGAGGACCTCGGGTGCGAGGGAGACAATCTTCATGTTGGTGGCGCGGAGCTCACGGGCGACAGGGCCGAAGATACGGGTGCCGCGGAGCTCGCCGGCGTTGTTAAGCAGCACGCAGGCGTTGTCGTCGAAACGGATGTAGGAACCGTCGGGACGGCGGATTTCCTTCTTGGTGCGTACTACGACGGCCTTGGAGACTGTACCCTTCTTTACGTCGGAAGAGGGGATGACGCTCTTGACGGAGACAACGATGATGTCGCCTACGGACGCGTAACGACGGCCGGTGCCACCGAGGACGTGAATACACAGGGCCTCTTTTGCACCGCTGTTGTCGGCAACGGTCAATCGGGATTCGGTCTGTATCATGGCTTACTTCACTTTTTCGATGATTTCAACTAATCTCCAGCGCTTTGTCTTCGACAGGGGACGGGTCTCCATGAGGCGAACCTTGTCGCCTATGCTGCACTCGTTGTTCTCGTCGTGAGCGTGGTACTTCTTGGTCTTGTTGACGAACTTGCCGTAGATGGGGTGTTTCTCCTTCCATTTCACCGTAACGGTGATCGACTTGTCGCCCTTGTTGCTCGACACGATGCCGATGCGCTCTTTGCGCAGGTTTCTTTTTTCTTCCATAACAGGTTGAATAAAAGGTAAGGGTAATTACGGTTAATTTGGGGGATTATTTTTCGGCGAGCTCGCGGGCGCGCAGCTCGGTCTTCACACGTGCGATCATCTTGCGGTCAGCAGTGATTTTCGCGGGGCTGTCGAGGGGGGAGACGGCGTGGTTGGCCTTCAGCTGAAGGTACTCCTTCTCCATCTGTGCCAGACGCTCGCGAAGATCGGCCGTAGAGAGCTCTTTGATTTCTTCTTTCTTCATAGCTTTCTTGTTCGGGCTTTTGTTGTTTGACTTGGGGATGATTAGACGGTGAGGTTGGGATCATAATCGCGGCTTACGACAAACTTGGTTGTCACGGGAAGCTTCTGGGCGCCGAGGCGGAGGGCTTCCTTTGCCACGTCGAAGGGCACACCGTCGATCTCGATGATCATACGGCCGGGGGTGACTGAAGCCACGTATCCTTCGGGGTTACCTTTACCTTTACCCATACGTACGTCAAGAGGCTTCTTGGTGATGGGCTTGTCGGGGAAGATGCGGATCCAGAGCTGTCCCTGGCGCTGCATATAACGGGTCACAGCGATACGAGCTGCCTCGATCTGGCGTCCGGTGATCCACTTGGCCTCGAGGGTCTTGATGCCGAACGAACCGAAAGCGAGCTGGTTGCCGCGCTGGGCGTTGCCCTTTGCGCGACCTTTCTGTACTCTGCGAAATTTAGTTTTTTTCGGTTGTAACATTTTTGGTAGATGCTAGTTGGGGTGGTTTCCCTCCGTGGGCGCCGGCGGCGGAGGCTTGACGATCCGTCCGCCGCGTGGCGCTTTATGGTTTGTCAGCTGGGCGACGGCCTTTGAGGAAGGGGGCGGCCGGCCCTGCGGGCACTCCTCTGGAGAGTCGCCTGGTTGTCAGGTGAGAGATTAGCGACCGTTGTTTGAGGAAGCGTTGCGGGGTTTGCGGAAGCCGCCGCGGCGCTGGTTGCCGCGGTCGCCGCCCTGCGGACGGCCTTCCTTGCCGGTGTTGGTGAAGTTGGGGGCGAGGTCACGCTTGCCGTAAACTTCACCGCGGCAGATCCAAACCTTCACGCCGACCACGCCGACCTTGGTGTGTGCCTCGACCAGAGCGTAGTCGATGTCGGCACGGAGGGTGTGGAGCGGGGTGCGGCCTTCCTTGAACATTTCGGAGCGGGCCATTTCGGCGCCGTTGAGGCGGCCTGAAACCTGCACCTTGATGCCTTCAGCGCCAGAACGCATGGTGGCTGCGACGGCCATCTTCACTGCGCGGCGGTAGGCGATTTTGCCTTCGATCTGACGGGCGATCGTGGAGGCCACGATCTGGGCGTCGAGTTCGGGGCGCTTCACCTCGAAGATGTTGATCTGCACATCCTTGTCGGTGATTTTCTTGAGCTCTTCCTTCAGCTTGTCAACCTCAGAGCCGCCCTTGCCGATGATCAGGCCGGGACGCGAGGTGCAGACGGTGATGGTGATTAGCTTGAGTGTGCGCTCGATGACGATGCGGGAAACGCTCGACTTGGCCAGACGGACGTTGAGGTACTTACGGAGCTTAGAGTCTTCCAGAAGGGTTTCGCCGTACTTTTTGCCGCCGAACCAGTTGGAGTCCCAGCCACGGATCACGCCGAGGCGGTTGCTGATTGGATTTACTTTCTGTCCCATAGGTTAGTCTTTGTCCTGGATGGTTACGTCTTTGTCAATGGTGTCAACCACGAGAGTGACGTGGTTGGCACGTTTGCGGATACGGTAGCCGCGGCCCTGGGGAGCTGTGCGCAGGCGCTTCAGCATAGGAGCCGGGTTAACGAAGATTGTGGAAATATAGAGTTCGCCGCTTTCAGCCTTGCGGTCGTTTTTGGCCTCCCAGTTGGCGATTGCCGAGCGGAGGAGCTTCTCGAGGCGGGCGGCAGCCTCCTTGTTGGAGAACTTGAGGATACCGAGGGCACGGAAGACTTCCTTGCCGCGTACCAGGTCAGCCACCAGGCGCATCTTGCGGGGCGAGGTGGGGACGTTGGTCAGCTTGGCGAAGGCAACTTCCTTCTGGGCGTCCTTTCTTGCCTGAGCGGAGTTTCTTTTTCTTACACCCATTTTATTTGATGTTCGTTTTTTTAGGGGGAATTTTTACTTGAGCCTCTTGTCTGGGTGACAGGTCAGCTTTTGTGGAATTGAAGGTTGGTGAAGGGCCCGTGGCTTACTTCTTCTTGTTGCCGCCGTGGCCGCGGAAGTTGCGGGTGGGGGCGAACTCGCCGAGCTTGTGGCCTACCATGTTCTCGGTCACGTAGACCGGGATGAACTTGTTGCCGTTGTGGACGGCGAAGGTGTGGCCGACAAAGTCGGGGGCAATCATCGAAGCGCGGCTCCAGGTCTTGATGACCGACTTCTTGCCGGATGCTTCCATTGCGTTAACCTTCTTTTCGAGCTTGACGCTGATGAAGGGGCCTTTTTTAAGTGAACGACTCATTCTTTTGAGATCTGGTTAGAAGTTAGCTACGGGATTACTTTTTCCGTCTTTCGATGATGTACTTCGAAGATTGCTTCTTCGGAGCGCGTGTCTTGAGACCCTTGGCGTAGAGGCCATTGCGCGAGCGGGGATGACCTCCGGAGGCGCGGCCCTCACCACCACCCATGGGGTGGTCGACGGGGTTCATGACAACACCACGGTTGCGGGGACGACGACCCAGCCAGCGGCTGCGACCGGCCTTGCCGGAGCGCTCCAGGGAGTGCTCGGAGTTGCCGACCACGCCGACGGTCGCCTTGCAGGCGGCCAGGATCTTGCGGGTCTCACCCGAAGGAAGCTTCACGATCACATAATCTCCCTCGCGGGAAACGAGCTGGGCGAAGGTGCCTGCCGAACGGGCCATAAAGGCTCCCTGTCCGGGACGGAGCTCGATGTTGTGGATCACTGTACCGACGGGAATCTTGCTCAGGGGAAGGGCGTTGCCCACTTCGGGGGCGGCGTCAGCTCCGGAGACTACCGTCTGGCCAACTTCTAAGCCATTGGGTGCGATGATGTAGGCTTTTGCACCGTCTACGTAGTAGAGCAGGGCGATACGGGCCGAACGGTTGGGATCGTACTCGATGCTCTTCACGACTGCGGGCACACCGTCTTTGTTTCTCTTAAAGTCAATGATGCGGTATTTGCGTTTGTGTCCACCGCCCAGGTAGCGATTGGTCAGGTGGCCTTCGGCGTTGCGGCCGCCGGTGCTTTTTTTACCGACTGTAAGAGATTTTTCTGGCGTGGTAGCAGTGATCGCTCCTTTGAACACGCCAATAACTTTGTGTCTCTGCCCAGGTGTGGTGGGCTTGAATTTTCTTACTGCCATTTTCTATTGGTAGATGAGTGTCTTATCGGGCGGGCCGGTGGGGCCGAAGTATGACTGAGGCGGCGCGGAGCCGTTCACCACTTGTCGGCCTTCATCGGCGGCGGCCTGCCTCAGCTGACGAGGCTGGCCGCCGGCCCGAAGGGACGTTTTAGATGTTGCTGTAGAAATCGATGGTCTGGCCTTCCTCGAGGGTGATGTAGGCCTTCTTCCATTCGTCGGTCTTGCCGCGCAGGAGGCCGCTCTTAGTGTAGCGGGCCTTGTTCTTGCCGCGGACAACCTGAGTGTTGACTGCCGCAACCTTCACGCCGTAGAGTTTCTCAACGAGGTCCTTGATCTGGAACTTGTTGGCGTCGGGGGACACACGGAAAGTGTAGCGGTTGAGCTTGTCGGTCAGCCTGGTGGCTGATTCGGTCACAATGGGCTTGATTGAAATTTCCATTCTTATGTTCCTCCTGAAGGTTAGAGTTTGTTAACGATCTCGAGGCCGCTCTCGGTGATGACCATAGCCTTGTTGTTCATCACGGCGTAGGTGTTGAGGTCGGCGGCGCGCATCACACGGGTCTCGGGGATGTTGCGGGCAGACAGGGCCACGTTGGCGTCGACGGCCGAGGTCACGAAGAGGACCCTCTTGTCGTTGACCTTGAGTCCCTGCTCGATGGCGAGGAAGCTCTTGGTCTTGGGGGCCTCGAGGGTGAAGTCCTCGACGATGGTGATCTGGCCTTCCTTGGCTTTCAGCGAGAGAGCCGAGCGGCGGGCGAGATTCTTGAGTTTCTTGTTGAGTTTGAAGCGGTAGTCGCGGGGACGGGGACCGAAGACACGGCCACCGCCGACGAGCACGGGCGAGTTGATGTCACCGATACGGCTGCCGCCGCCGCCCTTCTGCTTGTGGAGCTTGCGGGTCGAACCGGAAACTTCGCTGCGCTCTTTGGACTTGTGGGTACCCTGGCGCTGGTTTGCCAGGAACTGCTTCACGTCGAGGTAGATGGCGTGTTCGTTAACGTCGATGGCGAACACCTCGTCGTTGAGGAGGGCCTTGCGGCCGGTGTCCTCACCTTTTATGTTGTAGATTGCGAGTTCCATTGACTATTTCTCTATCATTACGATTGAACCTTTACTTCCGGGAATCGAGCCCTTGATCATCATCACGTTGTGTTCGGGGATGATTTTGACCACCTTGAGGTTTTGCACGGTCACGCGCTCGTTGCCGGTCTGGCCGGCCATGCGCATTCCCTTGAACACCTTCGCGGGGTAGGAGCAGGCGCCCACCGAACCGGGGGCACGCAGGCGGTTGTGCTGGCCGTGGGTGGCCTGGCCGACACCGCCGAAACCGTGGCGCTTCACTACGCCCTGGAAACCCTTACCCTTGGAGGTGCCGACGATGTCGACAAAGTCATCCTCGGTGAAGAAGTCAACAGTAATGGTATCGCCGAGTTTGTACTCGCCGTTGAAACCCTTGAACTCGGCCAAGTGGCGCTTGGGGGTAACGCCGGCTTTCTTGAAGTGACCGAGCTCGGGCTGGGTGCAGTGCTTCTCCTTCTGCTCCTCGAATCCGAGCTGGAGGGCATCGTAGCCATCGGTCTCAACGGTTTTCACCTGGCAAACCACACAAGGACCTACTTCGATAACAGTGCACGGAAGGTTCTTTCCGTCGGCACTGAAAACGGATGTCATTCCGATTTTCTTTCCTAATAATCCTGGCATTTCAGTTTTCTGTTTGTTGAGATTGTTTTCTTTCGGGGTTCAAATCCACGGCCATCAGACCTTGATTTCCACTTCCACGCCTGAGGGGAGCTCGAGCTTCATCAGGGCGTCAACGGTCTTTGCGGTCGAGTTGTAGATGTCGATCAGACGCTTGAAAGAGGAGAGCTGGAACTGCTCGCGGCTCTTCTTGTTGACGAATGTGGAACGGTTGACGGTGAAGATGCGCTTGTGGGTGGGCAGGGGTATGGGACCCGAGATCACGGCGCCTGTGGCTTTAACGGTCTTTACGATCTTTTCGGCCGACTTGTCAACCAGGTTGTGGTCGTAAGATTTGAGTTTGATTCTGATTTTCTGGCTCATTGCTGAGTTTTTTGATTGGATTTTTTCATATTTCCCTCCTGAGCGGAGGGGGTGGGATGGGCGGGGGAGTCAAGAATCATTTGCTGCCTCCCCCGCCTTGTTGTTCTCGGTTGGGGTGAGGATTACTTCACCAGGTCGACGCGGCCCTGGCACTCGGTGAGCACCTGCTTGGCGATCGATGAGGAAACCTCTGAGTAGTGGCTGAAGGTCATGGTCGAGGTGGCGCGGCCTGAGGTGATGGTACGCAGGGCGGTCACATAGCCGAACATCTCGGCCAGGGGGGCCTGGGCCTTCACCACGCGGGCACCTGAGCGTGAGGTCTCCATACCCTCAACCTGGCCGCGGCGCTTGTTGAGGTCGGAAATAACATCACCCATGGATTCCTCGGGGGTAACGACTTCAATCTTCATGATGGGCTCCATCAGGACGGGCCCTGCCTTCTCCGAAGCCTTCTTGAAGGCCTGGATGGCGCAGAGCTCGAATGAGAGCTGGTCGGAGTCGACGGGGTGGAACGAACCGTCGATGACAGTGACCTTGAGCTTCTCAACGGGGTAGCCGGCGAGCACACCGTTCTTCATCGCGTTGGTGAAGCCCTTCTGGATGGCGGGGATGAACTCCTTGGGGATGTTACCGCCCTTCACCTCGTCGACAAACTGGAGGTTGCCCTCGAAGCCTTCGTCAACGGGTTCAACGCGTACGATGATGTCGGCGAACTTACCGCGACCACCGGTCTGCTTCTTGAACACCTCGCGGAGCTCGACGGGCTTGGTGATGGCTTCCTTGTAGGTAACCTGGGGACGGCCCTGGTTGCACTCTACCTTGAACTCGCGCTTGAGACGGTCGATGATGATGTCGAGGTGAAGCTCGCCCATACCGGAGATGACGGTCTGGCCGGTCTCCTCGTTGGTCTCCACACGGAAGGTGGGGTCCTCCTCGGCGAGTTTCTGCAGGCCGACACCGAGCTTGTCGAGGTCTTTCTGGGTCTTGGGCTCCACTGCGATACCGATAACGGGATCGGGGAATTCCATAGCCTCGAGCACGATGGGGTGGTTCTCGTCGCAGAGGGTGTCACCGGTGCGGATGTCCTTGAAGCCGACGCCTGCGCCGATATCGCCACAGCCGATCTTCTCCATAGGGTTCTGCTTGTTGGAGTGCATCTGGAACAGACGCGAAACACGCTCTTTCTTGTCAGAACGCGAGTTGAGGACGTAGGATCCGGCAACCACGTCGCCCGAGTAGACGCGGAAGAATGTCAGACGGCCCACATAGGGGTCGGTGGCAATCTTGAACGCGAGGGCACACATGGGGGCCTCGGGGGAGGGCTCGCGGGTCTCTACCTTGTCGGGGTCGCCGGGGGCGCTGCCTTCAACCGCACCCGAGTCAACGGGAGAGGGGAGGTAGGCGCAGACGGCGTTGAGCAGGGGCTGCACACCTTTGTTCTTGAAAGAGGAACCGCAGATCATCGGCACGATTTCCATCTTGAGGGTGGCGGTGCGGATGGCACGGCGGATTTCATCCTCGGTGATGGTGGAGGGGTCGTCGAAGTACTTCTCCATGAGGGCGTCGTCGCATTCGGCGATTTTCTCCAGCATCTTGTCGCGCCACTCCTCGGCCTCGGCCTGGAGGTTGGCGGGGATTTCCTCCTCGGTGTACTCGGCGCCCATGGTCTCGTCGTGCCAGAAGATGGCCTTCATGGTCACGAGGTCGACGAGGCCCTTGAAGGTCTCTTCGGCACCGATGGGTATCTGGATGGGGCAGGGATTTGCACCCAGCACATCCTTCACCTGGCGTACAACCTCGAAGAAGTTTGCGCCCGAGCGGTCCATCTTGTTGACGTAACCGATACGGGGCACGTTGTATTTGTCGGCCTGACGCCACACGGTCTCCGACTGGGGCTCCACGCCGCCGACGGCGCAGAAAGTGGCCACGGCACCGTCAAGCACACGCAAGGAGCGCTCTACCTCGACGGTGAAGTCGACGTGTCCCGGGGTGTCAATCAGGTTGATTTTGTATTTGCCTCCGGCGTAGTTCCAGAAAGTGGTGGTTGCGGCGGAGGTGATGGTGATTCCGCGCTCCTGTTCCTGTTCCATCCAGTCCATGGTAGCGGCACCGTCGTGAACCTCACCGATTTTGTGGGTGAGGCCGGTGTAGAAGAGGATGCGCTCCGAGGTGGTGGTTTTGCCGGCATCGATGTGGGCCATGATGCCGAGGTTGCGCGTAAATCTGAGTTGTTCGTCTATTTTAGCCATTTTTGTTTTAATGGAATCTTAAGATCAATGAAACATCGGGAGAATGAGAGGCGGGAGGGGTATTTCCGGCAGGGTGGAATCAGAAGCGGAAGTGAGCGAAGGCGCGGTTTGCCTCGGCCATCTTGTGCATGTCCTCCTTGCGCTTGAAAGCACCGCCCTGGTCGTTGAAAGCGTCCATGATCTCGGCGGCGAGCTTGTCGCTCATGGTCTTGCCACCGCGCTTGCGGGCGTAGTTGATGAGGTTTTTCATTGAAATGGATTCCTTGCGGTCGGGACGGATTTCGGTGGGGACCTGGAAGGTCGCGCCGCCGACGCGGCGGCTCTTCACCTCGACCTGGGGAGTCACGTTCTCGAGGGCTTTCTTCCAGATTTCGAGAGCGGTCTTCTCCTCGTTCTGCATCTTCGACTTCACGGTCTCGAGGGCCGAGTAGAAGATGGTGTAGGCGGTGTTCTTCTTTCCGTCGTACATCAGGTGGTTCACGAACTTCGATACCTTCACGTCATGGAAGACGGGATCGGGCAGTACGACGCGTTTCTTAGGCTTTGCTTTTCTCATTGTTTAAGTAAGCGAAATGTTTTTGCTTTTTCGTGGCTGGTGTCTTCTTCAGCTCCGGGGCCTCTGCCCGGGGGCTTACTCAACCGTTGTCAGCTCGAGGAATCAAAAACAGGTTGTTGAAAACTTTGGGTTGATTTCTCGCGGTGCTTTCAGTGACTTCACCGGGTCATCCTCTCGCGGGGCAGCCTGGCTTCAGGCGCGTCTCCGCTTTCGGGAATCACCGATTACTTCTTGGCAGCACCTGCCTTGGGACGCTTGGCTCCGTATTTTGAACGGCGCTGGGTACGGTCCTTCACACCGGAGGTGTCGAGGGTACCGCGGACGATGTGGTAGCGCACACCGGGGAGGTCCTTAACACGACCGCCGCGAACGAGCACGATCGAGTGCTCCTGGAGGTTGTGGCCCTCGCCGGGGATGTAGGAGTTGACCTCCTTGCCGTTGGTGAGGCGCACACGGGCGACCTTTCGCATAGCCGAGTTAGGCTTTTTGGGGGTGGTGGTGTAAACGCGCACGCAGACACCGCGACGCTGGGGACAGGAGTCCAGCGCGGGCGACTTGCTCTTGTCTACCAGAGTCTCGCGTCCTTTTCTTACTAATTGCTGAATAGTAGGCATCTTAGTTTTTTAGTCGGTTTTTAACTTTGTTTATTCTTCGTTGTTGTAATTTCAGCGTCACATCGCTCCAGGGAGCAGGCGCGTCAACGCGCTTCCCGCGCGCTACACACCCCTAACCGTCAAGCGGTTACAGGACACGACAGCGCGCGACGCTCCTAAAAGCGTTGCAAAATTACAACTTTTTTCGCTGATAACCAAACATTTCCGCGATTATTTTCACACATCCCCGAATTACACCCGCAAAAACTTTCCTAACCGGCATCCGGCCCAGCCCCGCTCCGCCGCATCAGGCAACTTTTCAGCCTACGGAATGTTTTTAAGGCAACGGCACTTCCGCGAAAACAAACACACAACCTGACAAACCAAAACAAACCACAAACATATGAAACTCAACCGAATCCTATTCCTCCTGGCATTTATGGCCGCCGCGCTCACCAACGTCCGGGCGTTCGACAAATACACCATCGACCGCGACGAGCTGCCGCAACCCGCCCAGGAATTCCTAAACGAGCACTTCCCCAAGGCCAAAGTCAGCATGATAAAGGTTGACAAACACCTTCTCAAGAAGACCGACTACGACGTGAAACTGACCAACGGCACCAAAATCGAGTTCAACAACTCAGGCAAGTGGACCTCTGTCGACTGCAAGACCAAGGAGGTGCCGCAGAAACTAATACTCAAAGCCATACGCAACTATGTGAGCAAGAATTTCCCGCAGACCTTCATCACCTCCATTGAGAAGAAAACCTCAGGATACGAAATCGAGCTGAACGACGGCGTGGAGCTCAAATTCAACCCGCTCGGAGGCTTCAAATCGATGAAGATGGACGACTGAGAAACCCGGCCCCACACTCCCCATATCTCCGTTCCGACCACCAAAAAGGCCGAAACGGAGATTTTTATTGCCGATTTAACTGTTGTTTTGGATTTTTTAATTACTTTTGCAACGGCATTGACGTGACCCCAATCATAATCACAAACTTCATTTCCCATGAAAAAGTTATTCCTTAGCCTCTGCGTAGCGTTCTCCGCACTATTCGCAGCCAACCACACAACCGCACAAGTGAAGGACATGCTCGGCATCGCCAACCATCTCGGCGTGAATCTCAACGTCGGCACAACCGGTATCGGCGTGGAAGCAGCCACCCCCATCACCCCATTCATCCAGGCACGCCTGGGCATCTCCATCATGCCCGGCTTCAACTTCAGCGTCGACTCGGAAGTAGACATCGAGACCAACGACCCCACCGGCATGTACGGGTCATACGTCTCACGCGACATCACCCTCAACGGCTCGCTCAAACGCGTGCAGGGCTCGCTGATATTCAACGTCTACCCCCTGGGCAACCGCTTCCCGCTCTTCATCGCCGTCGGCGGATATTTCGGAGGCCGCGACATGGTGAAAATCACCGGCAAGGTCGACGACTTTACCCCCGGGATGTATGAGGCCGCAGCGGTGGAAATCGGCGACTACCGCCTTCCCCTCGATCCCAACGGTAATGTAAGAGGCGCGCTGCGCGTCAACGCATTCCGCCCCTACATCGGCATCGGCACCGGCCGCCCCTGCCCCGTGGGCCGCGTCAACTTCATGTGGGAGCTTGGCGTGCAGTTCCAGGGCAAGCCATATGTATGGGACGACATCAACAAGGAGAAGGTCGACACACAGTTCATGACCGACAACGACGACACCTTCCAGAAAGTCATGGACCACTTCACCGTCTACCCCGTGCTGAAGTTCACCATCTCCGGACGCATCTTCTGACCCCATACCCCGCCCCGCGCTCCCGCCAGGGGAGCAGCCAGCGGCCGCATATCGAATTTTAACGCGCGGAGCCCCTGTGGTTCCGCGCTTTTTTGCTAACTTTGGGGCATGGAAGAAAACTACATTGTCTCGGCCCGCAAGTACCGCCCGTCGACATTCTCGTCGGTGGTCGGCCAGAAAGCCCTGACGGCGACACTGCGCAACGCCATACAGACCAGCCGGCTGGCCCATGCCTACCTGTTCTGCGGGTCGCGCGGCGTCGGCAAGACCACATGCGCCCGCATTTTCGCGAAGACCATCAACTGCGCCAGCCCCACCGCCGACGGCGACCCCTGCAACGAGTGCCCCTCGTGCAGGGCGTTCAACGAGAACCGCTCGCTCAACATCATAGAGCTTGACGCGGCCTCCAACAACTCGGTCGACGACATCCGCAACCTCACCGACCAGGTGCAGATTCCGCCCGTCGACGGCCGCTACCGGGTGTTCATCGTCGACGAGGTTCACATGCTGTCGCAACAGGCATTCAACGCGTTCCTCAAGACACTCGAGGAACCGCCGGCCCACGCGATTTTCATCCTTGCCACGACAGAAAAGCACAAAATCATCCCGACCATCCTGTCGCGATGCCAGATCTACGACTTCAAGCGCATCACCATCGCCGACATCATCGACCACCTTGAATATGTGGCCAAGAGCGAGGGCATGACTGCCGAGCGCCAGGCACTCGGGGTAATCGCGAGGAAGGCCGACGGGGCCATGCGCGACGCGCTGTCGATTTTCGACCAGGTGGCGGCATCATCGCGCGGCACCATCACCTACCAGTCGGCAATCGACAACCTCAACATCCTCGACGAACGGTATTACACCCGCCTGGTCGAGGCATTCCGCGACGGCAAAGTGACCGATGCGTTATTAATATATAAGGAGATACGCGACCGCGGCTTCGACTCATACTTCTTCCTCGGCGGCCTCGCAGGCTTCCTGCGCGACCTCATGGTTGCCCGCGAGCCGCAGACCGTCAGCCTGATCGATACCGACGACGAGACCCGGCAGGCCCTCACAGCCCTCGGCGCGCAGCTCCCCCCGCAGTTCTTCTACGCGGCCATGAGCCTCTGCAACGACGCAGACATGGAATACCGCACGGCCTCATCCAAGACATTCCTGATAGAGCTGCTGCTCATAAAACTGTGCCAACTACAAAGCCCCTCCCCCGTCTCTGACGCGGAACGCGGAGAGGGGCTGACAATAAAGCCGATACAGGCACCCTCCTCTTCCGCGCCATCCGCTCCCGCCACGCCACCACAGCCCTCCGTGGCCGTGCCCCCATCCCCCGCCCCGGCGGCGGCACCGCCACCCACACCCGCCCCACCAACAACTTCAGCCCCGGCCATACCGCCTGCCCCGCCCCGCCCCGCCACAAGGCCCACTACAGGCCTGGCGGCGACCAGAGGGAAGTCACACATATCCCTGCGCGACGCCTTCAACGACGCGCCAAAAGCAGCCGAGGCCACAGCCGCGACCCCGGTACGGCAGAAGCGCAACCCATTCACCGACAAATCATTCGCCGACGCATGGGAGAACTATATGGAGCTTCACAAGAAGGCCCATGTGCTTTGCAACACCATGCGCGCCTCGCGCCCTGCCAGAAACGGCGAAGGCACCCCGCAGATGAGGATGCTCGTGGCCAACCAGCCCCAGGTCGACGTGATGCTCCAGGAACTCCCCAGCCTGCTGGCCTACCTGCGATCCACACTGGCCAACGATTTCATAGAAATCACCGTCGAGGTGAACGACGACCCCGACTCCCCGGCCGCCTGGAGCGACCGCGACCTGCTGCGCCACATAGTGGAGCACAACCCCCACGCGGCTGACTTCATCGCCGACTTCCACCTCACTATTTCCTGACTTTTAGCGGGGAATGGCAGGCGACCACGCCGCTTTTTTATGCCGAAACCGCGAAATCGTTTGTTTTAACCAACGATTATTCGTATATTTGCAAGCTGAAAATTAGGCGTTTATGCCCCTCGGGGTGTCCACGCCCTTTTGCGCGTTAGCCCATCAAGCTGACAACCAATCATTTAGACGAAAATTAACAATAACTTCATAACAATTTTTATCTAACACATGCAAAGCAAAGGAACCCTCGGAAGCATCATTGCCGGTGTTATCGCGATTTTCTTGGTGCTCGTGTGCCTGTTCTACCTCTCTTTCTCCCTTGTAAGCAGCAAGCAGGAAGCCAAGGCCGAGCAGTACGCGCTTCTCCAGGCCGGACAACAAGGCAAGAATTCCGAGCAGTACAACAAGGCTTACAAGGCCTACATCGACTCAATCAGCAAGACCCCCGTCTGGTTGGGCTACAACTACAACGAAGTACAGAAATGGGGCGTAGGCCTCGGTCTTGACCTCAAGGGAGGTATGAACGTCATCCTCCAGGTTTCAATGCCCGACATGCTCCGCTCGATGAAGAACTCCGACGCCGATCCCGCATTCGACCGCGCGTTGGCCGCCACCGACTCCATCATCAAGGGCAACCACGCCTCTGACTATGTCGGTACCTTCGTCCAGCAATACCGCAAACTCAACTCCGGAGCCGACTTCTCGGTTGTCTTCAACTCGATCATCAAGTCGGGCCAGAGCGATAACTCCGTGGCCCAGACCCTTAAGGCCGAGGTGAAAGACCGCGTCAACAACTCCGCCACCAACGTGTTGCGCAACCGTATCGACGCATACGGCGTGGTATCGCCCAACATCCAGGTGCTCCAGGACAACGACGGCCAGATTCTCCTTGAGCTTCCCGGCGTGAAAGAGCACCAGCGTGTGCGCGAGCTGCTCCAGCGTTCGGCCAACCTCGAGTTCTACGAATGCTACGGCGCAGGCCAGATTGCAGGCGCAGTCGCCCAGCTCGACAACGCCCTCGCCGCCCAGGGCAAGCCCTCGCTCCGCCAGAACTTCCTTTCTGTGGGCAGCGGCGAATCCCCCGTGCTGGCCATCGTATCAGCCAAGCAGAAAGACGCGGTCGACTCAATCCTGAAATCACCCGTCGCCCAGCAGTTCCTCCCCTCCAACCTCAAACTCCGCTGGAGCGTCAAGCCCACCCCCGTGCAGTACCAGGACACCGTGTCCGGCATGCAGCGCGAGCTCGACACCTACCAGCTCATCGCCCTGAAGACCAACAACGGCAAAGCCGCCCTCGACGGCTCCTGCGTCATCAACGCCTCCAGCGACTATGACCAGCTCCAGGGCAATGTGGTCTCCATGACAATGAACTCAGAAGGCGCCCGCGAATGGGGCCGCCTCACCCAGGCCAACATCGGCCACCCCATCGCCATCGTGCTTGACGAACAGGTATACTCCTATCCCAACATCCGCACAGCCATCGAAGGCGGACGCTCGCAGATCACCGGCGACTTCACCGTCGACGAGGCTCAAGACCTCGCCAACGTCCTCAAGTCAGGAAAGATGACCGCCAAGGTAGACATCATCTCCGACATGGTGATCGGCCCGTCGCTCGGCCAGCAGGCCATCGAGAGCGGCATCTGGTCGTTCGTCCTGGCCCTGGTGCTGCTGATGGTCTTCATGTGCGTTGTCTACGGACTCATCCCCGGCCTCATCGCCAACTTCGGACTTATCTGCAACCTCTTCTTCACCTTCGGAATCCTCGCCTCCTTCCAGGCCGTCCTCACCCTCTCGGGTATCGCCGGTATCGTGCTCGCCCTCGGTATGGCCGTTGACGCCAACGTGCTTATCTTCGAGCGCGCCAAGGAGGAACTCCGCGCAGGCAAGAATGTGCGCACCGCCATCGCCGACGGTTACTCCAACGCCTTCTCGGCCATCTTCGACTCCAACCTGACATCGATCATCACTGGCGTGATCCTGCTCTTCTTCGGAACAGGCCCCATCAAGGGCTTCGCCACCACCCTGATCATCGGTATCATCTGCTCGTTCTTCACCGCAGTCTACCTGACCCGCATCATCTTCATCCTCTGCGCCAAGTCAAAGGCATTCAGCAAGCTGACATTCGATACCGCCCTGTCGCGCAACATGTTCAGCAAGACCAACTTCAACTTCCTCGGCGCTCGCAAGGCGGCTACGCTCGTGGTCGGCATCTTCGCCCTCGTGGTTGTCATCTCGCTCTTCACCAAGGGCCTCAACCAGGGTATCGACTTCTCAGGTGGACGCAACTACGTTGTCAAGTTTGAGAAACCGGTGCAGACCGACAAGCTCCAGGCAACCCTCACCCCGGTGTTCAACGCCGACGGCGAGACCGCAGCCGTATCGGTAATCACCATCGAGAACTCCAACCAGGTACGTATCTCGACCAACTACAAAATCAAATCTGACGAAGACGCTTCGGCCATCGAAGAGGAAATCACCAAGAAACTCTACGACACCTTCAAGGCTGAAGGCCTCCTCCCCAACGGCATGACCCTCGAGGACTTCTCGACCACCGACGAGACCCAGGGCATCCTCTCCTCCCAGACCGTGGGCCCGACTGTCGCCAACGACATGCGCAACAAGGCATATGTGGCCGTGATTCTGTCGCTCGTGGCAATGTTCCTCTACATCCTGCTGCGTTTCCGCAACATCGCCTTCTCCCTGGGCGCGCTCGCGGCTGTGGCCTTCACAGCGTTCGCCATCATCGGCTTCTACTCCCTCTTCTGGGGCGTGTTCCCCTTCGCGATGGAAATCGACCAGAGCTTCATCGCCGCCATCCTGACAATGATCGGTTACCAGATCAACGATACCGTGGTTGTGTTCGACCGTATGCGTGAGAACATCGGCCTCTATCCCAAGCAGGATTTCGGCTCGCTGATCAACAAGTCGCTCAACTCGACCCTCGGCCGTACGGTGATGACCTCGGCATCCACCTTCCTGGTGCTGCTCTGCATCTTCATCCTCGGCGGTGACTCCATCCGTTCCTTCATCTTCGCCATGCTCTTCGGCGTAGTTGTCGGCACCCTGGCCACCATCTTCATCGCAACCCCCGTCGCCTACCTGACCAACCAGCGCCGCGCCGGCAAGGCAGCCGTGAAGTAATCCAGCCCTTAAACGCCTGTTGACAGGCTATCCAGCATAGACGAGGCTGTGTCGTAAACAAGTTGTTACGACGCAGCCTCGTCCTATATCCGCGACCGCAAGGTCAACCTGCGGCGCCAAAACAGAAATGAAAAACATTGCATCACGAAGACATCAGGGATGGGCATAAAAAAACGAGGCTTGCCATCACGGCAACTCCTCGTTAAATAATAAACCAATCATTATCACATTTCTTGCAATGGAAAAAGTAATTTTGCTATGTACTATTAAAACACAGGTCGGCAGATAATGTTCAGACGGCGGATGATTTTTTTCAAAAAAATCTGAGACATTCAAAAAAAGGCTTCACGACAGGGTGGCCCGCTTGCAGTTCCGGCTCATTTTAGCTACCTTTGTAAACCTGCTTGCACGGCAGGCCCACACGCGACGGTTGCAAAATTTAACCCGGGTGTGCAACATTCTTGCCCCTGCGATTTGTAATTTTGCACCAGGATGCCAGACTCCAAGGCATCGCGTCAAATCCCGTAAAAAACAAAAAACGACATAAATGGAAAAGAACACCAAAGCCAAGAAGCCCCCCATCAAAAAGGGAGGCAAGGAGATTGACCCCAAGCAGGCCAAGCTCAACGCCCTCACGGCAGCCCTCAACCATATCGAAAAGGATTACGGCAAGGGAGCGATAATGAAGCTCGGCGACGAAGCCGTGGAGAAAGTAGAGGTAATTCCCGCCGGATCCATCGGCCTGAATTACGCGCTTGGCGTGGGAGGCTACCCGAGAGGCCGAATCATCGAGATATTCGGCCCTGAATCGTCGGGAAAGACCACGCTCGCGCTCCACGCCATCGCCGAGGCCCAGAAAACCGGTGGCATAGCCGCCATGATCGATGCCGAGCATGCATTTGACCGCTTCTACGCCGAGAAACTCGGTGTGGACACCAGCAACCTGCTGATTTCCCAGCCCGACAATGGCGAGCAGGCCCTTGAGATCGCCGAGCAGCTGATTCGCTCGTCGGCCATCGACATCCTTGTCGTTGACTCCGTGGCTGCGCTTACCCCCAAAAGCGAAATCGAGGGAGACATGGGCGACCGCAACGTGGGCCTCCAGGCGCGCCTGATGTCGCAGGCGATGCGCAAGCTCACCGGCACCATAGCCCGCACCAACACTGTCTGCATCTTCATCAACCAGTTGCGCGAGAAAATCGGCGGCACGATGTTCGGCCCCTCCGAGACTACCACCGGCGGCAACGCCCTGAAGTTCTACGCATCGGTGCGTGTCGACATCCGTCCCGGCACCTCGGTCAAGGACGGGGAGAATGTCCTCGGCAAGCATGCCCGCGTCAAGATTGTCAAGAACAAGGTGGCTCCCCCGTTCAAACGCTGCGAGTTCGACATCATGTTCGGCCAGGGCATCTCCCGCGCCAGCGAAATCATCGACCTCGGGGTCGAATACGACATCATCAACAAAAGCGGCTCATGGTTCAGCTACAACGGCTCCAAGCTGGCCCAGGGACGCGACTCCGCCAAGGCCGTCATCGACGACAACCCCGAGCTCGCCGACGAGATAGAGGCAAAAATCATGGAGGCACTGAAGAACTCCCCCGCCCCCGGCAGCAAGAAATCAAAAATCAAGCCCAAGACCACTTCGGAGAAGGTTGAGGAAGAGGAAAAATATGCCGACGACGCCGAGGAACTCGATGATGTCGAGCTTGACGACGACTTCAACGAGGATTTCACCCTCGAGGAGGAGTAATCGCGCGGCTCACAGCCAGACATATACCCAGAAGGGGGATTCGCAGGAATCGCATCAGATTTGATTGATGCGATTCCTTGCTTATTTTAAATATATTTAACAATTGGGGGGGTGAAAACCATTGGTTTTAATTATCTTTGCGACAAGTTAATCGATTATCAACCAATGAATCACATTCACCAATGAAACTTATCGAGAAGCTGATGCCGGGACTGCTGCTGGCAACAGCTACGTTTCTGCTTCCAACAGCGGCGGAAAGCGCTCCTCCATTGAACATAGGAGCCCCGGTGACTGTGTCAGCCACCCCTGACGGCTTGCGCGACAACGGCGACGGCAGGTTTGTGAGCTGGGACATCACCAACCAAGGTTATGAATTCAAGCTCTACGACAGCGACCTTAATGTCGTCAAGCAATTCACCATCAATGTGATGGTCAGCGTCGGCACTCCCACCTCTGTGACCGTGGTCAAAGGGGCGGAAGAGAGCCACTCATACATCCTGACCAGCGACCTGTTCAACTCCGACGGACTGTATGAGGTGTTGTTCACCTCAGGCGACCTCTACAACGAGCGCGGCCAGTTCCTCGGAGTCCTTAACGGCAACTATGTCTACGTCACGGAGGATGACAACATGTATGTCGGCGGGTCCAACGTGATAGAGGATGTCGAGGAGTCGCAGGTCTGGATAGACAAATACAACGCGACTCTGCCCGCGTGGCTGAAAGAACAGAGCTCGCTGTTTGAGGGCTCCATGTTGCACAGCGATTTCGGCGCGCCCGCGATAGGAATAATGGCCGACGCGGCCGGCAGCGATGTGGTCGGGGAAGACAACGGCTACAACTGGTTCATCTCGCAACAAGACTACGAGATGCGCAACAATACGAAGGCTTATGCCAACGTGATGCCCTACCTCTTCTATTACCATACCGTCGACCGCTGCAACCAGCTGATAAAGGGTCTTAAAGGAGGGGAAGCCTCGTCTACAAAAGCCACGATACTGGCCAACGCCTACGCCGTCAGGGCCTGGAACTATATGAATCTTGCCCAGCGATTCCAGTTCACCTACTACGGCAACGAGTCAAAACCTTGTGTGCCGCTTGTGACAGAGTTCAACACCCCGGACTTATCCATCACCGGAGTAGGACGCTCGACGGTCAAGGAGACCTACGACTTCATACTCGCCGACCTTGACCAGGCTATCGCGCTTCTCGACGGCAACGCGGCTGAGGTGTCGGTGATTTCGCCCGACGCGCCGAAGATGATGGTTAGCGTCGCCACGGCATACGGCCTGCGAGCCCGTGCCAACCTTATAATGCACCGTTACGCCGAAGCTGAGGCCGACGCAAGGTCAGCCATCGCCAAATTCGACGGACGGCCATACATGGCCTCTGAAATCCATCCAGGAGGGTTCACCTGCATCGATGACGATTCCTGGATGTGGGGCCTGAGGTATTTCGATGAGGATCCCCAGAACCTGCTCTCTTTCCAGTCATTCATGAGCCCGCTGGCCGTCTCAGGATATTCCTCGGTGACTTCGCGCAAGATCAACGCATCATTGTTCTCTCAGATTCCGGCAAGCGACGTGCGACGCGCCCTGTTCCTTGATGGAAACGGCCAGTCGGCGGCATTGTCAGACAACCAGAGTCCATACATCAGACCCATCCCCTATCTCGGGGTGAAGTACGGTGCCAGCCGCTATTATGACGGCGGCACAGGCTTCGACGCGTAAGACTATCCCCTGATGCGTGTAGAGGAGATGTATTACATCGTGGCCGAAGCAATGGCCATGGCAGGACGTGTGGATGAAGCCAGGAGCTATCTTCTCTCATTTGTCAACGAGCATCGCGACCCGGCATACACCATCCCGGCCGGTGTCTCCCCGGCGCAACTGCGCGACATGATCTGGCTGCAGAGGCGTATCGAATTCTGGGGTGAGGGCCTGAGCTTCCATGACCTGATGCGTCTCGGCAAAGGGGTCAACCGCATCGGAGGCGGCTATCCCAGCAACCATATCTTCAACATCGCCCCCGACGACAGCCTGCTGCTGATGAGATTCCCCTATGTCACATACGGTTTTGACAATGTGGCCCTGACCGATGAGAACAACAATCCGGTGGCAGAGGCCCCGGTGGTCTACACCGAAAATGGCGAGGTGGCCCCCATCGTCGATTTCGCCTACTGGTATGACGCGCAGTATGTCTACACGGCAGGCCAAATCGAATATAAAATATCCCCATCCGACCTCAGCAATCACAGTGGGTGGATGATGATTACCCCTGAGCTCCCCGGCGTCGGCACCTTGCCCATACATTTCGACCCGGAGACAGGCAAAGTGGAGATTCCCGAGCAACAAATCAAGGAATACCAGCAAGAGGTCTACGGGACCGACAGCTACACGTTCTACCGTTCGGAAGAGTATGCCTGCGCATCCAAGGCGACAAAACGCGAAACCGGACGCGGATATGACATGAAACTCGACATCGTGCTGTTCACCCGCGACGAAGCCGGGAATGTGGCCACCACCCAGAAGATGCTCGTGTGGATTGGCAACCAGCCGTCACACAGTGTCAACATGACCCCTGAAAGCGCCGTTTATGTCTCAGGTCTGATGTTCACCGATGCCGACAGCGAGACAATCACCGTCACCGGCCATGTGGATGACGGCTACAAGATGTATGCAACGTTCATAGAAGACGGGGCATCCCTGCCTTATGATGACCTCAAGTCAACCTCACCTTTCACCGGACAGTTCAGCTTCACCCAGACCGTAGGCAAAGGCAAAAACTATCTTTGCTACCTCGTGACCGATGACGAGGGGAATACACATGTGGCCTCACTCTTGAAAGCACATGTCACCCCCGTGCCATTCAAGGAATCAATCGACGCATACGGCGAATGGGGAGAATGGAAAAACGGCGGAAACTGCCAATATGAGTTCGGAGGACTTGTCAATGGGTCCTATTCAGGCGAGTTCCTGATACGCCGCAATATCTCCAACCCATCGATAGTGAACATCAGACTGCTGATAGGGACAAATCCGTTTTTTCACGGCGTTGACAGGGACATCATCGTCGACCTCGAGACCTCCCTGGTCAACATGCCCCTGCACTACACCGGCATCCAGGCTGATGGATATGAGTCCATCACCGCCTCAGACAGCTACACCTGCTTTGACGACTTGCAATTCATCGGAAACAATAGGATCTACGACGGCCAGATTATCGAAATCCGCACATGTTACAAATATATCCTTACAGGCAATCCTGACAAGATGCTTAACGATGGCATGGAATATCTGCAGCTTCCTGACCATATAGAGACTATCCTATCCGAATATTATCAACCCTCGTCGTCACCTAAGCTCCTGCCGACTTCTTCCCCAACCAAACTTGAAATATCACGATAAAACCCACCGAACAAAATGAAAAAAATCATCATAGCCGCACTGGCCCTCCTTGGATGGGCATCGGCATCAGCTCAATACATCACTACCACCGAAGTCGGCAACGCCAAAGGCTGGACAGCGTTCACCTCCGACCCTGTCTCCCGGATGGCCGGTTACAATGACGCCACAGTCAACATCTACAATGACGACTTCTCGATTTACAAATCTTTCTCTCTGGCGCTCTCAGAGTCGGAGAGCATTGCCCAGATGGACCAGGTGGTGGTCTCGCAGCACCTGTTCAATTCCGACGACCTCTATGAAGTGGTTGTCATCAGCGACGGGGAATGGAAGGTCTACAACGAACAAAGCGAGATGCTTGGCACTATCCCATCCCCCAATCTGATGCGTGTAGGTAAGAAGAACTACATTTACACCTACGACAACGGTGAATACACCCTCTACGCGCTCGAGAGCCACACCAACAGCCTCGTATCCGTGCGCAAACTTGAAGGGGTCAGAGTGTTCCCCAATCCAGCCAACGCCGGGGAAATGGTGCGCTTCCAGCTTCCTGAGGGGACAATCGCCGACATAAATGTGTATAATGCCGCCGGAACAAAGGAAATCCGCATGGTCGGCGGCGAGGGCACACTTGAACTCCCCTCCCAGAACCTCGGAAGCGGAGTGCATCCCTTCAAAGTCACAGATGACAAAGGCCAGACCCATTCAGGCAAACTGATTGTCAAGTAACCTGCGGCAGCACTTTTACCGCCTAAACCTCCCTTTATATACCTGACTCCCCGGCGGGACGGTTCAACCGTTCCGCCGGGGAGTCTAATTTCCAACCCATACTGACAGTAATCTCGTCAAGAATCATCCAGAAAAGTCACCACAAATCCTACCCGACCCAAAATCCACTGGAATCTGCGTATCTGCGGTATCTGCGTGAGTTTTTACGTGCATAATAGCCACCCCAGGTCTGACGGCCTAATCATCAAAAAAGGTCGCACGCAGATACCGCAGATACGCGGATTTCTCGCATATAACATAGGTCGCTCCGCTCCCGGGGAGGCTCGCAGATTACACGGATTCCACAGATTTCACAGATTCCACAGGATTCACGGATAGGGGCAGCGACGCGTCCGGATGGCCTCTGTGTAATCTGTGGAATCTGTGAGCCAATCCCCGCCAATCCCGAGAAATCTCATTTAATCCCAATCATCCGCGGGAATCCGCGTGTCTGCGGTATCTGCGGCATCTGCGTGAGACCCTTTCCGGGGAAGGGGTGTGCCGGGCACGTGTGAGGGGGATATGGGGGGTCAGCGGATTTTTCCGGTGGGCGGAGGGTGATGTCAAGAGTATAGAGTGGCCAGTCTGAACATAAAGAACCTGATGTCGCCGACTCCCCGGAACTGTGTTCTGAACGCCTTGATTT
>CAJTEX010000002.1 GCA_910575615.1 Bacteroidales bacterium | reverse complement strand
AGAGCATGTTGACAAAAGCAGTCTAAAGAAAAGGCGCTTCAAAGCGAGCCTTTCCAACGACTATTTGACCGATATGCTGCTTAAAGCCAAATTTTGATGCGGTTGCCCTGGGGGATTAAAGTTCATTTTGGGAAATACAGGGGGATTTATTAACTTTGTGGGTTAAACCATCTGTAACCCACCTTCAAAGGGATGTCGCGGCATCCTGAAAATTACATATCCTATGAAAAAAGAAGTCAAATCAAGCTTCGCCGAGAGGCTGAGAATGATACCGCAGACGGCGGTCGACTACCTGAAAAGGCCGCAGGTCTGGGGATTTTTCGTTTCACTGGCTGTCATCGCGGTGCTGTCGGTGGCGTTTTTCCACCCCGACGCGTCGGAGGGAAACCAGCTCCGCCAGCACGACATGCAGCAGGGCGCGGCCATCGGACAGGAGGTGAAAGCCTACCTTGAGCAGAACCCGGGAGCCGAGGAGCCCCGCTGGACCAACTCCCTCTTCTCCGGAATGCCGACATTCCAGATTTCCCCCTCATACCCCTCCGACTCCCTGTTCAGCTGGATAACCACCCTCTACGGGGCCGGACTCCCCTCACCCTCCAACCTGCTTTTCATGATGATGACCGGCATGCTGATTATGCTGCTGGCCATGAAAGTCAGATGGTATTACGCCCTGATAGGGGCCGTGGCCTGGGGTTTCTCGTCATACTTCATAATCATCATCGGCGCGGGACACATCTGGAAATTCGTCACCCTGGCCTACATCCCGCCGACCATCGGGGGCATCGTGATGGCCTACCGCGGACGCTGGCTCGCGGGCAGCGCGCTGGCCGCCCTGTCCGCGATGATGCAGATACAGAGCAACCATGTGCAGATGACATATTACTTCCTCTTCGTCATCCTCGCCGTGATAGCCTGCTACGGGGTCGACGCCGTGAGGCGCGGGAAATATGGCCGCTTCGCCAAGGCCACGGGGGCATTGGCCGTGGCAGCAGTGCTGGCCGTGGCAGCCAACCTCCCCAGCCTTTACAACACATGGAAATACTCCAAGGAGTCGATGCGCGGCAGCCACACCGAGCTGGCCACCGCCGACAGCGGGGAGCAGAAGACCTCGGGACTCGACCGAGACTACATCACCCAGTACAGCTATGGCCGCTCCGAATCATTCTCGTTGCTGATTCCCGACATAAAGGGTGGAGCCTCGGCCCGTCCCGAGAGGGGACGCATGGTGGCGACATCGGTGATGGACGCCGACGGGGCGCAGGAGAAGGCTTCGAGGCTCAACCAGGCCGAGATGCAGTATGTGAGCGACTATGTCGGGCAATATTTCGGCGAACCTGAAGGCACCAACGGCCCGGTTTATGTCGGGGCGGTGGTTTTCGTGCTGTTCCTGCTGGGATGCGTGATAGTCCGCGGGCCGCTAAAATGGGCGTTGCTGGTGATGACGCTGCTGTCGGTGTTCCTCGCCCTGGGGCGCAACATGCAGTGGCTCACCGACCTGTTCATCGACTACATACCGATGTACAGCAAGTTCCGCACGGTGGAGTCGATACTGGTCATCGCCGAGTTCACGATGCCCGTGCTGGCCATCCTGGCGTTGCAGAAACTGCTTTCCACCCCCAAAAGCTTCGACCGCTACTTCCGTCCGGTATGCGTCTGCTTCGGCCTGACCGCCCTGCTGTGTCTGGCCGGATGGCTGTTCCCGTCACTCTACGGGCCTGCCATCTCCGAGAGCGACATCCAGATTTCCGACATGATCGGGCAGCAGCTCAGGATGGCGGGCTATCCCCCCGAGGCTGTCTCGATGTACTCCATCAACAATCCCGCCATCGCCTCTTTCGTGGCCGATGTGCGCTACGGGATGGTGGCCGCCGACTCGCTCCGCTCCCTCATCTTCGTCTTGCTCACATTCGGTTTCATCTGGCTCTGTATGAAGGGGAAATGCAAACCCTGGCAGGGAGCCGTGCTGGTAGGGCTGCTGGTGGCCGCCGACCTCTACACGGTCGACAAGCGTTACCTCAACCACGACAGCTTCTGTCCGCCCGAACTCTCAGCCTCCGACCCCTTCCCCCTCAACGACAATGACAGCCAGATACTGGCCGACACGGCGATGAATTACCGCGTGATGGATATTCCCCGGTTCTACTCCGCCGAGCCATCGTTCCACCACAAGATGATCGGCGGATACCATGCCGCCAAGCTCACCCGCTACCAGGATCTCATCGACCGCCACCTGGCGGCATTCACCCGTGGCGGCGAGGTCGGCCAGGCCGACTTCAATGTGTTGAACATGCTCAACGCCAAGTATTTCATCACAGCTGACAACTCACTGATGGTCAATCCCGACGCGATGGGCAACGCCTGGTTTGTCGACTCCCTTGCAATCGTGGACGGGGCCGACGCCGAGATGGCCGCCCTTGACCACATCGACCCGGCTGTGACCGCTGTCACTGACCGCCGTTTCGCCGATGTCATCAAAGACGCGGCGCGACCCAAATCGCCCGGCGACACTATCTTTGAGACCTCCTACACCCCCGCGGCCCTCACCTACTCGGCCACCTCGGCCAATGGAGGCCTGGCGGTCTTCTCTGAGGTTTATTTCCCCTGGGGATGGGAGGCTTACATCGATGGCAAACCGGCGCGGATAGCCCGTGTCAACTACCTGCTCAGGGCCATGGTCATCCCCGCCGGACACCACAAGGTGGAGATGAGGTTTGAGCCGCGCTCTGTTTCGGCAACCGTCGGTGTGGCCCGCGCGGCTGTCATAGCGATATACATCCTGCTGGGTGTGGCGCTGCTTTCGGTATTGTTGTTCCCCGACAAAACGAAAGAGAAGAGATGAGACGCCTGACACGCCGCATAAGGGAAATCGCCCGGTGGCCCCGCCGTTACCGCACAAGCCGCGGATTCGGGGTCCACTCCCCTTTTGCCTTCGACTTCATCACAAAGGTGTTGCGCGACCGCGAGGCATACTACTACGCGTATCCCGAAATAGACTCGCTCTGCGGCAAGACCCACCGCGACGGACTGATAGACAATATGATCTTCTACTCATCAGACTATGAGAGGCAGGAGGCGAGGATGCTTTTCAGGATGCTATGCCGCTTCAACCCCGCCCAGGTGATAGAAATCGGGGGAGGAAACGAGGTGAGCCGCATAATAATCGAGAGGGCCATACCGTCGGCCGCCCTCCACAGGTGGTCGCGCGAGAATCCGACCGCGATAGACATGTCAAAGACATGCTTCATCATCGTCAATTACACCCTCGAGATGAATTTCACGACCATCAGGAGCTACCTGCTCGACGCGCTCGACCATCCCGGCGGGGTGGTGATATTCTTCCGCAACATGCACCTGCCCACACTCAGGCGGCTGTGGGAACAGGTGGCCGCCGCAGCCCCGTTCGGCATGACTTTCCATGACGATGTCAGCGGCGTGTATGTGGCCAACCCCAAACTGCCACGCGAGGATTTCGAGATGCTTATCTGACCAGACTGATTCCGCACCCCTGCCCCATTGACTTGCCCCATCCCTCTGCCCCATCGCACCGATATGAGAGAAATCGACGACATAGCCCGGCTGCGCCGCTCGTTCCTTGGCTACCTGACCCTGCAACGGGGTCTGTCGGAAAACACCCGTGAGGCTTACGGAATGGACATCGACAAGCTCTTTGACTGGCTCGCCACAGGCCGTGAAGACGGGCCGCTGCCACTGCGCCAGGTGGAATACGCCACCCTCCAGGAATTCATGGCCCAGGTCCACGACCTAGGAATAGCCGTGCGCTCCCAGGCCCGTCTCGTCAGCGGCATCAAGCAATTCTTCCATTACCTGCGTGTCGAGGGCTACATCGACAGCGACCCTTCGGAACTGCTGGAGGTGCCGCGCATAGGCCGCCACCTCCCCGAGGTGCTGTCGGTCGAGGAGATAGACTCCATGATAGCGGCCATCGACCTCTCCACACCCGAGGGCATCCGCAACAGGGCAATAATCGAGACACTCTACGGATGCGGGCTGCGCGTCTCCGAACTGGTCAACCTCGAGGTCTCCAAAGTCTATCTCCAGGAACAATACCTCATAGTGAACGGCAAAGGCAACAAACAGCGTGTGGTGCCAATGTCAGAGGTGGCCATCGACCGCATCCTGGAATACATGCGCGAGGCCCGCAGCAAAGTCGAGGTGAAACCGGGCGAAGACAACATACTCTTCCTCAACCGCCGGGGCTCACGGCTGACCCGCCAGATGATATTCACCATCATACGCCGCCTGGCCCTGAAAGCCGACGTACGCAAGACCATCTCACCCCACACCCTGCGCCACAGCTTCGCCACCCACCTTCTCGAAGGGGGCGCCAACCTGCGCGCCATCCAGCAGATGCTCGGCCACGAATCCATCTCCACCACCGAAATCTACCTCCACCTCAACCCCACCCTGCTCCGCACCCAGATTCTCCTCCACCATCCCCGCAACCACCGTGACTGACATCCCGAGCTTCCGGAGGAGAGGTGAATTAATGGAGATATTCGGTTACATCGTAAGTGGGTTGGTCTTTTTTATTGAAATACCCACTCGGAAAAGCCCTTTTAAAATCTTTTTCGGCTGAAAAAGTGTCCGGATGGCGGGCGCATTGTGAAAATCGGGAGGGGGCGGTGGCGGGAGGGCGGCACAGCACCGGGATGTCTGAGCCCGCAGGGCGAGTTCCCGGTGCGCCGCGCGGAGCCACCAGGCCTCCTCCCATGGATTTTCACGCGCCCTTGGCCTTTTGGTTCTTTTGGGCCTGCCAAAAGAACGGAAACAAAGAACGGAAACAAGAGACTAACAAGAACCAGAAAAGGCCAGAAACACAAGACAAACCAGAATACAGAAAAAAGGCTTTTCCAAGCCGGAGGAAGCAAAATCCCCCACTCGGAAAAGCCCTTTTAAAATCTTTTTCGGCTGAAAAAGATTCCTACCCCACAACGATATTAATAATCTTGTTAGGCACAACGATAATCTTGCGTATAGTCTTGCCCTCAATCCACTTAGCGGCATCAGGCGACTCAAGAGCCAGCTTCTCGATTTCCTCTTTTGAAGTCTCAGGAGCCACAGAGAGCATGAATCGCGTCTTGCCATTGAACGACACCGGCAGATTGATAGCGTCAGCCTTGAGATACTCCTCATTCCACTCAGGCCACTGCGCGTCACACACAGTGGAAGCGGCATCAGCGGCATCCTCCTTGCCATCAGCGGCAAGCGCATGCCACAACTCCTCAGCCACATGCGGGGCAAACGGAGCCAGCAGCACCACAAGCGGAGTCAGCACCTCACGGCTGTGGCAATCAAGCTTGGAAATCTCATTGACACAAATCATGAAAGCCGCAACCGAAGTATTGTAAGAGAAAGCCTCAATGTCGGCAGTGACCTTCTTGATAAGGGTATGTACAGACTTCAGCGCCTCACGCGAAGGCTTGGAGTCATCGACAAGCCACTTCTCCCCCTTGTAGAAGAGATTCCAGAGTTTCTTGATGAAACGGTTGACACCATCGATACCATTGGTGTCCCACGGCTTGCTCTGCTCCACAGGCCCGAGGAACATCTCGTAAAGGCGCAGGGTGTCAGCACCGTAACGTTCCACGATGTCATCTGGATTGACCACATTGAACATCGACTTTGACATCTTCTCGACAGCCCAGCCACACACATACTCGCCATTCTCGAGGACAAACTCCGCGTCAGCGTATTCCGGACGCCAGCGGCGGAAAGCCTCAGTGTCAAGACGGTCATTCGACACGATATTGACATCGACATGGATGGAAGTGGTGTCATATCCGCCGCGCAGACCGGCCGACACGAAAGTGTTGGTGTCCTTGATGCGGTACACGAAGTTGCTACGGCCCTGGATCATACCCTGGTTGACCAGCTTGCGGTAAGGCTCATCCTTGCAGACCTTGCCCAGGTCATAGAGAAACTTGTTCCAGAAACGTGAGTAGATGAGATGGCCCGTGGCATGCTCGGTACCCCCCACATAGAGGTCGACCTGCTGCCAGTAGTCATTGGCCTCCTTGGAGACAAGCTCGTCATGGTTGCGCGGATCCATATACCGGAGGTAATAGGCCGACGAACCTGCGAAACCGGGCATAGTGTTGAGTTCCAGAGGATAACCCTCTTCGGTCTGCCATCCGGCGGCACGGCCAAGAGGAGGCTCACCCGACTCTGTGGGGAGATATTTGTCAATCTCAGGCAACTGCAGGGGCAGCTTGTCGAGGGGAAGCATCATCGGGACACCATCCTTGTAGTAGACCGGGAAAGGCTCGCCCCAGTAGCGCTGACGCGAGAAAATGGCGTCGCGCAGGCGGTAATTGACCTTGACGCGTCCGAGACCCTCCTTCTCGATGAATTCCTTTGTCCTGGCGATGGCCTCCTTCACCTCCAGACCGTTGAGGTCGAGCTTGTCAGAGGCGGAGTTTATCATCTTACCCTCCTTGGCGTCGAAGCTCCCCTCAGACACGTCTGCCCCCTCAATCAGGGGAATAACGGGGAGGTCAAACTTGCGGGCGAAAGCATAGTCGCGGCTGTCATGGGCAGGCACGGCCATGATGGCCCCGGTACCATAACCGGCCAGCACATAATCGCTGACCCAGATGGGAATACGCTTGCCGGTAAGGGGGTTTACGGCATACGCGCCGGTGAACACACCGCTCACCTTCTTGTCGGCAATACGCTCGCGCTCGGTCTTGTGCTTGATTTCGTTGCGGTAATCCTCCACGGCCTGACGCTGACCTGGAGTGGTCACCATGTCGACATACTTGCTCTCAGGGGCAAGCACCATGAATGTGACACCAAACACCGTGTCGGCGCGAGTGGTGAAGATTGTCATCTCCACATCAGAATCGGCCACCTTGAACTGCATCTCGGCACCCTCAGAGCGCCCGATCCAGTTGCGCTGTGTCTCCTTTATGGAATCGCTCCATTCAAGGCTCTCAAGGCTGTCGAGCAGGCGGGGGGCATAGGCGCTGACGCGCAGACACCACTGGTACATCAGCTTCTGCTCAACGGGATAACCTCCGCGGATGGAGACACCCTCGCTCACCTCGTCGTTGGCCAGCACCGTGCCAAGCTGCGGACACCAGTTCACCATCGTGTTGCCCAGGTAGGCGATGCGGTAGTTCATCAGCGTGTCGCTGCGCTGCTTGTCGTCCATGGCCTTCCATTCCCCGGCTGTGAACTTCAACGGCTTCGACTCGGCTGCTGTATGCCCCTCCGAACCGTTGGCGGCAAAATATGCCTCCAGGTCGGCGACAGGCATCGCCTTCTGCTGCTTCACATCGAAATAGTGGTTGAACATCTCGATGAAAGCCCACTGGGTCCAGTGGTAATACTCCGGGTCGCAGGTGCGTATCTCGCGGTCCCAGTCATAGCAGAACCCAATCCGGTCGAGCTGCCCCCGGTAGCGGGCGATGTTCTCGGTGGTTGTCTTCTCGGGGTGCTGCCCGGTCTGGATGGCATACTGCTCGGCGGGTAGGCCGTAAGCGTCATATCCCATCGGGTGAAGCACGTTGAAACCTTTGAGCCGCTTGTAACGGGCGTAGATGTCGCTGGCTATGTAGCCCAGCGGATGTCCCACATGCAGACCCGCCCCGGAGGGGTAGGGAAACATGTCAAGCACATAGAATTTGGGCTTGCCATGGTCAATCTCCGTATGGTAGACCTTGTTGTCTTTCCAGTACTGCTGCCAGCGGGATTCTATTTTTCTATGATTGTAGTCCATAATGATTCTTTATTATTTCGACAATTCGAGCATCCTGTCGATGGGACGGATGGCCTTGCGGGCGATTTCGGCATCCACCTCTATGGCGGGCGACATGTCGCGCAGGCAGTCGCGCAGCTTGGCGAGGGTGTTGAGCTTCATGTAGCTGCAGTTGTTGCAGGCGCATCCGGCCTCCTCCGGGGGAGCAGGGATGAAACTCTTGCCGGGGCAGAACTGGCGCATCTTGTGGAGTATGCCGCTCTCGGTGGCGACGATGAATTCGGTGGCGTCGCTCTGGCGGGCGTAGTCGAGCAACGACGCTGTCGAACCTACATGGTCGGCCAGCAGCGTCACCGCCTTCTTGCATTCGGGATGCACCAGCAACCTGGCTCCCGGGTGCTGTTTCTTCAGGTCTATGATGGCCTGCAGGGAGAATTGCTCATGCACATGGCACGCGCCGTCCCAGAGCAGCATGTCTCTGCCGGTCTCGCTGTTGATGTAGTTGCCGAGGTTGCGGTCGGGTCCGAATATGATTTTCTCATCGGCGGGGAGGGCCTCCACGATCTGGCGGGCGTTGGATGAGGTGACCACCACGTCGGTCAGGGCCTTCACCGCGGCGGAGGTGTTGACATAACTTACCACGGTATGGCCCGGATGGGCCTTGACGAATGCCTCGAACTCATCGGCGGGGCATGAGTCGGCCAGGGAGCATCCGGCCTCTGTGTCAGGCACCAGCACTGTCTTGTCGGGACAAAGTATCTTGGCTGTCTCCCCCATGAAATGCACTCCGCAGATCACTATCACCTTGTTGGGCAGGGTGCGGGCCTTGCGGGCCAGGGCAAGCGAGTCGCCGACAACATCGGCGATGTCCTGGATGTCGCCGTCGGTGTAATAATGGGCCATAATGGCCGCGTCGCGCTCCTGCTTGAGGCGGCGGATATCGGCAATCAGTGCCTCTCTGTCTTTTTCCATCTTAGAAGCTAATGGATTATATAAGGTTTTAGGAGGCAAAATTACTCAATTTTTCGTCAACCGCCAAACTTTACAGGCGCGAGAACTTGTAGGCGAAACCAATCGAGAGGATTTCCTTGAACTGCCAGTGGCGCCATGATGTGTCATCCACCTCGGGGGCCTGGGAGTCATACCTGAGATGGCCGTAGACTCTCGCCGACATGAATCGGTTGATTGAGAAGTCGAGTGTGTTCTCCCAGTCGCCCTGCAGGTAATGGTAGTCGGTGAAGGCAAACAGGCGCGAGGTGTAGGTGATGTTGTAGGTGATTTTCCACTTGAAATTCAGCTCAAGCGACGAACCGTATTCGCTTTTTGATGTCTTGCCGGCATCGATGCCGAACGCCTCGGGATTGAGGTTGGGATTGGTGCAGGTCTTGAGGTTGTAGCTCAGAGGGGCTATCGAGGCCGAGAACTGCACTGTCTTGCGTGGATTCTCGTATGAGTAGGTCAGACCGACACCGACATTCAGCTCGGAGGGGGAGAGAAACGAGGCTATCATCTCGTCGGAGTTGACCTTGTAGCTGTTGAGGAGCTGGGTCTTGAACTGCGCGGTGATCGAGTAGTACCATCTGCGGGCTGCTTTCAGACCGAATTTGGAGTTGATCTGGAAGAGGTCTTCCGAGATGTTGTACCTGTGTATGGAGTCCTCCGGGGCATTGTTGAGGGCGAGCTTGTAAGAGGCTGTCGTCTCGAAAATCACATTGGGGTTGAACTTGGGGTTGAGCTTGACGTTGTAGAGCGCCCCGAAGATCATGTTGAGGTTTGAGTTGCCTCCCTGATACCAGTTGGGGGAGATGTAGGCCTGGGAGAAATGGAGCGACCCGTCGAAGGTGTGGAGCCAGTTGATGCGCTCCGGCTCGATTTCAGGCACAACCTGTTTCATCGAGTCGAGGGGGGCTTCCTTGAACTCCTCGACGGTAAGCTTGGCGGTGGAGGGGTCGAGGTGCATGACGAATTTCTTCGGGGGGCGGGGCATCGTGGCCATATTGTAGCGGACAATCTCGGGAAGCTCCGACATCACCTGCTGCATGAAATAACGCTGGCGGTAGTTGCGTTTGACCAGACGGTTGAAAAAGGAGTCAGGCTCCCCCTCGGCGGGGAAAGCGTCGACCAGCGGATCGCCGGCTTTCTCGGAGAGGAACATGTCGTAATGGTCAAACACCAGGGGGAGGTAGAATATCTCGTTGTACATCCGGTCTGAGACATTGAGGGTGGTGTCGGTGGGGAGGGTCATCCCGGGCAGCACCACGAGCCCTCCTTGCGAGTCGGAGGGCAAAGCCACGGTCTCACCCTCGACAATCAGCTCGTCGAAAAGCGACTGCGCCCCCAGCTTGACCGGAGACATCATCAGACTCGCGAAAAAAAGCAACAATGTAATGACCTTATTGGAATCTTGACAGGCAGAAGGCATAGGAAAATAATCGGTGTATGTGCAAGTTGATACTATCGGTTATCGTCATGCAAAGTTACTCCTTTTCGCTGTCTTCTCCAAAACCGCCAGCCGGGTTTTCAACATTCTTTTTTATGAGATGAATCTAAGAGTTTTGAAAAACGGAGTTTTTTGGATTCCGACCAAAAATCCTCCCGAATAATAAAGTCTGTTGATAAACGTCATAACTTTCCGGCCTTTGATTTGGATTTCACGGTTATCGACATGCGGCCTGACTGTTTCAACATGCTGTCAACATAAACAGTGCTTCAAATCAGCGTGTTGCGAGGTTATCAACATGCCGTTGATAACTTTATCAACTGATAACTTCATAGTATTCAACTATTGATAACCCTGGAAAAACGCGTTGAAACAACCATCCAAAACTTGCCCGGCAGATATTTGGAGATAACCTGTCGGGTGATTATACAGGGAGCGGGGTTTATCTTCCAACATCTTCCGGAAAATCTTCCCATCCTTTTTTCAACACGGTTTTCAACATGTTTTTCAACAGTGGTGGCGGGGCTGAAATCAAAAGGGCCACGCTGGTTTCGGCGTGACCCTTCCGGTGGTTTTCCCTACGGGGAGGAATGATTGGTTGCTATGCCTGTGACAAGGCAGAGGGGATAAGTTCGCAGAGGGTGGGATGGGGGTGGATGGCGCGGGTGACAGCCGATACCGGTAGCCCTGCCGAGATGGCCAGCGACACCTCCATTATCAGGTCGGAGGCATGTGGGCCGAGTATGTGGCAGCCAAGTATCCTGTCGCCGCTGACAACCATTTTCACCATGCCGTCGGCCTCCCCCTGGGTGAGGGCTTTTCCATTGGCCCTGAAGGGTAGCTTGACCACCCGGATGGGGGAGATTCCCTGCGCTTCGGCCTGCTCCTCGGTAAGTCCGGCGGAGGCTGCCTCCGGCACCGTGAAGACGGCGGCGGGGATGGGGGAGAGGTCTGTGTCGACACCCATCACGCGGCGCGCCTGGGCGGTGGCGGCGTGGGCCAGCTGGCATATTCCGTTGCAGTCTCCGACGGCATACACACCGGGGATTGTGGTCTGGAAATTCTCGTCGACGGTTATCCCTTTGGGGGTGATGGCTGCCCCGGCCTCGGCGATGCCGTCGGGGATGACCGCCTTGCGGCCCACTGCCATCAGCACCTTCTCCACATCTGTCTCGCCGGGTTTGTTCTTGGCCTCGTATCTTACCTTCAGGCTGCCGTCGCCGTTTTCCTCCACGGCGGTGGCGGCGGCGCTGAGGAGGAATTTCACACCGCGTTTCGACAGTGAGGAGCGGAGGCGTTTGGCTATGTCGCGGTCAAAGCCGGGGAGTATCTCCTTGCAGTATTCAATCACTGTGACCTCGCATCCGAGGGCGACGTAGACCGAGGCGAACTCCATGCCGATCACTCCGCCGCCGATCACTGCCATGGAGGATGGCAGGGCAGTGGTGTCAAGCAGATGGTCGGAGGTGACACACAGCTCGGCCCCTGGAATGGGTAGCATGGCGGGTCTGGCTCCGGTAGCCACTACTATCTTTGGGGCGGTGAATGTCTCGCCGTCGGCCTCCACCTCGGTGGGGGAGATGAAACGGGCCATGCCTGTCTTAACATCAGCACCGTTGACCACGGCGGCCACAGCCTCGCGGAGCTGGGCGACAATCTGGTTTTTGCGCTCCACGATGCGGGGCATGTCGATGGTTATCGTGCCTGCGGGGATGTCAACGCCGAATTCCCCGGCGCGGGCCGCCTCAAGGGCCGCGTCGGCCGAACGGCAGAAGGTCTTGGTAGGGATGCATCCCCGGTTGAGACAGGCGCCGCCGAGCGGACCCGACTCTATCAACAGGGTCTTCAACCCTTGTCTCACGCCGCAGGCGGTTGCCGGATAACCGGCAGGCCCTGCACCGATGACTATAAGATCATATCTTGTCATGATGGATTCTCGTTGGTTGCGGGGTTGGGTCAGAGGCTGTCGAAAGTCAGCACCGGGTTGAGGGCCGCCGTGGTGTCGTCGGGACGGGTGACAGGGGTCAGATGCGGCGCGGTCTTCACGGTCTCGGGGTCTTCGATGGCCTCGCGGGCGATGTCGCGCATTGCGGCGATGAACTCGTCGAGGGTCTCGCGCGATTCGGTCTCGGTAGGCTCGATCATCAGCGACTCGTGGAACAGCAGGGGGAAATAGATTGTCGGGGCATGGTAGCCATGGTCGAGCAGTCGCTTGGCGATGTTGAGGGTGGTCACTCCGGTCGACTTGTCGCGCAGGCCGTCGAAGACAAACTCATGTTTCGACAATCCCTCGATCGGGAGCAGGTAGCAATCTTTCAGCGCCTCCTTGATGTAGGTGGCGTTGAGGGTGGCGAGCCGTCCGGCTTCCATCAGTCCGTCGCTGCCGAGGGTGAGTATGTAAGCCAGGGCGCGGGCCTGCACGGCGAAGTTGCCAAGCGTGGCCGACACCGAGCCGAGCGCTAGAGGGGAGTACTCTATGGCGTAACGGTCTGATTCGTTGACGGGGAACCTGTCGGGGGTCTCGGTGCGCCTCACCACCCGCGGGTTGGGGAGGAATTTCTCCAGCCCTTTGCGCACGCCGACCGGGCCTGAGCCTGGGCCTCCGCCTCCGTGGGGTGTGGAAAATGTCTTGTGGAGGTTGACGTGCATCACGTCGAATCCCATGTCGCCGGGACGGGCGACACCGAGCAGCGGGTTGAGGTTGGCGCCGTCGTAATACATCAGTGCGCCGGCCTCATGCACCAGCGACGCGATGCGGGGTATGTCTTTCTCGAAAATGCCGAGGGTGTTGGGATTGGTCAGCATGATGGCGGCCACGGTGTCGTCGAGTAGCGGCTCGAGGTCGGCCACATCCACTGTGCCGTCGGGACGGCTCTTTACCTCCACCACATCCAGGCCGCAGACAGCCGCCGAGGCGGGGTTGGTTCCGTGGGCCGAGTCGGGCACGATGACTTTGCGGCGTTTCTCACCTTCCCCGCGCGAGGCGTGGTAGGCGCGGATCACCATCAGTCCGGTAAGCTCGCCTTGTGCCCCGGCGAAGGGGTTGAGGGTGAACTCCTCCATGCCGCCTATCTCACACAACGCCTTCTGCAGCGTCCAGTAAAGTTGCAGCGCGCCCTGGGCGGCGAAGGCGGGGGTTGAGGGGTGCAATCCGGCGAAACAACTGTGACAGGCCATCTCCTCGTTGATTTTCGGATTGTATTTCATCGTGCATGAGCCAAGGGGATAGAATCCCGTGTCGACACCGAAATTGTTGGTCGACATATTGTTGTAATGTCTCACGGCGGTAGGCTCGTCGACCTCGGTAAGCCGCAGGGGTGTGGCCCGGCGCATTGCCTCGGGCAGCTGCACGCTCTCGCTGACGATGTCGTCGGAGAGGCCGTTGCGCGGCACGGCGTAGCCGCGACGACCCTCGCGCGACAACTCGAATATCAGTTTTCCATAGACTTTTCTGTTCATTTCTTCTATCTTTTGAGGGTCATACACAGGTTTTTACGATCTCGAAAAGGCGGTCGGCGTCCTCGCGGGTCTGCATCTCGGTGGCGGCCATCAGTATGGTGTGGTCGTCAATCTTGATTCCGGGCAGTATGCCCCCCTTGCGGATGGCCGCGGCTATCAGCGAGTCGACCGAGTAGTCGGTCTCGAGCAGGAACTCGTTGAGGAACGGCTTGGAGGGGTGGCGCAGGCGGGCGCGTCCGTCGGATGTCATCTTGCCGAGCAGGTAGAGGGCCATCAGGCGCGACGCCTCGTTGATTTCCCTGAGACCTTCGGAGCCGACGAGCGACATGTAGGCCGACACCCAGAGGGTCATCAGTCCCTGGTTGGAGCATATGTTGGAGGTGGCCTTCTCGCGGCGGATATGCTGCTCGCGGGCCTGGAGGGTAAGCACGAAACAGCGTCGCCCCTCGGAGTCGGTGGTCGCGCCGACTATGCGGCCAGGCATCTTTCGCATCAGCGCCTTGGTGGCGCATAGGAAACCGAGATACGGGCCCCCGAAACTCAGGGGGATGCCGAGCGACTGCGCGTCGCCGCAGGCGATGTCTGCCCCGAGTTCGCCGGGGGTCTTCAGCACGGCCAGGGTGGAGGCAACGCAGTTGACAATCAGCAGAGCCTTGTGGGAATGGCAAAGGTCGGCCAGCCCCTCATGGTTCTCGATTATACCGTGGTAGTTTGGCGAGGCGACGACCACTCCGGCCACCTCCTTGCCCCTTTGACCCAGCATCTCTGTGAGCGCCGCGCGCGAGGTCTCGCCATCCTCGGCGGGTATGGTCATCAGCTCCACTCCGTGGTAACGGGCGTATGTGTCGACCACCCGGCGCACGTCGGGCGAGAGGGTTTCGGAGAGAAGCACGAGGTTGCGCTTGCGCTGTGAGGCCACGGCCATCAGCACCGCCTCGGCGGTGGCGGTCGCCCCGTCATACATCGACGCGTTGGAGATGTCCATGCCGGTCAGGCGTGTCATCATCGTCTGGTACTCGAATATGTATTGCAGGGTACCCTGTGATATTTCAGGCTGGTAGGGGGTGTAGGCTGTCAGGAACTCAGACCGCGAGGCTATCGATTTCACCGCGGCGGGACAGCCGTGGTCATAGAAGCCGCCTCCGGCGAAACACACCTCGACTGGTGCGTTCTTTTTGGCCAGATGGTCGAAATAGCGTCTGACTGAGGTCTCGTCCATCCCCTGGGGCAGGTCGTAGGGTTGTTTGAGGCGCAGCGAGGGGTCAACGTCGCCGTAAAGGTCGTCGATAGACGACACGCCACACCGGTCGAGCATCTCCTTGATGCCGGCCGGCGTATGGGGGAAATATCTGTGCATTGTAGGGCTGGTATTTGATTTAAGATGACTGGAATATGGGGGGGCGGCCGGGTAATGGGCGACGAGACCGCCGGAGCGGGTAATGACCGCTTTCCGGCGGTCTCGTCACGGAAAAACTCTCTACCCCTGTGTCAGTGGGCTGCCGCGCAGAACTCGTCGTAAGCCGCCTGGTCCATCAGGTCGTCAAGATCTGATGTGTCGGCGATGGAGACGGCGATGATCCAGTTGGCCATGGCGTCGGCGTTGATCAGGCGGGGATCGTCTGAGAGGGCCTCGTTGACCTCCACCACCTCTCCGGAAACCGGGGAGATGAGGTCTGACGCGGCCTTTACGCTCTCTATAGCGCCGAAGTCCTCACCCTTCTCTATCTCGTCGCCCAGGTCGGGCATGTCGACATATACGACATTGCCGAGCTGCTTCTGGGCGTAGTCTGAGATGCCGATGTAACCTTTGTCACCCTCTACACGGATGTACTCGTGGGTCTTGCTGTACAGTATCATTCTCTTTTAGGCTTTGTATGATTTCTTGAAAAATTTCTTTGAAACGACGGTGGCGGGGAATGTCTTTTTCCTCACCTTCACCTTGAGCTCGGTGCCGGTCTTGGCATAGCGCGCGTCGATGAGGGCCATGCATATCGAGCGGTCGGTGGAGATGCCACGGTAGCCGGTGGTCACGGTGCCTATCACCTCATCCTCGGGCGACAGCACCTCGCAGCCGTGGCGGGCTATGGCGCGGTCATGGATTTCAAGGCCGACAACCTTGCGGCGCGGACCCTCCTCTTTGTGTCTGCGCAGCGTCTCGCCGCCGATGAGGTCGGGTTTTTCGAGCTTCACAAACATGCCCAGTCCGGCCTCGAGCGGGGTGATGTCGTCGGCGAGCTCGTTGCCGTAGAGCGGCAGCCCCACCTCGAAACGCAGGGTGTCGCGGCAGCCCAGGCCGCAGGGGGCGGCTTTGCCCGAGTCCATCAGGACCTGCCATACACGGCGGATGAAGCTGTGGGGGCCGTATATCTCGAAACCATCCTCGCCGGTGTAGCCCGTGCGCGACACTATCACGGTTTCCCCCTCATGGTCAAGTTCCTTGAAGGTGTAGAAGGCAAGGTCGCGGCAGGGTATCTCCACCACCTCCTCCATGACCTTCTCGGCCTCCGGGCCCTGGACGGCCAGCTCGGCCATCTCCTCGCTCATGAACTCGAGGCACACGCGGTAGCCCTCGGCCTGGCGGAGAATCCACTGCTCATCCTTGGTAATGTTGGAGGCGTTGACCACAAACAGGAAGTCGTTGTGGCGGCGTTTGTAGACCAGCAGGTCATCCACCACACCGCCGTCGGGGCGGAGCATCATCCCGTAGAAGCACTGCCCGTCGGGGGCGTTGGTGACATCGTTGGAGAACACCCGGTTGACGAAGAACTCGGCGTCCTCGCCGGTGATGCCTATCTCTCCCATGTGGGACACGTCAAACACTCCGCAGGCGTTGCGCACGGCGTTGTGTTCGCCAATTATTCCGAGTCCGTACTCTATCGGCATGTCGTAGCCGGCAAATGGGCTCATCCTGGCCCCCAGGGCCAGATGGAGGTCGTGGAGGCAGGTAAGTTTGAGGTTTTCGCAGTTATCCATGGTTGTAAGATGTGTTTTTTTGTGTCTTGTCTCATGTGGTGGCCATGACCGCCGGGGCGGCTCCCAGCAGCAGTTTGGCGAAGTCGGCGGTCTTCAGGCCCGCTATCACCTCCCCTGGCGACGCTGTGGAGAGCGCCTCCATTATGCCGTCGCGGGTGAACTCGGCCCCTTTCAGCCTGTCGAGCAGCCCCTCGTCAAGGTCGCTCAGCAGAAAGAAGTCCCCCTGGAGGTTGACCTTGCGGATTCTCGCCGCCATCCCCGGTTCGGGAGGAGGGATGAGGTCGGTAGAGACGCTGAATTCCCCCACACCGTCGATGCGGTGGCGGTCGGTGGTCTCCCGGTTGCCGTATCGGCCCCATATCCATTCGTCGGTGAAGTATTCCTCGGATATGCGGCTTATCTCGCGGATGTCGGCCGGGGTCATCTCCTGGACGGAGTCGCAGAGATGCTCGCGGCAGAACTGCTTGAACTCCTCTATCGTCAGCTGCGGCAGATGCTCGCGGATGGTTGTCACATGGCTTCTCACCGAGCTTACACCCTTGGCGCGCAGCTTTGCCTGCGACGGGGTGATGGCCTGCGACATCCTGGCGGGGTCGGCATCGTAGAGCATCGTGCCATGCACGATGCTGCGCCCGTGGAGATGGTAGAAGGCGTTGCCGCTGACCTTGCGGTCACCGATCACCACATCGTTGCGCCCCGTGGTGGCGGCGCCAAGCCCCAGTAGGCGCAATGTGTCGGCCACCATCCGGCAATACCGCGAGAAGGTGGTGGTCACCTCACCCGAGGTGGTAACGTGGCTGAACATGATGTTGTTCATGTCGGCGTAGATACATCCTCCGCCGCTCTTGCGCCGGTAAGTCTGTATCCCCTCCCGGCGGCAGAAATCGAGGTTGACCTCAGCGAAGGGGTTCTGGCACCGGCCGAAAATCACCGTCGGCTCAACCTGCCACATGAAAAAATACTCCCCGTCGGGATAATTCCGCGCCAGGTGTTCCTCCATCGCGAGATGAAAGGGGAGCGGGCGCGCTATTCCGCCGGGGCTGTCAGGTAATGAAGCGTATATCATGACGCTGTTGAGTCTTGTTCAAGTTGCCCCAAAGTTAAAAATCTTTTTTTTCTTCCCCAAATTTTCATCAGATTATATTTTCTGTTTTTCAACATCCCTGATACCTGTCGTGTCCCTGATTTCAGGCTTGATTTTTGTAGTTTCTCGGTGAAAAGCGTATTTTTGCAGAATTATAACCCGACACAGACAGTGATGGAAAGATACACAATAATTAAGGCGGTGAAGGATTATTGCAGCCGCAACGCAATCGACCCTGCCGGCTGGGCGCCGAAAGCCGCCCTGATTGACATGGACGGCACCCTCATCGACTCGATGAGAAACCACACGGCGGCATGGAAACGCCTCAGTGATGAGCTGGGCATGGAGGCCGACCGCGACGAGTTCTACCTTTATGAGGGGATGACCGGCCGCGCCACAATCAGGCTGCTCTTCAAAAGGGCGTGCGGATATGAGCCTTCCGACTCTGAATGTGATGAACTTTATGCGCGCAAGGCGAGTTATTTTAATGAGATGCCCAGGGTCGCGGTGATTCCCGGGGCCGCCAGGATGCTTGAGACATTTGAGGCCGGGGGAATCACAAGGGTGCTGGTCACCGGCTCGCGACAGCTCTCAAACCTCGACCGTCTCGACACAGATTTCCCGGGGGCTTTCCCCCATAATCTGCGTATCACGGCCGCCGATGTCTCCCATGGCAAACCTCATCCCGAGCCTTACCTCAAGGGTATGGAGCTGGCAGGTGTGTCGCCCGTGGAGTCGCTTGTGGTCGAGAACGCCCCCCTCGGGGTGGAGTCGGGCAAGGCATCAGGCGCGTTTGTGCTTGCCGTCACCACCGGCCCTGTCCCGCGCCGGTCGCTTGAGGAGGCCGGGGCCGACCTCGTGTTCTCCTCTATGGAGGAGCTGGCCGATGCTCTGCCCGGGTTGCTCTCCCGATGAGAGGGCGACACGTTTTCAACTGTTTAATCACAAACCTCTTTCCATACAGAAATTGCTATGAGTGCCAAAAAGAACATCCCGCAGGTGAACCTGGTGTTCACCAACCATGTCGCCCTCGAACTTGACAGGGCCGTGGAGCTGATTGCTCCGTCGTCGGTCCATGTGCTTGTCGATGTCAACACCGAGGCGTTTGTCTTGCCGTTGCTGCAGGCGCAGTCAAAGGCCGTGGCCTCGGCCTCGGTGATCAGAGTGAAGGCCGGGGAGATGTTCAAGAACCTCGACTCGCTGACATCCATATGGCGACAGCTCGGCGACGGCGAGGCCAACCGCAACTCCCTGCTGATAAACCTCGGCGGGGGAGTGGTGACCGACATGGGCTCTTTCGCGGCGGCCACCTTCAAACGCGGCATACGGTTCATCAACGTGCCGACGACATTGCTCTGCGCTGTCGACGCATGCGTGGGCGGCAAGACCGGCATCAACTTCAACGGCCTCAAAAACGAGATCGGGATGTTTCGCGACGCCGACCTGGCCATCATCTCAACCCTCTATTTCAACACCCTCACCTCCCAGGAGCTTCTATCGGGTTACGCCGAGATGATAAAGCATGCCCTGGTCAGCTCCATGGAGCAGACATCCAGGATACTGTCATATGATGTGACAAGCTACAATCCCGACTCATTGCTGGCCCTGCTTGAGGAATCAGTCGGGGTGAAGCAGAAATATGTGGTGGCCGACCACGAGGACCGCGGCGCGCGCCGGGCGTTGAACTTCGGTCACACGATAGGCCACGCCTTCGAGTCGCTCGCCCTGGAGCGGAAGTCGCCGCTCGCCCATGGCTACGCCGTGGCGTTCGGGATGGTCGGGGCGCTGGTGCTGTCACGCATGAAACTCGGTTTCCCCTCTGAAATCCTCCAGACATATGTGGACTATGTGCGCCACCATTACGGGGCGTTTGAGATTTCATGTGACGATTACAAGAAGCTCATCGGCTACATGCACCACGACAAGAAGAACGACCGTCCCGGGCTGGTCAACTTCGCCCTGCTGAAATCGCCCGGCGAGGTCGAAATCAATGTGCCGGTGACCGACGACGACATCACGGCCGCCCTCGACATCTACCGCGACATGCTGGGTCTGCCATGACCTCCGGCTAACCGAAGAAGATGTAGGCCGCGAATATGCCGGCCACTGACCCGGTGACATCGGCAAGCAGGGCATACGGCACCGCGTAACGGGTCTTCCTTACCCCGACTGCCCCGAAATAGACAGCCAGCACATAGAACATGGTGTCGGTCGACCCCTGTATGGCCGCTGACACACGCGACACGAACGCGTCGGGCCCGTGGGTGGCCATCAGGTCCACCATAAGTCCGCGCGACCCGCTGCCGCTCAGCGGCTTCATCATCGCCGTGGGCAATGCCTCCACCCATCCGGTGTCTATTCCGCAGGCTCCGACGGCAATCCTCATCCATCCGGTCAGCAGGTCCATAGCCCCCGAGGCCCTGAACATGGCTATCGCAACCAGTATCGCCACCAGGTAGGGGATTATCGTAACGGCTGTCTTGAATCCCTCCCTGGCCCCTTCGATGAACGCCTCGTAGACATTCATCCGACGCCAAAGGCCGGCACACAGAAACAGCACTATCACACCGAACAGTAGCGCGTTGGCTATCAGCGAGCTGTAACGCTCCACCTGTTCGCCGTCCATTCCCGAGAAGAACCACACCATCAGCCCTACCAGGGCCATCATCCCCCCCAGCCATGTCAGCAACACCGGGTCAAGAATCCTGATGCGCTGTCTGAGACACAGCGCGATGATGCCCACCAGTGTTGACACGAATGTAGCCATCAGTATCGGCAGGAAGACATCGGTAGGGTTGGCCGCCCCGGCCTGGGCGCGGTACATCATTATGGATATCGGTATGAAACAGAGTCCCGACGCGTTGAGTATCAGAAACATTATCATCGCGTCGGTGGCGGTGTCCTTCTTGTCGTTGAGGGTCTGAAGTTCCTGCATTGCCTTGAGGCCCAGCGGGGTGGCGGCGTTGTCGAGGCCGAGCATGTTGGCCGACACGTTCATGAATATCGAGCCCATCGCCGGATGCCCCTTGGGCACACCGGGAAACAGGCGGCAGAACAGCGGCGAGATGAGTCTCCCGAAGAAACCGATCACCCCGGCCCGCTCCCCGATTTTCATCAGGCCGAGCCACAGCGACAGGATGCCCGTCAGGCCGAGGGAAATCTCAAACGCGGTGGCGGCGGAGGTGAACGACGAGCCCATTATGTCGCTCCATATGCCTGCCTCGCCGCAAAACACCGACCGGTAGAGCGCCACGACGAACGCCACCAGGAAAAACGCTATCCAGATATAATTGAGAGCCACTGCAGGTAAGAATTGGTTAATACTTCACAAAGTTAGTCAAAAATCACCGCATTTTTTCGTAACTTTGCGCAGTTTTGACCAATAAACCGACTTATCGAAAATTCACACCGTGAAAAATTTTCTGATTTTATGTCTGTGTGTGTTGATTCCCCTGTGTGGTGTCGACCTCCACGCCGGTGATTTTACCACAACTGTAGAGGCCGCCGACACGGTGGCTGTCATCATCGACCCCGCCCTGACCCCCGATGAGGTCTACGGCGACACAGTCGTGGTGGTCTCCCCGCAACAAGAAAGCACGACCTTCCCCCGCGAGGACCATACCCATGATTTCCACTGGGAGCAGTTTGCCATCCCCGCCGGGGTGGCCACGGCCTCGGCCCTGTTTGTCAAGACCCCCAAGCTGGTGCAGGCCCGCGAGTGGGTGCAGTCAAAGCTCGCCAACAAGACCGGCCAGCCGCGCACCGAGGTCGACGATTACATCCAATACGCCCCCATGCTGGCCTCATACGCCATCTATTTCTGCGGAGTCAAGGGTGAACACAACCTGCTCGACCGCACCATCATACTGGCCATGAGCTATGCCACGTTCGCGGTCGTAAACCATACCATGAAGTTCGCTTTCAGCGAGCAGCGGCCCAACTCGGGAGCGCTCAACTCATTCCCCTCGGGCCATACCGGCACCGCCTTTGTCGGGGCCGAGTTTCTGCGCCGCGAATACTGGCACACCAACAAATGGATCGGTGTGGCCGGTTATGCCTGCGCCGCGGCGGTGGCCTACATGCGTGTCTACAACAACCGCCACTGGATCAACGACGTGGTGGGCGGCGCGGCCATCGGCTACATGTCTACCGCATTCGCCTACTGGCTCTACCCTAAAATCTTCCGAAAACGGGCCGCCCTCCACCGTGAGGAGCTGCTGCGCCGCATCGACCCGGAAGCGTCTGCAGGGGCATATGCCCCTGCCCGCCCTGGCCAGGGCGGTGTGAAATGTTTCGCCACACCCTACGCCTCCACCGCTTCGGCAGGTCTCTCCTGCCTCATTGTTTTCTGATAAGGAGAATCTGAGTGTCAATCCTCTGGCGACCTGTGTCGAATATCGGAAAAAAGTCGTACCTTTGTAAGCAAAGGAACAACCTATATTCATATGAGTGACAGCCTGAAGATTTTTTGCGAGAACACCGGGGAATATGTCGACATCCGGGGTGGCGAGACCCTGCTGGATATTGCCGCGAGGATTGGACGGGAACGGCTCGGCCTGGCGTTTCCCGAAATATGCGTTTTGGTCAACAACAAGAATGAGCCGTTGCAATACCAGGTCTTCGCCCCGAAGATGGTCAGGTTTCTCGACAGGCAGTCGGCCTCAGGCTTCAGGGTCTACACCCGCTCGCTTTGCATGATGCTCTACCGCGCTGTCCGCGAGGTGCTTCCTGGTGCCACCCTGCGCATAGTCCATTCGATTTCCAACGGATGGTATTGCCAGTTGTTCTTTCCCGGCGGGGATTGCGGAGGCAAAGAGACACCGGTGAATGCCGACACCCGGCTGCTGGGCCGCCTGACCGAGGTGATGGAGTCGCTGCGCGACCGCGACCTCCCTTTCATCCGCAAAGAGCGGCTGACCCGCGACATCTGCGGCAAATTCCGCGAGGAGGGGCTGTTTGACAAGGTGGAGCTGCTTGAGACCCTACACGAGCTTTACACCACGGTCTACCGCCTCGACGGGGTGCTTGACAGCTACTACGGCGCGCTCGCCCCGTCGACCGGGCTGATAGACATCTTCTCGCTTGAGCAATACAAGGAGGGATTCCTGCTGCTGGGTGTCGACCGCAAGGACGCGGCCCGCGCGGCTGTCCCGGTCAGACGCGAGAAGATGTATGAGGCTTTCAACGAGAACCTGCGTTTCAACCACATCATAGGGGTAAGCAACGTCGGCGAGCTGAACAAGGCGGTGAAACAGAACCGCACCGCCCAGCTGATAAATGTGGCCGAGGCCCTGCATGACAAGAAAATCGCGGCCATCGCTGACGAGATAGCCCGCCGCTACCATGAGGGTGGCGCAAGGGTGGTGTTGGTGGCCGGCCCCTCATCGTCGGGAAAGACCACCTTCACAAAGCGGCTCGCGATATACCTGCTGACCAACCTGCTTGAGCCGCAGATGATATCGCTCGACAATTATTTCGTCAACCGCGACCAGACCCCCCGCGACGAGACTGGCGACTATGATTACGAGTCGCTTTACGCACTCGACCTGGAGCAGTTCAACTCCGACCTGTCGGCCCTGCTCAGCGGCCGGGAAGTGGAGCTGCCGACATACAATTTCGAGCTTGGCAAGAGACAGTACAAGGGCGACCGGCTGCGCGTCGGCCCCAACACCATATTGTTGCTCGAGGGAATCCACGGGCTCAACCCCGAGCTGACAGCCTCGATCGAGGAGAGGATGAAATACAGGGTGTATGTCTCGGCCCTCACCACCCTCTCGATTGACGACCACAACTGGATTCCGACCACCGACAACCGCCTGCTCCGACGCATAATCCGCGACCACAAGTACCGTGGGGCATCGGCGGTCGAGACCCTGCGCCGATGGGCGAGCGTGCGCCGTGGCGAGGAGCGATGGATTTTCCCCTACCAGGAGAATGCCGACTCTACCTTCAACTCCTCGCTGATTTTCGAGCTGGGGGTGATGAAAGACTACGGCGAGGCCATCCTGCGCGATGTCCCCAATGACTGCCCCGAGTATGCCGAGGCTTACCGTCTGAGACGCTTCCTGGGATATTTCCTGCCGATAGGGGAGAAGTCAATCCCCCCGACCTCGCTGTTGAGGGAGTTTCTCGGCGGCTCTTCATTCAGATATTGAGAATTTACCTTGAATTAATACCTGTCTAACCTGTAACACGAATTTACCTATGTATGATTTCGACAAGGTGATTGACCGCCACGGAACCGGATGCGCCAAACTGGCAGAACTGCAGCAGATGTTTGGAAGCTCTGACCTGACACCTCTCTGGATCGCCGACATGGACTTCGCGGTGTGTCCCGAAATCACCAATGCGTTGCGCCGACGTATCGACCATCCCATTTATGGCTACGCCGTCGCCCCCGACAGCTACTGGGAGTCAATCTCGCAGTGGCTCGCCGACAACCACGGTTTCCGCGTCACCCGCGAGGAGCTTGCTTTTGTCCCGGGAGTCGTGAAAGGAATCGGATACGCCGTCAATCATTTCACCAGCAAGGGTGACCAGATCGTAATCCAGCCGCCGGTCTACCATCCCTTCCGCAGGGTCATCGAGGGCAACGGGCGCAAGGTGTTGCCCAACCCCCTGGTGCTGACCGAGGATGGCAACTACGAGATGAACCTCGAGGAGCTTGAGCGCCTTGTCAAGGAGCATCATCCGGCGATGATGATTCTCTGCAACCCCCACAACCCGGTGGGCATACAGTGGTCGCGCGAGACCTTGGCGGAGGTGGGCCGTATCTGCCGAGATGGGGGAGTGGTGTGCGTCTCCGACGAAATCCACGGCGACCTGGTGCTTTACGGCAAGCCCCATCACCCGTTTGCCGACTGCAGCGACGACTGCGCGGCTGTGGCCGTCACTTTCGGCGCGCCTTCAAAGACATTCAACATACCCGGACTCGTCTCCTCATGGTGTGTGGTGAAGAATCCCGCCCTGCGCGACGGTTTCTACCACTGGCTTGAGATCAACGAGTTCTCGGCCCCGACATTCGTCTCCACGCTCGGCACCGAGGCTGCCTACCGCAACGGCGGCAAATGGCTCTCGGAGGCCATGGCATATATAGAGGAGAACATACGCGTGGTCAGGGAGTTCCTTGCCGAGAAAGTTCCCTCGGTGGGGATGATAGAGCCGCAGGCCTCCTTCCTGGTGTGGATGGACTTCCGCCGTCTCGGCCTCACCCATGACGAGCTTGTCGACCTGGTGGTCAACCGCGCCCGCCTCGCCCTCAACGACGGCGAGATGTTCGGAGCCGAGGGCCACGGGTTCATGAGGGTCAACGTCGCCACGCCACGCGCATGCCTGCTAAAGGCCCTCGAGCGTCTGGAGTCGTCTGTCAAATCCCTTGAGAAGCCGGTCATGGCCGGTGATATGGCCGCCGTGGGCCAGCTCTGACACTCTGTGTATAACATCTGAATACGAATACCCGCTGTGGATTACAGGATATTGCCTCCCGAAGAACTGATTGAGGAGGGGATGGTCGCCATCCCCCCCTCCAAATCCATTATGAACCGCCGCCTGATGCTGGCGGCTCTCACGCCGGGGATGGCTCTGCCTCCCGTCCGTGAGGATGAATGCTTCGACATCACCGTCATGCGTTCGGCCCTGTCGGCGATTGCCTCGTCGCAGGGGGGACGGATTGAGATAAACGCCGGGGAGTCGGCCACCGCGTTGCGCTTTTTATGCTCGCTCGCGGCTGTCACTCCCGGATGCGACTCGGTGATCACCGGAGAGCCTGGTCTGCTGCGCCGGCCGGTGGGCGACCTCGTGGAGGCCCTGCGCCATTGCGGGGCGACCATTGAATACCTCGCCGAGGAGGGCCACGCCCCGTTGCGGGTCATAGGTGGCCCCCTCGCCGGGGGAGATGTCGACATCGACCCCTCGGTGTCCTCCCAGTTTGTCTCCTCGCTGCTTATGGCTGGCCCGTTGATGGCCGACGGCTTGCGGCTGAGGTTTTTGGTTGAACCGGTGTCGTTGCCATACATAAAGATGACCGTGGCGATGATGCAGGCCCGGGGAGCCGATGTGGAGCTTGCCCCCTTGTCGGCCAGTGTGGCCCCGGGGGGATACACTCCTTTACTGTCTGACGACGAGGCCGACTGGTCGGCTGCCGCTTTCTGGTATGAGGTGGTTGCCCTGACGGCGGGATGGGTGACCCTCAAGGGCAGGGAGGATGACGCTCCCCTGCCGCTTCCTGCCGACTCCCTGCAGGGCGACTCCGCCGCCGCCCGCTTCTTTGAATGCCTCGGGGTGCTTACCGAGGCATCCGAGGATTATCCCGGCGCAATCTCCCTCTCCCCGTCGCCCGAGGTCTTCGGGCGGCTCGACCTTGACCTGAAGGATTACCCCGACCTTGTCCCGGCGCTCACGGTGACCTGCTGCATGCTCGGCGTGCCTTTCCGTTTTGTCGGGCTGGCCAACCTCTCTGTTAAGGAGTCTGACCGCCTGCAGGCCCTCGTGGAGGAGATGGACAAGGTAGGCTGCATGCTGGAGAAGATACGCGACTATGGCCTGGAGTGGGAGGGGAAACGCCACCCGCTGACCGCCATGCCGGATTTTGACCCCAGGGGTGACCACCGGCTCGCTATGGCCTTCGCGCCTGTGGCTGCCTATGTGCCGGGCATTGTGGTCAAGGATGTCGAGTGTGTGGCCAAGTCATATCCCGGCTACTGGGACGCGTTGCGGGGCCTCGGTTTCCAGACCCTCGACCCCTCTGAACCGATGCCGGAGTCGATGCAACCTGACTAATGACCCGTTTTGCAGAAAGAGAAGAATGATAGTGTTCCTTATAATACTGGCCGCGCTTGTCGGGGTAGGGCTTCCGCTCTACCTCCTCCACCGTGCCGACGAGAAGCGCGCCGCCAAGAACCGACCGGGCAGCGGGGATTCCACCCTGGCCATGTCCCCGGAGCCGTCGCCCACTGTCGGTGACGGGGAGCGGGCCGAGACTGACGGCGCGGCGTCGGATGACGATGAGGTGTGTTGCGGTCTCCATATGACCTGCGAGAAAGACTCCCTCCTTGCCGATGTCAGCCAGACCATAGACTACTTCGACGACGAGGAGCTTGACCGTTTCGCCGGACGCGGCGCCGACAGCTATTCCCCCCAGGAGACAGAGGAGTTCCGCGATGTGCTGCTGACATTGCTCCCCGCCGACATCGCCCCCTGGGCGCGGTCGATACAGCTGCGCGGCATCACCCTCCCGTCGGAGGTGCGCGAGGAGCTGCTGATGATAGTGGCGGAGGCCCGCAAGGAGCAGGCCACATGACCGACGCGTCTGTGTCGGGTGTGGTTTTGAATGTTTGACCAGTTGTTTACCGCTTTGTTTGAATACCAGTTTTTCATAAATGCCCTCATAGGTGTCCTGCTCATATCCGCCGCCGCGGCGATGATAGGCACATATATCGTCACACGCCGCCTTGTGGCCATATCGGGCGGAGTCACCCACGCCTGTTTCGGAGGTCTCGGCCTGGGCTGTTTCCTCGGTGTCAACCCGATGCTGACAGCCGGGATATTCGCCGTGGCCTCGGCCCTGGGGGTGGAATGGCTCTCTGACCGCCACAAGGTGAGGGAAGACTCGGCCATAGCCGTGGTCTGGGCCGTCGGCATGGCCGTCGGGGTGGTGTTTGTGTTCCTCACCCCCGGATTCGTGCCCGAGCTCAACTCGTTTCTGTTCGGCAACATATTGACCATCTCGACCACAGACCTGTGGATTTTCGCAGCGTATCTCGCGTTGTTGTCGCTGTTTTTCGTATGGAAATACCGCCAGATAGTGGCGTGTGCTTTCGACGCCGACTTCGCCCGGGTGAGCCATCTGCCGGTGAGGGTTGTCAACACGGCGATGACCGTCGCCGTGGCCCTCTGCATAGTGCTTACCATCCGCCTTGTGGGGATAATGCTGCTGATGTCGCTCATATCGCTGCCACAGCTTACCGCCGAGGTGTTCGCCCGCCGCTTCTCAGGCATGATGGCCCTCTCGGTGGCCGTGTCGGTGGTCTGCTGCCTGGCAGGGCTGTTTCTCGCCACGGTGATAGATGTGCCTTGCTCGGCGTTGATTGTGATGGTCATGGCGGCTGTCTTCGCCGTCGCCCGGATGCTGCGCCGTCTCGGTATGAGACATTGACCCGAAACCCCTGAAACCCTGAACCCTTGAACCCCTGAAACCCATATTCACCCCGTAGCCCCGTATGGTCCGCATAGGAATAAAAACAGCCATCATCTCGATCACTGCCCTGCTTGTGGCGGAGCTGGGCATGATGGCCTATTACCGCTGGTTTGCCGAGGGGGCTGTCCCCGACAGGGAGCTGTATCCCGTCAGGGGGATAGACATCTCCCACCATAACGGGATGATCGACTTCTCGCGGGTGGCCAAGGCCGACGCTGATGTGTCTTTTGTCTACATAAAGGCCACCGAGGGCACCGACTTCATCGACCCGGCGTTTGTCAGCAACGCGCGCCGGGCCGTGGCCGAGGGGATACCCGCCGGGGCATACCATTTCTTCCGCTACGACACCGACGGGGAGCTGCAGGCCCTGAACCTTATCCACGCGATGCGCGGACGCGGATTGACGCTGCCTCCGGCCATCGACGTGGAGGACTGGGGCAACCCCGACGGCCACACCACCGCCCTGATTGTGGAGCGGCTCAGGAGGATGACCGACTGCCTCGTGGCCAAGGGTTACACCCCGATGATATACACCAACCTCGACGGCTACCACAGGCTGATAAACGGCAATTTCGATGACCTGCCGCTCTGGATTTCCTCCTTCTCAGACCCGCCCCTTGAGGTGGATCCAGACAATGTCAGGTGGTCGGTATGGCAGTATTCCCACCGTGGCGACATACCCGGCATACCCTCGTCGACCGACCTGAATGTCATCAACCCGGCCAACCCGCTTTTCGCTCTCTGACGGCGCGCCGGCATATGAACCAGTAAAGATGAAAACAAGCAGATATAACAAGAAGGGCGCCAAACCGGGCGCCGAAAGAAACCGGATACAGTCCGATTCAATCCAGGATTTCGCCGTGGAGTCACCCTCGGGGCTTCTCGACTTCCTTTTCACGACCATGCCCGACCGAAAGAAGACCGCTGTCAAGAGCCTGCTGAAGTATGGCCAGGTGATGGCCGGCGGGGAGGTCGTAAGGCAGTTTGACCATCCTCTCACACCGGGGATGACGGTCAGCGTCAACTTCAGCCGCCCGTTTGTGGTGTTCTACAACCGCCGCCTCAAGCTCGTGTATGAGGATGATGACATCATCGTGGTCAACAAGGGCTACGGAATCCTATCGATGGGCAACGACAAGATTAAGGATGGCACAGCTTACTCCATCCTGCGTGAATATATCAAGACCAAAGACCCGCGCAACAAGCTATTCATCGTCCATCGTCTCGACCAGCACACCTCGGGGCTGATGGTCTTCGCCAAGTCGATGGAGGCCAAGGAGGCTTTGCAGCACAACTGGAACAACATGGTGTTGCGCCGCCAGTATGTCTGTGTCGTCGAAGGGAAGGTGGTGCCTCCGGCAGGGGAGGTCAGGGGGCTGCTCGCCGAGAACTCCCAGCATATGGTCTATGTCACCGACGACCCGAAAATCGGCAAGCCGGCCCTCACCCGTTATGAGACCCTGAAGGCCGCCAACGGCTACACGCTGCTCTCCGTGGAGCTGGAGACGGGCCGGAAGAACCAGATTCGTGTCCATATGAAGGAAATCGGCCATCCCATCGCCGGCGACCGCAAATACGGGGCGAAATCCTCCCCGATCAACCGACTTGCGCTCCACGCCATGACTCTGAGGTTTGTCCATCCCATCACGAAGAAGCTGATGGACTTCTCCACCCCAGTCCCCAACTCCTTCCAGTCGATGGTGAAATAAGAGATTGCCACATATATCGCGGATATGCCACAGGAGCCACCCGGCGACAAACCGCCGGGCGCCTACTGTGGTTTCAATAATCTCAGCCATTTTTGCAGGTGATTCAAGAAAGCCAATGGAGTACGCCGGTTTTGGCGCGTTTTCTTTGGAAAATTCCTGGATAGGAGGACGGTTGGTTGCGGATTTTTGATTCTCAGAGCCTCTAAAAGATGGATTATTTGATATAATTAGTTGATAATCAATAGATTATATTTTATGTAGCAATGTGCCGATTTTTTTGCGGTTAAGCTGGATTCGCAGGGTTGAGTCCGTCGGGAGGTGATTTTTCGCGTAACCGGATTTTGGTGTTGACATTGGCGGAAAAATTTGTTATATTTGCAGGTATTTTTTGTTTTTCCGGGACGCGTTGACAATTGGGTCAGCCGCGCTCAGGACATAAGCGTGTTTTATGACAAAGAAAATCCAATGGCTCGCTGACGGCCAGACAAAGCTTCCGGCCCTTTCGCCACTCGGCTATGATTTTGTCGAGAGATGGCTCGATAGGGTAGGGGAGAGCCATGGCCGGATGCTCGGCGAGCTGAGCTATCTTTTTTGCGATGACGAGAAGATTCTCCAGGTCAACCGGGAGTTTCTCCAGCATGACTATTATACCGACATCATCACCTTTGACTATTGCCGGGGCAAACTGCTGCGCGGCGACATGGTGATTTCGCTCGACACGGTGGCCACCAATGCCGAGGCCGTCGGCGCGTCTTACGCGCGCGAGCTGTTGCGCGTGGTGGTCCACGGGGTGCTCCACCTCTGCGGCATTAATGACAAGGGGCCTGGCGAACGTGAGATCATGGAGGCCCATGAGGATGCTGCCCTCGCCCTGTATGACCGTATGCTGGCCGAGCAGGAGAGAGAGGGGGAGAAAGAGAATAATGACGGTGATGACACCGCCGGGATGGAAGATGGAAAGGAGGTGGAGCGATGACCTTTGATTTCGATGTGATTGTAGTCGGGGCCGGCCACGCCGGATGCGAGGCTGCCGCCGCGTCGGCCCGTCTCGGGGCGCGGACGCTGCTTGTCACCATCGACCTCAATAAGATTGCCCAGATGAGTTGCAACCCGGCAGTGGGGGGCATAGCCAAGGGGCAGATTGTGCGCGAGATTGATGCCCTCGGCGGGCAGATGGGTATCGTCACCGACCGATCTTCGATACAGTTCAGGATGCTCAACCGGTCGAAAGGCCCGGCCATGTGGAGTCCGCGCGCGCAGTGTGACCGCATGCGTTTCTCCGCCGAGTGGCGCGGAATCCTGGAGCAGACCGACGGCCTGTCGATGTGGCAGGATGACGTGAAGGAGCTTCTTCTGGAAACCACGGCGGATGGCCGCCGGGTGGTAGCCGGGGTTGTTACCAACCTTGGTGTCACTTTCAGGGCCAAGGCTGTCGTGCTTGCCAACGGTACATTCCTCAACGGACTTATGCATATTGGCCGCACCCAGATTCCGGGGGGCCGTGTGTCAGAACCTGCCAGTACCGGGCTTTCCGACCAGCTGCGCGGGCTGGGCTTCAAGGTCGAGAGGATGAAGACCGGCACTCCGGTCAGAATCGACGGCCGTTCGGTCCGCTGGGAGCATACCGTGGCCCAGCCGCTCGAGGATGATTTCCACAAGTTCTCATACCTGCCTGATGTCGGCCGTCCGCTCCGCAAGAGGGAATGCGTGATGGTCTACACCAACCCGCAGACCCACGAGGTGCTGCGGCGCGGGCTTCCTGACTCGCCGCTCTACAACGGCCAGATACAAAGCATAGGCCCGCGTTATTGTCCCTCAATCGAGACCAAGATTGTGACCTTCCCCGACAAGACAGAGCATCAGCTCTTCCTTGAGCCGGAGGGGGAGACCACCACCGAATATTACCTCAACGGGTTCTCGTCGTCGCTCCCTATTGACATACAGCTTGAGGCGTTGCAGACCATCCCGGCGTTTGAGGACGTCAGGATTCTGCGCCCGGGCTATGCCATAGAGTATGACTTCTTTGACCCCACGCAGCTGCGCCACACCCTTGAGACGAAGCTTGTCGACGGCCTGTATTTCGCGGGGCAGATCAACGGCACGACCGGTTACGAGGAGGCGGCCGGACAGGGTCTGCTCGCCGGAATCAATGCCGCCCTCAAGGCGCGCGGCGACGGGGAGTTCACCCTCGCCCGCGACGAGGCTTACATAGGGGTGCTGGTCGACGATCTGGTGACAAAGGGTGTGGACGAGCCATACCGTATGTTCACCTCCCGCGCCGAATATCGCATACTGCTGCGCCAGGATGACGCTGACATGCGCCTTACCGCCCGTGCCCTGGAAATCGGACTGGCCGATGACAGGCGGGCCGCCCTGATGGAGGAGAAGCGCCGTCTGCGCGACGGCCTTATCGGTTTCATCGAGACATTCTCGGTGAAGCCTTCGGCAATCAACGCCGCCGTTGACGCGTTGACCCCCGAGAGGCTTGAGGAGCTTGGATGCCCGGTGGCGAATGTGGAGTTTCCCCATCCCAACGGCTTCCCCCTGGCCCCGATCAAGGAGGGGTGCAAGCTTGTCAGCCTGCTGCTCCGCCCGGTCTTGACCCTGCGACTCCTCGCCGCTGTTGTCGGCCCGCTCGCCAAAGAGCTTGACCGCCTACCCGCCGACCGCCGTGATGAAATCATCGAGGCAGCCGAGGTGCTGGTGAAATATGGCGGCTATATCAAGCGCGAGGCCCAGCTGGCCGAGAAGCTCAAGCGTCTTGAATCGGTGGCATTGGGCGACCGGTTCGATTACGAGTCGATAAGCTCGCTCTCCATCGAGTCGCGCCAGAAACTCTCGCGCATCCGCCCCGAGAATGTCGGGCAGGCGTCGCGCATCCCCGGCGTTTCCCCCGCCGACATCAACATACTGCTGCTGCTCTCGGGAAGGTGACAGCGGAGCGGCCTGTTCCACGTGGAACAATCGCAATCTGCCTCTTCCCAGTCCGTTATAATGAAAATCAACAAAAACAACCTAATAATTTTTCAACGATGGAATACATCAAATCCAGAATCCGTGACGTCTACGATTTCCCGACAAAGGGAATCGTCTTCAAAGACCTCACCACGGTCTTCAAAGACCCCCGCGCCCTCCACATTATCGGTTGGGACCTCTCCCAGCTTTACCGCGACAAGGGTGTGACAAAGGTTGTGGGCATCGAGTCGCGCGGCTTTATCGGCGGCTCCATCCTCGCCTTCGAGCTTGGCGCGGGATTCGTGCCTGTCCGCAAGCCCGGCAAGCTCCCCGCTGACACCCTGCAGATGTCTTACAAGAAGGAGTATGGCACCGACGTGATTGAGATTCACCGCGACGCCATCACGGAGGATGACGTGGTGGTGCTCCACGATGATGTCCTCGCCACAGGCGGCACGATGGCCGCGGCCTACGAGCTGGTGAAGTCGATGAACCCCAAGAAAATCTACATCAACTTCATCATCGAGCTGTCGGCCCTCAACGGACGCGCCAACCTGCCTGCCGACGCGGAGGTGACCTCGCTCATCACATACTGACACCGACGCGCCCCGTATGCGCTCCAGGGCTCCGCGCCTTGCGGAGCTGCTTTCCGGGCAGGCCGCCATGATGCCGCGGCATCCCCCCAGATACCATTGATTTTTGCCTTATGACTGATGCCGTGATGACAGCCAACATTGCGGCATCATTTTTGTTATAGTTAAAGGAAAAGTCAACAGATAAAATGGACAAGATTTTAAGAAAGATGGCCCTTGAGTACCACCGCGCGCCGAAGCCCGGCAAGCTGGAGGTGGTGCCGACCAAACCCTACAATTCACCCGGCGACCTGTCGCTGGCATATTCCCCGGGCGTGGCGTATCCCTGCCTTGAGATAAAGGATGACGTGTCGAAGGTGTATGAGTACACCAACCGTGGCAATCTCGTCGCGGTGATTTCAAACGGCACCGCCGTGCTGGGGCTCGGCGACATCGGCCCGGAAGCCGGAAAACCGGTGATGGAGGGGAAAGCCCTCCTGTTCAAAATCTTCGCCGGACTCGACTGCTACGACCTCGAGGTGGATGAGAAGGATCCCGAGAAATTCATAGCCGTGGTCAAGGCCCTCGCCCCGTCGTTCGGCGGCATAAACCTCGAGGACATCAAGGCCCCCGAGTGCTTCGAGATTGAGACGCGCCTCAAGGAGGAGCTCGACATACCGGTGATGCACGACGACCAGCACGGCACCGCCATAATCTCCGCCGCCGCCCTGCTCAATGCCCTCGAGATACAGGGGAAGGATATTGACCGGATAAAGATGGTGGTCAATGGCGCGGGGGCTGCCGCCATCTCCTGCACCCGCCTGTACAACGCCCTGGGTGTGCGCCGCGAAAACATCATCATGGTCGACTCCAAGGGGGTAATCCGCAAGGAGCGCCCCGGCCTTAACTCACAGAAAAAGGAGTTCGCCACCGACCGTCCCGATATCTTCACCCTTGAGGAGGCGATGGTCGGGGCCGACCTCTTCCTGGGCCTCTCGGTAAAGGATGTCGTCACCCCCGGGATGCTGAAGTCGATGGCCGACCGCCCCATCGTGTTCGCCCTCGCCAACCCCGACCCGGAGATCAGCCGCGACCTGGCCATGGCCTCGCGCGACGACCTGATTTTCGCCACGGGCCGCAGCGACTATCCCAACCAGATCAACAACGTCCTTGGCTTCCCCTATATCTTCCGTGGAGCCCTCGACTGCGGGGCGACCTCCATCAACGAGGCCATGAAGCTCGCCGCCGCCAAGGCTATCGCCTCCCTGGCCCATCAGCCGGTGCCGGAAGAGATACGCCAGGCCTACTCCGAGGAAGACCTCACGTTTGGACGCAATTACATCCTTCCTAAGTCGATGGATTCCCGTCTGCTTGAAGTTGTCCCTCCCGCCGTCGCGAAGGCCGCCATGGACTCCGGAATAGCCCGTAAGCCCATCCAGGATTTCGACTCATATGTGGCCGGCCTGCGCCACCTCGGGGAGAACTGCGCCGACGGTGTCTGCTACCCCGTCCTGCTCAACACCCCCGAGATTTTTTCCAAGCTCGCCGCCCGCCTCGGCTACCCCCTCGATCATTTCACCCAGGAGTAAGTCCCGCCCGCAGAGAGGGGCCTCTCCAGCCGCCTCGCCCTTGCCCTCCATTCCTCTCTCTCCTCTCCCCTTCCCCCTCACGGGCTCACACTGCCCCAGCGCAAAGCCCGCTCGCCATCGAAACCTGATGCCCTGCGCCCGGGAGATTTCATAGCGGCTTCCATGCCTTGCTTTTGGGCAGTGTGAGCCCGTGAGGGCGATGGCCCAGCGGCCCTGGGAAAGCCCGGAATCGACAAGGAATCAGCCAAAACACAAAACAAGCCAGCCAAGGATTAGCGGTTTTCGCCCTAAAATCCTTGGCTGGTTTGTAATTTATTGAATATTATAGAATTAGACTCAAAACAGAGCTTTGGTCCCCATGGTGTCTCAACCCCGGCGAGTCTGCCAGCGGGTGACCAGGTAGGCGGTGGCGGTGTAGACCAGGGTGAGGCCCCACAACCAGTACCAGGGGCGGGGCTCAAGCCCCAGCGTGGCGCCGTCGGAGTTGATGCGCACAAACCCCTCTATCCCCCATGTGGCCGGGACGATGTCGCCCAGCAGGGTGAACACCGGGGTCATCGCGTAGCGCGGCCATGTGAGGCCCGAGAGGAACAGGAATGCCACCGACGTGAAGACCACGATGATAAACGCCGACTCGCGTTCGGTTGCCATCATGTTGAGCGTCTGGCCGAGCATCGCGGTGGCCAGCAGCATCGGCAGGATGAACAGTATGTAGTCTGTCACCTGCCCCTCGTGGGGATAATGGAAGAAATGCAGCACATAATGGAGGATGTAGATCGACAGCGGGATGTAGACAATCGTGTAGCAGAGCGTGCGGCCAAACACCTGGGCCGACGGAGACATCGAGTCGCCGGTCACGGGGAGTCCGCCACCCTTCAGGCGGCGGCGTTGCTCGGCACGGGTGCCGCCGAGCAGCACGATGCCGAGAATCATGCTCTGCTGGAGAATCAAGACCACGATGCCGGGGATGATGAATGACGCGAATCCCTGCTGGGTGTCGCCCAGGGCGAACCCGACCGAGCCGATTGTCGAGGTCTCGCCGGTCGAGGGCATCCCCAGGTCGTCGAGCGTCATCTGGCGCAGCTGCGCCCCGGTGGCTATCTGCAGGTCGGCGATGGAGCTGCTGAATGTGCGGTAACGCAACAGCAGGCTCATCTCGCTGTAAAACTGCACCTGCGGCTGCTCGGCGCGTCCGAGTTTGCGGGTGTAGTCGGCCGGAATCTCGAGTATGCCGAAACATTTCTTCTCGGCCATCCATCGCTTGGCCTCCTGGAGGTCGGCGGCGTAGCCGCATATCTTCATGGCCTCGGTGGCGTCGGCGTGGCGGACAAACTCGCGGCTCATAGCGGTGCGGGAATTGTCGACCACAGCCACCGGCATGTCGCGTGTCACCTCGGTGTTGTATATCAGCGAATAGACAATCGGGTAAGCTATCGGCAGGAAGAAGAAGAACAGCATCACCCCTACGTCAGAGAACACCAGCGACATCTCGTGCCTGAAAATCCTCGCGGTCTCAGACAGCCATTCCTTAGTGTCTATCACAAATCCTTTCATATTCTTTAGTCGGGGAGAGTTTATCAGGGGACATATACCGGTTTGCGCAGGGCGCGTTTCATAAGCGGCGCGGCCAGGGTGGCCACAATCGGGAACACCAGCAGGGCCACGAAATACATCCGCGCGTAGTAGACAGCCCATCCGTCGAGGGCGATGTCGCCGTAAATCAGGAAATACCACCTCACGGGCAGGATATAGGAGAATATCGCCATCGCCCCGTACATCGCCTCCACCGGGAAGGAGAAGGCCGCCAGCGAGAAAGCCAGGATGCCCACCAGCGAGCATATCGACAGCGCCAGGCGCGGGTTGGGGAGTATGGCGCAGATGGTCGCGGCGAAGCTCTGCGAGGCAATCACGAAGAGCGGCATGCCGATCACCATCCACCATTCATTGCCGTTCATCGGGAAATGGTTCCAGTGGAAGAGCAGCGAGTTCATCCCCCATCCGAGGATGGTGAAAATCACCGTCTGCGGCAGCAGCTTTCCCAACAGGGCCGTCCCTATCCGGCCCCGGGCAGCCGCGAGCCATTGCGGGGAGGTGCCGGTCTTGATTTCCTGGGTGATGGAGAATGCGGTCATAAGGAAGACCATCAGTTCGAGGACACCGTAGAGAAACGAGGGGGAGAGGTAATAGGAGTAGTTGAGCCAGGGATTATGGAGCGGATGGGAGTTGACCGTCAGCGGCTGCAGCACCACCCCGGCCAGCGCCTCGGGCGCGCCCTTCTCGACAAGGTTGGTCTGGACGAGTCCCCCGGCGGCGGTGACGCCCATAGTCTTGAAGCCTTTGAACATCAGCGACCCCGGCACATATATCGAGAGGTTGAAATAGTAGGTCAGCTGCGGGCTACGGCCCCCTACCGCGTCTTTCTCGAAATCCTCGGGAATCATGAAGAATCCCATTATGCGGCCGCTCTGCACAGCCTCCATCGCCTCATGGTAGTCCATCGGGGCCTCAACCACATCTATCAGCTCCATCGCGTCGAGCGAGCGTGTCAGGCGGCGCGACATCTGGGAGTGGTCGAGGTCGACCACCCCGGCAGGCACCTTCAGGGGCAGCCCGGGGTTGAGCATCCCTATGAAGAAGAACGCCATCACCACAGGCACCAGCACCATCCCCACCAGGTAGATGGGGCGGGAGGTAAGTCGCCGCAGCTCGCGGCGCACGACATTTAAGAAGCCGGTTGACATAATCAGTTGGTTGTGGCTACGCGGGTCAGAGACCACGGATGAGTACGGTCATGCCCGGACGGAGGTCGGGAAGATCCTCCAGGGGCCTGGCCTTGATTTCAAAAGTCTTGGAGTCCCAGTCGCCTGTGGTCTTGGTGGCGTGCCAGGTGGCGTATGAGCCCAGGTCTCGGACATAATAGATTTTCACCTTCGCCTCCTTGTCGAGGGCGGGGATGTCGACGGTCAGCTCCTTGCCCATGGTGAAATCCTTGAGCTTGTCTTCGCGGACATTGAAGGTGACCCACTTGTCATCTATCCTCAGCACATTCATGATCGGCGCGCCGAGTGCCACAAGCTCCCCGACATTGGGGAAGATGACATCCACCTGCCCGTCGCAGGGGGCGGTGAGGTACTGGTCTTCAAGCACCGACTCCACCTCGGCGACTCCCCCCTTGGCCACGGTCACCATGGCAGCGGCCTGGGTCTTGTCTTCGCTCTGCGGGCCCTGCTTGGCCAGCTCATACTGGCTCTTGGCGGCAGCCGCGCCGGCCACAGCCGCGTCATAGGCCGCCTTGGCCTCGTCGCGTTTCTGCTCGGAGACCACCCCCTCGGAGAAGAGGTTCTGCATGCGGTCGTAGGTCTTCTTGCTGATGCCCACGGCTGCCTGGGCCTGCTGCCACACCTGGTATGCGCTCTGCACAATCTGCGAGCGGGTGCCGGCGTCGACCTTCTTGTCCACGGCCTGGGCGGCGGTCTCCATGGCGCGTGCCTGCTGGAGCTTGGCCTCGGCCAGGGATGAATGGATGTGGACGAGGGTGTCGCCCTTGTTGACCATGTCACCCTCATGGACATAAAATTCTACTACACGGCCCGGGAGCTTTCCGGATACCCTCACAGAGGTGGCCTCGGCCTGCCCCTGGAGTATCTCGTCGGGCTTGTTGATGAACAGGAATCCGATGATGGCGAGGGCCGCCACCACAAACACCACGCCCCCGAGGGCTACGATCAGTTTCCGGTTCTCTTTTTTCTCTTCGTTGGACTGCATGGCAAATCGGTATTGAGAATTGAAATTGAGGTTTTGTTGTCAAATGTGATGCTGCCGGGTCAATAGTCGAGACGGCCCAGCACCTTGGAGAGGTAGACGTCGCAGAGCTGCACATCCACCTTCGCGTCAATCTTCTCTGAGTTGGCTTTCAGCCAGGCTGTCTGCGCCGTCATCACGTCGGTGGGGGTCATCACCCCCTCGCGGAACCCGAGGGTCGCGCTGCGCAGGTTCTCCTCGGCCTTTTCGAGGTTGGCGCAGGTCATGTTGTAGGTCTTGATTGACTCCTGGGCCTTGAACGCGGCCTGGCTCACCTGCAGGTCGACCATCTCGCGGGCGTTCTGGAGCTGGAGCTGCGACACCACGGCGTTGCTCCTCGAAGCCTTGTAGCCGTAATAGTTGCCTCCCCAGTGCCAGATGGGTATGGTCACCATCACCCCGACCGAGAAGGCCCCGTCGAAACGCTTCTTGAAGCCGTCAAACATATTGGGGTTTGAGAAGGAGTAGGCTCCAATCAGGGCCACGTTGGGGAGCATAGCCGCGCGGGCCACATTGGCCTCCTGCTCGGCCACCTTCCCCGCCAGCCCGAGGGCCGTCAGGTCATGGCGCGAGGCGTAGACCGCCTCCATGTCGTAGCTGTTGGCGATTTCGGCGTGGGGGTCTATCTCCAGGCTCCCTTCATCCTCCACCTGCATCTGGGAGTTGACCGGCAGGCCGCAGACCTGCGCGAGGGCCATACGGCTGAGGCTCAGGCCGTTCTCCACCTTTGTCAGGTCGACATTGGCCTGGTTGAGCTTCACCTCGACGCTGAGCAGGTCGCTGCGCGTGGCCACCCCCTGCTCCACCATCTTGCCGACATCAGACCGCAGCGTGTCGAGGAGGTTGACATAGCTCTTTGCCAGCTCATGCTTGGCCTTGAGGGCCACCACCGTCCAGTATGCGCCGTCTACGGCGTAGACCACATTCTGCGCCTCGCTGGCGTAGAGCTGGTCGGCGATGTCAGAGGCGAGCCCGGCGATTTTGTTCATCGCCACGATTTTGCCCCCCATGAACACCGGCTGGGTGAGGGTCACCGCCCCGAAGAAGACATTGTGGATGTCAAACTCCATCGCCTCTTTGGGGATAAGGGCCACATCCTCCGGGACATACTGGCCGTCGGGCCCCTTTATCGGCTCGCCGGTGTAGGGGTTCTTCACCAGGTTGAACTGGTAGCTCTGGCTCTGGAGGTCGAACGACTTCACCGGCAGCAGCTGGTCGGAGTCGAAAATCGAAATATTCTTCTGATTGTATAGATACCCTCCCGCGAAATCTATTCCGGGGAGATACGCCGCGAAGGCCTGCTTCTTCTGGTAGCCGGCCTTGCGTTGCTGTTCGCGCTTGACCATCAGCTCCTTGTTGTTGCGCAGGGCAAGCTGTCGGCAGCTGTCAAGCGAGTATGTGTCGGCCGATGCCGTCATGGCGGCCAGGCCGATTGCCACGGCCGGGAGGAGCCGCCTGAGCAGGCTCCGCGTCTGGCCGAAATCTATTGTAGGTGAAACTCTCAACATAACCATGCTACAAAATTACATATTTTAAGGAGCCTGAGACAACGCCACCATTCCGACTGAGGCCTAAACGGCCAATATTCTGTCAAAAAGGACATAAATGTTAAAATGGCTCCTCAGGGCATCCCTCGCAGTATTAACAATGCTTAATCCCAAAGGGTTGCCTCGGCGATTTGAAAAAACGTCGCGAAATTGTTTGGCGGAAGAAAAAAAAGTCGTAACTTTGCAGCCGGGTAAGTCCTACACGACCAGCTCCCCCCGAACTCCGTCAGGTCTTGATCGAAGCAGCGGTAGGGGGTCGTAGCGGTGCGATGTAGTCAGCTTACCCTTTTTTTGTGCCCGTATGTGAGGCCCGTCAGGTCAGGTGCCCGACGAGAGGGTCAGCGAGCGGGTCTGGCCCAGCAGGCGCAGGTCTTGGAACATGGGGAGATAGTTGCGGTGGGTCGGGGCGAGCACCACGAAATTCAGCTCCGTCAGGTTCTGCTCGTAGTCATAATTGATGTAGAATGTAGACAGGTGGACCGAATGGCGGCCGAACACATCTCGGTAGGGAGTGATGTCGCTTACTATGCCGTGGACCACCATCTTCACCACGCGGTTCTCCTGCCCCAGCCGGGCGCGGTTCTCATACACCTGGAAGGCGATAAGCGTCAGCAGTATCATCGCCGTGGCTATGATGCTGCACAGGTACATCCCCACCCCGACGGCCATGCCTATCGTGGCCGTCATCCAGATTCCGGCGGCGGTGGTCAGCCCCCTGACAGAGCCTTTCATGTGTATCATCGCTCCCGCGCCGAGGAAACCGATGCCGGTGATGACCTGCGCCGCGATGCGTCCCGGGTCGCCGTTCTTCAGCCCCAGGTAGACCTGCGGGACATATATGGAGAGGAGCATGGCCATGCATGCCCCCATCGAGATCAGGGCGAATGTCCTGACCCCGGCGATCTGCCCCTTGCGCTTCCTCTCCAGCCCCACCAGCACACCCAGCACCATCGAGAGGAGCAGTTTGAACACCGCCCCGGCAAGGTTGACCTCCGGGGAATTTATTTCTGTCACGAGCGATGAGAGTATCTGTTCCATAGGGAGCAAATTTACTGAATTTTTTACTCCTCCGAACACCCCGGCGGCTATTTTTGTTGGGATAAATGAGAATTTTCACCTCGGTCGGGGGGATTTATGACATTGTTTTTGTAATTTTGCCCCCGCGATTTGTGAGCCGTCGCGCCGCGATGGCCACCTTGTCATATAAAACCGAAATAGAAAGCAACCTCATATCCCCCTGCCATATGTCGAAGAATCTTGTGATTGTCGAGTCACCCGCAAAAGCGAAGACCATCGGGAAATTCCTCGGGCCTGACTTCAAGGTGATGTCGAGCTACGGACATATCCGCGATTTGAAAAAGAAGAATTTCAGCATCGATGTCGACAACGGCTTCGCGCCCGTCTACGAGATTCCCGACGACAAGAAGGCCCTCGTGGCCGAGCTGAAGAAATGCGCCAAGGAGGCCGAGACCGTCTGGCTGGCTTCCGATGAGGACCGCGAGGGGGAGGCCATTGCCTGGCACCTGTTCGAGGTGCTGAAGCTCAAGCCGGCCAACACCCGCCGCATCGTCTTCCACGAAATCACCAAGAACGCCATCCTCCACGCCATCGAGAATCCCCGCGACATCGACATCAACCTCGTCGACGCCCAGCAGGCGCGCCGTGTGCTCGATCGCATCGTGGGCTTCGAGCTGTCGCCCGTGCTGTGGAAGAAAATCAAGCCCGCCCTGTCGGCCGGACGCGTCCAGTCGGTGGCCGTGAGGCTCATCATGGAGCGGGAGAATGAGATAAAAAGCTTCAGACCGGAGGAATACTTCCGTGTCGGCGCGCGGTTCCGTCTCCCCGACGGGGAGGCTGTCAACGGCTCGCTGGCCACACGCCTTGGCTCGGAGGCCGAGGCCGAAGAGCTGCTGTCGGCATCTGTCGGCGACACCTTCGAGGTGACCGCCGTCAACGTCCACCCGGTGAAGAAGGCTCCCGCGCCCCCCTTCACCACCTCCACCCTCCAGCAGGAGGCTGCCCGCAAGCTGGGCTTCACCGTATCCCAGACCATGATGATTGCCCAGAAGCTCTACGAGGCCGGACACATCACCTACATGCGTACCGACTCGCTCAACCTCAGCGAGCTCGCCCTCGGGTCCATCAAGGATGAGATCTCATCCACGATGGGCGACGAGTACCTCAAGCTGCGCCGCTACCACACCTCGTCGCGTGGCGCGCAGGAGGCCCACGAGGCCATCCGCCCCACCTATGTCGACCAGAAGACCATCGACGCGTCACCCCAGGAGAAGAGGCTCTACTCCCTGATCTGGAAGCGCGCCGTGGCCTCGCAGATGGCCGATGCCGAGATGGAGAAGACCACCGTCGAGATTTCCGCCCGCCAGAGCGGCGCGCGCTTCACCGTCACCGGCGAGGTGGTCCGTTTCGACGGCTTCCTCAAGGTCTACATGGAGGGCCGCGACGACGACAACACCGATGACACCTCCGACCAGGGGCTTCTCCCCCATTTCAGCAAGGGCATGACCCTCACGCTCGAAGACATGACCGCCACCGAGCGATTCACCCAGCAGCCCCCGCGCTACACCGAGGCGTCGCTGGTCAAGAAGATGGAGGAGCTGGGGATTGGCCGCCCCTCGACCTACGCCCCGACAATCTCGACCATACAGCAGCGCGGATATGTGGAGAAAGGGGAGAAGGAGGGCACTGAGCGCGAGTTTGTGGTCCTCTCCCTCGACGGAGGGAAGATTGCCCGACGGGTGCGCACCGAGACTGTCGGCTCCGAGAAAGGGAAGCTTGTCCCCACCGATGTCGGCGAGGTTGTCAACGAGTTCCTGACGGAATATTTCCCCGACATCCTCGACTACAACTTCACGGCCCAGGTGGAGGAGAAATTTGACCGCATAGCCGAGGGGAAACTCCCCTGGCACAACGAGATACAGAGCTTTTACACCGGCTTCCACCCGGCTGTCGACTCGGCGATGAACATGCGCCTCGAACACAAGGTGGGGGAGAGGATACTCGGTGTCGACCCCAAGACCGACAAACCGGTCTCGGTGAAGATAGGCCGCTACGGCCCTATGATACAGCTCGGCGACGGAGACGGCGAGGAGAAACCCCAGTTCGCCTCCCTGCTGAAGGGTCAGAGCGTCAGCACCATCACCCTGGAGGAGGCGCTGAAGCTCTTCGAGTTCCCGCGCCACATCGGCGAGTATGAGGGGTCCGACCTGACGGTGGCCATCGGCCGCTACGGGCCATACGTCAAGTTCGACGGCAAATTCATCTCGATACCAAAGGAATACTCCCCGGCCCACCTCACCCTCGACGAGGCTGTCGCGCTCATCGAGGAGAAGCGCCGCGAGGAGGCCAACCGCATCGTCAAGACCTTCCCCGAGGATGAGTCGGTGCAGATTCTCAACGGCCGCTACGGCATCTACATCGCCTGCGGCAAGAACAACTACAAGATACCCAAGACCGTGGCCGACCCCGCCGCCCTGAGCCTGGAGGAGTGTCGCGAGATAATCGCCGACCAGGATTCCAAGCCCAAGCGTCCGGCGCGCCGCAAGAAGTGACATGTTTGATTTCACCCCGCTGAGCAGGCCGTTTTTCGCCCGTGTCCTCAAGGCAGAGCAGAGGGCGAGACAAGATGTGGAGCGCAGCCAGAAGGCCACGCTCCGCCGCTTGCTTTATGCCGGGGCGAAGACAGAATATGGCCGTCAGGCGGGGATTTCCCAGGCCGACAGCTACGCCGGTTTCGCCGCCAAGGTGGAGCCGCGCTCCTATGAGCCGTTCCGCCCGTGGGTAGAGCGCATGCTCAGGGGGGAGAAAGACATCCTCTGGCCCGGGGTCTGCCGGCGTTTCGCCCAGTCGTCAGGCACCTCCGGGGGTAAGAGCAAATACATCCCCCTGCCTGAAGCCTCGCTCAACGACTGCCACTACGCCGGGGCGGCTTTCTCCGTGGCCTCATACCTGGGCCATTATCCCGACAGCCACCTCTTCGGAGGTAAGAACTTCATACTCGGGGGGAGCTACGCCAACGAGCTGGCCTCGCTACCGCGCGGGGTGAAGGTCGGCGACCTGTCGGCCTCGCTTATCGACCGCATCGACCCGCTGGTCAACCTCTTCCGCATCCCCGACAAGCATACCGCCCTGCTGGCCGACTGGTCTGAGAAGCTGCCGAGGCTCGCCCTGGCTGCCGTCAAGGCCGATGTGAGGTCTATCTCGGGAGTCCCCTCCTGGTTCCTGACCGTGTTGAGGAAAGTGCTTGAAATCACCGGGGCGCAGACAGTCCACGAGGTGTGGCCCGGCCTGGAGGTCTTCTTCCACGGCGGGATAGCCTTCGGCCCATACCGGGGGCAGTACAGCCGCATCACCGACCCCGCCAGGATGCGCTACTGGGAGAACTACAACGCCTCTGAGGGTTTCTTCGCCGTGCAGTCGCGTCCCGGTTCCCCGGCGATGGGGCTGCTGATGAACGCCGAGGTATTCTACGAGTTCATCCCCGTGGATGACCCTGAGGCATCCCCCCTCCCGGCCTGGGAGGTGACCCCCGGCCAGGTCTGCGAGCTTGTCATCACCTCCTCCAACGGCCTCTGGCGTTACCGCCTGGGCGACACCGTGAGGATTGAGCCGCAGGGTGAGGATGGCGGTGTGGAAATCACCATCGCCGGCCGCACAAAATGCTTCATCAATGCCTTCGGCGAGGAGCTGATGGTCCACAACGCCGAGGCCGCGATGGCCCGTGCCGCCGCCATGACCGGCGCGGAGGTCGCCGACTACACTGCCGCCCCGGTCTATGCCGGCGACAACACCCGTGGCCGCCACCAGTGGCTCATCGAGTTTGACCGCCTGCCGGGCTGCGGCCTGCAGGAGTTCGCCCGTGTCCTCGACCTGGAGCTGCAGAAAGAGAACTCCGACTACCAGGCCAAGCGTGGCGGGGGTATATTCCTCGACGCGCCCCAGGTGATAGCCGCCCGGCAGGGGCTTTTCACCCGCTGGCTCGCCTCCACCGGCAAGCTCGGCGGCCAGCGCAAAGTGCCCCGCCTGTGCAACGACCGCTCGATTGTCGAGCAACTCCTCATAATGAACGAAAAAGACTGAAAACCATGAATATAATCCGCCGAATCCTCTCTGCACTCATCCTCCCCGCCTGCTTCATGTCGCTGCAGGCCGCCGACGCGCCGAAATACATATTCTACTACATCGGCGACGGCATGGGCTTCAACCATGTCTTGAACGCCCAGATATTCAGTGACGAGGTGCTGCGGGCCGACTCCACGCTGACGATGCTGCGATTCCCCGTGGCCTCGATGGCGCGCACCCACTCGGCGTCATCCGATGTCACCGACTCGGCTGCCGCAGGCACCGCCCTGGCCACTGGCCGCAAGACCCGCAACAACATGCTCGGCATGGATGCCGACACCGTCGCTGTCACCTCCATCGCCAAGACACTCTTCGACAAGGGGTGGGGTGTCGGGCTGGTGACCACTGTGGCCATCGACGACGCCACACCGGGGGCGTTTTACGCCCATGTCCCCTCGCGCTCGGAATACATGGCCGTAGGCCGCCAGCTGGCCGAGTCGGGCTACCAGTATGCCGCCGGGGCCGGACTGCGCGCCGCCCGCGACAAAGATGGCTCGCGGACCCCGCTGCTCGACTACTTCGCCGAGCAGGGTGTCACCGTGGCCTGCGGCCCTGAAGGGCTCGCCACCGAGGCCGACCGCCTGCTGGTGCTCAGCAACGACACCGTGAAGACCTGGAATGTGGGCTACACCGTCGACTCCATACCCGGCGCGCTCACCCTCCCGGCCATGACCGCTGCCGGAATCAGGCAGCTCAGCCGCGTCTCCCCCGACCGTTTCTTTATGATGGTGGAGGGGGGCAACATCGACCATGCCGGACACGCCAATGACGGCGGCACCATCATGCGCGAGGTCATCAATTTCGACCAGTCGCTCGCCCTGGCCTGGCAATTCTACCTCGCTCACCCCGACGAAACCCTGATCGTGGTCACCGCCGACCATGAGACCGGCGGAATGTCAATCGGCACCACCACCACCGGCTACTCGGTGCGTCCGGCCGTGGCCGCCGCCCAGAAGGTCTCCAAGGAGGAGTTCAGCGAGTATGTCAAGAGCCTCGCCCGCGACCGCCGCGTCTACCATTGGCCTGACATGGAGGAGTACCTCGCCGACAACCTCGGCTTCGGTTCGGCCGTGCTGCTCACCCCCGAGGAAACCGCCGAGCTGTCTGAGATGTTTGAGAATATGATGGCCGGACGCAACTCCGCCCCCGACCAGGAGACCCTCTACGCCACCTTCGACGGCTTCTCGGCCCACGTCTTCGAACTGCTCAACGACAAGGCCGGACTTGGTTTCACAACCATCAAGCATACAGGGGCCCCGGTGCCGGTGTTCGCCGCCGGCGTGGGAGCCTCAGAGTTCTCCGGTGTGAACGACAACACCGACCTTCCCCGCAAGATTCTGTCAATAGCCCTCGGCGAATGACCCCAAGAAAATTGATGACATGATGAAAAAGACCCTGCTGATAGCCCTCATACTCGGGGCGTTCTCATTCACTCTCCCCCAGCGCGTAAGCGCCATCGACTACCGCCAGATCGAGGTGGATGTCACCATGCACCCCGCCCGATACAAGGCCCTGCTCGACCGCTTCGTGGCGGCCGACACCACCCTCACGTCCGACGAGATGGCCACCGTCTACTACGGCTACGCCTTCACCCCGTCCTACGAGCCCCGCGACACATTCCCCGAAATCCACGCCGCCTATGACCGCAAGGACTACGAGACTGTGGCCCGCCTGATAGGGCCGGCGCTCGAGCTCAACCCCGTCTCGCTCGACCTCTCAATCCTCGCCCTGGCCGTCTACGAGCGCGGAATAGGGGAGACTCCCGGCAAAAAGGCCCTCAACATGGCCATCCGCTCCGACCTGATTGCGGGGGCGATACTCGAGAGCGGCCACGGCACATTCGCCGCCTCCCCATTCTATGTCACCTCCGATGCTGACCGCCGCCGCATCCTGACCAATGTCATCGGCATCGGCAAGGTCATCGGCACCGACCGCCTGGGCGACGTGGAGGCCATCAAGTTCAACTTCCCCGGCAACTCCCGCCAGCATATCCTCTATTTCGACAACACCCTTGAGGAGAACTTCCTCAAATCCCACCCACGCTGACCACCGGGTGGGCCACATAACCGACAGTAGATAACTTTTCCCCTCTCTCCCCCTTCCGACATGGCAGAAAACAAGACCGAGAAATGGACCGAGATCGAACACCTCCCCGAATGGGACGAGGAGTTCTATGATGTCTACACAGCCCGCAAGCATGGCAAATGGGTGATGCTAAAAACCCTCAAGCCGGCCCTGCTCGACAACCCCCGCTACCGCGAGATGATAGAGAAGGAGTTTGACATCCGCTACAACCTCTGTCACCCCAACATCGTGATGATAAATGACTTCGAGGATGTCCCCGGGATCGGCATGTCGATCATCACCGACGATGTCTACGGCGACTCCCTGCGCAAGCTCATCGACAAGGGGGAGGTCGACGGCGCGATTCTCGACAAAATCGTCTGCCAGCTCCCCGAGGCCATCGGATACATACAGAAGAACCATATCCTCCACCATCCGATACGCTCCGAGACCATCATCTTCACTGACAAAATCCGCAACCTCAAGCTGATAGATGTGGGTTTCGACCAGCGTGAGCATCTTACCTCCACCGACGCGTCGGAAGACATCCGCAACTATGGCCGGGTGCTGCGCGCCGCCCTCGACGCCTGCAAGACATCCACAGCCTCCGGGATGCCATCACAGGCCGACCTCGCGCGCTACGCCAAGGTTGCCGACCGATGCCTCAGTGACGACCCCCGCCGCCGATTCCGCGACGTGCAGGACCTCAAGATGGCCCTCGCCGGCGACTCCAACCGCCGCCTGTACCTGACCATCATCACATTCCTCGCCGTGATGGCCATAATCCTCGGCTGGCTCTGCTGGAAAGCCCCGGTTCTCTAATCCGCAACCTTGATTCCCAAAACACCATAACTGAACATTATGAGCGTTGAAATCCGCGCCTTACAACCAACCAGATCACAACTACGCAAATTCGCCCGCTTCGGCATAGACCTCTACGAGGGCAACCCATATTACGTCCCCGCTCTCATCCACGATGATGTCAACACCCTCTCCCCCAAGGTCAACCCCGCATTCGACTTCTGCGAGGCACAGTGCTTCATGGCCTACCGCGACGGCAAACCGGTCGGACGCATCGCCGGCATCATCAACAACGCCGTCAACGGCCGCACCGGCCAGAAGACCCTCCGCTTCGGCTTCGTCGACTTCATCGACGACACCGAGGTGGTCGACGCCCTATTCGACGCCTGCGCCGCCTGGGGCAAGGAGCGCGGCATGGACTCCATGCTCGGCCCGATGGGATTCACCGATATGGACCACGAAGGCATGCTCGTCGAAGGCTTCGACCAGCTCGGCACGATGGCCACCATCTACAACCACCCCTACTACCCCCGCCACATGGAGCGGATGGGCTTCACCCCCGAAGCCGAATGGGTAGAGATGGCCATCAAGATACCAGACTCCATCCCCGACAAATACGCCCGCGTGGCCGAGATAGTCAAGACCCGCAACAACCTCAAGGTCTTGAAATTCACCTCCCGCAAGAAAATCAAGGAACAATACGGCGTGGCCCTTTTCGAGCTGATCAACGAAGCCTACGACCAGCTCTACGGCTACTCCCCCCTCACCCCCCGCCAGATCGACTACTACATCGACATGTACCTCGGCATCCTCAATCTCGACTTCGTCACCGTCGTTGTCGACAGCGAAGACCGCCTCGTGGCCGTCGGCATCTCCATCCAGTCATTCTCCAAAGCCCTCCAGAAAGCACGCGGCCGCCTCTTCCCCTCAGGCTGGTGGCACCTGCTGCAGACCCTCCGGGGCAAATCCGACATCGTCGACCTCCTCCTCATCGCCGTCAAGCCCGAATACCAGAACAAAGGGGTCAACGCCCTCCTCTTCACCGACCTCATCCCCCACTACATCAAAGCCGGCTTCAAACACGCCGAGACCAACCCCGAGCTGGCCGGCAACGACAAAGTCCGCGGCCAATGGGACTACTTCGACACCCGCCTCCACAAGCGCCGCCGCTCTTTCCGCCGCCCCCTCTGATTCCTTCCCTCAGATTCCCCTCCCGTCCTCTCTCCCTCCTCCTCCTCCCCCTGTTCCCCGCCCGCTGCCCCCTGCCGCCTTGCTTTGGAGCCGTGTGAGGGCGCGAGCCCGAAAAAGAAGAAAAGGGAGAAAGAAGAAAGAAGGAGAAAGAAGAAAGAAAAAGAAAGCAAAAACGCAAAAAGCCTTGGAAAACTCCTTCACTCCCGGCGGCCTTGAGGCCGGTTGCGACGAGGCCGGCCGCGGCTGCCTCGCCGGCCCCGTCGTGGCCGCCGCCGTCATCCTCCCCGACGACTTCCGCCACCCCTGGCTCAACGACTCCAAGCAAGTCACCGAAGCCCGCCGCGAAGCCCTGCGCCCCATCATCGAGCAGAAAGCCCTCGCCTGGGCCGTCGCCGCCTGCTCCCCCGCCGAGATCGACACCCTCAACATCCTGCGCGCCTCCATCACCGCCATGCACCGCGCCCTCGACGCCATCTGCGGCGACCAACCCCTTCCCCCAGGCCAGGTCATCGCCGCCTCCACCCGCCGCCTCGCGCCCGCCAGCGTCATCATCGACGGCAACAAATTCCACCCCTGGCGCGACATCCCCTGGCAGACCTTCGTCAAAGGAGACAGCCGCTACGGCAACATCGCCGCCGCCTCCATCCTCGCCAAGACCCACCGCGACGACATCATGCGCCGCCTCCACGACCAATATCCCCCCTACAACTGGGCCGTCAACAAAGGCTACCCCACAGCCGACCACCGCTCGGCCATAGCCGCCCACGGCCCCACACCCCACCACCGCCTCACCTTCCGCCTCCTTCCACCCACCCAGCTCACCCTCTTCCCCAACGGATAAGGGGGCAATCGGGATTATTAAAAAGGGCCTCACAGATTACACGGATTACACGGATGCCATCCGGGACGAAAATCCATCCGGATGGCATCCGTGTAATCCGTGTAATCTGTGAGACCTCCCCATAAATCGAAATTCAATCTGCGGGAAATCTGCGTATCTGCAGAATCTGCGTGAGACCCCTTCCAAAAACAATAATCAAGAGAATCAGAGCGTCACCCTCTTAGTGAGCGACCCCGCCTTGAGGATGAAAATGCCCTTTGAGCCGAGCTTCAGGCGGTGGATGCCCGGCTGCACGGTCTCCTGGTGGATCTGCTGCCCCAGTATCGAGAACAGCTTCACCGTCACCGGCTTCTGCGACCAGATATAGATATACCCGTCAAGCACCGTCACATCCGCCTGCCCGTCCATCTCAAACGACTGCACCACAGACGGCTGGGGGGAAGTTACCTCCTCCCAGGCCGGCGGAGCCGCCGATACAGTCGCGGCGGCAATCGCAAAGGCCGTCGCCAGCCCTGCAAGCCTCTTGGTGATCATTCTTAGTGCGGTCATTTCTCGATTATGGGCGGAAAAGGGCAGGGGAGGCGGGCGGCGTGGCAGCCGTTTCCCGTTGCCCCTGAGCCATTTTGACAGGCAAAGTTACCAAAAGTTTAATTCACTGGCAAATATTGCGCTTCCCTTTTTGGCTCAGATATTAAATTTCATTAAAAGTCACAACGGATTGAAAATTAAATGGTTAACTTTTTTTAACTTTTATAATAACGAGATAGGCAAAAAAAAATGATGGTTTGTTAAAGCTTTTTAATAATTTTGCCACAGATTCTATTAGTTACGTGTAGAAGCGAAGTGCCTTAAAAGAGCCGGAAAAACGATGACGCTAACAAACTCTCTTTGCCCGCCCGGTCAGTAACGAGCTTCCCGGGGACTGCCTCCAAGGCCGTCCCGCGTCCTTTTGCCGCGCCTTGTGGAATCCTTAAAAAATAGAAAAGACCTGAAAAATCATTAATTTCAAATTATCCTTAAATGAAACATTCACAAACAGGAATCGCCAAGAAATTCCTATTTCTTATGGTGGGACTGCTGATGGCCATCGGTGTCAACGCGCAGTCGATTACCGTAAGCGGTACGGTCACCGACCCGCAAGGTGAACCGCTTATCGGTGCCAGCGTTCTCGCTGAAGGAACAACTGTCGGCGCATCGACCGACATTGACGGTAACTACACCATCAAAGTTGCTTCCAACGCCGTCCTCGTTGTGTCTTACGTCGGCTACGATACCCAGCGTATCCCCGTCGAAGGACGTTCCACCGTGAACGTTGAGATGAAGGAGAACTCCGTCATGCTCAACGAAGTCGTAGCCATCGGTTACGGTACCGTGAGAAAACAAGACGCCACCGGTTCGGTGGCCATCGTCAAGCCCGACGAAATCGAGGCCGGTCTGGCCACCACCGTGCAGGACATGCTCGTTGGCCAGAGCCCCGGTGTGGTTGTGACCACCTCCGGAGGCCCCGCCGGAGCCGCCGACATCCGCATCCGTGGTGGTGCCTCGCTGTCAGCCTCCAACGACCCCCTCATCGTGCTTGACGGTGTGCCCCTGTCAGGCGACACCCCCCTCGGCATGGGCTCCCCCCTGTCGATGATCAACCCCGAGTCGATCGAGTCGATGACCATCCTCAAGGACGCCTCCGCAACCGCCATCTACGGTTCGCGCGCATCCAACGGTGTGATCATCATCACCACCAAGAAGGGCCGCTCAGGCAAGCCCCAGGTGACCTTCGCCGCAAACCTCTACGTTGACCACGCCCGCCGCATCGCCGACGTGCTCAACGGCGACCAGTTCCGCGAACTCGTTTACAGCAAGTTCGGCCAGGGTTCAGCCCAGGCCGGCTACCTCGGCGACACCAACACCGACTGGCAGGACAACATCTTCCGCACAGCCGTAAGCTCTGACTACTCGCTGGCAGTATCCGGCGCAGCAGGCGTGCTTCCCTACCGTGTCGACGTGTCCTACTCCAACAGCAACGGTATCCTCGAGGCATCCTCAATGGACCGCGTGACCGTCGGACTCGCCCTCACCCCCAAGTTCTTCAACGACCACCTGTCGATCAACGCCAAGGTCAAAGGCTTCTACGTGCGTAACAACTGGGGCCAGGACGGCGCCATCGGCCAGGCCGTGGCATACAACCCGACCATCCCCGTGCGCGACTACGTTCCCGTAGCCGGCGGCACCTCCGGATTCGGCTACCTCTTCAACGGCTACTCAGAGCCCTGGACCCTCTCCGGAGGCCAGGTCAACCTCGAGAACAACGCCAACTACAACCCCGTTGCCACAATCAACCAGACCAAGAACTACTCCAACGTCTACCGTTCGAACGGCAACATCCAGTTTGACTACTCTTTCCACTTCCTCCCCGAGCTCCACGCCAACCTCAACCTCGGTTACGACGTGACCAAGTCCAACGACTACTACATCTTAGAGGCCAACTCACACATGGCATGGAAAGACCTCCCCAACAACTACGGCGGCGGCTCCTCGCGTCAGAAATATGAGTTCCGCTCCAACACCCTGCTCGAGTTCTACCTCAACTACAAGAAGGAATTCGAGGCCATCAAATCGATGCTCGACGCAACCGCCGGTTACACCTGGTCGCGCGACGCCGCCAACGGCTGGAACGACGGCTCCAACTCAATCCAGGGCGTGGCCACATCCATGGGCCTTCTCCCCGCTACCGTCGGCCCCGACGGCTCATACTCACTCAACTGGAACCCCGCCACCGCCGACCAGGTAGGCAAGCCCTTCCAGATTGACGAAATCGACGCCAACGGCAACTACCACTGGAAGAACCACCTCCAGCTCCTCTCGTTCTTCGGCCGTGTAAACTACACCTTCAAAGAACGCTACCTGCTGACCGCCACCGTCCGTGGCGACGCGACCTCACGCTTCTCCAAGGAAAACCGCTGGGGTATCTTCCCCGCCGTGGCCCTCGGATGGCGCATCAACGACGAAGCCTTCATGGCCGACGCAGCCGGATGGCTCTCCGACCTCAAGCTCCGCGCAGGATGGGGTGAGACCGGTCAGCAGGCCGTAGGTAACTACTACAACTACATCCCCACCTACACCGTCTCCTCCCCCGGTTCATACTACCCCAACGGCATGGGCGGATGGCTCACCCCCTACTTCCCCGACGGATACAACCCCGACCTGAAGTGGGAGACCACCGAGACCTGGAACGCCGGTATCGACTTCGGTTTCTTCAACAACCGCATCACCGGTGCCATCGAGTACTACAAGCGCAACACCCGCGACCTCCTCTCGACCGTTCCCGTGGCTGCAGGTTCCTCGACCGTCGCTTACCTCCCCCAGAACATCGGTAAGATGGAGAACTACGGTGTCGAATTCTCGATCAACGCCAAGCCCATCGTGACCGAAGACTTCACCTGGAACATCTCTTACAACGTAGGCTGGAACCACAACGAAATCACCGACCTCAACGGCCTGACCTTCGAAGTCGGCGGTGGCGGCGGCGGTACCGGCGGTAACGTCCAGATCCAGAAAGAAGGCTATCCCGCATACTCCTTCAACCTCTTCCAGCAGGTTTACGACGCAGCCGGCAACCCCATCCCCGGTGCTTACGTTGACCAGAACGGCGACGGTGTCATCGACCCCAAGGACAAGGTGGTACGCTACTCCAAAGACCCCAAGGTGACAATGACCTTCGGCTCCAACTTCCGCTACAAGCAGTGGGACTTCGGCTTCACCCTCCGCGCCTCCATCGGCAACTATATGTATGCCGACGCCCTCCGCAGCGGTTCTGACATGAGCGGCATCTTCCGCAACAACCAGCTCAGCAACCTCTGGAACGTGGACTACTACTACGACACAACCGACACCAACTTCTCTTACTCAGACTACTGGCTGCGCAACGCCTCATTCCTGCGCTGTGACAACATCAACCTGGGTTACACCTTCGACAACCTCCTGAACAACAACCTCAAGCTCCGCGTCTTCGCGGCCGTCCAGAACCCCTTCGTCATCACCAAGTACGAGGGTCTCGATCCCGAGGTGTTCTCCGGTGTCGACGGCAACATCTACCCCCGCGCCACCACATGGTCGCTCGGCGTTGTCGCCAACTTCTAATCCCCCGGACAAGGTTGAACATTTAAATTGAATCCAACAATGAATCTCAAAAAATATCTGTTGTTTGGCGGCGTTGCCCTCGGCCTCGGCATGACCTCCTGCGTGGGAGACCTCGACCTGCAGCCCAACGACCCCAACCTGGTCGACGCTTCCGACCCCAATTTCAAAGCCAATGCCCTCGCCATCTGCTACTCGGGTATCGCTGTCAGCGGTATCTCCGGCGCAGGCTCCTCATATGTAGGCGGTCTTGACCCCGGTACATCAGCTTACCTCCGCACCATCTTCACCCTCAGCGAGTTCCCCTCAGACGAGCTGACCTGGATCTGGCCCAACGACGAGGGCGGCTCCATCGGTGACCTCGTCGCCTGCACATGGTCGTCGAGCAACACCATCGTCTACGGCGCATACTACCGTCTGCTCGGCCACATCGCCATCTGTAACCAGTTCCTGGCCAACACCGCCGACGACACCGACGCCGAGACCATCGAGATGCGTGCCGAGGCCCGCGTGCTCCGCGCCTACTCCTACTACAACATGATTGACCTTTTCGGTCAGTCCTCATTCATCACCGAGGAAGCCGAAGTCGGTGCGGAGCCTGTACAGGCCTCCCGTCTTGAGGTCTTCAACTTCATTGAGAATGAGCTTACCGAAATCGTGGACCAGAAGCTCATCAGCGAGAATCCTGTTTATGGCCGCGTAGGTCTCGACGGTGCTGAGGCTCTTCTTGCCCGTCTCTACCTCAACGCCGAGGTTTACTCCGGCACTGCCCGCTGGGCTGATTGCCAGGCTCGCTGCGAGAACATCATCCGTCGCCATCAGGGCGGTGGTTTCGTTTCGCCCACTGACGGTACCGCTACCGGTCTCGCCAAGGAATATCTCTATCTCTTCTGCGAGGACAACAAGCAGTACATGCCCGGCGGTAGCAACAAGGCTGAGAACGAAATTCTCTTCGGTATCGCTTTCGACCAGGATATGACCCAGAGCTACGGTGGTCCGACATTCATCGTCGCCAGTACCATCACCAATTCCACCATGTGCCCCCGTCAGAACTACGGTTGCTCCGGCGAATGGTCATGTATCAAGGGTATCAAGCAGATGGCAGAGCGTTTCTACGGTCTTCCCCACGACAAGCGTGACGACCTCTGGATTCGCGGCACATATCCCGGCGAGGATTACTCCGACGAGTTCCTGGGCTTCACCAGCGCATGGGGCACCACCGGCGGTAACGTGATCATCAAGTTCACCGGCAACACCATCGCCAAGAACCCCGCCGCTGTTGATTACAGCAAGCCCCTCACCCTCTTCGACGGACAGTATGACGCAAACGGTGTATGGCAGCCCAACTACGACGCCACCGCCTTCATGTCTACCGACCAGCCTATCATCCGTCTTGCTGACATCTACCTGATGTACACCGAGTGCTACATCAACGGCGGTGTCGGTGACCGCCAGAAGGCTCTCAACTACATCAACTATATCCGCGAGCGCGCCGGCTCCCCCGCTTTCAACTCCGCCGAGCTGACCAAGAAGAACCTTATGGACGAGCGTTCACGCGAGCTTTACCTCGAGTCAGTACGTCGTACCGACCTTATCCGTAACGGCATGTTCGTAGGTCCTCAGCAGACCGTATGGCAGGTGAAGGGTAACATCAACGACATGGAGGGAACCCGCATCGACGACAAGTATGCCCTCTTCCCCATCCCCAACGCCGTGTTCAACTCACAGCCCGATTTCAAGCAGAATCCCGGCTACTAATCAAACTTTCCGGCCTCCGCGCCATCCCCTTCACGGGGGATGGACGGGGCTGAAAAAACAACAAATTCAGAATCTTTCCAAACGATGAAAAAGATATCTTTGATGTTTGCCGTCGCAGTGGCCGCGCTTGGTTTCTCGAGCTGCTCCGAGACCTGGGACGACAACCCCGTACTGAAAACCCATGAGGGGGAGGAGAAAGCCGACTTCCTCAACCAGCCCCAGATGGCTGACCAGGTGATCATGCTCACCAACGATAACCAGGACGGCACATTCCACCTGACCTGCTCGCAGCCCGACTTCGGCTACGCTGCCGTGGCAACCTACCGTGTGCAGTGCTCCCTGACCGAAGACTTCGCCAAGTTTGAGGAAATCCAGCAGAATTTCTATGACTGCGGCCAGATCAACCCCCTGAACGCCGACGTTGCCGCCGCCCTCGAGAAGCTCTCGGGTGTGCAGACCGACACCGACCTGCCCCTCCCTTACAAGAGACTCTACATGCGTCTGCGCGCCTACATCGGCGTTGAGGAGGAGACCACCCAGTTCCTCTCCAACGTGGTGTCCTTCAAGGGTGTGGCCGCCGACTACCTCGCTATCTGGGTATCGGGCGTTCCTGTCAACATCTATCTCCGCGGCGGCTTCCCCGAAACTTCCGACTGGGGTGCTATCGCCCAGTACCAGTTCGTGACCGGTCCGGAGGAGAACACCTGGGTTACCGGCACCATCGACATCCCCGCCGGAACAGAGTTCAAGGTCAGTGACGACTCTTGGGGCGCGCTCAACGCAGGCGCAGGTGCCGCCGGTGGCCAGGTTGTGCCCGATACTCCCCTTGTGATCGACAACGGCGACAACCCCGGCAACCTCACCATGTCTGTGGCTTTCCACGGTATCGCCCACCTGAGCCTTGTCAAGGGTGTCTACACTCTCACTATGGCTTCGACCGCCAACTGATCCCGATTTTCCCGCCGTCGCGGCGGCTGCCCCCAAGGGCGGCCGCCACGGGGCGACAAACTTAGAAAACTCCATTTTTAAGAAACAATGAAAAAACTTAGCATATTTCTGCTGGGCGCTCTCGGGATGATGGCCGCTACCTCCTGCGAGGAGAAAATCGATCCCGCCATTCCCCAGTCAAATCCCCAGGAACCCATCCTGACCACCGGCGACGTTGTCTCCGAGGCTACCGGAGCGCTCACCTCCGCCGCTGTCCTCAACCTTGAGGATTACCGCGCTGAAGGAGCCACCATCCCCGTGATGAAGCTCGTCGACACCAAAGACCTCCCCGAAGGCGCAACCGTGAGCTACAAGCTCCAGCTCTCCGACACCGAGGACTTCAAGCGCAATGTCACCCTCGCCACCACCGAGACCGAGGTTGACGGCGTGGAGACTTTCGCCGCCAGCGCGCAGGAGTGGAACGACGCCCATGTCTACCTCTTCGGCAAGAGCCCCAAGGTGAAGACCGTCTACTACCGCGTGCCCGTCTATGTCAACCTCGACGGTTCTGACTACCGTCTGCAGTCTACCGACTATTTCGCAGCCCAAGGAACCATCCAGGAGACCTGCATGGACAACGGCTTCACCATCTCCGACGCTTACTACTTCATGAGCGACGCTACCGCCTGGGCACTCGGCGACGCCACTGTGATGGATGCTTTCAAGTTTGAGCATTCCGACGCTGACGTTTACGATGACCCCGTGTTCGTCTTCAAGTTCAAGGTCACCGACGACATGTTCATGAATGCCGACGGCACCACCAAGGACGGCATCTACTGGAAGATAGCTTCGCAGGAGGGTATGGACCTCGCCGACTGGGCTATCGGCATCTACGGCCCTGAGACCAACGGCGACGACAACCTCGCCGGCATGCTGGTTGATGTCAACGCCCAGGCTGGCAAGCTCATCGAGGCCGGCCAGTACAAGCTGACCATCAACATGGAGGAGATGACCTATGAGTTCGAGCTTCTCACCCGTCCCGAATACCTCTACACTCCCGGCGGTTTCAACGGCTGGAGCCAGGACGCATCCGCTTACATGCAGTATGACACCAAGAACGATGTCTCCAAGGGCTACTACGGCTTCTTCGGCGTTGACGCTTCCGGCTTCAAGGTCTGCACAGAGCCCAGCTGGGACAACGCTGTGACCTACGGTGCGGTGTCTGCCGATCCCGCCCTCGAGGGTGACTTCGTCCTGGGCCAGGATGGTCAGAACATCAACGTTCCTACCCCCGGCATGTTCTGGGCTTCCGTTCAGTATGACGAGGCTTCCGGCGCGCTGACAACCTACAAGCTGACCCCCGTCACCAGCGTGGGCATCATCGGCAGCTTCGCCGCTTCCGGCTGGGGCACCGATGTTGAGATGACTACTGCCGACGGTGGCATCACCTGGACCGCCGAGGTGACCTTCGCCGCAGGCGACCAGTGGAAGATCCGCTTCAACAACGCTTGGGACCTCTCGCTCGGTGCTGAGCCCGGAAACGTCAACCACGCAGTCCTCGACGGTGACAACTACTCCGCCGCTGAGGCAGGCACATTCATCGTGACCCTTACCACCCAGCCTGGCATCCCCGTCATCACCGTTGCCGCCAAGTAATCCCCCATCACTGACCCACGCGTCAGGCCCCGCCCCCTCCCGGGCGGCCTGACCCCCGATACCGACCGCCCCGCAGCCTACGCTGCGGGGCGGTCTTCATCTCTCCCTTGCCGAGTCCAAGCCATAGCCCTCAGGATGTTCCCTAAGTAATCTGTGAAATCTGTGAGCCCCATCTCCACCAATCCCGATAAATCTTATATCATCCAAATCATCCGTGAAAATCCGCGTATCTGCGTAATCTGCGTGAGTTTTTACCTGCTTGCCGTCACTGGTTTGACGGCCTAATCTACAAAAGGGTCTCACGCAGATTCCGCAGATACGCAGATTTCCCGCAGATAATATGGGGTCGCTTCGCTCCCGGGAGGTCTCGCAGATTCCACAGATTCCACAGATTCCACGGATTCCACAGATTCCACGGATTCCACGGATTTCACAGATACGCGGATTCCATGGATTGAAGTCGCTTCGCTCCCAGGGAGGCCACTCCGCTTTTTGCTATCTCAGGCAATAAAAGGTGGTTTTTTTGAGTTAAAATAATGGATTATAACAAACCGACTGAAAATGAATCTATTCTCACGTTTCCTCATATCTGCTGCCGCTGTGGCCTGTGGCTTCGGTGTGGCCTCTGCGCTGACTGTCAGTGTGTTGCCCGGCGGTCTGCGCCAGGCGGTGACCGCCTCGACCAACCCCGCCACGGAGACCGAACTGACGGTGACCGGCGCGCTCAACGCCGCCGATTTCGACTTCCTGCGCGAGATGACCTCCCTGCGCTTGCTCGACCTCTCCCGCGCCACCGTTGCCGCCTACTCCGGCGCGAAGACCGAGACAGGGCTGTATGAGGCCAAGGCCAACACGCTGCCCGACTGCGCCCTGATGTCGGGCCGGTTCACCACCCTGGCCCTCCCGGCGGGGCTGACCGAAATCGCCGACGGTGCCCTGGGCGGTTGCGCCGCCGAGGCTGTCGTGATACCATCATCCGTGACGAAAATCGGCCACGGGGCATTCTCAGACATGAAAAACCTGCGCTCGGTCACAATCCCCGCGTCGGTTACCTCCATGGGGGTGATGGCGTTCGCCGACTGCCCCGCCCTTGAGTCGGCTGTCGTCAATGCCGCTGTCGACACCCTCCCGGTATCGACATTCCGCAACTGCGCCGCCCTGTCGTCGGTGACCCTCCCCGCGTCGCTGGGTGTCATCGGTGACCGCGCCTTCGCCGGATGCTCCTCTCTGGCCGCCATCCAGCTCCCCGCCTCGCTGAGCGTCATCGGCGACATGGCTTTCGCCTCAACGGGGCTGACCGCCGTCGACCTATCCGGCCGCTCGCTGAGCGTGATAGGAGACTGGGCTTTCGCCGGGTGTCCCGCGCTGGCCACCATCGCCATGGGCGACGGCATAAGCAAGGTAGGTGTCGGTGCGTTCTTCAACGACCCCGTGCTGGCCGTATCGATGGGCCAGCTGGCCGCCGACATCGACCGGATTCCCGACTTCCTCCTCTACGGCGACCACGCTGTCACCGCCGACGGCTTTGAGGACACCAATGTGGAGAGCATAGGCAAATACGCCCTTTCGGGCATGACCGCCAAGACCATCACCCTCCCCGCGTCGCTGCTGTCGCTCGACGACAACGCCATAGAGCGCTGGGCCAACCTGACGGAAATCGACGCGAAAGGGCTCGCCGCCGTGCCGTCGCTGGGTGAGAGCGTCTGGGAGGAGACCCCCCAGGAGGCCACCGTGCTGTATGTGCCGCAGGCGCTTTTCGAGACCTTCAAGGACACCCCCCAGTGGCAGGACTTCGACGTGCGCACCGAGACATCCTTCAACAACCCCATCGTCACCGAGGAGCTCGCCGCCCCGTTGCGCGCCTCGTTTGACGGCATGCTGCTGATGGTAGAGGCCCCCTGCGACATCCTCGCCGCCCAGCTCTACGACATCTCGGGCCGCTGCCTGACCGTGTCGCGCGCCTCGGCCGATCCCCGTCTGACCCTCGACACCGCCCCCTTCGACACCCGTGTCTTCCTGTTGCGCCTCCAGCTCGCCGACGGTTCCACCCCCGTCCTGAAGCTCCTCCGCTGATTTCCGCCCCGGCCGAGCCTGGGTCTGCCGCCGGCTTGTGTGCCCGTTTTCGTGAATGCGAATGGCCGCAAGCCGGCGCGGAGTATCGTGTCGGGGTTGCAGGTCTCGGGAGGAATTTGTAACTTTGCAGGCTCGCCCGGTAAATAGCAATCCCGGAGAGCCGTTCCTTTACATCTCGACCGGCAGTGTCGCCCCGCCGGAATCCCCAAGCCGGGGCGCGGGCCGGAAATGTGGAAAAATTTGATTGCTTGCAACCACTGAAAAAAATGCTAAAAATCCCTATGAATTATCTTTTCACATCGGAGTCGGTCTCCGAAGGGCATCCCGACAAGGTTGCCGACCAGATTTCTGACGCCGTCCTCGACCAGTTCCTCGCCCGCGACCCCAAGTCGAAGGTGGCCTGCGAGACCCTCGTCACCACCGGCCAGGTGATCATCGCCGGCGAGGTGAAGTCTGACGCTTACATCGACCTCGACACCACCGCCCGCGACGTGATAAAAAACATCGGATACAACCGCTCCGACCTCAAGTTCGAGGCCGAGTCATGCGGCATCCTCTCGGCCCTCCACGAGCAGAGCCCCGACATCAACCAGGGTGTGGAGCGCGCCGACCCCGAGCAGCAGGGCGCGGGCGACCAGGGCATGATGTTTGGCTACGCCACTGACGAGACCCCCCTCTATATCCCCCTGACCACCGCCCTGAGCCACGCCCTGCTCAAGGAGCTGTCCAAGATCCGCCGCGAAGGCTCGGCGTTCACCTATACCGACGCGCTGGGCCGCGTGCGATGCTACCTGCGTCCCGACTCCAAGAGCCAGGTGACAGTGGAGTATGACCAGGACCGCAATCCCGTCAGGGTACACACCGTGGTGATCTCGACCCAGCATGACGATTTCATCCTCCCCGACGAGCACCGCACCAAGGAGGAGGCCGAGCGGGAGATGATCGAGACCATCACCAACGACGTGCGCCGTGTGCTGATTCCCCGCACAATCGCCGCCCTGCCCGAGCATCTGCGCCATTTCCTCGACACTGACTTCATCCTCCATGTCAACCCCACCGGGAAGTTCGTGATCGGAGGCCCCCACGGCGACACCGGCCTCACAGGCCGCAAGATTATCGTCGACACCTACGGAGGCCACGGCGCCCACGGCGGCGGCGCATTCTCGGGCAAAGACCCCTCGAAGGTCGACCGTTCGGCTGCCTACGCAGCCCGCCACATCGCCAAGAACCTTGTGGCCGCCGGAGTATGCCGCGAGGCGCTGGTGCAGGTGGCCTACGCCATCGGTGTGGCCAGCCCGGTGAGCCTGTATGTCAACACCCGTGGCACCGCCAATGTGGCATTCAGCGACGCTGAGATTTCAGCCAAGGTGAATGAGATTTTCGACATGCGCCCCGCCGCCATCGAACGCCGCCTGAAGCTCCGCGCCCCCATCTACCTTGAGACCGCGACCTACGGCCATGTCGGCCGCACACCCCGCACGGTCACCAAGACTTTCCGCGACTCCTCGGGCCAGCCCTTCACCCGCGAGGTGGAGCTCTTCACCTGGGAGAAGCTCGACCATGTAGCGCCCCTGCGCGCCGCCTTCTCACTCGACTGATTCCCCGGAAACCATACCGAAGACAATATTCCCCCGGCCTGCGAGAAAATTTCCCCTCAGGCCGGGATGTTTTCGTTGAAATTGGCTAACTTTGCGAAAACAAAGATGAATAAAAGCAGGTTAAGACTATTGTTTGTCGCCGTGGCGGTGAGTGCCGTCGCCTGCGGGATGGTTTCCTGCGGGAGCGACCGTGGGACAGAGGTCCTGCATGAATCGGCCAAGATTGCCGTCGGGCCGCAAGGCCGCCAGGCAGCTTTCGCCGCCTCGGCCGAGGCGTTGCTCTCGGGGCTCACCCCCGCCGGAATGGAGGCCGACACCGCCGGCGATGATGACGAGGCCACGCGCCGCCACCGCCGCCTGATGGCGGTGATGGCCCCATATGACACCGTGCGTGGCCACAACCCTTACGAGGCGCATTACGACTCGATGCCACCCGGAGGTGTGAAGATGAAAATCAACGGCCTCGGCGCGACGCTCGGCAGGGTGTTCAACGACAGCAACAAGTTTCACATCGCCGTGGCCGAGGCCAACGGCGTACAGCCCCTGCAGAACCTGCGCCAGGTGTGGCAGCAGGCCGGAAAGCTCGAACGGCTGGAGACATGCGAGGCATATTACCTCGACAACCTCACCCACTCGGTGCCTTACCTCGTCCCCAAGGCCCACACGCTGCTCAAAGATATCGGCATGGCCTTCAGAGACTAGCTCGACGCCCGTGGAGGGGGCTACTACCGCATAAAGGTGACGAGTGTGTTGCGCACCCCGGCGCTGGTCAAGAGGCTGCGCCGCCGCAACCGCAACGCCGTCGACACCTCGGCCCATCTCTACGCCACTACGTTTGACATCTCATACCTGAAGTTCATCTGCGACACCCCCTCCATCCCCCGCACCCAGGAGGACATGAAGAACCTGCTGGGGGAGGTGGTAGAGGACATGCGCCGCCAAGACAGGTGTTATGTCAAGTATGAGCGCAAGCAGTCATGCTACCATATAACCGTCCGCTGAAATCACCATATAACCGTCCGCTGAAATGACAGAGAAAATCGAGAATCCCGAAACCAAGCCCGCCCGTCGCCCCCTATGGAAACGCCTTCTGAAATGGACCGGCGTGGCCGCCGCCGTGGTGGCCGGGCTGTTCATAATCATATGCTCCCTGGCCGTATGGATTCTCACCCCCGACAGGCTCACCCCGCTTGTGGAGAAACAGGCCTCGGGCTACCTCGACGCGGATGTCTACGTCTCTCGTGTCGAGCTGACATTCTGGAAGACCTTCCCCCGCCTCAGGGTCGATGTCGACTCGCTGCGCATCGTGTCGCGCTCGCTCGACAAGCTCCCGGCCGCCGAGCGGGCCACCCTCCCCGCCGACGCCGACTCGCTGCTGAGCGTGCGCTCCTTCCACGGGGCGGTAAATGTGGTGAAGCTACTGACGGGCAGCATCCACCTCCACGACGTGGTGATTGACCGCCCGGAGGTCAACCTGCTGCAGGTCAACGACTCCGTGGCCAATTACCAGATTGTCCCCTCCTCGGAGGACTCCGACACCACGGCCGCCTCGATTCCGGGCATATACATCGACAGTTTCCGCATCCTGCAGGCCGGCCCGTTGCGCTACCGCTCGCTGGCCGACTCGACCGATGTGACCGCTCGCCTGGAGAATGTCTCCCTCGACGGGCCTGACGCGCCCCTCTACCGGCTGTCTGTCGACGGAAACGCCGACCTGCCGTTCCTGCGCGACTTCGACCTGGCCAACCTCACGTTCGGCCTCGACGGGTCGTTGAGGTGGAGTCCCGACACCCCGCTGGCCATCGCAGCCCGCGACATGGCCCTCAGGCTCGACCGCTTCGCCATGAAATTCTCCACCGCCGCCGACTTCTCCGCCGACCCCGTCGTGACGGAGTTTGAAGGGGAGGTCACCGACCTGCCCGTCGAGGAGGCCCTGGCCCATCTCCCCGCCGACATCAAGAGATACACCGACCCGCTCAAGACCGACATGCGCCTCTCCGCCCGCGTGGAGCTGACCCGGCCCTGGGCGATGGCCGACACCGTGTTGCCCTCGGCGCGCGTCGAGGTCTCCATACCCCGTTGCGCCGCCACATACCAGACCCTGCGCTTCACAGAGCTGTCAGGCGACCTCGCCGTCGACTTCGATGGCCGTGACATGGACAAATCGGTCTTCGACCTGCGCAGGCTCCATCTGAATGGGGCCGGGGTCAATTTCGACCTCAATGTCAAGGCCACCAACGTCATGGCCGACCCGCGCCTTGACGGCGACTTCAACGGTTCGGTCGACCTTGGCCGGATTCCTCCGCGCCTGGCCGCCGAGATACCCGTGCAGCTGTCAGGTACAATCTCGGGGGAGACCACCTTCCGGCTGGCCATGAGCGACCTCAACGAGGAGAATTTCCACCGGGTTATGGCCGACGGCTCCCTGACCCTGCGCCGCATCAACGCCAACGCCGAGGGGATGATGACCGCATGGCTCAACGAAGGGGTCATAGAGTTCGGCACCACAGACTCTTTCGTCCGCGACGGCCACAAGGTCGACTCCCTGCTGCAGGTGTCGCTCAAGGTCGACACCCTCTCGGCTGTCGGGATGGGCATGAACCTGGAGATGAAAAACTTCAAGGCCGGGGCCGGGACGGTCAACCGCAGCAGTTCGGCCGACACCACCGAAATCAACCCCTTCGGCGGCTCCGTTGCCGTGGAGAGGCTCAAGTTTGACGCTCCCGCCGACTCGGTGAGGGCGCGCCTGAGAGACGCCCGCATCGGGGGCGCGCTGACCCGCTACAAAGGCAACGCCCGCTCGCCGCTGATGAACCTGCGTGTCTTCGCCGGGCGCATGATGTTCGGCCAGGCCCTCAACCGAGTGTCGCTGCGCGACACCGAGATGGCCCTGACGGTCAATCTCAGGGAGCGCAAGGGGGGGCTCGCGCCCCGCCCAAGGCCGGCCGTCAATGACAGCATCGCCGCCGAAAGGGCCGAGAGGATGCGCCTGCGCGACTCCATCGCCGCCGCCGAGGCCCTGGCCAACGGCGATGTAGACCTGACCCTCGACCGCGAGGACCGCAGGCTGCTGCGCCGATGGGACTACAAGGGCACTCTGCGCGCCCGGCGCGGAAGCGTCACCACCCCCTGGTTCCCCCTGCGCAACCGCCTGACCAACATCGACCTGCGCTTCAACTCAGACTCCATCATCCTCACCGACCTCAAATACAAGGCCGGGGAGAGCGATTTCCTCATCAACGGCACAATCTCCAACCTGCGCCGCGCCCTGACCTCGCGCCGCGACAACATCCTCGGGGTGTCGCTCGATGTGAAATCCGACACGATAAATGTCAACCAGATCGTCAAAGCAATCTTCGCCGGGCCGGCCCTCGCCCAGCAGACCGACTCGGCGGCCATCTGGGGCGGCGATGAAGACCGGGAAATCAACGACCTCGCCGAGCGGGCAGACACCGCCGCTGCCGGGCCGGTGCTGGTGCCACACAACATCGACGCGCATTTCAGGATGAGGGCCAACCACATCCTCTACTCCGACCTCGAGCTGGAGCGTTTCAGGGGAGACCTGTTGCTCTATGACGGGGCCATCAACCTGCGCAATCTCTCGGCCTCGGCCGATGTCGGGTCGATTTCGCTCAACGGCCTCTACTCCTCGCTCAACCCCGACTCCCTGCAGTTCGGCCTGGGAATGAAGGTAGACCGCTTCCGGCTCGACAGGCTTACCGCCCTCGTGCCGGCCATCGACACCCTGCTGCCCGCCATGCGTGACTTCGCCGGCACCGTCAACGCCGACATCGCCGTCACCACCGACCTGGAGCGCAACATGGACATCGACATCCCGTCGCTTCGCGCCGCCATCAAAATCGAGGGTGACTCCCTGGTGCTGCTCGACCCCGACACATTCAAGACCATCTCGAAATGGCTCCTCTTCAAAGACAAGAAGAAGAACATGATCGACCACATGGCCGTTGAGGTGGTGGTCGAGAACTCCACCGTCGAGCTGTATCCCTTCATGTTCGACATCGACCGTTACCGCCTCGGCGTGATGGGCCACAACGACATGGCGATGAACCTCAACTATCACGTCTCGGTGCTGAAATCCCCGATACCGTTCAAGTTCGGCATCAACATCAAGGGCACACCCGAGAACATGAAGGTGCGCCTCGGCAGGGCCAAGTTCAAGGAGAACATGGTAGGGGAGCGGCAGATGATTGCCGACAATACCCGCGTCAACCTTGTCGAGCAGATTGACAACGTGTTCCGCCGAGGGGTCTCCAAGGCCCGTCTGGGCAGGCTCAACTTCGTCCGCCAGTCATCCGGCCCCTTGTCGCTCGACTCCATCAACGCCGACCTCGACGCTGGCGATACCCTGTCATACACCGACTCGCTCAACATGATACGGGCCGGACTCATCGAGAACCCCGACACGCTCCGCTTCCCTCTGGCTGACCCCGGGGCCTCCGGCAAATGATGTCGCGGAGGGAAATGTTTCCGTGATTGGGAAATAATGCTTATCTTTGCGGAAACTATCCCCGGCCGACAAATCCCGGGGCAACCTATTACACCGGAAAGTTATGGAAACTTCGAGAATCGCAGAGAGAATCAGGCAGATGGCCGTGTCGGCCACCTTGGCCATGTCACAGAAGAGCAGCGAGCTTAAGGCTGCTGGCGTGGATGTCGTGAACCTGTCTGTCGGAGAACCCGACTTCGACACCCCCTCCCACATCAAGGAGGCGGCCAAGAAAGCCATCGACGAGAATTATTCCCATTATTCACCGGTGCCCGGCTACATGAGCCTGCGCGAGGCTGTGGCCGAGAAACTGCGCCGCGAGAACAAGACCGCGTTCGAGGCCGCCCAGGTGGTGGTGTCGACCGGGGCGAAGCAGGCCCTGAGCAATGTCATCCTCGCCACTGTAAACCCCGGCGACGAGGTGGTGATTCCCGTCCCCGCCTGGGTCAGCTATGTCGAGATGGTGAAGCTCGCCGGAGCCACCCCCGTGCTTGTCCCCGCCCCTATGGAGCAGGGCTTCAAGGTGACTCCCGCCCAGCTCGAGGCCGCCATCACCGACAAGACCCGCATGGTGATGCTCTGCTCCCCCTCCAACCCCTCCGGCGCGGTCTATGACCGTGAGGAAATCCAGGGGCTGGTGGAGATGCTCGCCCGCCATCCGCGCGTCATCATCCTCTCCGACGAGATCTACGAGCATATCAACTACACTGACGATGGGCATGTCTCCTTCGGCGAGTTCCCCGAAATCGCCGACCGCCTCGTGATAGTCAACGGTGTCTCCAAGGCATACGCGATGACCGGATGGCGCATCGGCTACATGGCCGGCCCGCTCGAAATCGCCAAGGCCGTCACAAAGCTCCAGGGACAGACCACCTCGGGCACATGTTCCGTGGCCCAGAAGGCCGCCGAGGCCGCCTACCGTGGCCCGCAGGAATGTGTGGACGAGATGCTCGCCGCCTTCCGCCGCCGCCGCGACCTGATCGTGGAGCTGGCCCGCGAGATTCCCGGGCTGAAGCTCGACATGCCCGCCGGGGCGTTCTACATCTTCCCCGAGGTGAGCGCCTACCTTGGCAAGGGAGTGCGCGTCACCGCCGACGACGGCTCGGAGACCGTCAAGGAGATCGTCACCGACTCTGACCTGGCCATGTACCTGCTTGAGGAGGCCCATGTGGCCACCGTAGCCGGCTCGGCATTCTGCCTCCCCGGCTACCTGCGCCTGAGCTACGCCGCCTCCGACGAGCAGATACGCGAGGCCATGTCGCGCATCAAGGCAGCCCTGGCCCGTCTGGTCTGAGCCGCCACAGATAATACCTGATACAGTTATTTACCCACATAATTTGATGAATTTCATTGAAGAACTCACCTGGCGCGGCATGGTCCACCAGTCGATGCCCGGTACCGACGAATATCTCAAGAAGGGTATGACAAGCGCATACCTCGGAATCGACCCCACCGCCGACTCGCTCCATATCGGCCACCTGGTGGGCGTGATGATGCTGAAACATTTCCAGCGTTCGGGCCACAAGCCCATCGCCCTGGTCGGCGGAGCCACCGGCATGATCGGCGACCCCTCGATGAAGAGCCAGGAGCGCAAGCTCCTCGACGTGGATACCCTGCGCCACAACCAGGAGTGTATCAAACGCCAGCTCGCCAAATTCCTCGACTTCGACTCCGATGCCCCTAACGCTGCCATCCTGGTCAACAACTACGACTGGATGAAAGACTTCGGATTCCTCGACTTCATCCGCGAAATCGGCAAGTGCATCACTGTCAACTACATGATGGCCAAGGACTCAGTCAAGAAGCGTCTTTCGGGGGAGTCGGGCCAGGGAATGTCGTTCACCGAGTTCTCATACCAGCTCCTCCAGGGCTATGACTTCCTCTACCTCTACCAGAACCAGGGCTGCCACCTGCAGCTTGGCGGCTCTGACCAGTGGGGCAACATCACCACCGGCACAGAGCTGATACGCCGCATCGCCGGAGGTGACGACGCTTTCGCCCTCACATGCCCGCTGATCACCAAGGCCGACGGCGGCAAGTTCGGCAAGACCGAGAGCGGCAACGTCTGGCTCGACCCCAAGCGCACCACCCCCTACCAGTTCTACCAGTTCTGGCTCAACGTAAGCGACGACGACGCTGCGAAATACATCAAGATATTCACCATCCTCGACAAGGAGGAAATCGACTCGCTCATCGAGCAGCAGAAGGCCGACCCTGGCCTGCGCCCCTTGCAGAAGCGTCTGGCCAAGGAAATCACCACTATGGTTCACTCCGCCGAGGATTACGAGATGGCCGTCGAGGCGTCGCAGATCCTTTTCAGCAACAAGGCCGCCGACACCCTCCACAAAATCGACGAGGCCACGCTGCTGTCGGTCTTCGACGGCGTGCCCCAGTTTGAGATTTCCCGCCAGCTGCTCAAGGATCAGACCAAGCTCGCCGACCTGCTGGTCGACCATGCCCCGGTCTTCCCCTCCAAAGGGGAGCTGCGCAAGCTCGCCCAGGGTGGCGGCTTCGCTATCAACAAGGAGAAGGTGGCCGACCCCTACGCCCCCGCCTCGGAGGAGATGCTGCTCAACGACAAGTACATCCTCGTCCAAAAGGGAAAGAAGAGCTATTACCTCCTGAAAGTCACCGACTGATAATCCGAGGCTGATGGCGAGACTGATGCTCATCATCAACCCCATCTCCGGGACAGGCTCGAAGAAAGGGGTGGTGGAAATGGTGGAGCAGGCAATGGGTGCCTGCGGCCACGATGTCGACGTGCGCCTCACCGGGGCACGCGGCGACGCCACCCGCCTGGCCGGGGAGGCCGCCGCCAAGGGCTACCACGGCGTGCTGGCCTGCGGAGGCGACGGCACAGTCAATGAGACCGCCCGCGCGCTGTGTGGCACAGAGACGGCCCTGGGGATACTCCCCGCCGGGTCGGGCAACGGCCTGGCCCGCCATCTCCAGATTCCGGTCGACATCGCCATGGCGCTGAAAGTCATCGCCGACGGCAATGTGGTCGACTCCGACTACGGGACGGTCAACGGCCGCCCCTTCTTCTGCACCTTCGGCATGGGCTTTGACGCCGCTGTCAGCCACCGTTTCGCGCGCCAGAGCCGCCGGGGGATACTATCTTATGTCAAAAGCGCGATTTCGGAATATGTGCAGTACCGCCCGCAGACCTACACCGTCTCGGCCAACGGCAAGCTGCTGACCGAGAAAGCGTTTCTCATAGCTGTCTGCAACGCCTCGCAGTGGGGCAACAACGCCTACATAGCCCCCGAGGCGAGCATCACCGACGGCCTGCTCGACATCACCATCGTCCACAGCGGCACCGCCATCGACGCTGCCGTCATGGGGATGGACATCTTCACAGGATACATCAACAAGAACACTATGGTCCACACTTTCCGTGCCCCGGCCTGCGTCATCTACCGCAACGGGGCGGGGGAGGCCCATATCGACGGCGAACCCATGATGATGGATGACATCCTTGATGTCAAGTGCCACCACGGGGCGCTCAAGGTGTTCACCCCCGGGGCCACCCACCGGTTCACCCCGGTGATCACCCCGCTGCAGGAGATGTTCAAGGGGGCGCGTCTCTCCATCAAGCACCTTCTCGGCTCCCGCTGATCCGGCGGGGCAAACAGGCGTTTTGCCCGGAGTCCAGAACTTTTCCGGGTGCGGTGGTGTTTTCCCTTTGACGTTTCAACCATTTAAAGAGAGAAGGCTGTGGAGAAAGCTGTAAAAGTAATTTTCAAAGCATTGTTATGGGTGCTGCTGGGCATTGTGGGCCTGGTGGCCCTTGTCGTGTTTTTGCTGTATCTCCCTCCGGTTCAGGATATTGTGGTTCCGCAGGTGCTTAAGGTGGTCAACAAGCCCGGCGAGATGGAAATCTCCCTGAGCCGTTTCCGCCTGAGCTTCCCCCTCGACGTTGCCGTCGACTCCCTGTCGATGCGCACCCCCGCCATGGAGGTCAGCGCCTCCCGCGCCACCCTCGGTGTGGCCGTTGGCCCGCTGCTGACAGGTGAGATTGTCGCCGACGAGGCCCGGCTCGACCATACCGACTTCCGTCTCGGCACTCCCGACTCGGCCTTCTACATGAACGCCAGCGTGGAGCTTGCCACCCTCGAAGGGGCCAGGGTACACCTGCCGTCGCAGAATGTCAGGGTCTCGGCCCTCGCCGTCGACAGCGGCCTGGTGGAGATGGCCATCAGGCCCGACACCGTCCCCAAGCCCGCCCCCGCCGACTCCGTGCCTGTCAACTGGCACATCATCCTCGACCGTGGCCATATGAGCCGCATCGACTATGACATGACCATCGAGCCGACAATCACCGACCTTGCCTGCCGTCTCGCCTCGGGCGACATACTCGGCGCGGATGTCGACATGCGCTACAACACCGTGAAGGTGAAGGAGGTCAGGATTGACGGCGCTGACGCCCGCTACATCTATCCCACGCTTGAATACCTGGCCGCCCATCCGGTGCCCCCGGCTGAGCCTGACACCATCGCCACTGTGCCGTGGACAGTGACCTGCGACAAGATTTCAATGACCGGCTCGCAGGCTCTCTACGCGATGAACGGCTACCATCCGACAGGCGACAACCTCGACCTCAGTTATATCAAGGCGTCGGAAATCGAGATACAGATTGACTCGTTCATGAACCGGGCCACGACGGTCCACGCCCCGATACGACGCATCCACGCCCGCGAACGCTGCGGCGTGCCGCTCGAGCTGAAAGGCCTCTTCGACATGGATTCCGTGGCCCTCAACGTCCGTGGAATGACACTGACCACCCCAACCTCCACCGTCACCCTGACAGCGATGATGGGGCTTCCACAGACTTCAGACGCGACCTCCTCACAGGGGGGCAAACCGCAGGCTGCGGCCTCGCTCCCTGCCGACCTGCCGTTTCTCATCGACCTCAACGCCGAGATCAGCAGCGACGACATGCGCCGCCTCGTCCCGCAGGCCGCCGCCCCGATGGTGGCCGGGCTGCCACGCGGCGTGCCTCTCTATCTGCGGGCCGACGCGTCGGGCACGATGGCCGACATCTATGCCCGTGAGATTTCCGTCACGTTGCCCCGACATCTGAGCCTGGAGGCTTCGGGCCGCCTGCGCGATGTCACCGACCTGCAGAAGGCTGTCGGCAACCTCGAAATCAAGGGCGCGATGCCCGACGGCTCTTTCCTAAAGCCAACACTGATGGATGCCAGGCTGGCCCGTCAGGTCAACCTGCCGCCGATGACGCTGCGCGGAGGTGTCGACCTCGACAGGGGCGACATTGCCGCCGACCTCGTTGCCACCGCCGCCGACGGTTCGGTGGCCCTCACCGGGGAGTGGCACAACCGGGTCAAAGGCTACATCCTCGACCTTGACGCGCGCAAGTTCCCCATACAGTCGATAATGCCCGGGCTCGGGGTCAGCGACCTCACCGCCCGTGTGTCGCTCGACGGCCAGGGGCTCGACCCCTTCAGCCCGGCCACAGACCTTGACGCGAAGGTCGACCTCACCCATGTCGGCTACCACGGCGTGGCCTATGAGAACATCACCGCCGACATGACCGTGGGAGGCGGCAACGCCTCCGTTTCGGCCACCTCGGCCAACCGGGCCGCCGCCTTCACCGTCAAGGCCGCCGGAAACCTCGCGGGGGACACCCTCAGATGGCATTTCGACGGCGATGTCAGGAACATCGACCTGCAGACGCTGAGGCTCTCCGACTCCATCGCGCAAGGTTCTGTGACGATGACAGGCGATGCCGCCTTCACCCTCCCCAAGACCCGGGTTACGCGTGTGGGCCGCCGGAAGGTGGCCACGACCGTGCTGATGTCGGTCGACGCCGACCTCGACATAAGCCATCTCTACTGGCGAATGGCCGGAGGGACGGTCAACGCCTCCGGCATACAGGCCCGGGTGGCCACCGACTCGGCCCGCACCTTGCTCGATGTCGACAACGGCGACATGAGGCTCAGGGCGTTCACTCCTGCCGGACTTGACACCATCATGGCCCGCATGACTGCCGCCACAGCCGTCATCGACCGCTCGGTGGCGCGCCGCCAGCTGGCTGTCGACTCCCTGCAGATGGCGCTGCCTCCATTCACCCTCGACCTCACCGCCGGGCAGCGCAATATCCTGTCGAGCTACCTGCTCGACAGCGACATCAGCTTCGACACACTTTCGGTCAGGGCCGCCAATGACTCGTTGCTCAGCGCGTCGGCCTGGCTCGACGGGTTCCGCACCGGCGAGACGCGTCTCGACTCGATAAGCCTCGACATGCGCCAGAGGGGCAACCTGATGCTATACAACATCAAGGTGGACAACAGGCCGGGGACTCTCGACCAGTTTGCCCACATCGACGCCAAGGGATTCGTGGGTATGGACAAGTTCGCCCTTCTATTCAACCAGAAGAACATACAGGATGAGACGGGATTCAGCTTCGGTTCGGTTATCACCATGCCCGAGCCCAGCACATTCGCCCTGCGCTTCGTGCCATACCACCCCGTCATCGGCTACAAGGACTGGGAAATCAACCGCGACAATTTCATCTCATACAATATCAAGACCGGCCATATCGACGCTAATGTCGACCTCAAGGGGGAGGCCTCGTCGCTGAGGCTCTTCACCGAGCATTCCGACGCCGACTCGACCCAGGAGGCGATACGCCTGCAGATCACCGACCTCAAGCTGCAGGACTGGTTGGCCATCAACCCCTTCGCGCCCCCCATCAAGGGTGACCTCTCGGCTGACATGAGTGTGACATACGGCAAGCAGTTTGTCGACGGCACGGGCACTGTCTCGCTGGCCGGCCTCTATTATGGCCGCGAGAAGGTGGGCGATTTCGACCTCGACCTCGACCTCTCGACCAACGCCTCGGGCACCATACGCGCCACCACATCGCTGATGGTCGACGGGGTGAAGACCATCACCGCGTCGGGCAACCTCAACGACTCGACGGCGGCCAACCCCTTCCTGCTCGACTTCAAGATGATACATTTCCCGCTGTCGGTGGTCAACCCGTTCCTCCCCCAGGGGACGGCGCGCCTGCGCGGCATGCTCAACGGCGAGATGGACATCACAGGCAAGATGTCTGAACCGGTTTTCAACGGCTGGCTGCAGTTTGACTCCACGGCTGTCGACATGACGATGCTCGGCTCCTCGTTTGATTTCTCCCCCGAGAAAATCCCGGTGAAGGACAACCTGGTGACTTTCGATGATTTCGCCATCAAGGCGGTCAACGAGAATCCCCTGACAATCAACGGCACCGCCGACATATCCTCGCTCGCCGACGTGAAGGTCGACCTGGCCCTGGCCGCCTCCAACACCCAGCTCGTGGGCTCGAAGCGCAAGAAGGGGCAGGATGTCTACGGCAAGGCTTACATCGACCTCGACGCGAAGGTCAAAGGCTCGATGGCCCGCTTCCTCGACGTGCAGGCGGCCCTGAAGATTCTCCCCGGGACAAATGTGACATATGTCATCCCCGATGTGCAGTCGGCCATCGCCTCGCGCAGCAACGCCGAGATGGTGAAGTTTGTCAACTTCGCCGACACGGCCGCCGTGGCCGCCGCCGACACCCTGACGCGTCAGGGTATGGCCCTCAACCTCAACGCCTCGCTCGAGATATCGCAAGGCTCTACCATCGCCGTCGACCTCTCGGCCGACGGCAAGAACCGCGCCCAGGTGCAGGCCTCCGGACGTGTCAACTACTCGCTTGACTACCTCGGCGACGAGCGTGTCACCGGGCGCATCGACCTCAACCAGGGATTCGTCAGATACAGCATGCCCCCGATTCTGTCAGAGAAGCTGTTCAACTTCCGCCAGGGGAGCTTTGTGGTCTTCAACGGCCAGATGCTCAACCCGACGCTCAACCTCAACGCCTACGACGAGATAAAGGCCAATGTGAACACCGACGGCAACTCGCGCATGGTGACATTCGACGTGGGGCTGTCTGTGACCGGGACGCTCGAAAACATGAATGTGGCCTTCGACCTGTCGACCAACGATGACCTGACGGTGCAGAACGAGCTGCAGTCGATGAGCCCCGACCAGAGGGCCAACCAGGCTATGAACCTGCTGCTCTACGGCAGCTACACCGGCCCGGGGACAACCGCCTCCACCATGGGCAACCCGCTCTACTCGTTCCTCGAGAGCCAGCTCAACAACATCGCCTCCTCGGCCATCAAGGGGGTGGACATCTCATTCGGCATCGACCAGCTCGACCGCACGCGTGACGGGGTCAACTCCACGGCTATGTCTTACAGCTACCGTGTCAGCAAGTCGCTCTTCGACGACCGCTTCAAAATCGTGGTGGGGGGCAACTACACGACAGACGCCGACGCCGACGAGAATTTCGCCCAGAACCTAATCGCCGACATCTCATTCGAGTACATGCTCAACAAGACCGGGACTATGTATGTCAAGCTCTTCCGCCACACCGGGTATGAGTCGATACTCGAAGGTGAAATCACCCAGACCGGTGTCGGTTTCGTGTACAAGAAAAAACTACGCTCACTCAAAGACCTGTTCAACTGGATCAGACCACGCAGAAAGGAGGTGGCACCACAATGAAGAAGTTTATAGCCAGGATTCTGACCCTGTCGGCCGCAATCGTGATGCTGGCCTCCTGCTCCACGACCAAGCGGATTCCCGACGGCGAGATGCTCTACACGGGGCTGAAGAAAATCGAGGTGACGCCCGAGACCGGGAAGAAAGTGCCCGAGGCGGTAGGCTCTGAGCTGACCAAGGCGGTCAGCGTCGCGCCCAACAACGCCATATTCGGCTCGCCGTCGCTCAGGTGGCCATTCCCCGTAGGGCTGTGGGTCTGGAACAACTGGGACGACCCGGGAAAGGGGCTGAAACACTGGCTCTACGACCGCCTGGCCACCGAGCCGGTGCTGGTCAGCGATGTCCGTCCCGAGGCGAGGGTGAAGATGCTCGACGAGATTCTCGACAACAACGGATACTTCCGCGGAGGGGCCTCGTATGAGCTTGTGCAGGGTAAGAACACCAAGAAGGCAAAGATTCTCTATGAGGTCTCCACAGGGCCGGCCTACACGCTCAGCGAGATCGAGACGCTCCCCGACACCTGCGTGCTTAACCATCTGATTGACTCCGTGGTGGCCCGCGACAGTTACCTCAAGGTCGGGTCGCGTTATTGTGTCGACTCCCTGTCGGTGTCGCGCACACGCATCGCCAACGCCCTGCGAAACAGGGGGTACTACTACTTCCGCCCCGATTTCATCGAGTATCTCGCCGACTCCATCCAGGAGCCGATGAAGATAGCCCTGAGGATGGTGCTGGCCTCCAACATCCCCTCCGACATGGTGAAACGATACAAGACAGGCAAGGTCACGATGTATCTCTTCCGCAACCAGGGGGGAGGGACACCCGACACTACGCAGACCTCGCGCGGCACTCTGATACAGATGCAGCCGTCGCGGTTCCGCAAGGCACTGATGCCCGAGTGTGTGACCATGCGCAGCGGACGCTACTTCACCGTCAGGCAGATGAACTCCACCCAGACGCGCCTCTCGCGCCTGGGGATATTCAACGCCATCAACATCGAGGTGCTGCCCGACACGGCGGCGGCCGAGCCGACCCTCGATGTGGAGATAGGATGCACGTTTGACACCCCCCTGGAGTTCTCTGTCGAGCTTAACGCCAGCTCGAAGTCAAACAGCTACATCGGCCCGGGAGCAGAGATCGGCATCACCAACCGCAACCTCTTCGGAGGAGGCGAGCAGTTCGGGGTCACGCTGACGGGCAACTACGAGTGGCAGACCGGCACAGGCTCTTCGTCGCTGTTCAACTCCTATGAGGTAGGCGTGACAGCCACTCTGTCGGTGCCGCGCATGCTCGCCCCCGGTTTCATCAAGCGGCGCAACCGCAACCTCAACTGGACGCGCTTCTCGCTCAACGCCGACATCCTCAACCGTCCACATTACTTCAAGATGGCGCAGTTCAACCTGTCGTTCAGCTACGACTGGCAGTCGTCGCGCTACTCCTCCCACACCCTGACCCCCTTCAAGCTCACCTACACCAAGCTGATGAAGACCACCGCCGAGTTTGACTCCATCATCTCTATGAACCCGGCCATCGCCCTCAGCTTCATGAGCCAGTACATACCCCAGCTCTCCTATACCTACACCTACGACCGCAATTACGGCCCTGACAACACTTTCAACTGGACCTTCACCGCCCAGGAGGCGGGCAACCTCTTCTGGTCGATTTATGAGCTGTGTGGTGTGAAAGGGGAGAAGAAACTGTTTGGCACCCCGTTCTCGCAGTTTGTCAAGGGCACGACCCAGGCGGTCTATGGCCGTCGGCTGTGGGGCGACAACTGGCTGGTGAGCCGTGTGGCCCTCGGGGCCGCGTGGGCCTACGGCAATTCCTCGCAGGTGCCATACGCCGAGCAGTTCTATGTCGGCGGCGCCAACTCCATCCGTGCCTGGACGGCCCGCGAGCTTGGCCCCGGCTCATACCGCGCCCCCGCCGACCAGCGCAACGGATATTTCGACCAGACGGGTACCTTCAAGTTCGAACTTAACACCGAATACCGTTTCCCCATCGTTGGGCCGCTCCACGGCGCTGTGTTCATCGATGCCGGCAATGTGTGGCTCCTCAAGAAAGACCCCCTGCGTCCCGGCGGAGAGCTTAAAGCCTCCACATTCCTGAAGGACATCGCCCTCGGCACCGGTGTGGGCCTCCGCTTCGACATCTCGATGCTGGTGCTGCGCGCCGACCTCGGCATAGGCATCCACGCCCCCTACGACACCGGCAAGAGCGGATATTACAACATGCCATCCTTCAAAAACTCCCTGGCCTTCCACCTGGCCATCGGCTACCCATTCTGACCCCAATCCCCGCCAATCTCATTTCATCCTGATTATCCGCGAAAATCCGCGTATCTGCGGAATCTGCGTGAGTTTTTTACCTGCTTGCTTGACGGTCCTGGTCTGACGGCCTAATCTACAAAAGGGTCTCACGCAGATTCCGCGGATACGCGGATTTCCCGCAGATGATATGGGTCGCTTCGCTCCCGGGGAGGCTCGCAGATTCCACAGATTCCACAGATTTCACGGATTAAATTGAAGTTGCTTCGCTCCCAGGGTGGATTTTGCGGATTGAAGCAGAGGATAGGGGGCGGGGGATAATGCAAGACGGGCCGCGCTGTATAGCGCGGCCCGTCGAAAGGCGCTTCAGGATGGGCTTGAACCAACGACCCCCTGATTAACAGTCAGGTGCTCTAACCAACTGAGCTACTGAAGCATTTTCGCTGCCTTGGCCTGTGAGGCCGGAGGCGGCGGGGTGCCGCTCGGCGTGAAGCTGTCGCGGCGGTATATGCTGTAAAATTGTCTTATTGCGCTTCAGGATGGGCTTGAACCAACGACCCCCTGATTAACAGTCAGGTGCTCTAACCAACTGAGCTACTGAAGCTTGTTTCTTCCCCGACAGACGCGCTGGCGCTGTGATGGAGAATGCATAAACGGCCCCTCCGGGCTTTTGCGTTGCAAAATTACGCTATTTATTTCAATCTCGCAACTTTTTATGCAATTATTTTTTGATTTTTCGCGCAGGATGTTCACGCGCAGGCTCACGGGGGAAGGCCACCCGGGAAGTTTAAGGGCCGTGGACGGCGCTGTGACCGTCCACGGCAATCCGGTGTCAGGGGGCCACCCGGCGCAGCTGCAGGCGGTCGACAAGCGCGTGGTTGGTCGAGAAATTCATATTCTCGTTCTCAGGCAGATAGGTCAGGGTGATGACATGGCGGCCCGGGGCGAGGTTGACCTGGAGGGAGTTGGTCATTCCCCAGTCGTTCCAGTTGCCAACGCCGCGCTGGGGGAAGACAACGGTGCCGAGGCGGTTGTTGTCGACCAGGACGGTGCGGATGGCGCATTTGTTGAGGGTGTTGACCGGGCCGTTGCCGTTGGCGTACCGGAAGTCGAGGCTGTATGTGCCCCCCTCCTTGATGTCGACACCGATATGTATCGGGGCCGTATTGTGGTCGATTTCGGCGAATCCCGAGCCCCGGTAGCCGTTGGGGGATGTGCGGGGCACATTGCATGCCTCTGCCGAGCTGATGCGGGTTGTCTCCACCGGCATCTCCACGGTAATCACCGGATGGTTGGAGCGGGGCTCCGAGGCAAACGACTCCACACCGTTGGCGTCGACCCCTATCACCTGGTATTCACCCGGCAGGGAGGCGTTCCAGGAGGTCTCGTTGGTCATCGCGACCTGTTTGCCGTCCCTGACGACGATGTAGTGGTCGATGTACTCGATGGGCTGCCATTGCAGCAGGTTGAGCCTGGGGGCGTTCTCGCGGCTGCTGGGCACCGAGGGGTCGTAGGTCAGCCATGCCACCGGGGTCAGCGGGGCCTTCACGTTGGCGGTCTCGTTGACCTTTATCGGCTGCGGAGTGTTGTTGTCCATCACAATCTTCACCTCCTGCTGCCCCTTGAGGTCGGCGGGGATGAAGGGCACATGGCTCTTGCCGTTGAGGAAGAATTTCGAGATGCGGTTGCCGTAGCCCTCGATGGTGATGTCGAGGGTCATGTCGCGGTAGCGCAGCCCCTTGAGCGACCTGCGGTCGTCGAGCTCCTTGGGGATGAACGGCTTGAACGACAGCCCGTCGGTCTCGGGGGTGATGCCGAAGAGCATCTTCATCGTCAGCGCGAGGTTGCCCGAGAGCGACCACAACATGTTGGAAGAATTGAGTTCGGTGGTGATGTCGCCGTTGTCGAGGTTGAAGTTCTCCTTGTTGGTGGCGAAGAGGGCCGCCGGACGGAGCACCGACCCCAGGCCGAGCATCACGCCGCGCGAATTTGCCGCCTTGGCGTTGGCCAGCGTCCAGTAAGAGGCCACGAAAGGCCAGAGGGCGTTGTTGTGGTATGAAGGCATGTCGGCGATCTGCGGGAAGAAGATTGCCGGGCCGTAGGGTGTGACGGGGTTCTTCTCGGTGATCAGCTTGGCGCGTTCGGGCGAGGCCACGTCGTAGAGAATCGCCAGCGACTCGCCGAGGGTCTCGGCCCTGGGGTTCATGATGAGGTTGTCGCGGCCATAGAGATACATCCCGTAGTAGCCCTTGTCGTTGAGCCACAGCTCATCGTTGATGGCCTGGGCCATCTTCTCGGCACGCGCCGCGTAGGTGCGCGCGTCGCCGTTGTCGCCCAGTATGGCGGCCATCTCCGAGAGGGTCTTCCAGGCCTGGGCATGGACCACCGAGGTGCCGAGCGCCTCGCTCCGGTATATGTCGGCGGTCTGCATCCATCTGGGGTAGCTCTGCTCGCGCCAGTCGATGAAAGATGTCTCGCCGCGCACCAGTCCGGTCTCGTGGTCGTATATCGTCGCGTAGTCATCCTCGAGAGATTTCTTTATGATGGGGTAGACACGGCGGAGCCAGTTCTTGTCGCCAGTGGCCTTGTAGACCTCGAATGCCGCGATTCCCCAGATCTGCCTGTCGGAGCTGACGGGCCACGCGCCACCCGAGCCGGTGTCCTGTATGATGGTGCCTTGGGGTGAAATCTTGTGTTCGAGCGATATGCGCGACACCTCAGGCTGCAGCATCGCCATCGACAGGATGATGGAGTAGCTGACGTCGCGGGTCCACACGCCGGGCCATTCCTTCCCGGTGCGCAGGGTCGAGTCAGGCTCGACGGCGTTTACCATCTCGTCGAGACCCATGTTGAATATCGCGTTGTGGAGGGTGTTGGAGGAGGAGAAGCGGGGATAGGCCGAGATGTCGTTGGTCAGGTGCCACTCCTTCTCCACGGGCATGAAGTAGCCCGGGGCCGCCGAGTAGTCAGAGATGATGGAGTGGTCATCGGGGGCGTAAGCCTTGAAGGGGCCTTGGAAAATCGTGTCGGCCACCCAGCGATATGCCGGGGTCTCCAGTATCAGTCCGTCCATGGCCACCGCCACGGGAGCCTCCTCAGGGAGGGCCTTGGCCTTCTTCTTGGCGGATATTCCGCAGGGGCAGGCGGCCAGCAGGGCCACGGCCACGGAAACACGGGTCAATAGGGGGGCATGGATATGTAAAGCGTTGTGGAGTCCTGATTTGTGGAGCATATTGTGAAGACTGGGAATCATGTTGAATGTCGCTTGCGAAACAACTCTGCGAAAAGTGAAAAAGCCCCCTGAAAGGGCAGATGACACACACGGGCATTGTTTCAGCCTACAAATATAACGCCTTTTTCACGAAATGTTTCAATTCCCGGGGATATTTTTTTGGAATCTCCAGGGGAAATTTCGTAAATTTGCAAAAACGGCCTCTGGCCATGTCCCCAGACAAAACGTAACACAATAATATGAACATTTCCGCAAGACTGATCCACGGAGCCGCCCTGGCGGCCGCCGTCGTGGCGGGCTCGGCGCTCAGCGCCGAGGCCTGCACCAGCCTGATCGCCGCCAAAGGGGCGACAGCCGACGGGTCGGTGATGGTGACCTACGCCGCCGACTCCCACAACCTTTACGGCGAGCTTTACCGCCAGCCGGCCGCCGACCACCCCGCTGGGACCATGCGCCCGGTGATCGAATGGGACACCAACAAGCGTCTCGGCGAGATTCCCGAGGTGGCCCACACCTATTCGACCGTCGGCAACATCAACGAGCATGGGCTTGTCATAGCCGAAAGCACATGGGGAGGCCGCGAGGAGCTGGCCGGAACCGGCATCATAGACTACGGGTCGCTGATCTACATAACCCTCCAGAGGGCCAAGACCGCGCGCGAGGCCATCGACGTGATGACCCGCCTGGTCAAGGATTACGGCTACGCCTCGTCGGGCGAGTCATTCTCCATCGCCGACCCCGACGAGGTCTGGGTGATGGACCTCATCGGCAAGGGGAAGGCCGGCAAGGACGCTGTCTGGGTGGCCCGCAGGGTGCCCGACGGCTACATCTCGGGCCATGCCAACCATCCCCGCATCCACAAGTTCCCCCTCAAGGACAAGTCGGGGGAGACGATATACAGCCCCGATGTCATCAAGTTCGCCCGCCAGCAGGGCTATTTCAACGGCAAGGATGAGGACTTCGACTTCTCGAAGGCCTACTCGGTGACCGACTTCGGCGCACTGCGCGGATGCGACGCCCGCGTGTGGAGCTACTTCAACAAGTTCGCCAAGGGGATGGAGGAATACCTCCCCTGGATCGACCGCGCCGAGGGTGAGCCGATGCCCCTGTGGGTGAAACCCGACACCACCCTGACCGCCGACGATATGAAATGGATGATGCGCGACCATTACGAGGGCACCCCATACGACATGACAGAGGATGTGGGCGCGGGTCCTTTCAAGGTGCCCTACCGCTGGCGTCCGATGGAGTTCGAGGTGGACTCGGTGAAGTATGTCCATGAGCGCGCCATCGCCACCCAGCAGACCGGCTGGAGCTTCGTGGCCCAGCTGCGCTCCGACCTGCCCGACTACCTGCGCGGGCTGCTCTGGTTCGGCACCGACGACGCCAACACATGCGTCTACCTGCCGGTCTTCTGCTCAGTCACCGAGGTGCCCCTCCAGCTGGGCCACGGCGACACCAACACCTTCGACCGCAACTCCAACTTCTGGATGAACAACCTCGTGGCCAACCAGGCATACAACCGTTACAGCCAGATGATTCCCGACATCCGCCGGGTGCAGAAAAACCTCGAGGACTCCATCGCCGTCGATGTAGACAAGGCCATACGCGAGCTGCCACAGTTTGACCGCGACGACGCTGTCGGCCTCACCAACGACCTGCTCGCCATCTGGGCCGCCAACGCCACCGACCAGTACCGTGACCTGGCCACATTCCTCTTCGTCAAATTCATGGACGGCAACATCAAGAAGCAGAACCCCGACGGCTCTTTCCTCCGCACCGAGGAGGGAATCCCCGCGTCGCCCGCTTTCGGCGGATACGACGATCCCCGCTACTTCGAGAACATCGCCAAGACAACCGGCGACCGCCTGAAAGTGAGAGAGATAAATTATTGAAAACCCATATGCGTCACCCCCGGGGTGCGCAGGCCAGGCGTGACATGCCGCGTGGCCCGCGCACCCCGGGGAGCGTAATCCCCCTGATAACAACCACAATGAGAAACGAAGAAGATCTGAAAGGGCTTTCGCTGCTTGGCAGCCAGGCCACCGAATACCTCACCGACTACGCCCCCCAGGTGCTTGAGACTTTCGACAACAAGCACCCCGAACGACGCTACCTGGTGAGCTTCATATGCCCCGAGTTCACCTCGCTCTGCCCCAAGACCGGGCAGCCCGATTTCGCCAAAATCATCATAAACTACATACCCCGCCGGAAGATGGTGGAGAGCAAGAGCCTCAAGCTCTACCTCTTCTCGTTCCGCAACCACGGGGACTTCCATGAAGACTGCGTCAACATCATACTCAACGACCTCAAGGAGCTGATGGATCCCTTGTACATCGAGGTGCTGGGTGTCTTCACCCCCCGCGGAGGCATCGCCATACATCCCTTCGCCAACCATGCCGACCCCTCTGAGCCGGCCATGACGGCCCTGGCCGCGTCGAGGCTCGCCGCCGCCTTTGACCGCGCAACGGGTGTCTGACCTCAGACGAGCCTGCGGCGGTGGAAGAAGCTGCGGGTGAACAGCAGTATCAGCAGGGTGCCGGTGGCCTGCGAGGCGGCCGTGAACCAGAATGCCGCCGAATAGCCCAGGTATTGGCTCAGTACACCCCCGAGCAGTATGCCAAGCCCCATGCCGACATCCCAGGAGGTCAGAATCGAGGAGTTGGCGGTGCCGCGCTGGTCATGTCGAGCCACCGAAATGAACATGTTGAGGAAGGCCGGATACATCCGCCCGTTGCCAAGCCCTATCAGCAGCGCCGAGGCGTAAAAGGCCCATATCCCGGGCGCGAGGGCGAAGAGTGTGTAGCCCACGGTGCTTATCACCGCCCCCTCCAGGGCGTTCTCGGCGAGTTTCCCCTCCCTCAGCCCCTTGACACCGTAGAGCCTGGAGATGAAAAGGCCGGACGACAGGAGGGCGAAGAAAATGCCGGTGCCGTCCACTATGCCGAGCTGCTGCTTGCCGTAGAGGGCGACATAGTTGCCCATCACCCCCCAGCAGAGCCCGAACAGCATGATGTTGACGGCCATCAGCCAGGCGCGGGTCAGGAAGAAATGGTCCATGCTCAGGTGGGGTTTCCCCTCCACAGGCTTGCGGTAGGGGAGGCGTATGGCCGTGGAGCACCAGAATCCCAGAAGCGCAACCCCCAGTGAGATCCAGAAGAGGAGCGTGAAGTCGCCGGTCGCGCCGTAGACCCAGATTCCGGCCGAGGGGGCAACGGCCATCGCCAGGTTGTTGCTCAGCCCGTAGAAGCCTATCCCCTCGTTGCGGCGCGAGGATGGCAGCACGTCGACGGCCACCGTCGAGTTGGCCACGGTGGCAGCCCCGAACGGCAGCCCGTGGATGGTGCGGACGATGGCAAACATCAGCAGTGTGCCTGCCCCGACATAGCCGGTGAAACATATGAAGAAGAAAAAGAAACAGGTCACCAACACCTTCTTGCGGTTGAAACTGTCGACGATGAAGCCGCTGAACGGCCTGACAATCAGCGCCGCCACGACATAGCCCGACAGCACAAGCCCGATCATGTCCTTGTCGGCCCCGAACTGCGCGTCAAGGTAGATGGGCAGCAGCGGCGTCAGCAGGTAGAATGAGAAGAAAAGCAGGAAATTGCCTGCCATGGCTATGCAGTAGTCGCGGTTCCAGAGTCGTTCGAGGGCAGTGTTACCCCTCTCCACAGCGGTGTTTTCGGGATGTTTTTCCATACCAACGGTCGTTTTCAGACTGCAAAATTACGCAAAACCCGCTCCGGGTGTGCTTTGTTAACTTTTATTTGCACTGGCGGGTAATAAACCATCACGTTCGGCGTTAAGGATATATAGACAATTGAATCTTACATGAACATCAGCATATTTGGACTTGGATATGTGGGTTGCGTGGGTGCCGCCTGCTTCGCCTCGATGGGCCACAAAGTGACGGGGGTCGATGTGTCGGCCAACAAGGTCGACCTCATCAACTCGGGCCGCCCGACAATCATCGAGCGCGACATCGAGGAGCTTTGCCGCAAGGGCCACGAGGCCGGACTGCTCTCGGCCACCACAGACGTGGAGGAGGCGGTCTGCTCGACCGACATCTCATTCATCGCCGTCGGCACCCCCGGCTCGGGACACGGCCATCTCGACTTGTCATACATCTACGGTGTGGCCCGCGAGATAGGCCAGGCGCTTGCCCGCAAGGAGGGTTTCCACATCGTGGCAATCCGCAGCACGGTGATGCCCGGCACCAACAAGAGGGTCACCGAGATCATCGCCGGGGAGTCTGGCAAGACCCCGGGGGTGGATTTCGCCGTGGTCTCCAACCCCGAGTTCCTGCGTGAGGGCACCTCGGTGCATGATTTTATGAACCCGCCGCTGACGCTGGTGGGCACCGACTCTCCCCGCGCCGCAGCCGTCATGGAGGAGCTTTACGGGCCGCTGCCCGCCGAGTACATCTCCACCGACATCCCCGTGGCGGAAATCATGAAGTATGTCAACAACACATTCCACGCTCTCAAGATTGTCTTCGGCAACGAGGTCGGGGCCATATGCAAGACCCTCGGCATCGACTCCCACAAGGTGATGGACATATTCTGCCGCGACCGACAGCTCAACATCTCACCCTATTACTTCAAGCCGGGATTCGCCTACGGCGGCTCATGCCTGCCCAAGGACACCAATGCCCTGCGCGCCCTGGCGGCCGACAACTATGTGGATGTGCCGGTGATCAGCCATATCGAGAAGAGTAACACCATCCACCGCGACCGCGCCCTGGATCTGATTATGGCCCAGGGGAAACGGAAAATCGGTGTGCTGGGCCTGAGCTTCAAGGCCGGCACTGACGACCTCCGGTGCAGCCCCATCGTGGAGGTGGTGGAGTCGCTGCTGGGCAAGGGATTCGAGATTTCGATTTACGACAAAAACGTGGAGGTCAGCCGCCTTACCGGCACCAACCGCGATTTCATAATGAGCAAGATACCCCATCTGCAGCATTTCGTCACCGACGACCTCGACGCAGTCGCCTCAAAGGCCGATGTGCTGGTGGTGACCAACCGCGAGAAGGAGTTCGACGGCATACCTGACCGTTATCCTGGGAAGACAATCGTCGACCTGGTCAGGATGTGGGACACGCTCGACTACGAGGGGCGTTACGACGGCCTGGCCTGGGCCCCGATCAACACCAATCCGGCACAGGACGCGGAGACCTCGCGAGACTTCTGCAAATGCCGCTTCTGACGCGCCGTGATGGGTAAGCTTGCCTGGTATCTCAACCGCCTGAAAGCTATGTCGCCACGCGAGGTTGTGTGGCGGCTCAGGCAGAAACGCCTGCAACACCGCGAACTGGCCCGTTTCAGGGTGAAACAGCCGGTGACCTCGCCGCTCTATCCCGGTGTGGAGGAGCAGGTGGGCCGCCTTGTGTCGACCCTTGACACGCTGCCCGGCGACGGACCCCTGGGATATTCCCCCCTCCCTGATGACGGCTGCGCTCCCGGCGAGGCTGTCAGGCTGCTGGGCGGCTATCGTTATGAGGATTACGCCACCGACTGGCACGCCGGGTTCAACACCCCCCGCCGATGGCCTCTGCAACCGAGCTATTGCCTTGAATACAAACAGCGCGACGACATAGGCGACGCGCGTGTCAACTGGGAACTTAACCGCCACCGCCAGTTTGTCAGGCTCGCCGCCGCAGGGAATGCCGCGCGCCTTGAGGAGCTGCTCGACGACTGGGCGCAAGCCAACCCGTTCCTATGGGGCATATCCTGGACCTCCCCGATGGAGATAGCCCTGAGGTCGATTTCATGGATGACCGCCGCCCGTCTGCTGGCCGCCCGGGGTGAAGGCCCGGGTGATGACGGCGACCGCCGCCGTCTGGTCAGGAAACTGCTGACAGGCGTGGCCAACATGACCCGCTACCTTGTCGACCACGAGAGCGGTTTCTCGTCGGCCAACAACCATCTGATTGTGGAGGTGGCGGCTGTGCTGCTCGCCTCGCTCCTGTTTGGCGACAAGAAGCTGGCCGCGGAGTCGGTCGGTGTGCTTGACCGCGAACTGGCGCGACAGGTCAGCCGCGACGGTGTCGACCTCGAAAGCTCGCTGCATTACCACGGCTTCGTCATGGAGGCGTATCTGCTGGCATGGCGCGCGATGAAAGCCCATGGCATGGATGTCGGCCCGGTGTGGCGCGACCGCCTGGACGGCATGGCCCGGTTTGTGGCCGCCAGCCGCGTCGCCAAGGGGGTGTGGTGTGTGTTCGGCGATGACGACGAGGCGCGCATCTCCGACCCCGGATTCGGCGACGCTGATTATTTTGACTACCTGCTCGCGCTTTACCGCGAGGTCTCGGGCAGAGATGTCGGCGATGAGACCGACACCCCTCGCGTGACATTCCCCGAGGGGGGATACAGCTTCCTGCGTGGCGGGGATATGATGGTGGGCATCGACCACGCGCCCCTCGGGTTCGGCTCCATCGCCGCCCACGGCCACAACGACATGCTCAGTTTCCAGCTCTTCATCTCGGGCCGGCCTGTGCTGGTCGACTCCGGCACATACCTCTATCACACCGACCGCTCCAGGCGCGACATGCTGCGCTCCACCCGTATGCACAACACCGTCACCATCGACGGCAAGGAGCAGTCTCAGATGCTCGGCGCTTTCCTATGGGGGAAGAAAGCGGAGTGCCGTCTCCTGGCCACGGCTGACGACGGCCTCACCGCCTCGGTCAAAGGGCTTTCGGGGGTGACCCACACCCGCCGCTGGAGGCTTGAGGCGCGTGGCGTGACGGCTATGACCCCACAGGGGGATTCAGTCGGGTGTATGCCGCCGATGGCCACGCTGACCGTCGCCGACACTTTCGACAAAGACTGCCGCTGGGAGGCCACTATGATTGTCGCCCCCGGCCTGGAGGTCACGGTCTCCGCCCCCGACCGCGCCGACATAGGGGGCCTGCTGTCGCTGAGAAGCTCGTCAGGAGCGATATCGACCGATATTGTGGAAATCGCGACAGGATATGGCCGTCTGGCCAAGACCACGGCCATAAGGATTGTTGGCGATTCTCGCGAAAATATCGTAACTTTGCAGTCGCTCTGACCGCCGACTCCTTGTAACCTCACGCGGCCGGGCGCAATTTTTACCATGGACCGCAAGATTCTCATCATAGTCGAAAACCTTCCCGTGCCGTTCGACACCAGGGTATGGCAGGAGGCGACAACCCTTGCCCGCGAGGGATACACCGTCTCGGTGATATGTCCCAAAGGGAAAGGCTACAACAAGGAGTATGAACACCTCGAGGGGGTGCATATCCATCGTCACGACCTCCCCAAGGAGGGCAACGGCCCCATAGGCTACGCCCGGGAGTATTTCTCGGCCCTGTGGCATGAATACCGCCTGGCCCGCAAGATTTACAAGGAACGCGGATTCCATGTGATCCACGGATGCAATCCCCCCGACAATATCTACATGGTGGCCGCCCGCTTCAAGGGGAAGGGGGTTGACTATGTCTTCGACCACCATGACATCTGCCCGGAGCTTTACGAGGCGAAGTTCGGCAAGACCACAGGCCCGCTCTACAAAAGCCAGCTCTGGCTCGAACGCAACACCTACCGCCACTGTACATTCGCTTTCGTCACCAACGAGAGCTACCGCCAGATAGCCATCAGCCGCGGAGGCATGTCGCCCGACAAGGTGCATGTGCTGCGCAGCGGGCCCAGGCTCGAACGCCTGCGCATACAGCCCCCGAGCCCCGAAATCAAACGTGGCCGGAAGCACATGGTAGGTTATCTCGGCGTGATAGGCCAGCAGGAGGGGATAGAGTACCTGCTGGAGGCCGCCCGCTACCTCCGCGACGAGAAAGGCCGCGACGACATCTTCTGGGGCATAGTCGGCGGTGGCCCCCACCTCGACGCGCTGCGCCGCAAAAGCGAGGAGATGGGGCTGCAAGACATCGTCGAATTCACCGGCAGGGTCTCCGACGAGGTGATGCTCGACTATCTCAACACCGCCGACGTCTGCGTCAACCCCGACGAATACAACGCGATGAACGACAAGTCGACGATGAACAAGGTGCTGGAATACATGGCCCTCGGCAAACCAATCGTGCAGTTTGACCTCACCGAGGGGCGTTACTCGGCCCAGGAGGCGTCGCTTTACGCCGAGCGCAACAACGCCCGCGACCTCGCCGACAAAATCTCGCTGCTGCTCGACGACCCGGCCCGGCGCGCCGAGATGTCATCCATCGGCCGCGACCGCATCCTCAACCAGCTCAGCTGGGACCACACCTCGCGCGCCCTGCTCTCGGCCTATGACAGCTATTTCCGCTCCCGGGGCCTCTGACCCTCCGCCATCACCATCACCGTAATATATGCCGACGGCCTGTGTCGATATTGACACAGGCCGTCGCGGTGATTATGGGGAGAGAGGAGGGGGGATCAGGGAACGCGGAGCTTGGTGGCGGTGCCGTCGGGGAGGGTCAGGATGTAGACCCCGGCGGGGACACGCAGCAGGGTGGCGGGGGCGCGCAGCGGGGTTGAGCAGGCTGTGCGACCGTCAGGAGTGGCCAGGGTCGCCATGCCATCTGCCAGGGTGCCGTCGGGGATGGTGACGATGACGCGTCCAGGAGCGGTGGTGACCTTGACAGCCGCCGCGGCGGTCTGGCTTATTCCGGATGCCTGGCCCACGTCGACGCGGTTGGAGAGGGGATGCAGCCCCGAATAGCTCTTCTCGGCGGCCACATAATATGTCGCGTCACCGGGGAAATCGTCGGTGTAGCGGGTTGAGGTGAGGCCCGAGGCCACGGTCTCGCCGTTGCGTATCACCGAGTAGGTGAGCGCCGACGCGTCATCCTGGGCGGGGGTGTAGCTGATGTCGTCGAGCTGCAGGCCGAAGATGTCGCGGCTGACGTAACGTATGGCGAAGAAACGCGCGTCGGCGGGGAGGTCAAACTCCACATCCTCCCAGTAGGGGGTCTTGTCGTTCTCGCCGGTCTTGGTGAGGTAGGTCGAGACGAGAGTGAAGTCTTCAACCGCGTCGCCGACCGATGAGGCGTAAAGCTCGAGTTTCTCCTGGCCGTAGGCGTAATGCAGCGGGCGCACATAGAAGCTCACCTTGCTGCCACCCTTGACCTCGGGTGAAATCAGCCAGTCATCGGCGGTGGCGTTGTAGTCAAACGGGGAGAACACAATCAGCGAACGGGCAGACAGCATGTAGCCAGCATAGATGTAGTCGAATCCGGCATCGGCGTAGTCCCATACCTGCCAGGCCTTGGGGAGGCCCATTCCGGGGAATGTGCGGCCCGAGAATCCGATGACACGCTCGCCGTCAAGGTCGACATTGGTGAAGAGTCCCAGCGAACCGCTGTAGTCCCATGGGGTAAGCCCCTCGCAGTTGAGCAACCCGCTGTCGGTGCGCGGGGCCGACCAGGAGAGGTTGACGGTGGCCGACTCCCCGTCGCGCTCGGCGCGCAGGTTGCGGATCACATACTCATACTGCACCGTCAGCTCGGTCTCGCCGAAGGCGGTGTTGTTGTCGGGGTCGTTGTCATTGTCTACCGCGACGGTCAGGTCGTAGTAGAGCGGGCCCTCCATTCCGGCGTCGAGGATTACCTTGTAGGTGAGTTCGACGGTCTCTGCGGGCGCGAGGGTGAGTTCGCGGCCTGGCGACACAGCCTCGGGGAATGACATCACATCCCCGTCGAGGGTGGTGAAATTGAGTTCGGGCACGGTGAATGTCAGCTCCTCGCGGCCATAGTTTGATGCGAGGAATCTCCATGTGGTCTCTTTCTGGGCCACCATCGACTGGTGTGTGGCCAGTTCGCGCAGTGTCAGCTCGCGGTCGAAATAATGCTCCATGCCGTATGCGTCGAGCATCCAGATTTCATCGTCGAAAGCCCCGGTGAAACCGAAATCTATCACAGGTTCTATCCACTCCAGTCCCATCAGCGAGGCGGGCAGGGGGAGGGAGCAGGTCTGCCATCCGGCGGTCTCGGCGGGTGGAATCGTGGCTATGGCCACAGGGCCGCCGAAGGTCATGGCGCTAACCTCGGTGGTGGCGCAATGGGGATGGTTGTAGAGGCGCAGCACCAGTCGCGCGCCGTCGTCGGTGGTGGTCGAGAATTTGGGCAGGTGGAGCGAGCCACGGGCCGCGCCCTCCTCCTGGGTGAACGCTATCAGTGCCTTGCCCGACTCATTGGCGGCCTCGGGGAGGGCTTCGGCGGGATTCTCGAAATACCAGTCGAGGGTGTAGCTCGCGTCGGGCTTGTCCATGGCCAGGGGCTGCAGGGTGATTTCCCCGTTGGCGAATTCCTCCATAGCGGGTATCTCATAGGGCTTGCCGAGCATTATTCCTTTCCCGACAGGGGTGGCGCACTCGCCGGCGACGTTGGCCGGGGTGACGGCGAGATAATGCATGGCCAGGGGGTATGAGGCGGGGATGGAGTAGGAGTACTCACATGTCCCCTCGGTCTGGCCCACGCGAGTGTATGAGCCCCCTCCCGATGAGTGGCGAATTATGTAGGTCATCTGCGCGGGGTCGGCATATCCTCCGTTGGCCCCCTCTGAGGTCTGGGTCCAGCTGATGGTCATCGTCAGGTTGTCCTCGCTGCATGTGGCTGTCAGCCCGGTGACGGGTGAGGGGACATCCTGGCCGGTGTAGACCCTGACGGCGGCGGGGTTGGATGTGCCGGCGGCGTTGCTGACCGTCACGTTGACGGTGCCATATCCCTGGCCGTTGAGGATCTCTGTGGAGACAGCCTCGCCGGGCATTGCGGTCACCTGCCTGGTCTCCTGTGTGGTGGTCACACAGGCCTCCATCGGGGTCTCGGTGTCGAGCGGCTCCCCGGCCTCGTTCATGGAGGGCATCGTGAAGGTGACTATGGCCTTCTCGCTGCCCATCGGGGCGGCGGTGGCGGCGAGGTCTGACACGGCCACGGGCACTGTGGTCTGGCGGCCGTCGGTCTCCACCGTGAAGTCGCGCAGGAAGAGGTGGAAGGCGTTTTTCTTCGATGTGGCGCGCACGGCAAGGTAGGTGGTGCCGGTGTGGACGGGGGCGAATGCCATCTCCATCGGTGTGAAAGCCTCGTTGCGGATTTCAGGGGAGGCATAGAGCTTGCGCATCGACGCGGGGTCAGGGGTCTCACCCTCCCATATCTCGTAGGTCTCGGTGAATTTGGGGCTTTCACCCATGCCGCGCACATTGAAGGCGAAGCGCACCATGTCGTGCAGCGAGGTGATGTTGACCGGGGGGAGTATCAGCCAGTCGTCAGCGTCGTTGTCGACCGAGAAGTTGTAGCGCACGGCCCCGAACGGCTCGTAGTAGCTCCAAACCCCGTCATCACCGTTGGCGTTGACGGCCTGGAACTCGTTGTATTCCTCGGCGGTGGGCTGCATCGAGAAGGGGAGGGTGTAGACATCCCCCTCGCTGACGAGCTGCAGGGAGATGCCGCGCACCTGCGCGTCACCTTCAGAGGAGAGGCCGAGGTAGCGGATGCCGCCGCGCGACACGCTGACCACACGGTTCACCGTGGCGAACTCGTCGGCCCGGTCGACGGTGAAGAGATGGCGTAGCGAGGCCTCGGCCGGGGCGTTGCCCATGGAGACGGCCACAGCCTCCCCCTTGACCTCCATCGTGATTCTCACCTGCGAGTTGTCGGGGAGGATGAACGAGGGGGTGAACGCCGTTTGCCCGTCGGCCAACGTGAATGTCCCGGTGAAGTCGACCGGGAGATGACGGGCCGCGGGCTCGTCGGTGGCCTCAAGGCGGAAGTTCTTCACGAGCAGCTTGTGGCGGTTGGCCGGGGAGGAGCAGTGGAGGGCCAGACGATACAGGCCGGGCTGGCTGACGGCGACCACCACCTCGCGGCGGTAGGTCTCGGTGCCGACCTCCGGGTCGGCGAACACCTCGGCCAGCTGTGTGGGGTCTTCTCCCTGGCCGAACAACACCTCCATCGACTCCCCGGTGCCCCAGCATCGGGCATCGAAGGAGAATTTGTAGTTGCCTGCCTCGGGGATGTCGATTTCAGGGAAGAGGAGGTAGTCGTCGGCGTCCATCGTCAGGCTGTATTCATAGGTCATGCCCTCGTTGGCCGGGTCATACTGCCAGGTCTTGCCATCCTTGTTTGCGTCTATGAAGCTGAAAAAGCGGCTCTCGGAGGCCTGGGGTGTCATCTCGAACGGCACAGTGAAGCTTTCCGAAGCGGCGGCCTCGATGAGGATGTTGCGGACATAGAGCGAGATGCCCCACTCGGGGGAGTTGCAGTGGACCATCACATAATATTCCCCGGGGGCCATGGAGAACTCTCCGGTCAGCACCCCGTAGTTGAGGTTGGGCACATCAGTGCAGCTGTACACGCTGGTAGCGTCGGTGGCGGTGCCGGTCGGTGAGAGGCATATCTCGAATGTCTCGGGACGCGCGGTCTGCTTGGCCTCCAGCGACAGGGAGTAGTTGCCCGATGGGGCGTTGAACGCCACAGGGCCGAGGACAAGGTAATCGTCGGCGGCCACGCTGACCCCGATTCCCTCGTAGCATGCCGCCCCGTCGGGATACCCTTTCTCAAACTTCCAGGTCTTGCCGTCGCTATTGCCGTCGATGGTCTGGCAGGCGTCAAACTCCTCCTGGGTCAGCAGGGGGAAGGTGGCCGGGAGGGAGGCGGCGGCCCTGGCCGCGCGCAGTCCGCGCGCCTGGCCGGGGAGTATCTCCCTGAGATTGCTTCCGGTGATGTTGTTTTTCTCCAGAGGAGGGCCCTCCCGCGACGGGGTGGGACTGATGGCCGACGTGCCGCACAGCGGCAGTGCCAAAACAGCCAAGACAGATGATAACAGTTTGCGCATAAGTGATATATGATTAGTAGTGTCAGCGAAGTCAGTGGCGGTTCTTTATGGATTGACTGCCGTGGAGGCCCGCGGTGTCACAAGTCTGGCGCGCCTCCCTCGCAAATATAGCTAAAAAACAGACAAATGCCAGCATTCTGACGGAAATAATTGCTCCATGTCGCGAAATATGCCAGTTGATAGCCGGGTGCTGACCTGAATATCTAATCAATCTTCAAGGCGTTGGTTGATAAGAAAAAACAGTTGATATATGGATGATTACAGGCACCAATAATAAGAGATCATCGAGGCTCCACAAAAGCCACCGCAAGCACGAGGAAACGACAGCGGGGATGCGCCGGCAAAGGCGCATCCCCGCTGTCGGGTTAAGGGTCACAGTGTGACGGTCGGTGTCAGAGGGCTACCTTGGTGGCCTTGCCTCCCTGGAGACGGATGTAGAGGCCGTTCTCGGGGTTGGCCACGCGCTGGCCCTGGAGGTTGTAGTAGACAGCCTCGCCGGTTGCGGCGTCAGCCTCAACGGCTTCAACGCCTGCGCCTTCGGCGGTGACCTTGAGGGTCACGGTGTCACCTACGTTGAGGGTGAAGACGGGGTTCACCCAGGGGCCTGCGGCGACCGACATGTTGTCGATGGGATCCTGCGGGCCGGTCAGGGTGTAGACCTCATCGAGGTTGAGGGCACTGGCGGTGGAGTAGGAGTTTGCCCAAGAAGAGTTCTTGACAACCTTGAAGGTGTCGGTGATGGTGCCGGTGTAGGCGAGAGTCCACTCGTCGCCATCACCCTTGGTGAACTTGGGAGCGGTGGTGAAGTCCCAGGCCAGGGGGGCGTCTCCAACGAGCTGCCATGTCTCCTCGCCGGTCTCAACGCGCTCGGCCTGCACCAGGATGGTGAGGGCGTCGTTGGCTCCGGGGGTGATGGTCACCTTGGCGTTGATGTAGTGGGCATTGTCACCGGCCATCATGATGTTGACTCCGTTTGCGATTTTCTGGGCCTCGTAAGCTACGTTGTTCTCAACGGCAGCGCCGTTTGAACACCACTGGTTGTCCCAGCTGGAAGCTCCCTCGTACATGACGATCTTGAAGTCGCCGTGGAGGTCGGCGATGGTCTGCGAGTAAGAGCCGTCGCCGTTGTCCTCGAAGATGTTGGTCTCGAGTACCCAGTTCTGGTAGGTGCCGGGCATGCACCATGTGGCTGCAGAGGCAACGTTTGCTGCGGCGGAAACGGCCACAGCTGCGAGAAGAGTAGAAATTTTCTTCATGTGGTTGATTTTAGGTTAAAATGTGATTATATGGATGAAAAGTGAATGTCAGTGAAGATGCCCCAAAATTACAAAAAAATATTGAATTCTGAGGCATCTTTCCAGGTTTTATTGGTTAACATACTGTGTTTTGCCGAATTTCAGCCGCTCCCTGACGAAAAACAGTCTGCGGGGCATCCCTTACGGCGGCGTGTCACTTGAGGGTGAACGGCACGGTGGCTGCGATGTCGGCCGACGAGGAGGCCATATGGGCCTGGTATTTGCCCGGATGGGAGGTCCAGCTGTGGGTGTCGGCGTCGAAATACGCCAGGTCGTCAGGGGTGATGGTGAAAGTCACCTCCTTGGTCTCGCCGGGGGCGACGGAGACCTTGCGGAAACCCTTCAGTTCCTTGGCCGGACGCTCCACCGGGGCTTTCACGTCGGTGATGTAGAGCTGCACTGTCTCCTGTCCCTCGCGGTCGCCGGTGTTGGTGACGGCCACGGTGATGGTCATGGTCTCCCCGGCGGCCATCTCACGGCGGTCGGCTGCGGGCTTGCCGTAGGCGAATGTGGTGTAGCTGAGGCCATGGCCGAAGGGGAAGAGGGGCTTGATCTTGCGGGTGTCGTGCCAGCGGTAGCCGACGAGGATTCCCTCGTTGTACTTCTCATCCCAGATATCCTCGCCGGGACGTTTCACGCCGGGATATTCACCAATGGCGTGGGCGGCGACATCCTCAAGCTTTACCGGGAAGGTCATAGGGAGCTTGCCCGAGGGGTTGACCTTGCCGAAGAGGATGTCGGCGATGGAGTTGCCCGCCTCCGAGCCGAGGAACCAGGCCTGCAGTATGGCCGGCACCTGCTTGACCCAGGGCATTGCCACGGCGTTGCCGCTCACATTGACCACCACCAGACTGGGGTTGGCCTTGGCAAGGGCCGAGATGACCTCGTCCTGGCCGTAGGGGAGCGACAGCGAAGCGCGGTCGGCGTCCTCGCAGTCCTGGCCTGCCGACTTGTTGAGGCCTCCGACGAATATCACATAATCGGCCTCGCGCGCCTTGGCGACTGCCTCGGCTATCAGCTCGTCGGCTCCACGCGACTCCGAGAGGTCTTGTCCGGAGGTCACGCCGTTGTACTCGCCGGTGACATCACCGACATATCCACGGGCGAAATCTACCGTCATGCCCTCGGGGGCGGCGGCGCGGATGCCGTCGAGCGGCGATACCTCGCGCTGCACTTTCAGCGAGGAGGAGCCTCCACCCACGGTCATCATCTTCAGGGCGTTCTCGCCGACCACCAGCACCCTGGCGGCCTTTCCGGGGGTGGAGGGGAGGGGCAGCAGCCCCTTGTCGTTCTTAAGCAGCACTATCCCCTCCGCGCCGATGCGGCGGGCGGCCTCGTAATGGGCCTCGCTGCAGAGCGAGCCGAAAGGCTTGGCGGTGTTCATCGATGTGCGGAATATCAGGCGAAGCACGCGGCGCGCCTTGTCATCGAGGGTCTTGGGGTCGGCCTCACCCTTGGCGAGCATGTCGAGGTAGGGACGGGCCAGGTAATAGTTGTCATAGGCATTGCTGGAGCCGTTGCTGAGCCCGTTGGTCCAGCTGCCAAACTCCAGGTCGAGCCCGTTGATGATGGCCTGGGCAGTGTCATGGGTGCCTCCCCAGTCGCTTATCACCACCCCGTCGAAGCCCCATTCACCCTTGAGGATGTCGTTGAGCATCCGCTGGTTGTGGCAGAGGTGCTGGTCCTGGTAATAGTTGTAGGCTCCCATTATCGACCACGCGCCACCCTCCTGGACAGCTGCCTTGAAAGCGGGCAGGTAGATTTCATAGAGGGCGCGGTCATCGACTATCACGTTGGTGGTGTGGCGGTTGACCTCCTGGTTGTTGAGGGCGTAATGTTTCACGCAGGCGGCAACGCCGCAATCCTGCACCCCCTTGACATAAGGCACCACCATCCTGGAGGCCAGGTAGGGGTCTTCACCCATGTACTCGAAGTTGCGGCCGTTAAGCGGGGTGCGATAGATGTTCACGCCCGGGCCGAGCAATACATCCTTCCCACGGTAAAGGGCCTCCTCGCCGATCGAGCGGCCATAGAGGGCCGACATCTCGGGGTTCCAGGTGGCCGCCAGGCAGGTCAGCGCGGGGAAAGCGACGCAGGAGTCATTGGTCCATCCGGCCTGGTCCCATTCATCCCACAGCACCTCGGGGCGTATCCCGTGGGGGCCGTCGGTGGTCCAGAGACCGCGTATTCCAAGCCGGGCAACCCCGGGGGAGGAGAATTTAGACTGGGCGTGGAGTATCGCCACCTTCTCGGCGGTGGTCATCCGAGAGAGGGCATCCTCCACCCGCTCCTCGATGTCGCGGGAGCTGTCGAGATATGCCGGAATGTCGGCAGAGGCGTTGAAAGCCGCCAGGGCGGCTGCTGCAGATATGAGGATTTGTTTAAACATCAGAGATTAAGGAAAGTGACTATTGGTGGATATTGTCATCAAATCGGGAGGTGAGGGGGCCGCCCCCGCCCCGGCCCGCTCTGTCAGGAATGGGCCGGACGCGGGGATGGCAACCGTGAGGTCATTTCTTGACCAGGGAGATGGTGCCGGCATCGTTGCCTGCCGAGAGGTCGATGGTCATCACATAGGTCGCTCCGGTCTCGAGGCTGACACCGGCGGCCAGCTCGAAGTTGCCGTCGGAATTGGCCTGCAGAAGAGCTTCGGTGCCGGGAGCGAGCGACAGGCCGTTGCCTGCCGAGGGGTTGAACTCGCCGCCCCAGCCCTTCTGGTGGAAGAATTTGATGCTGAGGTAGTCGGCGCGCAGGCGCTGCCCGATTTCCGAGCCGGTCTCAGGGCCGGCCACGGCGGTGAAGCGGTAGACCTTGGGCGACACCTCGGCCATGCCGTATGCCTGGCTGGTCTCCCAGCCAAATTGCGAGTCGAGGCTCGGCGAACCTGCCCCCCACCCCATCATGTAGATGGCCCCGTGGCCGTCGGCCGAGAGGGTGGCAGGTGATGTGCCGTCGTAACGCTGGGCCGAGACCGTCGCCCCGAGCTTGTCGAGGACAACCTGGTAGGTGCCGTCGACAGGCAGGAAGGTGATTATGTCGTTGTCAGCGTCGTAGGCCATGAAATCAGGGTCGAAATAGTAATCGGCCAGGCCGTCGACCGAGTTGAAATCAAGGGTGCCACCCTGGGCGAGGTCGGTGATGACGCTGTATATGGCGTTGTCGCCGGTGGTCATCTTTACCCCGTTGAGGTAGACGGGCTTCTCCTCGAAAGGCTGTTCGCCGGCCTCGGTGACGGTCAGCACGCCGTTGCTTGTCCCGGCGGTGAAGTCGACACGGAAGACATAGATGACATTATCTTTCAGCGTCACTCCGTCGAGCAGGTAAAGGTTGCCGTCGTCATGGCCGTCGCCGTCACCCACGCCTATGAGCGACGAGGCGGAGGTCAGGCGGTCATGCTTGAACTCGTTGCCCCAGCTCATGGCGTCGCCGTAGAATTTGAAGTTGGCGGAGGTGGTCTTCACCGTCTTGCCCCCGACGAGGGTCATCTGGTAGACCTTGTCGGCCACGGGGGCCATGCAGACAGCCTTCTCGGTGGTCCAGCCGGTCTCGTTGGAGCTGACGCCGGGCTTGCCGAAGTCTGCGCCGATCACCCAGAGCGCGCCAGAGCCGTCGGCCTGGAGCGAGGCGGGCGCGCCGTTGAGGAGCGTCTCCACGCGGAAATACTGCAGCTTCTGGTCGGCGATCAGGCGGTATTCGCCACCCATGGCGGTGAAGGTCAGCGAGCCGTCATCGTTGCGGGTGAACCAGTCGGTGTCGATCCACCAGTCACCGAAGCTGCTGAATCCCTCGGGGGTGATGGTCTGCCCCTGGGAGAGGGTCATGTCGAGCTTGGCGGTGTTGTCGTCGACCGACTCCATCTCCTGGCCGTTGAGTTTCAGCACGGAGAATGGTGAGGCGGCGAAGGTGCGGGTGTTGAGTTCGATGGCAAACTTGCCGCCGCGCGAGCTTGAGAAGGGTATCGCGCTCTCGGCCCCGATTTTCACCTGCGAGTTCTCGTAGCCAAACACCAGCTCGTTGCCGTTGTCGCCTACTTTGGGGGCGATGACAAAAGCCTTGAGCTTCTGGGGGAAACGGTCAGAGACGGCGTAAGTGTCGGCCCCGGTCTTCTCCATGCGGTATTCCGCGCCATCCTCGGTCTTGAGAGTCAGGTAGGGGAAGTCGGGATGGGTGATTCTCACCGGATACTCCTGCTCGGAGATGGTGAAGTTGATGTTCTGGAGGACAAGCTTCAGGGTGGCGGTGCCGTCGGGCACGTTGGCGAAATACGGCAGGTAGATTTTGCCGGAATAGTCCTTGCCGCTCTCCTTGGTGCGGATCACGGTCTCCTCCACCATCTCGTCGCCGTAATACAGCTGGGCCTTGAGGGTAGACAGGGCCACCTCCGCGTCTGAGGCGTTGACGGTGAAAGCCAGCGAGTCGCCGAAATGGGCTGTCTCCGTGGCGTCGCGGTAATCGATTACCGGATTCCCGAACGGCTCCTCGTCATCCTTGCACGACCACAGCAGGGCGGGCATGACGAGCGCGAGGGGAAGAATATATCTGAGTTTCATTGGGTATCGTTTTGAAGGTTGTCGATGTGGGCGTTACCAGATGAAGGATGCGATGCCTTTGGCGGGGACAGAGGCAGAGAAGTGGCGGTTGCCGTCGTCGAGGGTTATTTTCTGCTCCTCGGAGGAGTTGTTGGAGGCCACGAAAGCATAGGTGCCGTCGGGGTTGCGGAAGGCGGCGTAGGTGAGGCCGCTGGCGGTGTAGCCCGAGGTGGCGATGCGGCGCGCGCCGGGTTTCACCACGGCCGACATGTGGCACATGTTGTAGTAGAACGAGTTGCGCTGGATGTTCTTGTAAGAGGTGTCGATGTCGACCGCGCCGAAGCCGTTGATGCAGCCGCCGGGACGGTTGGGCCCACGGTTGGCGTCGAGCATCAGGTTCCAGATGATTGCGCCGCGCGCCCAGTTGTTGACAGTGCCCAGGGCCAGCTCCTCCATGTCGGCCACGAGGTGGGTCGAGAGGTTGGCCCCGTCGTTCCAGTCTCCAGCGGTCGACTCGGTGAAAATCAGCTCCTTGTCGGGATAGGCGGCGTGGACTTTGTTGAGCTCGTCGCGGTTGCCGCCGTAGTTGTGGTAGGCAGCCCCGGCGATGTAGCGCGACGCGTCGGCGTCGGCGTAGATCTTGGTGGGATAGCCCTGCTGGTCGGCCATGTTGTCATAGTTGTAGTTGTGGTCGAAGGCGTAGATTTTGGCTGTGATGCCTGCGGCGGCGAACTTCGGGCCTACCGCCTGCTTGATGAAGTCGCGCTGCTCCTCCCAGCCCATGAACATCGAGGCTGAGTTGCCACGGTTGAGGGGCTCGTTCTGGAGGGTTACGGCGTGGATTTCGATGCCGTTCTGGCGGAAAGCCTGTATCCACTTGACGAAATACTCGGCGTAATCCTGGTAGTATGTCGGGTTGAGCTGGCCGCCGGTCCATGAGGTGGTAGGCTGGAGGTCGGTGAGGTTGTTGACCTTCATCCAGCGGGGAGCGGTCCAGGGTGAGCCGAGAATCTTGACGTCGGGGTTGATGGCGAGGATTTCCTTCACCACGGGGATGACATAGTTGGTCTCCTCGGCGGTGAGGGCGAAATTCTCGATGCCCGGGGTGTCGCAGCAGGTGTACTCGCTCAGCGAGAAGTCAGAGCAGCCGATGCAGATGCGGATATAGCTCATGCCGTAGCCCTCGGTGACGGAGAAGGTCTCCTTGAGGAACTTGGCGCGGTCCTCGGGGGCCATCTTCATTAGGTTGTAGGCGGCGGAGCCGGTGATGGCCGCGCCGAAGCCGTCGATTTCCTGGTAGGTCTGAGAGGGGTCGAGATATATCGAGCGGGGCGACATGTTGTCTTTCGAGGAGAAAGAGATGGCCGAGGGGGTCAGGTCTTTGGAACGGTTGTTTGTGGTGGTCAGCACCCTAACGTCGCCGTCGACCCAGACGGGCTGTGGCGCGGTCTCCTCTTCGGGGAATTTGTCGTTGTCGTCGCAGGCGGCAGAGAAGAGCGCCACGGAGCATAACAGGGAGCCAAGTAACATATTGTTGAGTCTGTATTTGGTAAACATGTTTTTTACGGGTTTGGAAGTCGGGGAGGGGGCGGGGGGAGGCGGTGATGGCCGCCCCGCGCCGCCGCGTCACCTGTTGTTAGTAGCCGGGGTTCTGTACCAGGTTGGAGTTCTGGTCGATTGCTCCCTGGGGAATCGGGAGGAGGTATGAGAACTGGTTGTAGGGTGAACGCTGGGCGTGGCGGCCTGAGTCTTTGGCGTAGACGGCGTTCATCACCTCCTCCACCTTGTCGAGGCGGCAGAGGTCAAACCATCGCTGCCCCTCGAGGGCCAGCTCCATGCGCCGCTCGTCGAGGTAGGCGTTGAGCAGTGCCTGCTGGCTCGACTTCTTGTCGGCGGTCAGCTTGGCGATGCCCGCGCGCTGGCGGATGCGGTCGATGATGTCGGCCCCTCCGGCGAGGTCGCCTTTCATGATCAGGGCCTCGGCCTTGAGCAGGAGGATGTCGGCGTAGCGACACTTTATGATGCTGCTGTATGATGAGCGGCATTTGTTCATGAAGGCGTAGTTGTCGGCGGGATAGTAGTTGCTCCAGGTGCAGCCATACCAGGCGACGGTCTCGTCATAGCGTTTGGTGTCGCCGTTCTGCTCAAACAGGCGGGTCAGGTCGCGCGAGGGGGTCACCCACTTGGCCCAGGTGAAGTTGTTGGAGGGGTTGTCGACAGGCGCGCCGTACATCCAGGAGCACCAGTTGCCGCTGCCGGTGTAGAAATGCCCCTCGAGGATTGACTCCTTGGTGTCGCGCACCGGCTCGTAGCCGGGGGCCGGGGCGGCCCAGAGGGTCGAGAAGTCATCCACCAGGTCATAGCCGTCGGCCGCGCACTTGTCGGCATACTCGATTACCTTGTCGTAGTTGCGGAGGGTCTTCTCGGCGTAGATCTTGGCCAGGTAGGCATGGGCCACACCCTTTGTGAAGAGGGTCTTGTCGGTGGTCACCTCCGGTGCCCACTGCTCGGCGAAGAGCAGGTCTGCCTCGATGGCGGCATAGGCCTCCTCGATGGTGTTCTGCTCGGGGAAATAAGCCTCATACATCTCGTCGACATTGTCGGCGGTGATGTTGCCGGCCGACACGGTGATGACGGGGATGGAGCCCCACAGGCGCACCATGTCAAACCATATCATGGCGCGGAAGATGCGGGCCTGCGCCGAGTAGCGGTTCTGCTCCTGCTGCGACAGCGACCCGTCCTGCACCTTGTCGAGGTTCTGGATCATCTTCGTGGCCACCGCCGCGTCCTCCAGGAAGCGGCTCCAGTCGCGGGCGATGACCGAGTTTGACCCCTCGATGGAGTTGTCCTCGTAAGGCACCACCTCGGCGCCCGTGGTGCCGACATAGGCGTTGTCTGAGTGGCAGTCGGCGATCAGCAGCTGGTCGAGATACCAGTGTTCCTGCTGGTCGGTGATTTTCTTGTACATCGCCGTCATGTAGCTCTCGACGGCGGCCTTGTCTTTGAACACCACCTCCTCGGCCTCCTCGGTGATCCCTTCGGTGATGTCGGAGTAGGTGTCTTCCGGATCATACTGCAGGGAGCATCCGGTGGGGAGCAGCGACAACATGATGACTGCCGCCGCGGGATATATCAGTCTCTTTATTCTCATTTTTCAGGATATTAAATCTGTTAGCCTTCGGGAAAAAGGGGGATGGGTCAGAACACCACGTTCACGCCAAGGGTGAATGTCTTGGTCTGGGGATAAGTGCCCCAGTCGATGCCCTGCACCGCGCCACTGTTGCCCCACTGGTTCACCTCGGGGTCCATGCCCGAGTAGCGGGTCCAGGTCAGCAGGTTGGTGACGGTGAAATAGGGCTGGAGCTTGGCAAGGTGGAGCTTGCGCATCCATTTGCCCGAGAAGTCATAGCTCAGGGTGATGTCCTTGACGCGCAGGTAAGAGCCGTCCTCGATGAAGTAGGTGGAGTTCTTCATGTCGAAGCCCGCCTTGGGCACATCGGTGATCTGGCCGGGGATGCGCCAGCGGCGCAACACGTCGGTGATCTGGTTCTTGCCGTCATACATGCCCATCATCTCCATCTTCGAGGCGTTGTAGATGTCGTTGCCGTAAGAGCCCTGCAGGAAGATGCTCAGGTGGAAGCCCTTGTAAGAGAAGGTGTTGGTCATACCGAAGGTGAAGTCGGGGTTGGGGTCGCCGATGTAGCCACGGTCTGACGAGGTGATTTTGCCGTCGCCGTTGAGGTCGCGGTAGTTGAGCTCGCCGGTCTCGGGGTCGACACCGTCGGCGAAGTAGCCGTAGAATCCCCCCAGCGAGCGGCCCGGCTCGTTGCGGACTACCTGCTCGTTGACATAATCGGAGGTCGTCGCGTCGGAGTAGATTTTCTGGAGTGAGAGTTTGGTGAGCTTGTTGCGGTTGAACGACATGTTGAAGCTGGTGTCCCACTGGAACGCGCCGGTGAAGTTGTGGGAGGTGATGGCGAACTCGAATCCCCGGTTGGTCATCTCACCCTCGTTGCGGGCGATTGTGCTGGCGGCGGCGGCCCCGGCGGGGAGCGACACATTCATCAGCATGTCGGTGGTCTTCTTCCAGTAGATGTCGGCGGTGAAGTTGAGGCGCGAGCGCAACACCGAGAAGTCAACGCCGATGTTGGTCTGGGTGGTGGTCTCCCAGGTCAGGTCGGTGGTGCGCAGGTTGGCCTGAGAGATGGTGGGAAGCGCGTTGGCCTGCCCTTCGACGAACCACTCGATGCGGTTGATGTTGTAGCGCTGCAGGTAGGCGTAGTCGCCGATGCCCGACTGGTTGCCGGTCTGGCCCCAGCCGCCGCGGATTTTCAGGTCGTCGATCCACTGCACATCCTTGAGGAAGCTTTCCTGCGACACACGCCAGGCGGCGGAGAAGGAGGGGAACACGCCCCAGCGGTGGTCGGGATGGAGCTTCGAGGAGCCGTCGGCGCGGACATTGGCCGTCACCAGGTAGCGGTCGTCGAAGTTGTAGGCCACGCGGCCGAACCACGAGAGGATGCCCCAGCCGGAGGCGTTGGTGCCGGTGGCGCTCCAGTCGATTTTGTTGGCGGCGTTGAGGGTCTGGATGTCGCCGTTGCGGAAGTGGGTGCCGCGGATGTAGCTCTGGGTCCACTGGGAGTCGGTCCATGACTGCCCGGCCATCACGTCGAGACGGTGCTTGCCGAACTGGTGGACGTAGTTGGCCACGTTGTCCCATACGAGCAGCTGGTTGGTCGAGCGGGTGTCGGTGCCGATGCCGTAGTTCTCACGCCCGTAGCTCCCGGCGATGGGGTCTACGAAGTCGGTGTTGTGGCCGTTGCGGCGGTCGAGGGTGAACTTGGAGTTGAACGTCAGGCCGGGGATGATCTTGAAGAGCAGGTTGCCCGAGGCTATCAGTCGGTTCTCGCGGTTGCGGGCGTTGGCCCCGCGTCCGAGGTTCTCGGAGGGTGATGTGATGTTTACGCCGTAGAAGTTGTTGTAATACTGGTCGGGCTTGTCGGGATTCCACACCGGGGCGTAGGTGGGGGTGTTGATGACGGCCAGCACCACGCCGCCTCGGTTGGCCCCGTTGCCGGTGTTGATGCCGTTGGAGGTGTAGTCTGAATACATCACGTTGGCCGTGGCGTTGAGCCATGAGAAGACCTCGGTGTCGACATTGACGCGGAAGTTGTAGCGGTTGTAGAACGAGGGCTTGATGACACCGTCCTCCCTCAGGTAGCCGAGGTTCATGAGATACTTGGTCTTGCCGGTGTTCTGCGAGATTGAGACCTGGTAATTCTGGTTTGAGCCGGTGCGGTAGGTCTCGTCAAACCAGTCGGTGCGGTCGCGCAGGTTGTCGGGCAGCGAGATCATGCCGATCTCATCCTGCAGCTCCTTGTACTGGGCGGCGTTGAGCACCTCCATCGACTTGCGCACCTTTGACCAGCCATACTGGGCGTTGAGTGTCACCGAGGGGCGCTCGGTCGAGGCCGACTTGGTGGAGATGAGGATCACACCGTTGGCCGCGCGCGAGCCGTAGATGGCCGCCGACGACGCGTCTTTGAGTATCTGCAGGTCGGCGATATCGCTGGGCGCGAGGAAGTTGATGTTGTCGACAGGTACCCCGTCAACCACATAGAGGGGGTCGTTGGAGCCGTTGAATGATGTCGTTCCGCGCACACGGATGGTCATCTCGCCGCCGGGCGCGCCGTTGGGCGATACCACCGACACACCGGCTGCCTTGCCCTGCAGGGCCTGGGCCGCCGACACGATGGGGCGGTTCTCAAGGTCTTTCGACGAGATGGTGGAGATGGCGGTGGTGACATCCTTGCGTTTCACCGAGCCGTAGCCGATGACCACTACTTCGTCGAGGATGTTGTTGTCCTCCTCGAGGGTGACTTTCATGCCGCTCTTGGCTGGAGCCTCCACGGTCTTGTAGCCGATGTAGCTCACCACGAGGGTCGCGCCGGGGCTGGCCTGGAGCGAGAACTCTCCGTCGATGTTGGTGGAGGTGGCGGTCTGTGTGCCTTTGACAAGCACTGTCGCGCCGATAAGCGGCTCGCCGGAGGCGTCCTCGACGACTCCGCTGACAGTCGACTGTGCCCATGCCCCGAATGTCCCCGCGAGGAAGACCATCAGGAGGCCGAGCAGCCGTGCCGGATTTGGGAATGCTTTTTGCATGGTAGAATTATGGTAAGATTATTAGTTGCCTGGTTGGGGATGAGGGGCGGGAGCGTCGCTCCTCCCGGAGATTATCCAGATGCAAAGTTATTACGAAAACCTCTGTAAGATAATTGACGGTAACAATATGTGGTAAATACTGGTAATTATCAACTGGTTGTGAGCCAGAATTTTGGTATTGCGCGCCGATGTGGTTTTGGTAAAGTTTATGACTGTCAGAATATGGTCTTTCCGAGCGAGCGCACCCTCTCGGCGAACTCCTCGCGGGGCACATTGGCCTTGGAGCGGGTGCGCTGGCGGGTGTTGTAGACGGTCTGCACCGAGCAGTGGAGGAAGCGCGCGATGGCCGTGGAGTCGGTCAGCCCCAGGCGCACCAGGGCGTAGATGCGCAGCTCGGTGTTGAGCAGGTCATCCTTCTTCAGCTCGATTTGCTCCTCGGGGCGCAGCAGGGTGTTGAACTCGCGCACGAAGTCGGGGTAGATGCCGAGGAAAATCTTGTCGAACGTGCGGTGAAGCTCCTTGATTTCGGCCTGCGACAGCTCCGGGGTCTTGGTCAGCTGGCGCAGGTCTTCATATTTCCCGGCCAGCAGCAGGCGGTAGATGTTCTTGCGGAAATCGTCGAGCTTGCTGATGTAGTTTGAGCAGATGGCGAATATGTCGGCGATGTATTTCTCCTTGGCCAGGTTGGTGCGCGACAGCTCGTTGGCCCCTTCGCGGGCGTTGGAGTACTGGCCCGCCAGGGTCTCGTTGGCCTTCTCGAGCTTCTCCTTTACTTCCTCCAGCTCGCTGACCTTGCCGTTGAGGGCCAGGATGGCGTCGTTGAGCAAGGCGCGGCTATGGCGCAGCTTCTTCATCTGTATTATGATGAAGGCCATTGCCGCGAGCAGCCCGAGCATGATGGCCCCGAGCAGCTTCAGGTAGGTCGAGGCCCGGTGTTCCTGACGTTCCAGCTCGGTCTGGTAATCGCGGGTGATGCGGTGCTGCAGGTCGGCAAGCCGCCCCACCCTGACGCGGCTCTTGTACTCGTTGGCGCAACGGATGCAGTGGCTGATGTAGTCGTTGGCCCGCTTGAGGTTGAGCCGGTCGGTGTAGAGCAGGTTGGCCACCTCCTCGAGCGAGGCTATCTCCTTGTTGCATGCCTTGACATCGGCCAGTGACGACAATACCAGGTAGCGCAGCATATTCTCCTTGTCGCCAGTCTTCTCGTAGAGGCGGCTCAGCACCCAGGCGTTCATCGCGTCGTGGCGTGTCTCGTAGCGCGAGCCCTCCATTTTCTCCCTGACCAGGGGGAGGGCGCGCCGCGCGTCGTCAGCGCCGCGCAGCCCCTGCCAGCCTACAAACCAGCAGTACATCGGGTCGTCGGGGGAGATGCCCCGGCAGACATTGGCCAGCAGCGAGTCGGCCACGGCCCCGTAGGGGTAGTCGACCGAGCTGGCCCCGAGATACTGGTCGCGGTGGGTCATCAGGTAGAGCACCTGCTCGTTGTAGCGCAGGCGCTGGCGGTCGGTCAGCGCGGCGGTGTCAATCTCGGCGATGCAGCGGTCGGCACGCTCGAGTATGCCGGTGGCGGCGTAGAGGTAAGCCTTGTTGAGCCGCATGTCGGTGACCCATGGCCTGCGTCCGGCCCTCCCGGCCAGCTCCTCGGCCATCGAGGCATATGTCAGGGCCGAGTCTGAGTCATAGGTGCTGTATTCGTCATATAGCTCTGACGCTATCCAGTAACGTTGCTCGGTGTCCGCGGCCCCCGAGAGGTTTGAGCGCAGCCGGTCGATGCGGGTCTGCTTCGCCGCCTCGTAGCCCTGCTGCCCTGCCAGGGCCGAGTCGAGTTTGACCAGCAGCTCCTCCACCGGCAGCGACGGCAGCGGGGCGGCCTCGCGAGCGTCGGCGGCCGTTGCCAGGGCGAGCAGCAGCGTCAGGGCGAGCAGCCTCGCGGAGACAGGTTTCAGGGCTTGCCGTAGAGTGGAAGTCGGGCGGATATGGCGGGGGAATGTGAAGGTTGGTCTTTCAGGTATGGAGGGCATAGGTCACAGAATCTCTTCATAGTCACAGAATCTCTTCGTAGAAGTGGAAGAGAAGACAAAAGTACATCTTTTTTTGCATTGATTCCAATTTTTACAGCCTTTTTTTGTAATTTTGCGGCCTGATCCGTGAGGATGAGACAACCAGCCGTCCGCCCCCGCAAGCCGGTGCCCGCAGGGCGGCTTTCAGAGGTTTTTCACCGTGTTCCAAGATTAATCAGATCAAAATAGGTTATAATTTCCCAGGAATGTCTATCACAAGCAAACTCGAGTTCCGGCCCAAACTGTGGTCAGCGCTCAAACATTACGATTCCGCCAAGCTCCAGGCCGACCTCACCGCCGGAGTGGTGGTGGGCATCGTGGCCCTCCCGCTCGCCATCGCGTTTGCCATCGCCAGCGGCGTGAGCCCCACGGTCGGCCTTATGACCGCCATCCTCGGCGGCTTCATGGTGTCGGCCTTCGGTGGCAACTCCGTGCAGATCGGCGGCCCCACCGGCGCGTTCATCGTGATCGTCTACGGCATCATCGCCCGCTTCGGGCTTGAAGGTCTCGCCCTGGCCACACTGATGGCCGGACTGATACTGGTGCTGATGGGGCTTTTCAGGCTCGGCACGGTCATCAAGTTCATCCCATACCCCATCGTCATCGGCTTCACCGCCGGTATCGCCCTGACCATCTTCTCCACCCAGGTCAACGACTTCCTCGGCCTGGGGCTGAAGGACATCCCCTCGGAGTTCATCCCCAAATGGGGCGTCTACCTGGCCAACCTGGGCAATGTCGACTGGCTGACGCTGGCCATCGGCCTTGTCACCCTCGCCATCATCATCCTCACCCCCAAGGTGTCGAAACGCCTGCCGGGCGCGCTCGTGGCCATAATCCTGGTCACCGCCGCCGTCTACCTCCTTGGCCTCTACGGCATCGGCGGCGACGTGGCCACCATCGGGGGACGCTTCGGCGAGCTCAAGGCCGAGCTGCCCCGCCTGCAGACATTCTCGTTTGACATGGAGACCATCAACATGCTCCTCCCCTCGGCCTTCACCATCGCCATGCTCGGGGCAATCGAGTCGCTGCTCTCGGCCACAGTGGCCGACGGTGTGACCGGCTCGCGCACCAACACCAACACCGAGCTGATCGGCCAGGGACTGGCCAACATCGCCGTCCCCTTCATCGGCGGAATACCCGTCACCGGGGCCATCGCCCGCACGATGACCAACATCACCAACGGCGGCCGCACACCTGTGGCGGGAATCGTCCACGCCCTGGTGCTGCTGGCGATATTCATCTTCCTCATGCCGCTCATCTGCCTGGTGCCGATGGCCTGCCTGGCCGCCGTGCTTATGGTGGTGGCATACAACATGAGCGGCTGGCGCACGATTGTCGGGCTGTTCAAGGCCCCCAAGAGCGACCTGTCGGTGCTGATTGTCACCTTCCTGCTGACCGTGATTCTCGACCTTACAATCGCCATCGAGATCGGCCTGCTGCTGGCCGTGGTCCTCTTTCTGCGCCGAGTGATGGAGAACACCCAGATCAAAGTCTACTCCGAGCAGCTTGACGTGGCCGAGGGCACCGACCTCGACGCGGTCCACCATGAGGTGCTGGATGTGCTTCCCGGCGTGGAGGTGTATGAGATCGACGGCCCGTTCTTCTTCGGCATCGCCACCAAGTTTGAGGAGCTGATGCGCTCTACCCCCGGCCAGAAACCGGTGGTGCGCATTCTGCGTATGAGGAAGGTGCCGTTCATCGACTCCACAGCCCTCCACAACCTCGAGATTCTCATCAAGTCGTCACAGGCTGACAACGTCCATGTGGTTCTCTCCGGAGTCCGCGACACCGTGCGCCAGACCCTTGTCAAGGCCGGCATCGACCGCCTGGTGGGTGAAGACCATGTCTGCTCCCACATCTCCCAGGCCGTGGTGATGGCCAACCGCATCGCCTCCGCCTCAGGCCCCTCCTCCACCGACAAGGAGTCGGTGACCCTCGCCTGACCCCGGGCCGGACTTCTTCGGCCATGACAAATCTCCCGGCCATACCGCGACGTTCATGCGGTGTGGCCGGGAGATTTGTCTTAAAGGGGGTCAGATGTAGCAGGGGGTGACAGAGGCCGGGGAGGTGTCGTCAGAAAGGATGGATGTGACCGTCTGCAACAGCAGGGAGACCTCGGCGGCGTGGTCGGCTGCGATGGCCGCGTCGACCGGGAGGTAAGCCTTCTCCAGCACCGACAGGGCAAGCAGATGCTCAAGGTAGCGTTTCAAGACCAGGCGCGTGCCCCCCGAGAGCGACGCGGCGCGCAGGCCAAGGTCGATGTCGAGCGTCACCGGCTGGTGGTCGTCATAGGGGCGCGGGGCAGGCGGGTTGCCATCCTCTACCGACGCGTCGGCGACAAGCGGCCCGAGGCTGGCCGCCAAGGTGGCGAATGCCGCGCGGACAAGCACGCGGAGCGAGGGGAGGTTGTCGCGGGTAAGCACCGGGGGTGTCTCCCCGTCGCCCTCTGTGACGGCTGCACGCAGGGCGGTGAGGGCGAATATCTCGTCGGTGACGGATTTGATGTCAAGTGAGATCATAGCGATGAGTGGCTTTTGCGGTTTTTGTGGCGTGAGGGTAAAGGTAGCCGCGAGGCGCGCCGCCGCGCCATGCGGCGGTAAAACAGCTTCTCGGCGTAGACCGGCGAGAGGAAGTAGCGGGAGGGTGACTCGCAGGCCAGGACATGCTCCACGGCGGTGAAGTCATCCTCGCCGGGGTGGGCCTCCAGGCGGCTGTCGATTTTGGCGGCAAGCTCAGCCCAGAGTGCGGCGTTCTCCCCGGGGGTGAGGGTGACGGTGCCGCGCTTGAGGGCGCGGTACCTGCGCAGGGCATACTCGGTCGAGAGGCCGTAGCGCAGTGGCCGGCTGGCCAGCGCGAGACCTACGGCCTCCTTGACCGAGAGACATCTGCCACCCACGGGCTGATTGGCGATGAGCGACGCGATTACGTGTGTGATTTCAGGCAGCATAGTTGAAACTGTGTCGTGTGATTAGATTAAAATCCTTGCGGAGGGTTCCGGAGCGCTCTTGGAAACCAATAAAAGGGAGCTGGCGGGAGAAAGGTCGTCACCGGCCCGTGGAAGCGAAATTTCCGAAGGCAAATTTACGACCTGACCCGGGCGGAAAGCTTGCCCCTGGTTGTGAACGAATGTTAACAGATGTGAGTTTTTTTCAGGCGAGCGACATCAGGCGGTCGCGCGTGGCGGTGAAGTCGGCAAAGGTCTGCATCAGGTCGAGAATCGAGATGGCCGAGTTGCGCATCTCGCTCTCGTATCGCTGCGCCCCCACGGCCCCGCTGACGCTCTTGCCCATCAGGGCCGAGTTGACCCCCGATATGTCCTCGAAGAGCTGTATCTGGGTCTGGAGCATCTCCTTGGCCCCGATGTCGGCGGCGGGCGAACTGACCTGGTGGGGCTCGGCCCCGTCATAGGGATGGTAGGGAATCACCGACCCGGGGGTGGCCCAGAGGTTGGTGTACTTGTCCCACGGCTCTTTCTGGGGCTTGCACTCCACAGGGAAGAGGAGCGCCCCCTTGGCCGACACCCCCATGATGTGGTCCATGAGCGTGATGAGGCGGTTGACATATTTCTGCTGGCCGATGACATCCTCCACCAGCGAATGCACCTCCCCGCCGACGAGGGGATACATCTTGATGGCGTAAGGGAGCGACCCGTCGGCCAGCGGGGAGTCGAAACTGTCGAGGATGGTGGCATCAGGGGCCAGGAAGCGTCCGCGCCACACCGTGGCCACCTCCCAGCGGCTCTCGACCTGTGGCAGGCGCGCCTTGCGACGCGCGGCGTTGAGCTTGCGGAGGCGTGAGGCCCCCTGAGGGGAGATGAAACTGAATGTGGCCGTCAGCGGGTCGTGACACCTGAGACGTTCGCGGCTCTCGAGGGTCCATGCCTCGATTACGCGGCATCGCCCGTCAGGGGCGTGGAAGAATGATTCCCCCGAGGGGGTGGAGGGGAGGAGCAGCCCTGACGACGGGGAGACAGCCCCGTAGAGCTTCCTGAGCGAGGCGGCGCGGGCCGCCGACCCTCCGGCAAACCTCATTAGCAGTTCGGCCATCGACATGTCGTGGAGCGAACCGGCAAGTTCCAGGTCACACCCCCTGGGGTCGCTGAAGGCGTTGACGAAGAAGCGGTCGGGAGGGATGTTGTCGGCCCAGACCCCGTCGCCCGACGGGCGGCGTTCGCGGCGCACACGGTGGATGGCCATGCCTGAAATCAGAAACTCCTCGAGGGTGCGGGAGTCAAGTTCGTCGAGATGGTTCATGCCGTGAGGGTCGGCCTCCCTGGTCGACGCGGGTGGATTCTCGGCGCGTTCCATCCTGAAACGCCCTACCACGGCTTTCACCATACGTCGGATAAGGTTGTTTGTCAGGGGCTTGCATCCGGCCCGTAGGGCTTCCTCCTCCTCGGTCAGGGGGCGGTTGAGGCGGTCGCGGGTGATGTCGCCCCACTGGTCGCCGTAAGTGAAGCGGCAGTGGCGGCTGCGGCGCGATCGCAGAGGGGCCATGCGGTCCCAGGCCGAATGGGCGGCCTCGAGTATCAGCCTCGCGCGGGTGGTTTCGTTGTTGGTCATGGTTGAAGGGATGGGGGTGAAAATGGGGTGTTCATAAAGTTCACAATGTGTCGAGTGCGGTGGGGCGGAACTCATACATGGGCCGTCCGTCTGCGTCGGTCAGGCGCATGGCACACATCAGGTATTCGAGGGTGTCGTTGTCGTCATACGCCGGACTGAAAAGTTCGAGCCGGTTGTCGGGATGGATCACCGCGACAGGCGACGACACCCCGCCCGCGCCGTATGGCGTGTATTGAGCCCTGGCTCTGGCCGACCCCGCCTCTACCAGCGTGGCCGGCGACAGCCAGCTTTTCAGCTTCACCGCCACCGGGCGCGCGCACTCGCCGGGGAGCCTGACGAGGAGCGAGGGGGCCGTGGTCATCGACAGGGGCAGCTCTGCTTCGCCGACAAGGTCGTGGAGGATTATCAGGGCCGGATTCCCCTCGGCAAGCAGCCTCTCCATCCACAGACGGCATTCGAGGCGGGCGGCCGACTGCAGGTCGGCGCCGTCGCTGCGTTCGATGCGGCAGTCGCTCCGCAAGGGCTCGTAGCCCTTGCGGAGGAGCCACAGACGCGTCATTTCATCTTCGTTGAGCAACATGATGGCTGGCGTCTGGAGGGGTTCATGACTTGCGGATGATTCTCAGGTGGCTGCCGGGATAGCGCAGCACCAGGCAGGAGGCCTCGGTGATGACAATCGCGTCGGTGTTGCGCACCCCGGCCGACCGGAGGTTGAGACGCTCGGTGCGGAAGGGGACATGGCTGTACTTGGTGATGTACTCGGGGTCGATGACCATGCCGCCGTCGGGCATGCCACACTGGTCGAAGACCTCTGACAGCAACACATACAGGGTGCCGAACTTGGAGTGGATCTCGGTGAAGTCGAGCCCCCACTTGGTGGTGGTCTGGTCGGCCGAGAGGAAGCGCGAGTGTTCTATTTTGTGGAGCTGCTCGATAAGCCCCGTGCCCCCCACAAGCACCTTGCGCGACGACCCGGCATTGTTGGTGAACGCCCGCTTGCAGAGGTCGATGAGGGCCGCCTCGCTGTCGAGCTTGTCATACTCGAATGTGTTGTCGGTCTGGTTCCAGATGCCCCCGGTGAGCAGTATCTCCTCATTCTTGTCGGGGTCGGTGATTATGGTCTTGTGGCCGAAAAGGAAATTCTTCTCCATGCCCATCCTCATGTCGATGATGGCGGCCTCCTCCTGGTCTGAGAAGCTCCAGCCCACCTCCTTGTTGGCGATTTTCATGAAGGTCGACTGTTCAACCTGGGCCTTGAAGATCTGGCAGAAGTTGGTCTCCTTCTTGGGAAGCGCCTCAAACTGGGCGGTCATCACGTCGAGCTCGGCTGCCGCGCGGCCCATCCTTACCAGCTTCGTGCCCTGGGGCAACGCCGGCACGAATCCCTCCTCTGAGCCTTCGAGGGTGTTGTTGACCGCCAGCACCTTTATCGAGGCGGTGTCGCGGCTGATGACATACAAGACCAGCGAGCCACCTTTGGAGGCCGCCACCTCAGGCACCAGCAGGGTGGCCGAGGGGTCGAAGACGGCGGGGGTCTTAACCTTGATTTCGGCCACACCGGCGGCGGGGGTGCGTCCCGGGTCGTAGGTCTCTTTGACCTCATCCTCTCCGGGGCGGGTGTCGACCGAGTAGTAATCGACCTTCATGGAGCCGCAGAGGCGTGCGCCGCCGTAACGCGAAATCTGGTCGAGCGGGGTCGACATGGGGCGTATCTTGACGATGCGGTCGTCGATTTCGTTGCGGAGCAGCCCCGGCGACACGCTGTCGGCGAGCTTGGTGGTCAGCGGCGAGTCGACCACATGCTCCCCCTTGCCGGCCACACCCGCCACGACGGCAAACGCCATCGCCACACCGTCGGGCGCGCCTGTCAGGAGGCAGGCGGCGGCCATTCCGGCCATGGCGAGCATCAGCAACGCCATCATGCTGCCTCCGCCCCCTTCATTCCCCTCCTGGCCGTCATCGCCGTCATGATTGCCCGACGGCCCGTCGGGGAGGGTGGCCCCGTCGTCGTTTCTCTCCGCATCCTTTTTGGGGAGGATGCTTTTCACCCCGTCGATGACGGTCTTTACCGCCCTGGCCACAGCTGCTGCGGCGATTGTCACCGCGTTGCCAAGGATGCCCACTGTCTTGAGGATGCTGTAAAAATTGTCAGTCTTCATAATTGATTTTAAAGGTTTTGGGTTGATGTTAACGGTTATTCTTAAAGTGAGGATGTTTACGACGAGTGTCATCTGTCCCATATCGATACGCGGGGATTGTTGAGAATCATAGGCTGGGAGTCGGCCGGGGAGTCGGCGGCCATTCCCCCGGGTGCGTCGCGGGCCGAGGGGGATGTCTGCCGCTCAAACAGCGCCGGCTGGCGCATCAGTTCGGCAATCCGCTCGTTGCGTCCGCGCATGTATCCCCGGTTCTCAGCCTCGGCGATTCGCGCCTCGATGTCATCGGCCTGAGATTTGGAGGGGCCGTCGCCAGCCTCCGTATTGGCGGCCTCCCCGGGGTCAAGCTCCGTGACCGGGTCTTTGTCATTCCCGTAAGCTGTTTCCGGAAGTGTTTCAGGGACGGTTTCCTGGATGGTTTCATTGGTGGCGGGTTCTTGTGTCCGGTCATTGACGGCAGCCGCCGGGAGTGTGGTCTTTTTCATAATGAATTATACAAATAACAGGTTTTATAAAAATGAAAGAAAACTCATTTGTCGGAGACAGTGCAAAGTTACGTCGGATTTGCCCCCGGCAGTAGGATAAATTGTTACTTTGTCAAAAACTTCTGCACAACACTCTGTGAATCAGCCTGTGGAAAAAATCTCAAAAAAATGATGGCATACGAAAAATTTTTCGATTCTTTTTCGTTTTAAAATTTGGAGATAGACAAATTTGTTTGTATCTTTGCCCCCAGAAGGACATTGAATTTGCTATCCGAAGCCAGCTCCTTTTTCCCTGTCTGGAAATCCGCCAATCTTCAACCTTTCATCCAAGGATCAGAGAGTCTCGCAACCTATCAAGAATTATAATGTTCTGCCTATTGGGCGCGGGAGAGACACGTGGATTTCAGTCTTTGGATCGGGCGCTTGGCGGTGCCTCAGACAGGATTGCAGACCCCCGTTTCCCCGCGCCTTTTACATTGCGGGGCCCTCGGATGTCCCATTTGGAAATTGAGTGAATACTGAGCATTAAATTTGTGACATAGCATTAGCGAATGATTGAACATTGCGAAGTAATATTAGCATATCCATTGCTTATTTACACATATATTGACTGGTAATATTACTACGTATGCTGGGCAAGGAAAGTCGCGAGATTTCCCTTGCCTCTTTTTTGAGCCTTACCCTGACTAAAAATCAGAAGTCGCCCCATGAGGCAAGGTAGGCCGCGAGCTGCGGGTCAGACTCGTCGGTGGCCTCCTCGCGGCAGACATACAACGCGATGGCGCGTGTCATCAGCATGTCGTCGTGGCGCCCCGCGCGGGCCCCGTAGGACCCGTTGGGGCGGCGCTCGTAGAAGTCAAGCTCGTCGCAAGCCTCGCGGCAACGCTCCACATATCCGCCGTCGCGCACCGCCGCCACCAGCCCGGTGACAATCATCTGCTTGGTCTGCCGGTTGGTGTGGAAACCCGGTATGCGCGCCACCCGCGAGCCTCCCGGGGCACGGCGGCGGTAGAGGTTGCGGTAATGGCGGTAAAGCTCGTGCAGTATCAGCGCGCCCTGCTGGTATACGGCCTCCTCCCCGTCGGTGTGGCTCTCGAGGGTGTTGCTCTCGAAGACCAGGCGCGCGTTGTTGTAGAACGACGCTACCATGGCCCCTTTCCAGGCCAGCAGGTCATGGTCGACATGGCCGCGCCACTGGGCCACCACCCTCGGTGTCGCTCCCCGCCTGACCACAGCCACCACGCTCCAGTCTGACTTGTCGCCCAGGCCTCCGACATCTACCGCCACGACATATGAGCCCCCATCCTCGGGCAGCTCCCAGACATGGAGGCGCCCGGTGGTGTCAGGCCTGAAGGTCAGCCGCGACAGACACCGCGGCCCGGTCGTGGCCCCGGTCTGCGAGACCACCTCGCCAATCAGCAGAGGCTCGGCGCAGCCTCGCCGCAGCATCTCGGTCTTCTCGGGGTTGAACGCATTGCTCGACGTGGAGGTGAACGCCTCCAGGGGGGTCGACGGAAACTCGCTCTTCATCCTGGAGTGGTCTTTCATCTCACGCCGGCGGCGGTTGTACCAGTGTATCTGCTCGAGGGTCAGCCCCGCCTCCTCCCAGAGCTGGCGCTCGTAGCCGTCCATCACGCGCCACAGCTCCATGGCATCCTCCCTTGCGGCGAACGGCAGCGAGTAGGCCCTGATTTCATGCCAGGCCACGAAGACGGCCCGCTTGCCGCTGCTGCCGTTCTCGGCCCGCAGCCATTCCTCGTGGAAGAATGAGCCCACGCCGTCGGCTGTCGACTCCATCACGACCATCGTCATCGGGGCCATCGCCACGGAGCAGTAGATGGCCCTCACCGTGTCCCAGGGGTCTTTGCCCGGGGTGGCCTTCCAGTAGGCCGCCTCGGTGAGATGCACCAGCGACGCGTCCACGCCCCTTATGGCGTTGGGGTTGGTGGAGGCGGCCAGGTAGACACGGTTGTCGCGCCCCTCAAGCTGCAGTATGCCACGGGAGGTGCGCAGTCGCGGCATTTTCTCCCCCTCCCACAGCTCCTCGGGGTAATGCTCAAGCATGTCGGAATAGAGGTTGACCACCACCTGGGTGCCGGTCTTCTCGGCACCGCAGACGATGGCGTGGCAGCCTGTGGCCACCACCGCCTGTATCCACGCCATGTACATCTCGACCACCGTGGAGCCGCCCCATTGGCGCGCCTTGAGTATCACCATCCTCATCGGTCTCCCGGCCCGGCGGTCGGCCTCGAGGAGCTTTACCACCCGCCGCTGGGGACGGTTGAGGATGAACGGCACCGTACGGCGGCTGTTCTTGTCCTTTATGCGGCAGCACTTGGCGGCCCAGTACTCGAAGTCGTGGCGGCATCTCAGCCGTGCCCAGGCCAGTTGGTCGCGGGCCGAAGGATATTTCGGGTCGGCGAGCATCTCGCGCGGCACCAGTTCGCGCCCTTCGGTCCATGGCTCGGGACCTACCTCCACACGGTCGCCCGAGCATCCCTCGCCGCTGACCGGGTCGAAATGCTCCAGCTCGTCGCGCAGGCGGTTGCGGCGCAGGTTCTCCTCCCAGATTTCATCAAAATTATCCATAACGCGGTGTTTTTCAAGTGGTTCTCATTACTCAATCTCTATCCCTGGGCCTGATATGGCAAGGTCGGCCGAGGCTTCGAGGGTGACCGACGATTCAAGCCACTGCCTGCGGGGCATCGCGAGCCTCACCCTCACCGGGGAGTTGAGCGCGCCCTCTATCCTCAGCCGCAGCAGCCTCTCGGCGATCTCTGTACCACGGTCGCCCGACAGGGTGACATCGCCCCGCAGGCAGGAGCCGAATAAGCCGGTGGCAAGCCAGGTGGGGGCTGACGGGGAGGGAAAACGGTGGCGCAGCCTTACGGGCAGCGATTCGCAAGGCTCCTCGGCCGAGAGGTCGTGGCTCGCCGAGGGGGAGGCCAGCAGAAGGTGGCCCCGGTCGGTGGCGAACCTGAACCGGCCTGTGGCGGCTATCCCCGTTGTGTCAAGGTTGATGCCTGGCAGCGCCGCCCCGATCAATTCCCCCTCTGCCGACAGCCGGAAAAGGGAGTGGCGGCCATCGTCGGGGGCGAGCCATACCTCGCGGTTGACCCCCTCCCATCCTATCGCCACATCGCTGCTCCCGAGCAACCGGGAGAGCGACGGATGGATGGTGGTGGCGGCGCGCCCCGAGATTTCCACAAGGTCATCCCCGGCGTAGACGAGCAGCGACGCGCCCGAGGCCGAGGTGGCCTCGCAGACAGCCGCCGCTGAGATGACCGGGCGGTGGTCGACAGGGGCGCAGCTGTTGAAGCGGCCCGACGCGTCGAGGGTCGACAACATGGTGCCACCCTCCCCGAAAAAGAGCAGTTTCAGGCGCGAGAAATCCCACGCCGACCCGGCGCGCGGCACCACCATCACCCTCTTTATCTCCCCCTCTGAGACCACCCGGCGGTCGAGCCGCTGCCCCAGGTCGGAGGTGAGGTAGGTCTCGGCAACTCCGGTCTCAAGCCGGGCCGGCAGTTCCCCTCCGGCGGGGAGGTAGGCCGCGACGGTGTGGCTGAGGGTGATGCGTTGCATGCCCGGCGACCCGTAGCAGGCCATGTCCTGGCCCGGCAGAGGGGTCAGGGGGAAACTCTCCTCGTAGACCTGCCCGTCGGGAGAAAGAAAGGTGACGGTCAGCGATGTCGCGTCGCGTGAGGGGAAAGAAAGCACCGGCGACAGGGCGTTGGGGGCGTTGCCGGTGGCGACGGTCTCGCTGAGGATGTAGACCACTCCGGCGGGGGTGGAGAGGCTGACGCTGAAAGCCAGCCGCCATGGGGAGGCGGAGTCGCTGCTCCGCGAGGCGACGAAGCAGTCGGGCGACCATCCCGCCGATTGTTCCCGGCGGGGATTGCACAGCACGGTGACATTACCTGCCGCGAGGGCCGCCGACCAGCTCCGTCGGCTTGCCGCGAGTGTCTCGGCGGCGTTGATTGCCGGAGCCTCGGCGAGGGTGCCTGAGGTGGTGACTATCCTGGTGGTTCCGGGCTCGCCGGCCCCGCCGTCGAAGGGGGTGTCAAACTCGGCGGCCACACGCATCCTCGCGCCCATCGCCTCAAGCCCGAGGCGGCGCAGGCGCGGCAGGTCGGTGACCGTACCGATGGCGAATCCGGGGAGCTTGGCCGTGACGGTGACGAGCCCCGACTGGTTGTCGCGCTGCACTCCGTGGGGAGCCTGCAGGGAGCGGTCGAGCGGGTCGATTTCATCAGTGATTTCTACCACGAGACGGCTTACAAGCCGGTTCCAGGGGGAGGGAAGCGACTGCGGGGCTACCACCGCCGGGCGGTAGACAGGCATGACGACGCGGCCCCCTCCAAGGGTCTGCATACCGTCGGCCGACACCATCACGGTGGCCTCGGTGGCCGAATACCCCTCGGCGGCCGACAAGACCACCGACGGGCCTACCCCGATGGTGTTGCCCGCAGCGTCGAGCAGCCTGTACCGGGCCACCACCGGCTGCGAGCAATAGCCCAGCGAGGCGGCCCGCTGGCGTAGCTGGTCGTAGCAATCTGTCATCGCGTCGGTGAGCGCCCGGTTGTCGGCCTGGACAAGCTGCGACCCGGAGGCCCCGCTGCTTGTGCCGGAGAGCCTGACTGTGGGCAATGCGCCATGCAGGGTGTTGTAATCAGCCGCCACAAGCCGGATGGCCGGGAGCGCGGGCATGGAACCGTGGAGCCGCAGGGCCAGCTCGGGCCCGTAAGTGAGATACTGGTCGGGCTTGTGGGCGACAAGCAACCTCACCATCCCCTCGGTGGAGGTGATGGCAAGCAATGGCCTGGCCGGGACTCTCCCCAGCAGCGTCTCGACCCCGTCATCCCCGATTTTGTAATACAGCGAGAGGTCGTCGCCGCAGAGCAGCACCACCTCGCGCCCGTCGCCGAAGGGCGAGAAGCGGGCGAAAGGCAACGCCCCCGAACTGCCGTGCCGGCGGGGCAATCCCGCGCGTCGCCATATCCGAGGGTCAGACATATCCCGGCGCAGGTTCTGCGCCTCCATGATGATTCCGTGTGTGTGTTTCATAGCCGTGACTTTTTCCGCAAAGTTACGGCAGTTTTACCCCTCCCCGTAGGACAAATTGTTACTTCTATATAAAAGATTCTTTCAGAATCCCACGCCTGATGACGGCGACCCCGGGTTGCCGCTTGGTCGCCCGCAAGGGGCTCCCCCGCGCCAACCCGGGGCTAATAGTTAATGAATCCTCCGGATTCGCGGATGGAATCGATATCGGCCGTGATGGTGCCGGAATTGATTCGCGGATGGTTCCTGAGTGGGGCCGTGGGGGAATCCGGGAGGCTTGCGTCGGGACGTGTCACTCCATGTCGATGGGGATGGCGACGATCTTGGAGTCGTTTGACCGGATGAATGTCAGGATGTTGTCGCGGATTTCGGAGGGATTGAGGTCGGCCTCGATGCGGCGCAGGGCGTTGAACACCGAGATGCCGCTCTGGTAGATGTTACGGTATGCCTTGGCGATGTCGTCGATCTGCTCCTCGGTGTAGCCGTGTTTGCGCATCACAAAGGCGTTCACGCCGAAATATGCCACAGGGTTGTGGGCCACGATGATGTAGGGGGGCACATTGCCGGCCACGCGGCATCCCCCTTTGATCATCACCCAGTCCCCTACCTTGGAGCCTTCATGGAGCATGGCGTTGGACGACAGGATGACGCAGCGGCCTACCTGGCAGTCTCCGGCGATTGTCGCGCCGTTGCCCAGCACCGATTTCCCCTCGATGACGGTGTCGTGGCCGACATGGCTCTCGGCGAGGATGAACGACTCGCTGCCGATGCGGGTCGCGCCTCCGGGATGGATGCTGCGGTTGATGATGACATGCTCGCGGATGACCACGTCATCGCCTATCACACAGAGGGAGTCGTCACCCTTGAAGCGGAAATCCTGCGGCTCGGCCGAGATGATTGAGCCTTGGAACACGCGGCAGTTCTTCCCCATGCGGGTGCCGGGCATCAGGGAGGCATAGGGGTATATCTCGCAGTTGTCGCCTACTTCGACATCCTTGTCGATGAACGCGAAGGGATAGATTTTGACATTCTGGCCGATTTTGGCCGAGGGATCGACATGGGCTAAGGGTGATATCATGGCTGTCAAGGGTTTATGGGTTAACGTCGGAATATGGCGGAGAGATGTTTATGATTGACAAATTTAATGATAATTTTTATGATTCCAAATTATAAACGGATATTCTACAACATTGTTTAAAAAAACGCCGTCCTTCAGGCTGATTCCGCTACGGGAACCAGCCGTCGGGACGGCGGTTATTTCAACGGGCTTTTAGGAGGGAGCTCCGGTGTCAGCGTCCTCCTCCGAGGGCCTGGTAGAGGCCGATGATGGTCTGGTCGCGCGACAGCTCGGTGGAGAGGGCGCTCATCTGGGCCGACAGCAGCGAAGACTGGGCGTTGAGCACCTCAAGGTAGGTGGTCTGCCCGTCGTAGGCCAGCAGGAGGTTGGTCATCTCCACGGCCTGGGCGAGGCTGTTGGCCTGCATGTTGAGCAGTTCCTGCTTGCGGCTGAGGTTGTCATATGCGACGAGGTAGTCGTTGACCTCGGCGGTGGCGTTGAGCAGGGCATACTTGAAGTTGTTGAGCGCCTGTTCCTGCTGGGCCTTGGCCCCCTTGAGGGCGGCGATGTTGGCGCCGCGCGAGAAGAGGGGGGCGGTGAGCTGTCCGGCCAGCTGGATAAACCAGTTGCCCGGATTGGTGATCATCGAGCCCAGGAGGTTGGTGTAACCGCCGTTGGATGAGATGCTCAGCGAGGGATAGAACGCCGCGCGGGCCGAGTTGGTCGAGTAGTAGGCGGCGGCGAGCTGCTGCTCAGCCACGCGGACATCGGGACGCATCGCCAGCTCACGCATCGGGACACCGTCGCGAAGCACCTGGGGGTTGCCCAGGCGGGCGTCGGGCGACACGGCCCATGTCTGGGGCTGCACGTTGAGCAGCAGCGACATCGAGTTGTTGGCCTTGTCGAGCGAGGTCTCAAGGTCGGTGATGGAGGCGAGAATGGAGTAATACTGCGCCTCGCTCTGCACCACGGCGGCCTCGGTCACGCGGCCGGCCTGCTTGAAGTCGCGCATCGTCTGCACGCTCTGCTTCCACAGCTCGGCTGTCTGGCGCGAGAGGTTGAGCTGCGACTGGAGGACGGCGATGGTGTAGTAGCATGAGGCCACCGCGCCGATGATCTGGGAGCGGACAGCCTGCTGGTAGTCCTGCTGGAGGGCCAGGGCGGCCTCGGCCCCGCGCTTGCGGTTGAGGGTCTTGCCGAAGACATCGATTTCCCAGCTGATGGCCAGGGGTATCTGGTAGGTCTTGCTCCACTCGGCCCCGTCGACATGGTATTTCGACAGCGAGCCGTTGGGGGTGAGGGCCACCGAGGGGAGGTAGCTCAGGCGTGCGCCCAGGACATTGGCCTTGGCCACCTCTACGTTGAGGCGGGCGTTGTCGAGGTCGACATTGTTGTCGAGGGCGCGCTGGATGAGGTCGGCCAGCACCGGGTCGGTGAACACCTTGTCCCAGGTGAGGTTGCCGAAAGCGGCCGAGTCAGGCGCGGTCTTGACGACCTCGGAGTATTCCTTCGTGACGGGGTCGTCCTGGGGCATCTCGAACTTCTTGTAGATGTGGCAGGAGCTGAGTCCGGCCACAGCCACGCCGACGGCTGCCGTCACCAATATATGTCTGAATTTCATTTTTGCCATGATTGATGTTGGGGTTAACGGGAGTACTGCTCGATTTCGCTCTCCACGCCAGAGTTGTTGGTGTCTTTCCACTTCATCGGGGTGATCTTCTCCTGGATGAGCTGGAAGATGACAAACAGGGCGGGCACGAAGAAAATCTGGAGGATCATGCCGATGAGCATGCCGCCGATGGAGCCCACGCCGAGGGCGCGGTTTCCGTTGGCGCCCACACCGTGGGCGAACATCATCGGCAGAAGACCGATGATAAGGGCGAGCGAGGTCATCAGGATGGGTCGCAGACGGGCGGCGGCTCCCTGGATGGCGGCGTTGACCACCGACATGCCGGTGCGGCGGCGTTCGAGGGCGAACTCCACGATGAGGATGGCGTTCTTGGCCAGCAGACCGATGAGCATGATCAGCGCGATCTGCAGGTAGATGTTGTTGGTGATGAAGTCGGCCATCTTCAGCAGGTCGCCCGAGGCCAGGTAGCTCAGGTTGAATATCCAGGCCAGGATGAACGAGCCCATCAGACCGAACGGAATCGACAGAATCACTGACCAGGGCACGATGTAGCTCTCATACTGGGCCGACAGAAGCAGGTAGACGAAGAGCAGGCAGAGGCCGAAGATGATGGCCGTGGTGTTGGAGGAGCCTGAACCCTCCTCGCGGGTCATGCCGGCGTACTCGTAGCCGTAGCCCTGGGGAAGGGTCTCGGCGGCGACACGCTCGATGGCGGCCAGGGCCTGTCCCGAGGAGTATCCATCGGCGGGGTTACCGGTCACGGCGATGGAGGTGAAGAGGTTGAATCGGTTGAGCAGGTCAGGGCCGTATACCTTCTCGAGGGTCACGAAGTTCTCGAGCGAGGCCATCTTGCCGGTGGCCGACTTCACCTTGATGTTCTTGAGCGACTCCATCGACACGCGCGAGGCGGGGGGCGCCTGCATCATCACGCGGTAGATTTTTCCGAAACGGTTGAAGTTGGAGACATACATCGAGCCGAAATACCCCTGCATGGTCGACAGAATCGAGGAGGTCGACAGGCCGGCCTGCTGGGCCTTGGCAGCGTCGATTTCGATTTTGTACTGGGGGAAGGTCGGGTTGAAGGTGGTGTATGCCTGCTGGATTTCAGGCTGCGCGTTGAGCTGGGCCAGGAAGTTCTGGACGATGGCGAAGAACGAGTCGACGTCGCCGCCGGTCTTGTCCTGCATCTTCAGCTCGAAACCGTTGGTCACCGAGTATCCCGAGATCATCGGGGGGGCGAAGGCGATGACGCGTCCGTCGGTGATGAGCTTGCCGGTCATGCCGTAAATCTGCATCAGCACGGCGTTGGAGCTTTCCTTCTCGTTGTCGCGCTTTGACCAGTCCTTGAGCTTGACGATGAAGGCTCCGTAGGTGGGGCCCTGTCCGGCGATGAAGGAGTATCCGTTGATAATCTGGCGGTATTCCACGGCGGGAATCGAGCCAAGCACACCGTCGACCTGCTTCATCACCTCGACTGTGCGCTCCTGGGAGGTTCCCGGGGGCATGTCGACCATGACGAAGAGTGTGCCGGTGTCTTCGTTGGGGACCATGCCGGTGGGGGTGATCTTCATGAGCATCACCAGGGCCACGATGGAGGCCAGCACGGCAACACCGGTCGATATCTTGTGGTTGACGAAGAACTTGACAATCTTCTGGTATTTGGCCAGTAGCTTTTCAAACATGCTTTCGAACGCGTTCTTGAACGCCTGGGTGAAGAGTCCCCAGACGGTCAGCACGGCGCACACGATGGCGAGGACTCCCTTGAAGACATTCTCGAAGTCAAACCATCCGAGCACCATGAAGGTGATGGTGGCCACGAGCAGGGCGAGGGTGGCCAGCGGGAGCCATACCTTCTCCCAGCTCCCTTTCACCTTGGAGGCCACGGCCTCCCCGGCGGCTGAGTAGGCGTCGGCCAGGCGCTCTTTCAGGGGAGCGTGGGAGCCGTCGGCCTTGTGGGGCTTGAGGAATATGGCGCAGAGGGCCGGCGAGAGGGTCAAGGCGTTGAGGGCCGAGAAGCCGATGGAGATGGCCATGGTCAGACCGAACTGCTGGTAGAAGATACCGGCGGTGCCGGGCATGAAGGACACGGGGATGAACACCAGCATCATGACCAGGGTGATGGAGATGATGGCGGTGCCGATTTCGTTCATCGCGTCGATGGATGCCTTGCGCGACGAGGTGTAGCCCGCGTCGAGCTTGGCGTGGACCGCCTCGACCACCACGATGGCGTCGTCGACCACGATGGCGATGGCCAGCACGAGGGCCGAGAGGGTGATGAGGTTGAGCGAGAAGCCGATGAGCTTCAGGGCGAAGAATGTGCCGACCAGGGCCACGGGGATGGCGATGGCGGGGATGAGGGTCGAACGGATGTCGCCGAGGAAGACATACACCACGAAGAACACCAGGATGAACGCCTCGATGAGGGTGTGGATTACCTTCGAGATTGAGGCGTAGAGGAAGTCGTTGTTGTTCATCGGGATGGCGAAGTGCAATCCTTCAGGGAGGTCTTTGGTCAGGTTGTCGACCTGGGCCAGACAGTCGTTGATGATCTCGGTGGCGTTGGAGCCGGCTGTCTGGAAGATGATGGCCATGGTCGAGGGCTGGCCGTTGAGCGAGGAGGAGAAGTCATAGGTGACCATGCCCAGCTCCACGTCGGCCACATCCTTGAGGCGCAACAGGGTGCCGTCCTGGTTGGCGCGCACCACGATGTTCTCGAATTCCTCGGGGGTCTCGTAGCGTCCGCGGTATTTGAGCGTGTACTGGAACGACTGGTTGCCCTGGGCTCCCAGCGAGCCGGGGGCGGCCTCGATGTTCTGGTCCTGGAGGGCGGCTGCCACTTCATTGGGGGTCAGGCCATACTGGGCCATCACCTCGGGCTTGATCCAGATTCGCATCGAGTAGTCGCCGCCGAACGACATGACATCACCCACGCCCTTCACACGCTGGAGCACGGGGATGATGTTGATTTTCATGTAGTTGTCGAGGAACTCGCCGTCGTAGGCGTCGCTCGTCGAGTAGAGGGCCACGCCGAGGAGCATCGACGACTGGCGCTTCTGGGTCAGCACGCCGACCTGGGTCACCTCGGCCGGGAGCAGGTTCTGGGCCTTTGCGACGCGGTTCTGCACGTCGACGGCGGCCATGTCGGGGTCGAAGCCCTGCTCGAAGTGGACGTTGATTGTGGCCGAGCCGGTGTTGGTGGCGGTTGATTCGATGTATGTCATACCCTCGGCGCCGTTGATCGACTCCTCGAGGGGGGCTATGACGGAGTTGAGCACGGCCTGGGCGTTGGCTCCGTTGTAGGAGGTGCTCACCTGGATTGTCGGCGGGGCGATGTCGGGATACTGCGTGATGGGCAGCGACGACAGGCCTATCAGACCGAGCAGGACGATGAAGATGGAGATCACCGTCGACAGCACGGGCCGGTTAATAAAGGTGTCAAGCTTCATTATTTCTGGATGATTGTGATTTCGTGTGAGAGGTTTTTACTGGGCGGGCTGCTGGGCGGCTGCTTTCTGGGCTGCGTCGACGGGCTTGATTTCCATGTCGGGGCGCACCTTGGTGCCGATGCCTTCGACGACCACGCGCTGGCCGGGCTGGAGTCCGGAGGTCACCACATAGTTCTGGCCGTCGTCAAGCGGGGAGACGGTGATGGGGGTGGAGACGGTCTTGTTGGAGTCGTTCAGGACATAGACGAAGCGGCGGTCCTGCACCTCGTAGGTGGCTTTCTGCGGAATCAGTATCACGTTGTCGGCGTGGTTGGGGATGAGGATCTGGCCGGTGGAGCCTGAGCGCAGCACTCCGTCGGGGTTGGCGAAGCGGGCGCGCACGCTGGAGGCGCCGGTCGAGGAGTCGATGACCCCGGAGACGGTGGCCACCTTCCCTTCGAGGGGATAGATCGAGCCGTCGGCGAGGCGGAGCTGCACGGCGGGCATGGAGCTGACGGCGGCGTTGAGCGAGCGGTCGCCCTGGGTCAGCGAGAGGATGTCTTTCTCGGTGAGGGAGAAGTAGGCGTAGACCTCGGAGTTGTCGCTCACGGTGGTCAGCGGGGTGACCATCGAGGGGGAGGCCAGGGTGCCTTCACGGCCCGGGATTGAGCCGACGAATCCCGACACGGGGGCTGTCACCGTGGTGTAGCTCAGGTTCTTGCGGGCTGTGGTCAGCGCGGCCTGGGCGTTGGCCAGCTGTGACTTGGCCGTGGCGAGCTGGTTGACTGCGAGCTGGTACTCGTAGTCGCTGATGATATTCTTGTCGAAGAGGAGCTTCTTGTTGTCGGCGGTGAGCTGGGCCGAGTTGACGGCTGTCTGGGCCGAGTTGACGGCTGCGGCGGCCTGGTCTACGGCGGCCTGGAATGTCACCTGGTCGAGGGTGAAGAGGGTCTGGCCCTGCTTTACGTATTGCCCTTCATCCACGAGGACTTTGGTCACGAAACCTGAGACGAGCGGACGTACCTCGACATCGACTTTACCTTTGATCGTGGCGGCGAAGGTGTTGGAAAGGTCTGAAGTGCCGGGCTGCACTGTGAGCACTGCGAGCTCTGGAGTCTGGTCGCCACCCATCATTGAGGCCGCGTCACCCTTGCCGGAGCAGGAGGAGAGGACAGCCAGGGTAGCCGAAAGGCCGGTCAAAGAGACGACACGGCATAATGTGCTGGTCATTTTTCTCATCTTTAAATCTATGATGTTCTGTATATTATCGAATTATACCTATTTTTTCGGATGCAAAATTACTAACTTCCCGCCACTCGGCATATGATAAATGTCATACATTTTCCATCTTTAACATTGTTTAAATCCTGATGGAGTGGTTTTTTGGGGTGTTCTCAGGGTCAGGTCTGCTGCCGCCGGGGGCATGTGGCATGGAGGGGGGAGGGGGAAATGCTGACACGCCGCGTCGTTTTCGTGGCGACGCGGCGTGTCATTGTCGGTTAGTCAGCGGGTTGTGGTCAGAGACGTGCCTTGATGGCTGCTGTCTCGGCCTCGTAGCCGGGTTTCTCGAGCAGGGCGAACATGTTTTTCTTGTAAGCCTCCACGCCGGGCTGGTTGAAGGGGTTCACGTCGAGGAGGTAGCCTGAGATGCCGCAGGCTTTCTCGAAGAAGTATATCAGCTCGCCGAGGTATTCCTCCTTGAGGGCGGGGATTGTGATCTGGAGGTTGGGGACATTGCCGTCGACGTGGGCCAGGCGGGTGCCCAGCTCGGCCATCTTGTTGACCTCGTCGACACGCTTGCCGGCCAGGTAGTTGAGTCCGTCGAGGTTGGCCTCGTCAGAGGGAATCACGGTCTGCTTGCCGGCTTTTGCCACAGAGAGGACGGTCTCGAAGATGGTGCGCTCGCCATCCTGGATCCACTGGCCCATGGAGTGGAGGTCGGTGGAGTTGTCGACCGACGCGGGGAAGATACCCTTGCCGTCCTTGCCCTCGCTCTCGCCGTAGAGCTGCTTCCACCATTCGCCGAAGAAATGGAGCTTGGGGTTGTAGTTGACCATGATCTCGATTTTCTTGCCGGCGCGGTAGAGGGCGTTGCGGGTGGTGGCGTAGAGGAAGCTGGGGTTGGAGTCGTTGGCCTCGACGGTGGCGGCCTCCATGCGGCGCGCGCCTTCGAGGAGCTTGCGGATGTCGAATCCGGCCACGGCGATGGGGAGCAGGCCCACGGGGGTCAGCACTGAGAAGCGTCCGCCGACGTTGTCGGCGATGACGAAGGTCTTGTAGCCCTCCTCGGTGGCGAGCTGGCGCAGGGCGCCGCGCTTCTCGTCGGTGATGGCCACTATGCGGCGGGCGGCCTCGGCCTTGCCGGCCTGCTTCTCAAGCTGCTCTTTGAGCAGGCGGAAGGCGATGGCGGGCTCGGTGGTAGTGCCCGACTTCGAGATCACCACGATGCCAAACTGCTTGTCCTTGAGGAAATCCTGCAGCTCGTTGAGATAGTCCTCGCCGATGTTCTGGCCGGCGAAAAGCACGTTGCAGCGGCGGCTGTCACCCTTTTCGCGGAGCATCGAGAAGCTGTCGCCGAGGGCCTCGATGACGGCTTTAGCGCCGAGGTAGCTGCCGCCGATGCCGATGGCGACCACATACTCGCAGTTGTCGCGCAGCTCCTTGGCGGCGGCCTCTATGTCGGCCACGAGGCTCTCAGGGGTCTCGGAGGGGAGGTTGACCCAGCCGAGGAAGTCTGAGCCGAGGCCGGTTGCTTTATGGAGTTTCTCGAGGGCCGATGCAGCCTCCGGGTCAAGGGCCTGGATCTGCTCGCCTGTTACGGTCTGAAGGACATCCTTCACATTGACTTTGATTGTTTCCATTTGTAGAGATGATATATATGTTTTCTGTGTCTGTCAGGGATTCTGTGTGAGCTTTATCAGCTCAAGCCGCGAGGCCGACTTGCGGGTCACCTCCAGGCGGAGGCCGCCAAGCTCCACGGCGTCACCCTCGCGGGGTATCTGCCCGGTCTCGCAGAGGATGTATCCGGCCAGTGTCTGGTAGTCGTCTGACTCGGGTATGTCGAAATGGTATGTCTCGTTGAGATGCTCTATCTCGACGCGTCCCGAGAACTCCCACTCCCCGGGGGCGAGCTGGCGCTCGACGATGTCGGTGGAGTCATGCTCGTCCTGTATGTCGCCGCAGATTTCCTCCATGAGGTCCTCGAGGGTCACCATGCCGGCCGTGCCGCCAAACTCGTCGACAATCACGGCTATGGAGCGCTTCTCGGCCAGCAGGCGGCGCATCATCTTGCTTGCCAGCAAGGTCTCGGGGGCGTAGACCACGGGCTTGAGGCGTTCCTTCCAGTCGACCTCGGGGGTGAACAGCTCGCTGACGTGGATGTAGCCCAGCAGGTTGTCGATGTCCTCGCGGTAGACCAGTATCTTTGACCGCCCCGAGGAGGTGAACAGGGCCGACAGCGTGTCGCGGTCGGTGGAGTCGATGTCCACGGCCACGATTTCGTTGCGCGGCACCATGCAGTCGCGCAGGTGGGTCTCCGAGAAGTCGAGGGCGTTGTGGAAAATCTGCACCTCGCGCTCGACCTCGGCGTGCTCGTCGGCTTTCTCGTCGATGGTCTGCTCAAGATACTCGTTGAGGTCGCCCATCGAGATGATGCCGAGCTTGGTGTCCTTGTCCTTGATGCCGCAGATGCTCATGAGCATCTTTGATATCCATGTCGAGAAGAGCGACACGGGGTAGAGCAGGCAGTAGAGCAGGGCCGTGAAGGGGGCCACGAGCCGCAGCGAGCGGTTGGGGTTGATGCGGAATATGGTCTTGGGGAAGAACTCGCCTGTCAGGAGTATCACCAGGGTCGACAGCAGGGTCTGGCTTATCAGCACCCAGGCCTGGTTGTGGAACAGGGTCTCCAGCCACGGCTCGAGCATCTTGGCCGCGCCGATGCCGTAGATGACCAGCACGATGTTGTTGCCCACCAGGATGGTGGAGATGAAGAAGTTGGGGTTGGAGTAGAACAGGCTCAGGCAGCGGCCGATGAGGCCCCCTTTCTGGATGTCGAGCTCGACGCGGACCCTGTCGGAGGTCACAAACGCGATTTCGATGCCTGAGAAAAGCGCCGAGAAGCCAAGTGCTATCAATGTGAGTATCAGCCAGGTTGCGTCCATTCGTTGGTCGGTTGTAGGGTTGCGGGGCGGCCTCAGCGGTTGCTGACGAAGTCGGATGTCGGGAATATGCCCGAGGGGCGGCGGATGACATACTCTGTCATCTCCTCGTTTGACTCGAATCCGTAGCCTTCGATGATGCGGTCTGAGCGCTCGATGTGGATGAAGGAGTCGGAGTAGAGCTTGCGCAGGTTCTGGTCCCAGAAGAGCTGCTGGGTCAGGAAGCGGTCGCCGTTGACGTTTTTCATCCTGACGTTGCGGTCAAACCTCCACAGCTTCTTGACGCTCCAGTATGTCGCGGTGTCGGCCGTGAAAGAGCCGTCCTCCTTCATCCGGTTGTCGTATTTAATAACAAACAACCCTTGCGGGAAGTTCCAGTGGGGCTCCTTGGCCTCCTCGAACATCAGCCACAGGGGGGATGTGATATGGTAGCGGGTGTAGCCCGAGTCTGATATGGTGGTGGAGACATCGAGGGTCTTCATCGTGGGGAATGTCTCGGGGTCGGCCGATATGGCGATGGTCTCGCGCTTGTCGTCGCCGCATGACTGCGTGACAATCCCCGCGCCGAGGCCTATGGCCGTCAGCGCGAACGGAAACATCCTCATAGTCAGGCTTCTGCGCTTCATTCTCCGCTCTGTCCCGGGGGTTATCTGAGCTTGTTCTGCCAGAACCACAGCTCGTTGACGTTGATTCCGAGGGTGAACTGGAAGTAGTTCTCGGCCACGAGCTTGGCGGGATGGGCCTCGCGGTGGCGGTACTCGACGGTGAGGTTGAGCATCGTCTTGGTGGAGGGCGCCGGGAGCCCGAGGCCGAGCGACAGGCCGTATTCCCTGACGGAGTTGCCGCCAACCATCATGTAGTCGTTGGAGCAGTAGCCTCCCAGGCGGTAGCGGACGCGGCGGAGGTAGCTGCCGCGCAGGGCCGGCTGGTATTCCGCCCCGACGGCGGCTTTCCAGCGGTTGTCGAAGCTGTTGGCCCCGGCGTTGTCGAATCCATCGATGAGGTGGTACTTGGCATCTTTCCAGGGCTGGTAGGTGAAGTCGGCCTCGACGGTCAGGCTCTTGCGCCATTTCCAGGAGATGCCGGCACCCCAGGTCTCGGGCATGTCATAGTTGCCCTTCATCGTGCCGTAGCCGATGGTGTCGTTGGCGGTGTCCTGCCCCACGTCATATTTCACCCCGTAGGAGTGGCCGTGGAACGACTTGCGGGGGGAGTAGATTACGCCGAGTGTCACCTCGTTGTCGTGGTTGACATTGAAGCCATACTGGGCGCCCAGGCGCAGGTTGTAGTCCCTGACCTCCATCACGCGCTCGAAGAGCGAAGTGGCCGCCGAGCTGTAAATGTAGGTGTCGTTGAGCAGGGTGCCGAACATGTAGCTCACGTTGAGACCTATGGAGAATCCCTTGAAGGGGCGGGCGGCCAGGCCGACAAACAGCTCGTTGAGCGTGCCGGACCCCTGGTACTCGTTGGTGCCGTTGGCGATTTCGTCGCCGAACTTGTAGCCCACCTGCGAGTATGGCACCATGCCGATTGCCATGCCGCCGTAGCGGGTCATGGGGAACTGCAGGGCCACGTAGTCGAGGCCGCCGGTGAAGTCCTTGCCCGACTTCCTGACCCCGTCGCGGGTCTCGGAGGTGGAGAGGGTCTTGACCGACGCGGCGATGTCGAAGAGGAATGTCACCGAGTCGATGGCGGCGTAGGAGGCGGGGTTCATGAAGTTGATTGCCTCTCCTGAGCGTGAGGCCAGCCCCACGCCGCCCATGGCTTTCTGGGAGGCGTTGGCATGGTCAGACAGAGCCCCGTAGCCGAAACGCGAGTAGGGGGAGATTTCGGAGTTCTGGGCGGAGGCCCCGGCGCAGCCGAGCAGCCATGTGATTGCCGCGATGATGGATATAGAGAGTCTGTTCATATTTTCTCGTTGTATAGAAGTATGCTTAGCAAGCCTTTGGTGACCAGGCAAGGGTCGGTGGTGAAGGGGAAGTCGAGCAGCTCGCCCACACGTTTCGACCATCCTCCGGTCAGCACCACCCGTGTGGCCGGGGGGAGCAGCCCGAGGTAGTATTTGATTTCCCCGGCGACCCCGCGCACGGCTCCGGCGCGCATGGCCGTCATCGTGTCGTGGCCGAAGTCGGGGGTCTCGCCGTAGCCGTTGACCTCGGGCAGGCGGGCGGTGAAGCTGCGCAGCGCCCTGAGCCTCATGCCGACCCCGGGGGCGATGTTGCCTCCGGCGTAATGGCCGTCGGCGGTGACCACGTCGTAGGTAACGGCGGTCCCCATGTCGACCACCAGCGAGTTCTCGCCCGGGAAGAGGCTCCAGGCCCCGACGGCGGCCGCGATGCGGTCAGGCCCGAGGGTGTCGGGGGTGGTGTAGTCGATTTCCAGCGGCAGCGGGAGCCGCGACGACAGCTCGCGGGCGTCGACCCCGTGGCGGTTGAGCCATTCCGCCATGTCGGCACCGTTGCCGGTCACCGAGCAGCAGAGTGCTTTGCGTGGGGAATACCGGCTCACGACCTCCTGGAGGTCGCGTTTGTAGAGGCGGCGCTGGAAGGTCTCCTCCTTTATCAGCTCCGGGCCCTCCCAGAGGGCTATCTTGGCGGAGCTGTTGCCTTGGTCGATTGTCAGCAGGGGCATAAACCGTCTGATTGAGGTGTCGGTGTTAGGCGTTGCGGGGTCACAGGTGGTGGGCGGCGCAGTCAGGCTGTCATCTCTTCTTCTGCTGCTTCTGCTGCTCGCGCAGGATTGCCTGCTGCTTGCGCTGCGCCTCCTCGAGGCGGGCCATCCAGCCCGACTTCTTCTTGGACTTGGCGGCGTTGGCCTTCATCTGGGCGCGCATCTTTTCCTCGTCGGTGAAGTAGCGGAAGAGGTAGGTCTGCACGATGGTGATGAGCAACGACAGGAAGTAGTAGTAGCTCAGGCCCGAGGCGTAGTCGTTGAAGATGAAGAGGAACATCACCGGCATCAGGTACATCATCCATTTCATCCCGGGCATCGCGGAGCCTCCCTGGTTCTGCATGTTGATGCGGGTGTAGATGATGTTGGTGGCGGTCATGAGCAGGCAGAAGAGGCTGACGTGGCTGCCATACCAGGGTATGGTGAAGGGGAGGGTGAAGATCACGTCGGGGGCCGACAGGTCGGTGGCCCAGAGGAAATGCTCCCCGCGCAGCTCGATGGCGGAGGGGAAGAACCAGAACATGGCGATCAGCACCGGCATCTGGAGCAGCATCGGCAGGCAGCCCGACATGGGGCTGGCCCCGGCCTTGGAGTAGAGGGCCATCGTCTTCTGGTTGCGGGTCATGGCGTTCTCCTGGCCGGGATATTTCTCGTTTATCTCCTTTATCTCAGGGGCGAGCAGGCGCATCTTGGCCTGCGACTTGAAGCTCTTGTAGGTGAAGGGGAAGAGGATGAGCTTGATGAACACCGTCAGCAGGAGGATGATCAGGCCGTAGGAGCTGATGAACTTGCTCAGGAACGTGAACACGGGGATGATTATCAGCGTGTTGATCCATCGGAAGATGGGCCATCCCAGGGGGATGAGGTTGGTCAGGTCGAGCGAGTCCTTGTCGGCGCCGGGAATCTCCTTGTCGAGCGACGACAGCAGGGGGTAGAGGTTGGGGCCCAGGAAGATGTCGATGGAGACGGGGGTCTCGGCCTGCGAGCTGTAGTCCATCACGGCCTCGGCGGCGAGGTCCTTGACGAATGTCGGGTTGTCCTTGAGGTCGAGTGAGGCCACGTCGGCCGAGGTGAAGCATGTGCGGGGAATCATCACCATCGAGAAGAACTGGTTCTTGAAGGCGATCCATTTGAGCTTCTGGTTGAGCGACTCCTGTTTCTCGCCCTGGGCCGAGAGGTCGTCGGGGGAGTCGCCGACATATTTGTAGTAGAGGCCCGAGTTGCGCTCCTCGAATGTGCGTCCGCGCTCGTTGCGGCCCATTGTCTGCTTCCAGAAGAGGGTGGTGGTGGCCACGGAGGAGGGGATGATCTTCTCCATGCCCTTCTGGAACACCTCCATGTTGACCACGTAGCTGTCTTCGGGCAGGGTGTAACGCAGGCCCCAGATGGCACCGTCGCCCAGGTCGAGGGTCATCTCGACCACAGAGTCGTTGACCTGGCGGGGGGTGAAGTAGAGCTCGGAGGTGTTGAAGCGCCTTGAGGCCGAGAGCAGCTCGAAGGCGTATTCGTTGTGGCCCGGGCGGCAGATTTCGACATCGGCGGTGTCGATGACGTTGGTGTGCTCGTTTTCGGGCAGGTAGGTCTTGTAGTCGAGCAGGGTGGCCCGGGAGATGTATCCTCCGCGGGTTGTCAGCTCGAGGCTGAGGCGCGAGTTGCGCAGGGCCACGGCCTGGGCTTTGCCGCTGCGGTAGCGGGCGAAGGAGCCGTAGCGGCGGGCGTCGTCGAGGGCCTCGCGCAGGTTGTGGATCGCCTCGTTGCGGTCAGAGAGGGTCACGTCGTCGGCGAAGCTGCCCGAGGCTACTGTCTGGTAGGGGAGGCGGGCGGCCCCGGCCTTGACGGTGCCGCTGACGGTGGTGCCGTCATATGAGAGGGCCACCTTGTCGGTGGTGTAGTCGTAGCGGGCCACGGAGTCAGCGCCCACGGTCTTGGCTCCGGTCTCCCTGATGATTGCGGGGATGGCGGCCAGTTCGGCCGTCGAGAGCGAATCGGCGGCCAGCACGGGGTAGGCGGCCTCTTTTTCCTTGGCTGCGGCTTCGGCCTGTTCCTGCTGTTGCTGCTGTTTCTGCTTGTTGTTGTTGTTGATCCACATGAAGCCGAAAATCAGCACGCCCATCAATACCAGTCCGGTAAGTGTATTCTTGTCCATTTCTTGGGAATCAGGTGTTAAGGTTGTTGGTCAGCTTTCACGGCGGGGCCGGTCTTCTCGTCGTTGTAGTTGATGGCGGCGTTGACGAAGCTGAGAAAGAGGGGATTGGGGTTCAGCACGGTCGAGGAGTACTCGGGGTGGTACTGGGTGCCGAGAAACCAGCGTTTGCCGGGGATCTCGACCACCTCCACCAGCCCCGTGTGGGGGTTTTCTCCCACGCAGGCCATTCCGGCCTCCTCGAAAGCCTTGCGGTAGTCGTCGTTGAACTCGAAGCGGTGGCGGTGACGCTCGCTGACGAGGGTCTGGCCGTAGGCCTTGGCGGCCAGCGAGCCGGGACGGAGCTGACACTCGTATGCCCCCAGGCGCATCGTTCCTCCCATGTTGGAGATGCTCTTCTGCTCCTCCATGAGGTCGATGACGTTGTGGGTGGTCGAGGGGTTCATCTCGGTGGAGTTGGCGTCGGCCATGCCGAGCACGTCGCGGGCGAACTCTATGACCATGCACTGCATGCCCAGGCAGATGCCCAGGGTAGGGATGTCATGCTCGCGGGCCCACTTTAGGGCCACGAATTTCCCCTCGATGCCGCGCTGGCCGAATCCGGGGGCGATGATGACCCCGTCGAGGGGCGACAGCGTCTCGTCGACGTTGGAGGGGTCGAGCTTCTCGGAGTGGATGTAGCGCAGGTCGAGCTTGCGGTCGTTGTATGTGGCAGCCTGGAAGAGGGCCTCGTTGATTGACTTGTATGCGTCCTGCAGCTCCACGTATTTCCCTACCAGGCCGATTGTGACGGGCTTGGTGGCGGCGTGGAGCTTGTCGAGGAAGTGGAGCCAGGGGGCCATGTGGGGTTCCCCTTCGGGTGTGACCCCGGTCTTGCGCAGCACGATTTCGTCGAGGTGCTGCTCGTGCATCTTCAGGGGCACCTCGTAGATCGACGGCACGTCGATCGACTGGATGACCGCGTCGGGGGCCACGTTGCAGAAGAGGGCGATTTTGCGCCGGGCTTCGGCGGTCATGTCATGCTCGGTGCGCAACACGAGGATGTCGGGCTGTATACCCAGCTCCTGGAGCTTCTTGACGGAGTGCTGCGTGGGCTTGGTCTTCAGCTCCTTTGCGGCGGCGATGTAGGGGACGTAGGTCAGGTGGAGGCAGAGGCTGTTCTGTCCCAGCTCCCATCTGAGCTGGCGTACCGCCTCGAGGAATGGCAACGACTCGATGTCGCCCACCACGCCGCCGATCTCGGTGATGACGAAGTCAAACTCGCTGGTGCGGCCGAGCTGCTTGACGGCGCGCTTTATCTCGTCGGTGATGTGGGGCACGATCTGCACCGTCTTGCCCAGGTAGTCGCCGTGGCGCTCCTTGTTGATGACGCTCTGGTAGATGCGTCCGGTGGTGACGTTGTTGGCGCGGGTGATCTGGATGTTGGTGAAGCGTTCGTAATGGCCCAGGTCGAGGTCGGCCTCGTGGCCGTCGACGGTCACATAGCACTCCCCGTGCTCGTAGGGGTTGAGCGTCCCCGGGTCGATGTTGATGTATGGGTCAAACTTCTGTATCGTTACGCGGTAACCACGCGCTTTCAGCAGGCAGGCCAGCGACGATGAGATGATTCCTTTCCCAAGGGAGGAAACGACGCCGCCGGTCACGAAGATGTATTTAGTTTCCACGAATGATGGTGAATGAATTGGCGATAATGAATATCAAGCCACAAAGTTACTTATTTTTTTCGATTTCATCTCCTTGTTAACGCTTATTTGCTAAAATTATGGGGCGGCGGCAGGGGGCTTCCGGGCCTGGGCGAGGCTTTGGCGAAGAAAAAAACAAAAAAAAAGCCTCGCCATCCCGCCAAATCCGAAAAAAAGTGTTACCTTTGCAAGCCTCTGAATGAGAAACCGCCCTCCCGAAGCGGGGGAAGGTCGATTTTGACGCGGAAACGCAAGGCATCTCGGGGTGTAGCACAGTTGGTTAGCGCGCCACGTTCGGGACGTGGAGGTCGGAAGTTCGAGTCTTCTCACCCCGACAACCAACAACAAAAACAATCGCCTGTGGTCCAGACGGCCACAGGCGATTGTTTTTTCCACATCCCCCTCCGGCGCAATGCCGGGTTGATTCCAGATTGCAGGTTTATGATAATGTTGTTGAGGTTGTGATGGTGGTTTGTTGTTGTTGTTGTTGTTGTTGTTGTGGTAGCGGTAGTTGTTAGTAGTAGTTGTTGTTATTGGTGATGGTTGTTTGTTGTTGTTGTCAGAGGCAGTGTTGGTGTGGTTTTGTTGTCAGGCAAATATGATTGACAGGTTGTATTGAGTGGTTTCAACCCCTATATGCGGTTCGCCCACGAATCCGGAGGATTCATTAACTATTAGCCGGGGGTTGGCGGCCGACAGGCCGGTAACCCCCGGTGAACACGCCAGGCGTGGGATTCTGAAAGAATCTTTTATAGATGTTGCCTTTAGATGAGGTTGTATATATAAAAGATTCTTTCAGAATCTCACGCCTGATGTCAGCAACCCCGGGTTACCGCTTGGTCGCCCTCAAGGGGCTCCCGTGCGCCAACCCGGGGCTAATAGTTAATGAATCCTCCGGATTCGCGGATGGAATCCGATGCAGGTTTTGGAGGAATCCGATGCAGGCTTTGATGGAATTCGATGTCAGTTGGGATGGGGGTCAGCGGCGGCGGAGGACGGAGCGGACGCGGGCTTTCAGCTCGCGGATGGAGAAGGGTTTGATGAGGTAGTCGTCGGCTCCGGCGTTGAGGGCGGCGATGATGGTCTCGGGAGACATCCTGACGGAGTAGGCTATGACGGCGACTTCGCCCGGGTCGTATATCTGTTTTATCTGCTCGACGAGGCCGAGGCCGCTGTTGTCGTCGATGCTTAGGTCGAGCAACACCAGTTTGTATTGTGACAGGTCGATGTTGTAGGTGGCGTCGCCCGACAGGCAGCTCTCAACATGGTATCCTTCTGCCGCGAAGTTGTCGCGGATCATGTCGCCGACGCTGATGTCGGCGTCCACGACGAGTATCCGCGCGGTGGTCGCGCGGTGGCCAGGGGCGTTGAAAGGATAGTTTGTAAAATCAGCCATTGCTTGTTTGCGACGTGGTCGCTTGGTTTGCCGCGGAGGCTTCTGGATGGAGGCGCGCGATGTGAGCTATAAGTGATTTAAAGCAACTTTTTTCTTTTCGGTGACAAATTTAGACATAATATTCGTGACTTTGCCAAAAGTAACAGGATTGTAAATCATTTGTGTTTATAAATTATCGGGTTTTACAAACGGGTGTGGGGATGTCTACAAACCGATGGGGATATGGCGACATTCCGGCCACGCATGGAGCTGTGGCGCGGGTATTATGAAAGCAGGCGCTTCCGGGTGAGCGGAAACGCCTGCTTTGTCTTATGGCTGCCGCCGGGAGGCGGCTGTCAGTGGCTGTGTGGTGACGCGTCGGTCATCAAGCCTTGCCGGAGAGCTTCTCCTTGAGTGCGGCCAGGGCCTCGATGTCGCCGAGGGTGGTCTTCTCCACGGGGGTGGAGATCAGGGGAGTCTCTTCCTTGCGGGGACGGTCGGCGCGCTTGGCTGCCTTGCGGGGAGCCTCGGCGCGTTCGGGCTTGTTGGCATCCTCGAAGATGCGGCTGTGGCTGAGGATGATGCGCTTGGAGTCTTTGTTGAACTCGATCACCTTGAAGTCGAGCTTCTCATCAACCTTGGCCTGGCTGCCGTCTTCCTTGACGAGGTGCTTGGGAGTGGCGAAGCCTTCGACGCCGTAGGGGAGCTGTACGACAGCGCCCTTGTCGAGCATCTCGATGATGGTGCCCTGGTGTACGGAGCCGGGGGTGAAGATGGTCTCGAACACTTCCCAGGGGTTCTCCTCGAGCTGCTTGTGGCCCAGGGAGAGGCGACGGTTGTCTTTGTCGATTTCGAGGACAACGACTTCGATGTCAGCGCCGATCTTGGTGAATTCAGAGGGGTGCTTGACCTTCTTGGTCCAGGAGAGGTCGGAGATGTGGATGAGTCCGTCCACGCCTTCTTCGATTTCGACAAACACGCCGAAGTTGGTGAAGTTGCGCACCTTGGCGGTGTGCTTCGAGCCGACGGGGTATTTGATTTCGATGTCTTCCCAGGGATCCTGCTTGAGCTGCTTGAGGCCGAGGCTCATCTTGCGCTCCTCGCGGTCAAGGGTGAGGATTACGGCTTCGATCTCGTCGCCGACCTTGAGGAAGTCCTGGGCGGAGCGGAGGTGCTGCGACCATGACATCTCGCTGACATGGATGAGGCCTTCGACGCCGGGAGCGACTTCGACAAACGCGCCGTAGTCGGCCATGACAACGACTTTGCCCTTGACCTTGTCGCCGACCTTGAGCTCGGCAGCGAGGGCATCCCAGGGATGAGGCATGAGCTGCTTGAGACCGAGGGCGATGCGCTTCTTCTCGTCGTCGAAGTCGAGGATGACGACGTTGAGCTTCTGGTCGAGCTGCACGACTTCTTCGGGGTGGTTCACGCGGCCCCAGGAGAGGTCGGTGATGTGGATGAGGCCGTCTACGCCGCCCAGGTCGATGAACACGCCGTAGGTGGTGATGTTCTTGACGGTTCCTTCAAGCACCTGGCCTTTCTCGAGCTTGGCGATGATTTCGCGCTTCTGCTGCTCGAGCTCGGCCTCGATGAGGGCCTTGTGGGAGACAACGACGTTTTTGAATTCGGGGTTGATCTTCACGACCTTGAACTCCATGGTCTTGCCCACGAAGATGTCGTAGTCGCGGATGGGTTTCACGTCGATCTGCGAGCCGGGGAGGAAGGCCTCGATGCCGAAGATGTCGACGATCATGCCGCCCTTTGTGCGGCACTTGATGTAACCCTTGATGATCTCGTCGTTTTCGAGAGCCTGGTTGACACGCTCCCAGCTGCGGGATGCGCGGGCTTTGCGGTGGGACAGGATGAGCTGGCCCTTCTTGTCCTCCTGGTTCTCGATGAACACTTCCACGACGTCGCCGACCTTGATGTCGGGGTTGTAGCGGAATTCGTTCATGGGGATGATGCCGTCTGATTTGTAGCCGATGTTAACCACAGCCTCGCGCTTGTTGAGGGCGATGATGGTACCTTCGATTACATCCTTGTCCTTGACGGTGTTGAGCGATTCGTCGTAGGTCTTGGTAAGCTCCTCGCGCGACTTCTCGCTCTTGGTATCGCCATTTTCGTAGGCATCCCAGTCGAAATCAGCGATAGGAGAGTTTTTAACTTCTTCAGTCATTTAATTAAATGGTTAATAAATAAAAAGATAATTGCAATGTCGGAGGTGGCGCGTGGCCGGGGACGGGTGTCCCCGCGCGGCCTCCGGCTCCGGGTGAGGGTCGACAACCGTCCGCGCAGCCTGCAACTTGCTGACTGACTATGGGTTGCAGAGCGCCGACAGGGCATACCTCTCCCAAAGTTGCCCGAAAAGGCGACGCAAAGGTAAGGATTCTTTTCCAATTTTGCAACTATCTGATTAAGAATCAGGGTTTACGTTGTTTTGTCTCCGTTCTTTTGGCCGCCTGAAGACCAATGGCACATTCCTTCAGGATGGCCTCTGCGGGAAATCCGCGTGTCTGCGGAATCTGCGTGAGGCCTTTTTGGGTGGGCCGTGAGTTATGGGTGGGTGAGGGTGAGGAGGGAGAGGTAGCGGGCGGCGATGGCGGCGGGGGAGAAGCGGCGGGTGACTTCGTGGTGGAGGAACTTCTCGCGGTCGCAGGTGAGTGACGGGGTTGTCTCGCCCCCCTGGGCGGGGGCAAGGATGGTCTGGAGGGCCAGGGAGAGGGCGAAGGCGAGTGAGGCTGGGTTGTGGCGCGGGGCGAGGAAGCCGTTGACGGTGTCGTCGACGATGTCGCTCTGTCCGGCGTCGCCGTAGCTGACGGGTATCGCCCCGGCGGCCATGCCCTCCATGAGGGTGGCCCCCATTGTCTCATATTTTGAGGAGGACAGCACGATGGTGGCGCGGGCGTAGAGGTCGCGCAGGCTGTCGGGGGGGAGCAGCCCGAGGCTGCGCCATGGCAGGCGCAGGCGGCGCAGCTCGGAGTCGTCGCGTATCGCTCCGGCGAAAGCCACCTCCACTTCGGCGGCGAGCGCGGGGTATTCCCAGGCGAATGTGTTGAGCGCGTCGACGGCAGCGGGGAGGTCTTTGACGGGGTCGTCGAGGCGTGCGGCGGCCATCACTATCAGGCGTTTCCCCTCCGGGGTGATTTTCTCCCCCGGCTGGTAGAGGGAGGCGGGGAAGGGGTGGGGGATGACGGTGATTTCCTTCCCTTTCAGGATGGAACTGCGCGAGGCCATCGAGCGTTGCCACTCGCTTACGGCCACGAGCCGCAGGCCGGGATGGGAGAATACGCGCTTCTTGGAGGCCGCGATTTCCTGGCGCAGCAGCGACCCGCGCCGGCCTCTGAAGAAGGGGCATGCGGCGCATGGCGGGGTTTCGGCGTAGCGGCTGCATTCGCCGGGGAGATGGCATAGCGCGGTGGCAGGCCAGAGGTCGTGCATGGTGTAGATGACCGGCTTGCCGGTGGCGCAGATGCGGTCGAGTGAGCTTAGCGACAGGAATCCCTGCGAGGCCCAGTTGACCATCACCGCGTCGGCCTCCCTGACAAATGGATGTCGGTCGAGGGCCACCCCGTGGCGGCCTGTCGATAGTTTGAAAATGTCTTTGCGGCTTGTCCCTTTGATCCACAGCTCGGTCCTCTCGGCCAGGAAGGGGGGGAGCCACCTGTGTCGTTCGACAGCCATAACGGCCTCTTGGGCCGATGACATGTCGCCGGGGCGCGCGACGATCATGCGCGCGTCATGTCCGGCGTCTCTCAGCGCGTCGGTCAGCCGCCGGGTCACGATGGCGGCTCCGCCGAGGTCATGGTTGGTTGATAGCAGGGCGATTTTCATATGTGACTGGTATGATTGGTGTCAGGAAAGCTGCCTGCGCCGCGTCCAGGCGCGGTTGACCAGCAGGACGCTCCCGGCGAAGACCGCCAGCAGCAGGGCGCGCAAAGGGAGGTCGAGCCAGTTGTTGCCGGTGGTGGCGGCCATGGCGATGAGCCACAGCGCGAGGGCCGAGAGGAAGTAGAGGCCGAGCTTGCCGAGCTGGTAGCCGATGGGGTATTTGCGGTCGCCCACCAGGTAGCTGGCCACCATCATGGAGCCGTAGCAGCCGAAGGCGGCCCAGGCGCAGGCGATGTAGCCGAAGCGTGGCACCAGCAGGATGTTGAGCAGCAGGGTGACGGCCAGGCCCATCAGAGAGAACCATGTCCCCCAGATGGTCTTGTCGGAGAGCTTGTACCAGAGCGAGAGGTTGAAGAAGATGCCGGCGAAGAGTTCGGCCATCATTATTATGGGGACCACCTTGAGGCCCCCGAAGTATTGCGGGGAGATGAAATATCTCAGCACGGGGAGGAAGAACATCACCCCGAGGAATATCAGCAGCCCGAAGGCGACGAACCAGTTCATCGCCTGGGAGTATGACTCGTTCTTGCCGGCCCCGGCCGCCTCCTTGTTCTGGGCGAAGATGAACGGTTCGTAGGCGAAGCGGAACGCCTGGGTGAACATCACCATCACGATGGCGATCTTGTAGTTGGCCCCGTAGATGCCCAGCCCGGCCATGGCCTCGGCCTTGTCGGGGATAAGCATCGGGTAGAGTATCTTGTCGATGGTCTGGTTCATGATGCCGGCGATGCCCAGTATCAGTATGGGGTAGCTGTAATGCAGCATCTCCTTGAGCAGGCGGCCGTTGAAGCGGTATCTCACCGAGGTCAGCTCGGGGTAGAGGAGCATCAGCACCGCCAGGGAGCTGATGAGGTTGGCCAGGAATATGTAGCCGATGCCGAAGCCGGGGTCGTAGAACCAGGCGATTGTCTGCGGCGCGGTCTTCCACAGCCAGGGGCAGAGGAGGATGAAGAAGAGGTTGAGCCCTATGTTGAGGCCGATGTTGAGCAGTTTCAGCGAGGCGAATCGCATCGGGCGCTTGCGGTAGCGCAGGTAGGCGAACGGCAGGGAGGTGTAAGCGTCGATGCCGACTGTGATGACCATCATCCAGATGAACGACGGGTGGGCGCCGCAGTCGAGCAGCCGCGCCAGGGCGGGGGAGAGCAGGCATCCGGCGATGATGAAGAGCATGGAGCTCGTGGCGAGCGACAGCAGCCCGGTTGAGTAGACCTCCTCGGGGTCTTTCCAGCGGTCGTGGTTGGCGAAGCGGAAGAATCCGGTCTCCATGCCGTAGGTGAGTATCACCAGGGCGAGGGCCACATAGGCGTAGATGTTGGTGACTATGCCGTATTCGCCGGCGGCGAAGAGGTAGGTGTACATCGGCACGAGGCACCAGTTGAGAAACCTGCCGACGATTGAGCTGACGCCATATATGGCGGTGTCTTTGAACAGCGACTTGATTGAAGCCATGGAGGATTCACGGTGGCAGGCGGCGTGACACCTGCCGGGGTTGCGGGAATATTTGGGTTAATCGAAGAGGCCACGGTCGAAGTTGAGGCGGTCGAGGCCGAGGTGGCTCCAGGCCAGGTCGGTGACCTCTCGGCCACGCGGGGTGCGCTTGATGAAGCCCTCCTTGATGAGGAACGGCTCGTAGACCTCCTCCACCGTGCCGGGGTCTTCGCCAAGGGCGGTGGCGATGGTCGACAGGCCGACCGGGCCGCCGCGGAACTTGGTGATGATCGTGGCCAGTATCTTGTTGTCGATTTCGTCGAGCCCGTAGCGGTCGATGTTGAGGGCCTCGAGGGCGTAGCGGGCGATTTCGGGGTCTATGGCCCCCGAGCCTTTCACCATCGCGAAGTCGCGGACGCGCCTGAGCAGGCGGTTGGCGATACGTGGGGTGCCGCGCGAGCGGAGGGCGACCTCATGGGCGGCCTCGGCGCTGCATTCCACCCCCAGGAGGCGGGCCGAGCGCAGGATGATGCGTTCGAGTATCTCGTGATCGTAATATTCGAGGTGGCAGGGTATGCCGAAACGGGCCCGGAGGGGGGCAGTCAGCAGCCCGCTGCGGGTGGTGGCCCCGACGAGGGTGAAGGGCGAGAGGGTCAGCTGCACCGAGCGTGCCCCGGGGCCCTTGTCGATCATGATGTCGATGCGGTAGTCTTCCATCGCCGAGTAGAGGTATTCCTCCACCACGGGGCTGAGCCGGTGGATTTCGTCGATGAACAGCACGTCGTTCTCCTCCAGCGATGTCAGGATTCCGGCCAGGTCGCCGGGCTTGTCCAACACGGGGCCCGATGTGACCTTGAAGCCCACGCCCAGCTCGTTGGCGATGATGGCCGAGAGGGTGGTCTTCCCCAGGCCCGGGGGGCCGTAGAGGAGCAGATGGTCGAGGGCTTCGCCGCGCATGCGGGCCGCCTGCACGAAGACGCGCAGGTTCTCGACCACTTTGTCCTGGCCGGAAAAGTCGTCGAAGCGGCGTGGGCGCAACGCCCTCTCGAAGTCATTGTCGGAGTCGGAACGCGCCGCGTCGCGGCGGATGTCGAAGTCTTCTTCCATAATCAACCGCAAATTTACGCAATTCCGGTGGAAAAACCTCCCCCGCTCCCCAAAAGTCTCACGCGGAATCTGCGTGCCCCCTTTTAATAACAGGCTGTGGAATCTTTTGCGCCGGGCAACGGTCTTCGCCGGCAGGGAGAGGGGGGATTACTCGGGCTTGGCCTCGGAGCTGTTGATTTCCTTCTCTTCCTCTTTGAGGAGGTTGTCGATGTTCTCGATGTAGTCGAGTGAGTCGTCGAGGTAGAAGGAGAGTTCGGGGACCTTGCGGAGCTGGAATCGCACCTTCTGGCCGAGGTCGTAGCGGATTGTCTTGGCGTTGCGGGTGAGGTTCTCGAGGATTTCGGGAGCCTTGGCCGAGGGGAACACCGAGAGGTATGCCTTGGCGATGGAGAGGTCGGGACTGATGCGGACGGCCGAGACGGAGATGATGATTCCGTGGGTCTTGGCTGTCTGCAGGCGCAGAATCTCGCTGAGTTCTTTCTGTATCAGTCGTGCTATCTTGGCTTGGCGGGTTGTTTCCATGAGTCTGGTTTTTGATATGGTTGTAGTGTCTTTTGTGATAATAACACTGTCGGGGAGCGCAAAGTTACGGAAAACCCGCCAAACTTCGGTCTGATTTCGTAACTTTGTGGCCCAAAAGCTTTATTATATGGAGAAAAAGACCATCCTTGACATGAACCGCGACACGGTGGAAGGGTATCGGGCCAAGAAGAAGATACCGCTGGTGATTGTGCTTGACAACATTCGGAGCCTCAACAACATAGGGTCGGTGTTCAGGACATCTGACGCTTTCAGGGTGGAGCGTCTGGCCCTCTGCGGCATCACGGCCACGCCGCCGTCGGTGGAAATCCACAAGACGGCGCTGGGGGCCGAGGACTCGGTGGAGTGGAGCTATCACCGCTCGACAGCCGACGCGGTCAGGGAGCTGCAGGCCGAGGGCTACAAGGTCTGCGCCCTGGAGCTTGTCAAGGGTTCGGTGAGCCTGGAGCGTTTCCCGGTGGAGCGCGACGGCAGGTATGCCGTAGTGGCCGGGCATGAGGTCGACGGAGTCGCCCAGGAGGTGGTCGACCTCTGCGACGCCTGCATCGAGATTCCCCAGGAGGGGACGAAGCATTCGCTCAATGTAGCGGTGTCGACGGCCCTGGCCATATGGCATTTCTACCTGGGGCTGCGCTGAGGTTGTCAGCGGAAAGCCTCCGGGGGACCTGAGACGAAGAGCTCGGCAGAGCCGTCGCCATTGCGGGTGTAGCCGACACTGATTATCTTGCCGCCCAGGGGGATGTTCAGCACAATGTCGTATTTGTTTCCGGCGGAATACTCCTCGACGGTGTTGGTGGCGAGTTTGCGGTCCTCTTCGAGTTTCTTCTCGATTTCCTTTACGAGGGATGGGTCGTTGGCGACGCTGATGCCCCGGAAGTAGTTGCCGGTGGAGTTAATGATTGACACCGTGGCCTGGGGGTTGGAACGGTATTTCTCGGAGAACAGCGACTCGCAGGCGAGCCTGGGGTTGGCCGCGAGGGCTGTCACTGTGGCGGCCACGGCAATCAGCAGCATTAAAGCGATACGTTTCATAGGTATGGGGATGTTGATGTGATTTTCAGTCGGCGGTGGTGGCGGAGAGCCTGCGTAATTCCTTGAGCTGGCGGTCGCGCCTGTCAAGCGAGGCGTGGAGCAGGGAGTCCATCCTTGCCAGTGATTTGCGTCGGCCTTGCTCGGCGATGCGCGCGGCGGTCTGCTGGTCGGCCACTTTCCGGCCATGTATGTAGACCTCGGCGTAGAAAGTCGGCTGGGGGGAGTCGATGCCGCCAGTGGTGTCGCGCATGAGGAATGTCGTGGCGCAGATGAGCAGGGCCGCCGTTGCGGCCACTGAGAGCCATCTCATTGTGGAGGAGGCGCGGCGTGGCCGCCTGCCTCGTCTGACGGTAGCCTCCAGCCCCATGGCCAGACGGCATTCGTCGAGCAGGCCGGAGCGCAGTGGCGAGAGGAGCAACACCTTCCTGAGGTCTTCCTCCTCGGCGCGTGAGAGCCGGCATTCGAAGTATCCGATGGCAAGACTCTCCAATTGTTTCAATGTCAAATCTTCCATTGTCGTTCAGCTTTTTAGGAGTGAGGCGCATTGTGCGCGCATTGTTTTGCGGGCCCGTGAGAGGTAGCTCCTGGCGGCCTCGGGAGTGATGTCGAGGCGGCGGGCTATCTCGGCGTGGTCGAGCTCGTCGAAAGTGTAAAGCTCGAATACCCGCAGGGGGAGTCCGGAGAGGCTTTCGAGGGCCATCCGGCGTATGGTGTCTGCCGTGTCGGCGCTCTCCACCGGGTCATGGCGTGTGGCCGGCGGGGGAGGCAGGGCAGGGCAGTCGTCGATGAAGACCCCGCGCAGCTTGCGCCTGCGCAGCAGGTCGACGCAAATGTTGCGCAGCGATGCGAAGAGGAAGGCGCGTTTCTGCTGGAGGGTGGTGTCGGCGCGTCGGTTCTCCCAGCTGCGTATGAAGAGCTCCTGGAGCGCGTCGTCGACATCCTCCTTGTGGATGAGATATTTCCGTGCCACCGCGCGCAGGGTCTCGCGGTGGCTCAGGAATACCGGTGTTTTCACGTCTTCGTCGTGCATTTGTGTATGAAAAAAGTGCTGTTTCTGTAAAATGCGTCTTGGGGTCAGGCTCTTTGGCGGGGCCTTTGCCATATAGACGCGCAGACCGGTGGAAACGTTACCGGGGCCAGAGCTTTTTTCCGATGTTTTTTGCGCGGATACCGCCACAGTCAGCCGCAAAGGCCCGCAGCACAGTCGGTTGCGGGCCTTTGCGTATGTCAGTAGCCCGACATGCGGGCTGAATCTGTCTTCGGGGTGTTACTTGGCCACTCTCTCAAGCCACTTGACCATGCAGAACATCACGGCCATCGAGATGAAGCAGACGATGGCGAAGACGCTCCATGTGGCCGACAGGGAGATGCTCTGGTACATCACCGCGCCCAGGAAGAGGCAGGCGTTGCCGACGGCGGTGGCGCCGAGCCAGCAGCCCTGCATGAGGCCCTGGAGATGGGCGGGAGCCACTTTCGACACGAATGAGAGGCCGAGGGGGGAGATGAACAGCTCGGCGACGGTCTGGATGAAGTAGACGCTGAAGAGAATCCAGGGGGTGACGCGTTCGGCGGCGGGCACTGGCGCTCCGTCAAGCGATGCCTGGGAGGGGAGTCCGAGCGATGCCACACACATCACGACGTAGGCCAGGGCGGCGATGCCCATGCCGATGCCGATTTTCTTGGGGGTCGAGGGCTCTTTGCCACGGGCCGCCAGGGATGAGAATATCCACATAACGATGGGTGTGAGGAACACCACGACGAAGGGGTTGATCGACTGGAAGATTTCGGCCGACATCGACATCCCGAAGAGGTTGAGGTCGGTGTAGTCTTTGGCGAACATGGTGAGGGTCAGGCCGTTCTGGTGGAACGAGAACCAGAAGAAAATCACGATGCCGAAGACGGCCATAAGGGCCATGATGCGCTGCTTGATTTCCTTTGCCGACTGGCGTATCTCGGCTTTCTCCGTGTCGCTCTTCTCGGCGGTCTTCTTGGCCCCGGGGGTGGGGAGGGATTTCTTGAAGAAGAGGAATATGGCCAGGGAGATGAGCATCGCCACGATGGCCACTGAGAAGGCGTAGTGGAAGCCGGTGTTGAAGGCTTCGAGGTAGTTGCGGGCGAAGTCCTCGAGGGTGGCGAGGTTGACCTCGGTCTGCGACACCTGGTTGGCGTATTCGAGGAAGATGCCGGTGTCGACATCCCTGCCGGCCAGCAGCGAGTTGCAGAGGCCGGGGAGGTCGGCGTTATAGGCGTAGCCCTGCATCTTGACGAAGGTGTTGCGCACCCATACGGCTATGAAGGGGGCGATGCAGCCGCCGATGTTGATGAACATGTAGAAGATCTGGAAGCCCGAGTCGCGCTTGTCGCTGTATTTGGGGTCGTCATAGAGCTGTCCGACGACGGCCTGCAGGTTTCCTTTGAAGAGTCCGTTTCCGAAAGCGATTACCAGGAGCGCGCCCAGGGCGATCCACTGGGTGGTGATGAGGGCGGGAACTGCCAGGAGGGCGTAGCCCAGGCACATGACCACAAGGCCGGCGATGATGGTGCCCTTGTAGTTCTTGGTCTTGTCGGCGATCACACCGCCGACGAGGGCGAGGATGTAGATGGCGAAGTAGAATGTGGAGTAGAGCGCGCCGGCCTGGCCTCCGTCGAGGTCGAACTTCGACATGAGGAACAGCGTCAGGATGGCCATCATGACGTAGAAGCCGAAGCGTTCGCCCATGTTGCTCAAGGCCGCAGGAATCAATCCTTTGGGTTGGTTCTTAAACATAGCAGTTGTTTTGGAATTGGTTTGTTATTTGGTTTGTCTGTGGTCAGGTATTGCGGGCCTCCTGCAGCTCCTTGAAGGCCAGGGCGTAGACGCGTATCTGCTTGATCATGGCCAGCAGGCCGTTGGAGCGGGTGGGCGACAGATGCTCCGAGAGGCCGATGCGGTCGATGAAGTAAAGGTCGGCGTCGAGGATTTCCTGGGGTGTGTGGCCCGACAGCACGTCTATGAGCATCGAGATGATGCCCTTTACGATTATTGCGTCGGAGTCGGCGGTGAAGTTGAGCTTCCCCTGGTCGTCGAGGGTGGCGTCGAGCCATACGCGGCTCTGACACCCCTCGATGATGCGCGAGGGGGTCTTTAGCTTCTCGTCGATGGGTGGGAGCGAGTTGCCCAGGTCGATGATGTAGGCGTAACGGTCCATCCAGTCGTCAAGGCCGGAGAGCTCGTCGATTATCTCGTCTTGTTTTTCGTTGATTGTCATATGGCTGGTTGTTTTTGTCGTGGTGTGGGGCGCGGATGGGGCTTCATATCCGTCCGTCCTCGCGGTAGAGGATGTTGAGGACCACCTGGGCCACCACCCTGAGGGTCTCGCGGTCGATCGAGGCGAGGTTGTCTGATGTGGTGTGCCATGTGGGGTTGAAGCTGCCAGTGTGGCTGTTGTAGCTCTCGATGATGTCTACGCAGGGGATTCCCGCCTGGTTGACATAGAGGTGGTCGTCGATCACCGAGCCTCCCATGGAGTTGGGGAAGCGGTCGGCGTGGCCCGAGGCGTTGGCCAGCGCCCATATCTTGTCGACCACGCTTTTGGCGTAGGTCTGGGAGATGTATTCGCGGTGGAAGACCGCGTCTTTCCCCCCTACCATGTCGAGCAGTATGCCATACATGGGGCGGTCAGACGGGCCGTAAGGCATCGCCTCGACCCATTTCTGGGTGCCGAGACACCAGCTTTCCTCGTCGCCTCCCCCGGGGCGGCCTGAGTCTTCGAGGTCGACCATCAGCAGGTCTACCCCGATGCTGTCGAGGCGCGCTTTCTGCAGGCAGCGGGCGGTCTCAAGCAGCACGGCCACTCCCGAGGCCCCGTCGTTGGCCCCGTCGATGGGGGTGTCGCGGTATTCCTCGCTGGGATCTTCGTCGGCCCATGGGCGGGTGTCATAATGGGCAAGCAGCAGCACGCGGCTGGTGGCACCGGGGTTGATGCGTGCCAGTATGTTGTGGGCCGTCAGCGTCTCCCCTTTCCAGGTGGAGACCAGGGCCTGTTGCTCCATCACGGTGTCAACGCCGTAGCGGCGCATGGTCTCGGCGAGGTAGCGCCGACACCGGGCATGGCTGTCTGAGCCGGGAGTGCGCGGCCCGAAAGCCACCTGGCTCTCCACGAACCCCAGCAGCGAGTCGGCCTCGGCAGCCACCGGGGCCATCAGCGCCCCCGCCGTGCCGTCGGCCTCGGCTGAGCCGTCGGAGTCACCTCCGCCCGCGGCCTTTCCGCCGCAGGCCATCATCCCGACAGCCATCGCCGCCACCATCGCCCAAACAAATTTCTTCATAAACGCAAAATTAAGTTTTTTACGGTTTTCTGCAAAATGATTTCTCTAAAATTTGGCTTATCTGGCTCGGTGACCTTTAGATTGGTTGTTTTTCAAGGTAGTCGTGACAAATTTTTATGTCTCCGAGATGGTCGCGATATTTTTGGAATAATATCGGATTTGCTAATTCCTCACGGCGGTTAATGCTAAGATTGATGAATTCTTCTTCTTTCTCTATTCCTAAAAATCTACGTCCACACAGGTTGGCTGCGATTCCAGTAGTGGAACTGCCAGAAAATGGGTCGAGAATCCAATCGTTCACATTTGTAGATGCCAGTATTATGCGTGTCAATACGGCTAATGGCTTTTGTGTGGGATGTTTGCCACAACTTTTCTCCCATCGTCCAATTGAAGGTATGCGCCAAACATCTGTCATTTGTTTGCCTCCGTTGATGGCTTTCATCATTCCATAATTGTATTTATGAGGCTTCTTCTCATATTTCCGGGCCCATATTATGAATTCTGTGGAAAATGTGAAGTAACGGCAAGAGATATTTGGGGGAGGGTTTGTCTTGGCCCATGTGATAACATTTAAAATCTTAAAGCCTAATTCTTTCATAACATTTGCAACAGAGAAGATGTTATGGTGCGTGCCTGAAACCCATATCGTCCCATTGTCCTTGAGCTTGTCTCTGCAAAGTGATAGCCAACGGTGGTTGAAATCTTCGAGAGATTCGATATTAGGCTTGTCCCAGTCTCCCTTGTCCACGCATACAATTTTCCCGGCCTGGTAACTAATTCCCCCATTAGATAGAAAATATGGAGGGTCTGCAAAAATCAAGTCGAATTTGAAGTCGAAATCAGACATAATCTTGCAGCAGTCGCCATGTATAAGCGCGAAATCCTTGTTTTCAGACCTATATGCAGGTTTCATGGAATAATACGGTATCTTGCGGCACGAACCAGCTCTATGCTGTTGTAGTCGTTAATGTCATTGAATTTATATAACCAAAGGTAATATAGCTCTTCTCCATCTACGTTTCTTTTTTCAAAAAACACGGGATAAACAGTTTTTGAAGTGTGAGCGGCCCATTGACGGAAAGGAAAATACAGTTGGCGTATTATGGTATTTGTGGTTCTCGAGTTCTTGGCCTCAATGAGTACCAATGAGTCGATTCCTTCATATCCTGCGTCTACCTCTGTTTGGACGCTGGAAATATTTAATGTCTGCTTCCCGACATGGAAATCGAACTGAGGAGTGTATTTCCGTCCTCGGATTGTCAAAACCAGAGTCGGGTCTTCCATAAAAGTACGAATAAGAGAGTTTGCATATGCGTAATCGATATGCTGCATTTCGGAATCTCCTATGGCCGAACTCTCCAATTCAAATGGAAGTTGTTTATGGTAATCTATTATTGGAGTCGTTATGTCTGGAATATTGACATATCCTTCTCCTTTGACAATATAATACTCTTTGTTTTTCTTTGGTAGTATAAAAAGACCTCTTTCTTTGAATACAGACGGACGGTCTTCACGGGAGTCATGTTTGCAAAGTATGCGAGGTTCTTTTTCCCCAGTCTCTTTGAAATTCTGGCAGGCTGTTTTTATTTGTCTGCTGGTAAGCGAGAAGGGGGAGCTGTCAAAATCATGTGATGCGATGTCAAGGTCAGCAAAAATCTTTCTCCAGGATGCGTCGATTGCCATATGGCTATGATTTTAGTATTGATATGAAGTCGTTGATGTCCGTTAGATTATATATGTGGGGAATGACGGTAAACGCTTCCTGAAGTTTGTTTGATGCGGATTTCCAACCTATTCCATCCGTTATCCAGACGAATTCGTAACCTGGCACTGAGTTTATTTTGGGCGCAAGTTCGGTGTATGCCCTCGCGACTTCATTTAGCTTAGACCCTCCACCGCTATAGAAATTTACTTCAACCAGATATGTTGTGGTGCCATGGGGAATCACAAAATCAAAACGTTTCTTGTCAGTTCCAAGGGCATATTTGATAAGAGGGAATTCCGTGCAATATATTTCTTTACGGAAAAATATGGAGTTTTCTGTCAAGATATTGGAGACAATAGATTCCATTATATGTCCTCCGCGGTTTTTCCTGGCATTAGAATCCAGTCCTACTTCGATTCCAAATACGTAATCGACAAGATTTTTTACTTGTCTGGTCTGGAAAATCCGGGTTAGGCCGGTTTCGTCAAGAAATATTATGACATCCTCAGGGGATGAGAAATAACTGGTTAATAGGCGGGTTTCTCCTATATGGTTGATGGCTTTCTTTTTGTCTTTGTCCCTAATCGCGATTAGTATTCCCAGTACTGAGAATACAGTATGATTTTCTCTCCACAGATTTTTTACAGCTGCTGCCATATCGGCCTGCCCGATTAGATAGTTGAGCTGGTGCAATTTCATTGAAATCCGGTCTACATTTGCCTCGACCTTTGGAAAATCAACATAGTCTTTTAGTGTGACATTTGTCTCTCTTAATTGAGACATAAATGCCTGGAAGGATTTAGGCATTGGCATATGGCTGAGGGGGGATTTGTATTATCTGACGGTCTCCTTGACAGTGGTTGTAATTCATAATCAATAGCTCTGAGGTTATGCCCCGTTTCGTTGCATTGGCGTTTATGTTGCGTCGCGCTCCGACTCTTTCTATGTTGAATTGATGGTAAAGCTCATCAAAAAACATATCATTGGGGTCGAAGGATTTTCCGTCTGAATTGCTTACCATCACATCTATTCCCTGGTGGCTTAAATCAACAACAAACTCCTTGAGGCGAATCTGCTCTTCATCATTAAAAGGCTCCTTGATGTATGAATTGAAGTTGGATGTGGAACTGAGTGGACGATAAGGCGGATCAAAATAAACGAAAGTATATCCGTTATGCTGTTGTACGGTTTCAGAGAAATCACCATGAAGTATTGTGACTCGCTGCAGTAGGCGGCTGTTGGCCATTATGGTGTCCCTGTCACATATTGTGGGGTTGACATATCTACCGAATGGGACATTGAATTTACCTTTTGCATTTTCTCGATATAGACCATTAAAACAAGTCCTGTTGAGGAAAATGAGAATGGCGGCGTCCTCAATCGCGGTCATTTGCTCATTGTTGAACCGTTCTCGAAATCCGAGGAAAAACTCTTTCTGAAGCGAATTGTCATGTAATTCGTAGAAAATCGCCTGGATTTCCGCAAGATGTTCTATAAGTTCCTCTGGTGTATTGCGGATTACACGGTATGCATTGATTAATCGAGGGTTAAGGTCGTTGATTACAGCTTGGTGGATGTTGGAGTATTTCTGGAGCATGTGAAACAACATTGCACCTCCCCCGACGAATGGTTCGATATAAGTTACATCCTCAGCTTGAGTCAGTCTGGCGGGCAAATGGGCATCCAGGACAGGAAGCAACTGGGTTTTGCCTCCGGCCCATTTCAAGAATGGCTTTGCTATGATTGTCCTCTTTAATGCCACGGGATTCTTATGATGTCTTGGACTACAAATTTACGAAAAAATCAGTGGATGCTGTGTTCAGGCTGCATTATTTCTGGAAGAGGAGGGTGGAGAGGGAGGGGGAGGCGGAGTTGGCCAGGCGGATGCGGAGGCCCTGGGTTGAGGGGAGGGCCCAGAGGGGGGTGATGTCGAAGGCGACGTAGTATTGGCGGTCGAAGGTCGGGGCCGCGGTGGGGCGGAGGTGGTAGAGGTAGGCGGTCGGGATGGGGTCTGAGGCTGTCTCGGGGTCGAGCAGGAGGGCGAAGCGGCGGGGGGAGGTGTCGTAGCCCAGGCGGAGGCGCATGCAGATTTTGTTTCCGGCGCGCCATGCCGAGAGGAGCCAGACGGGGTCTGTGTCCCACCCTTGCAGTTCCTCGGAGTCCTTGGCTTCCTGGAGGGGGAGGTTGTTGATGGTTGACCATCGGTGGAGGGTGACCGGGCCGGAGGTGTAGGGGCGGCCGTCGTCGGGTGTGTAGGCGGCCAGGATGGAGGTGCCGGGGTCAGGTGGAGTGGCACCGAGGGCTCCGGGCTGTGCGGTCAGGATTACCGGCAGGTCTGCGTCGGGCCGGTAGAGGTGGAGTATGGCCGGCGCGGCGGGGTCGGCCTGGCTGACTTCGCAGATGTCGTAGAGGGTCGCGGGGTGTGGTTCGTCGCTCCCTTTTCCGGCGCAGGAGGCGATGAGCAGCAGCAGAGGGGCGGTGAGCAGCAGGAGGAGGGTGGGTTTCATCGTGGGGGGAGGAGAGAGGTGTCAGGTGGAAGTGATGAGCCCGTCGGCGATATGTACCTGGCGGTCTGAGCGGTCGGCGAGGGCCTGGTCGTGGGTGACGATGACGAATGTCTGGCGGCGTTCGTCCCGCAGCCGGAAGAAGAGGTCATACAGCTCGCGGCGGTTGGCCGAGTCGAGGCTTCCCGAAGGCTCGTCGGCGAGTATCACTGCCGGGTCGTTGACCAGGGCTCGGGCCACCGCGGCGCGCTGGCGTTCCCCTCCCGAGAGCTGGGCGGGGCGGTGGCCCGCGCGGTCGGCCAGGCCGAGGTAGTCGATGAGCCGGGCGGCGCGGCGCATGGCCTCGGCGCGGTTCTCCCCTCCGATGAGGGCCGGCATGGCGACATTCTCGAGCATCGTGAACTCGGGCAGCAGCTGGTGGAACTGGAATATGAAGCCGATGTTGCGGTTGCGGAAGCGGGCGAGGGCTTTCCCGGTGAGGTCTGACACCCGTGTACCCTCGTAGTCTACCGTCCCTGAGTCGGGGCGGTCGAGAGTGCCGAGTATCTGGAGCAGTGTGGTCTTTCCCGCCCCGCTGGCTCCGACGATTGACAGTATCTCGCCGCGGCGCACATCAAGGTCAACCCCCCGGAGCACCTCCAGGCGGTCGAAGCTCTTGTGTATGCCGCGCATGGTGATCATGTCAGCTTGTCGGCGATGCGTGAGATGGCGTATTCGGGGCGCACTCGCTTGTAGAGGATGTCGTAGACAGCCTCGGCTATTGGCATGTCGACCTCATGGCGGGCGTTGATCTCGTGGATGCACTTGGCCCCGTAATATCCCTCGGCAGTCTGCTCCATCTCCATCTTCGCGGCCTTGACCGAGTAGCCTTTGCCGATCATTGAGCCGAAGTTGTGGTTGCGGGAGAAGCGTGAGTAGGATGTCACCAGCAGGTCGCCCAGGTAGACCGAGTCGCATATCTGGCGTGGGCGTGGGCTGACGGCGTCGAGGAAATCCTCCATCTCGCGTATGGCGTTGGAGACGAGCATTGCCAGGAAGTTGTCGCCGCGTTTCATGCCGTGGACGATGCCGGCGGCGATGGCGTAGATGTTTTTCATCACGCCGGCATACTCTATGCCGTCGACATCGGTCGACAGGATGGCGTGGCAGTTGCGCGCGCCGGGCCCGCAGAGGCATTTGCTGAACTTGTCGGCCAGGTCGATGTCCTCACATCCGACGGTGAGGTAGGAGGGGCGCTCGAGGGCCACCTCCTCGGCGTGGCAAGGGCCCGAGACCACCAGCGTGTGGTCGCGCCTGACACCGAACTTCTCGATCATGTAGTCGGTCACCAGCAGGTTCTCGTCGGGGACGATGCCCTTGACGGCCGATACGATGTATTTCTCCGACAGGTCAACGTCGACCTTTGCCAGGTGGCTCTTGAAGTATGGCGAGGGCATCACCAGCATAAGGGTGTCGGCTTCGGTGGCGACATGGTTGATGTCGGAGGAGAACTCGATGCGGGCCGTGTCGAAATGCACGTCGGTGAGGTATGCCGGGTTGTGGCCCAGGCGTATGAAGTCCTCGATGCGGTCATCGCGCCGCATGTACCATATGATTGACTCGCAGTTCTTCAGCAGGAGCTTCGCCAGGGCCGTGGCCCAGCTGCCGCCTCCCATGACGGCGATGCGTCCGGGGAATTCGTTGCTTGACATGGCTTGCCGGGTTTAGGGTTGCTGGTTTTCCTCTTTCGCCGGATACAGGGCCAGGGCGGCTTCCACCCATCCCTTGATCTGGTCGGGCTGAGGATTCTTGAGCTGGAGCTTGTATTTCTTGTTGATGGCCAGCAGTTCCTGCTGGAGCTTGCCGGGGACGGCGGAGGCGAGGGCCTCGACTGTCAGGAAGCCGGCTTTCTGCACCGGGGCTACCCATTCGGCGGGCATTCCCAGGGCGGTGAACGCCTCCTCCTTGTCGCGGCGCGCCACCTTCTCGGGGCGCATCTGGGGGAAGAGCAGCACCTCCTGGATGGTGGTCTGGCCAGTCATGAGCATCACCAGGCGGTCCATACCGATGCCCATTCCGGATGTCGGGGGCATACCATACTCGAGGGCGCGGATGAAATCGTGGTCGATGATCATCGCCTCGTCGTCACCCTTCTCCGAGAGGCGCATCTGCTCCACGAAACGTTCATACTGGTCGATGGGGTCGTTGAGCTCGGAGTAGGCGTTGGCCAGCTCCTTGCCGTTGACCATCAGCTCGAAACGCTCGGTCAGCTGGGGGTTCTCGCGGTGGCGCTTTGTCAGGGGCGACATCTCGATGGGGTAGTCGATGATGAATGTCGGCTGGATGTAAGAGCCTTCACACTTCTCGCCGAACATCTCGTCGATGAGTTTTCCTTTGCCCATCGTGTCGTCGACCTCGATGCCCATTCCGCGGGCCGCCTCGCGCAGCTGGTCCTCATCCTTGCCGTCGATGTCGAATCCGGTGTGCTCCAGGATTGCGTCGCGCATGGTCACGCGGCGGAAGGGGGCCTTGAAGCTGATTTCCTTGTCGCCCACCTTGACCGTGTCGGTGCCGTTGACCTCCATGCAGATGCGCTCGAGCATCTTCTCGGTGAAGTCCATCATCCAGTTGTAGTCCTTGTAGGAGACATAGATCTCCATGCAGGTGAACTCGGGGTTGTGGGTGCGGTCCATGCCCTCGTTGCGGAAGTTCTTCGAGAACTCATACACCCCCTCGAATCCGCCCACGATGAGCCGCTTGAGATACAGCTCGTCGGCGATGCGCATGTAGAGGGGTATGTCGAGGGCGTTGTGGTGGGTGATGAACGGACGGGCCGACGCGCCGCCGGGGATGGCCTGGAGGATGGGGGTCTCCACCTCCATGTAGCCGTGTTCGTTGAAGTAGTTGCGCATCGAGTTGAACACCTTGGTGCGCTTGATGAAAATCTCCTTCACCCCGTCGTTGACCACCAGGTCGACATAGCGGCGGCGGTAGCGCAGCTCGGGGTCGTCAAACGCGTCGTATGTCACGCCGTCCTTCACCTTCACGATGGGGAGGGGGCGGAGCGACTTGCTCAGCACTGTGAGCTTGCGGGCGTGTACGGAAATCTCGCCGGTCTGGGTGCGGAATACGAAACCCTCCACCCCGACGAAGTCGCCGATGTCGAGCAGCTTCTTGAACACCGTGTTGTAAAGCTCCTTGTCTTCGCCCGGGCAGATCTCGTCGCGGTTGACATAGACCTGTATGCGGCCGTTGGCGTCCTGAAGCTCCATGAATGAGGCCTTGCCCATGATGCGGCGGCCCATGACGCGTCCGGCTATGACCACCTGGCGCGGCTCCCCTATGGGGTTGCCATCCGCGTCGGTCTCCGGGTCGCGGAAGTTTGCCTTGATTTCGTCGGTGTGGGCGTTGACCGGGAACTCCGCTGCGGGATAGGGGTCGATGCCCATCGCACGCATCTGGTCGAGCGACCCGCGGCGTACGATTTCTTGCTCGCTCAGTTCGAGAATATTCATCGTATTATGCAATTTCTATATTAATAAGAATAGGACCGAGGGCTGGCCGCCCTGCGGCACCCTGCTTCAAGGCATCTGCGCGTCAGGAGCCTTTCATTCCAAAATTACCGCAAAGTTAATAAATTACCCACTAAAATCCCAATAAAAAATCCATTCGCTCCAAATAGACCGCCACAAAACCTCCTTCCGAAGGGGCGCCCCGGGGCCGCGGCGGCAGCGGGCCGAACAAAACCCCGGGCCGCGCGGTTGATATACCAGACACGCGAATGTTTAACCCTTAACTCATCTACATCATTATGAAGAAGTATGTATGCACCGTCTGCGGTTATGTCTATGACCCCGCGGCAGGTGACCCCGACAACGGTGTCGCCCCCGGCACCCCCTTCGAGGAGCTGCCCGACGACTGGGTATGTCCCGAGTGTGGCGTGGGCAAAGACATGTTCGAGCCTCAGGAATGACCCTTCTCCGGCTGCCCCCCATGAGGTTGCCGGGGGCGGAAAGCAGAGAAAAATGGTGAAAAACCGGAGAAAAAACAGTAGGCCGGCAAAAAAATGCCCCGGAAATTTGGTGGATTGAAAAAAACAACCTACCTTTGCAACGCAAAACCGGGGTACTAGCTCATCTGGCTAGAGCGCGACACTGGCAGTGTCGAGGTGAGCGGTTCGAGTCCGCTGTACTCCACCAAAAGCGAGCTTTGGATTTTTCCAAGGCTCGCTTTTTTTGTCCGCCACTGGCGGACGTCACCCGGTGTGTCATTGCCCCGGTATTTGTCATTGGCGTTTGGCTAACTTTGAAACCCCTGTGATAAAAGGGGAGAAATGCGGCCAGGATGCTGAAATATACAATCTGTATGACAGGGACCAGGCATTCCGGCTGTCAAACTTTGTCTCGCGTCACGACTGCAAACCGTATAATCCCGTCGAGTCTCCGCTGTGGAACACCGGGGCGACCGGTGCATACCACAAGTCTGTGAAGGAGAAGCTGGATTCCATAAAGGAGCATCCTGGGCAGAACATAGCCATACTCAGCGAATGCGCGGATGTGATAGCCCAGCTGAACGGTTGGGAACTGGACGAGGGGCTTACCAAACGAAACAAGACAGACACGAAATACCGGAGAATATACCGGCCAGGCAAATACCCCCGGAAAAACGCCTACCTCAGCATCGACTTCGAGAAACCGGAGATATATTTCGAGCTTCACGACAAACGGGGACGGCACATAGGCGAATACAGATGGGACGGTCTCCGCAGCGGTGATGCGGACACCTCCGGCGGCCATGACATCAAGGTCTGCTGATTCCCCCGGTATTTGTTTAATGGACCGCACCCCAAAAGCTTTGTCTGGCTTTTGGGGTGCGGTTCACGTGACGGTTCAGTCGGCGGGGGATGCCGGGGGGAGGGTGGAGAAGAACTCCATGAAGCGGTCATACCAGTCGGGGGTGACCCAATGGCCGTTCTCCGGCATGATTATGTAGCGTTTGTCGGGGGAGGCGAAGAGGTTGAAGGAGGCGAAGTTGGTGTGGGGCGGGCAGACAGGGTCCTGCAGACCGAAGGTGGCCAGCACGGGGCATGTCACCCAGGGGGCGAGGTTCTTGGTGTCGAAGTAAGACAGGAACCGGTACATCTCCTGGTCAGAGAGCCCTTTCTCCTTTTGGCAACGCCGGGCCACCTCGGCCGGCCAGTGGACGATGCGGAAATAGTCGGGGAAGTCGCCGAGGAAGGTGACCGCCGGGGCAATGGCCTTGATGCGGCCCCCGCCGAGGGCCGCCGATGCGACGGTGAAGGCTCCTCCCTGGCTCTGCCCTTGTGAGTAGACACGGGCGGTGTCGGTCTTCTCGCGGGAGGTGACGAAGTCGATGGCGCGCACCACATCCATGAACGCGGCTCGGTAATAATAGCGGTCTTTGTCGCCGAAGTTCCAGGCAAACCAGTCGCCGTAGTGGTTCTTGCCGTCGCGGTTGTCGAGCAGCTGTCCGCGTGTGGAGAGATAAAACTCAATCCATCCGGGATTATCGTCGGGGTTGCCGTAATAAATCTGGGATGTGCCGCCGTCATAACCCTGGTAGGTGATAAGGGCCGGATATTTGCCAGGGGCCACCGGCTCGGAGTAGAAGCCGCGTATCACCACCGGCTCTCCACCCGTCGAGTCGGGGAGCGATTTCATCTCCACCAGGTATACATTTTTGTTTTCAGACGAGCGGTAAGGGTCGCGGGTGAGCCTGTATTCCGGGGCCACGGCGGCAAGCTCGTCGAGGGCTTGGCTCCAGAACGCCTCGAAGTCGGGCTGGCGGTCGAGAGGAGAGATTATCGCCGTCGGGGCATAACCGAAATTGAACGGGTCGAGCGTTGTCTCCCCCACCGTTACCGTCGCGCGGTAGAAACCGGGCGACACCGGAAGGTTGTCAAACACCACGCGGGCGGTGTCGCCCGGCGCGACAGTCACCTCCCGCGAGAACTCTCCAGCAGGTAGCTTCGTGTCGGTCTGCACGGCGAGGCTCACCGTGGTGGAGGCCTCTTCCCCGTCAGGGTTGCTGACAATTACCGATACCTGGGGGGCCTCCCCCTCCTCCCAGCACCGCAGGCTGGACTTGTCGACCCGGCCGCCGATTGCAGCTGAGGCCGTCAGGAATGCACCCGCCATCATTGCGACGGCGGGGGGCAGATGTCTTTGATTCATATATGTCTTGATAAGTAAGGAATTGCGTCAGTCGGTGAGGGAGAAAGAGACGGGTGTGCCGTCAACGCTGTTGCCAGCCGTCCATACCTGGAAGTCTCCAGCCTCTATGAGGGGTTTTCCGTCAAGGCCGTGGAATGAAAGCTGCCCGGGGGTGAGCGCGAAGCTTACCACCTTGCTCTCTCCTGGCTTCAAGGTCACCTTACGGAAGTCTTTAAGCTCCTTTACCGGCCGGGCAAGGGAGCCGACCAGGTCGCGGACATAGAGCTGCACGGTCTCAGCCCCCTCCCGGTCGCCGGTATTGGTGACGGTGCATTCAACAGTCAGCGGGGTTTCGGAACCGATGGCTATAGAGGAGGCAGACAGGCGCGGGGCCGAGATGTCGAAGGTGGTGTAGCTCAGTCCGTAACCGAATGGATACAGCGGATCCTTCCCAGCATCGAGATAATAAGAGGTGCATCCGGTCGAGGTCTGGAGAGCCTCCACAGGGATGGAATCGAGGTCGACGGTCCACTCTGGCGGGCGCCCCGTGTTCTTGTGGGCGTAATACATCGGATATTGTCCGGTCATCCTGGCCATCGTCACAGGCAGTTTGCCCGAGGGGTTGGCCTTGCCTGAGATGATGTTGGCCAGGGCCTCCCCGGCCATGGTGCCGCCATGGAACGCGTACAACACCGCGTCGGCCATGTCGATTTCCTTGCCTGCGGTCAGCGGGCGTCCGGCCATGAACACCACCGCCACGGGCTTGCCTGTCGCGCACACAGCCTCAAGCAGTGCGGTCTGGGCCCCTTTCAGCCCGAGGTCGGCCATCGAGTGGGCCTCACCTGACATCACAGCCTCCTCGCCGACGAAACACACCGCCACGTCGGCCTCGCGGGCGGCTTTGACAGCTGCCTGGATACCGTCGAGACTCTTGTCGCGGGTATATCCCAGTCCGGGAGCGTGGATGACATTCTCCTCGCCATATAGGCGGCGCAGGGCAGCCAGCGGGGTCACCGACCGTTCATGCTGCAGGTCAGGCGCCCAGGTGCCCCCCTGGTCGTATGGCGCGTCGGCCATCGGCCCAATCACGGCAACCTTGCCCGGCTTCAAACCCAGTGGGAGCATACCGCCGTTTTTCAGCAGAATCGTTCCCTCCTCGGCGGCCCTTGTGGCGGCGGCCAGATGGGCCGGGGCATAGGCGGGCGACGGCCTGGACAGGTCGATGTAGGGGTTGTCGAAGAGTCCGAGGCGGAATTTCAGGCGCAGCACGTTGCGCACCAGTCCGTCAACCACCGTCTCGTCGAGCCTCCCCTCCCTGACCAGCGCCTCCATCGCGTCGGGATAGGCGTGGCCCTCCATGTCGATGTCGACCCCGGCGGTGGCGGCCAGCATCGTGGCGTGGAGCTTGTCGGCGGCCACGCCGTGGTTTATCATCTCGGTGATGGCGTTCCAGTCGCTGACCAGCACCCCGTCGAATCTCCAGCGGTCACGCAGCACATCACGCATGAGCCAGCTGTTGCCCGACGAGGGCACGCCGTTTATGTCGTTGAACGATGTCATGAATGTGGCCACCCCGGCTCCGGCGGCGGCCTCGAACGGCGGCAGCACCACATCCTCGAGCAGGGGCAGGGGCAGCCAGGTGGTGTTGTAGTCCTTTCCCGCCTCGCTGAATCCGTAGCCGGCGAAATGCTTGGCGCATGCCGCCATCGCCGTCGGGTCGGCCAGGTTGTCGGTCTGGTAGCCGCGTATCATCGCCAGCCCCATCCGCTCGTTGAGCAGCGGGTCCTCCCCCGCCGACTCGGCGATGCGGCCCCAGCGCGCGTCACGCGAGACATCCATCATCGGGGAGAAAGTCCAGCGGATTCCCGAGGCGGTGGCCTCCACGGCGGCTATGCGGGCAGCCTCCTCCACCAGCTGGGGGTTCCAGGTCGCCGCCTGTCCCAAGGGAATCGGGAACACCGTGTTGAACCCGTGTATCACGTCGCGCGCGAAAATCAGCGGAATGCCGAGGCGCGACTCCTCCACCGCCTTGCGCTGCAGGCTGTTGACCACCTCTGGGTCGACCTCGTTGATTATCGAGCCGACCCGCCCCTGGGCGACAGCCGCCCCGAGGGTGTCAAACCGCGCCGCGTTGAGCTGGTTGAGCTGCCCGATTTTCTCCTGCAGGGTCATCCGGGCCATCAGGGAATCTATGCGGGCCTCGGTGGCGGCATCCCTTCCGGTCGCCGCCATGCAGCAGGCGACACCCATGAATGCGGCTGCCGCGAGGGCCATTGTTTTTTCAAAAGGTATTTTCATCTAAGGAAATGTTTTTTGGGCTCCAGGCCGCCGTCGGGCGACCCTCCTTGATAAGGTTTGCCAATCGCAGACCCCCGTCTATGCATGAGCCGGGGCCTGTATCAGGTCACAAAGTTACCGATTTTTCCTGATGACCACAATATCGCAGGCTCCATCCAGGCCGGTTTCATCAACTTTTTGCCGACAGAGTCATAAAGCATGCCTGGGACAAATCAACCTGTGTAAGCCCGAACTGCCTACGCATCTCTTTCACATATTTTGCCAACTGAGCCACAGAATATACCCTTTTGGGTACAAATAATAAATGCGGCTCAAATTACACCGTAACGGGTATAAAATAATTCGTCCGACGCAGAATTATACCCTTTGGGGTATATCGCAGTCTCAAAGACGAATATCGCCGTCAGGAAGCGATGGGAGGGCACCGTTGTCTCGCAAAAAAAGGCTGCAAGTCAATGACTTGCAGCCTTTTTGCGGAAAGACAGGTACTTGAAACTATGGTAAAATATATAATCGCAATGATATTACTTATAGTCATAAAATAGTTAGTAAACAGCATATTATCCTATATTTTGGTAAAATAAAATATTTCTGAATTTCCTTGATTGAATGAAAAATTGTATGTATTTTTGTATGTGTAAAATGGGGGCAATTCCCTCCCCATACTAAAAAAATCTTAATCATGGATAAGTACAAGCATCGTGTCAGCTTCCGGCTTGAGAAGCGCAAGGATAAGAATGGCAATCTCCCCGAAGAATTGCCGATTAATGCCGACATAACATTTGGCGGCAAACGGATCTGGTATTATTCCGGCTATCGCATTTCTCTTGGGAAGTGGGACGAGAAAACTCAAAGGGTTAAACGAAACAATTTCAATTCAGATGACGTTTCCGCCACTGATATAAATCAGCGTTTACTGAAAATAGCTTCTGCCGTTGACGAGGCATTCTCACAACTTGAACTAAAGGGGGAAGAAGTTACTCCTATAACTGTTCGTGATGAGGTAAAGCGGATACTGAATGAAGAGAAATCAACAAGATTGACCGTGGCTCAGGTTTATCAGCTTTTGATTGACGAGAGGGAAAAAGAGTTGAAAACGACTCCCTCCACGGCACAATGGACCAAAGGAACGTTGACAAAGCATAAGACTATGCTTCGTCACCTAAATGAATTTAAGTCAGGATTGTATTTTGAGGATGTCAACGATGATTTGTTGGCTCGCTTCGAACTGTTCCTTATAGGGAAGGGATTGTCAAACAATTATACTCATCAATCCATGAAGACCATTAAGGGATTCTTCAACTGGTCCACAAGGAAGGGATACAACCGTAATATAGCTTATCAGACATACTCTCAGCGGTTTCATGACGAGACCAAATCTGACAGCACAATAAACCTATATGCCCTCTCAGACGAAGAACTTGCCGCTATTCAAACCTTTCCCACCTCCCGCAAAGCGATAGGCCGTGCTCGTGATATATTTGTATTTGCTTGTTATACCGGTCTTCGCTTTTCCGATGTAATTGCTTTAAGATGGTCAAATATCAATGGTGATATACTTGATGTAATATCAAAGAAGACCAACCATCGTCAGCGTTTTGCCATGGCTGCTGAGGCTTTGCGCATACTTGCAAAATATCCCAAATCGCCTGATGAAGATGACCCTTGTATTTTCCCAAGTATTTCCAACCAAAAGTACAACTCGCATCTTAAGGAAGTGGGTAAATTAGCCGGTATGACCGGAGATTGGATTACTGAAAAGCAAAGTGGCAGAGAGAAAACAAGAGTGATTCGACCGAAATACGAACTCCTTACTTCTCATGTCGCACGACGAACATTTGTAACTATGTGCTTACGCAAGGGAATGTCTCCGGAAGATATTCGCGCCGTAACCGGGCACACAACCGCTGACATGATGATGAAATACGTGAAATTTGATGACGAGAGCAAACGTGAGAAAATGAACATTCTTAATGGAGGTGTTCAAATAGGTGTTGAGACGGTCTTTGACCATGCCATTACCGATGAAGAGCGAATCCGGCTCGGCATACCGGCACGCGAAACCTATCTTGGAATGTTTGAAGGAGACACCGCGTCAGTCAATGCCCACCTCGCCGTTCTCGCCCATATCCGTGGCAATCTTGATGCCCGCGCCAACTACATCAAGCGTCTCCCGACAGACAAACTCAACGAGGTCCTTGATATCATCATGAAATTATGACGCAACTGATTTAGAGACCAATTGGTCAAATAATTAATTAGTGCCGAAATCCAGCGTGTGTTATTAACGAAGTGGCTTGCGTCGCAAGAGCTAAGCGATTGAAACCGAGCGGTCGAGACCTTAGGCTCGATGATAAAGCCACGCAAGCGCGACGGCGACATCCGGAAAGTCCTAAAATTCAAGATTTATATAAAGCATTCTCAAGCAATAAGATATTTTCTGATGGTAAATTTAGATTTTTAGCATACTGTAATATAGCGTAACGCAAAGGGTTGCGGTGGATTTCAGGGATTTGGGAAAAGAAAGGTAGATAGTCGTCTATAATATCTACACAATCTATAAAAAGCGAGTCATTCCTTAAGAAGAAAGCTAAAAGCAAAGCATTTATATTTTTAAACAGTAGCAAGCCATATTTGGAGTAAATATTATCCATACCACCTGCCATTACTTTTACAGGAGATTTTGATTGTTTATCAGAGAGAAAATGGAAGTATTCAATGGGGAAATCTATGTTTAGTATTGAATCCTTAGCAATTTGATGGTTTGAAATTGCATATAAATAATACTTATAAATAGTTTCTATAAAGGCATCAGCCATTGCGGTATAACCGTAAATCGGGACGGAATATGCCATATACTCACTATCATATTGAAGGAGTGTATACCTTGAAATAAGATTCAATCCAGTTTTGGAATGAGATGGAGAAAATTTTGCAACTTCATAGTTTGCATTTAATTTTTGGCAAAGGTTCAATGTAGAACGCCAAATAGGAGGTGAATAATAATCACCCTCATCATCTGCATCCAATTCGACAGTTTCTTCACCATTAATATACGGGGAAGGGCAAATAAAGTCTTTTATAATAAACATATCTCTAAAGTTAATATCTTTCATCGAGGAAACATAAACATTTGATATGTCATTATATATCTTTAGTTTTTCATAAGGGTCTCTATGAGTTCTTGTACCCCTATACTGTATATCATTTTCGACAAAAACAAGGATTGGCTCCATCTCACAATGTATTAATTATTCGAGAGTTCTTTAACGATTGAATATTGGGCATCGTAACGAAAGCGCGGCGGTGCCGCAACTTCCCTATTAGTTTTATTCTAAATATTCACCATATCCATCGCGAAGTCTATTGAGTGACTGAGACAAGCCTGAGAGTCCGGGAAATAAAGTCTCTGATGATATGTTCATTTGTGATAGAAGTTTTGTAATGCCTAATTTCAAAGCACGAGGAATAGTAATTTTAAACATTAAGATATTATCATTATGTGCTTTGTTCCTATTGTCATGGGAATACTCGACAAATTTAGAAAATTCCATGGGATTAAAAGAATTATCTGTTCTGTTGAACCCAACACCTGGCAGATAATTATTGAGGTTGTACTTAAATGGAACAGATATATCAGTAGGCATTAAGAAAAGACCCTGTTGAATTGATAATCGTTCATTGCTCATCTTAGGTTTAATGGCAATGATTTGTTGAGGACATTCGCCACGGTTGTAAATAGATCCTATAAATGAATTTGCATAATTATATGCATATGCTTCAGCTGCGCTTAGAGATATTGAGGGAGCTTTCCTATCAACATTATTTCTATATAAGATATATTTCTTTGAGTTGAGAATATTCTTATTTATTGCCCATATTGCAGCATCAGAATTACTAAAAGAATTTTGTGTAGCCATAAAAAGGGCGACATAAATTGATTCTGTTGCATCGACCAATCGTGTGCAAGCTCCATAATGTTGCATAATTGACAGCCACTCGATATTGTCTTCTTCAGCAGGTATTCTATGCTTTTCGTATAGGGGATATTTCCGTTTGAACTCTTCGAGCATTTCAACTTCATATCTTCGAGGAATATCAAAACAATCTTCTCGCTGGTAAAGGCTTTTAATCATTCTCTCTAATGAGGATGATAAATCCCACTCCGCATCGGCTTGTCCTCTAAAGTAGAAGTTAGAAAGGAATGTGGAGTCTAATAGCGCAATATCATTTGCGCTATTCATAACAACTTTATAACAAGTCAGGAACTTACTCATAACAGATGCGTTACATTGATTTTCTTGTATTATACCAGCCTGTGACCAGGAACACCGGGGGTAAAGTCAAGGATAATCGGGACACTCTGCCCTGTGCCGAAGTTTGTAAGAATATCGGAAGCGACCAACGATGGAAGAAAGGAACGACTGATAAGAAAATAATCAAGGCGGTTCCCAATTTTCATGTTGCGATAGTTGCCGTAAAAGGTGACGGCCTGTTCATCGCAGTAAACTGAGCGGTATGCGTCTGCCAAATTTGCCTCGGCAAGCAGTTGATTGAAATTATCACGTTCCATCCGAGTGAAGCAGGGACGGTTCATTTCAATATTAGCTTCGCAGGAATCCTTTTGAGTGTGAACGATATTGAGGTCGCCGCAAATAACGACAGGTTTCTTTTTGACCAGTTCACAAATCAGACGGCGAAACTCAATATCCCACTTCTTTCGATATTCCACAGCGCCCTCAATATCGAAATTGGCAAATGGCACATAAGCATTTACGATAATAAAGTCGTTACAGTCATAAACCTGCAAGTGCCCCTCCCGGCTTAATTCGGGAGTTTGTATGCGCTGCGGCATAGAAAGAAATGCAGTATGAGAATCTACATCAGACGAAATTTTGGAGTATATCATAACACCACTCCACTTTCCAATGTCCTGCATTGTATAGAGTTGCCGATAGCCGGTAATCCCGAACTTTTCGCGCAACGAGTTATTCCTGACTTTTTGCAAACAGACAAAGTCAGGAGAATAATCTTCCACGAGTTTCTGCAACTCGGAAAAGCGCGATGCAAGACCGTTTATATTCCAGCTTATGATATACATGTTAGGGCTGTTCAGATTCTAATTGTTCTTCGGTGTCATCGTCCTCTATTTTGGCATTTCTATGATAACCATGTCGGACGAATGAATCAACGAAGATAAGTTCTTTGTACCATTCACCAAACTCATTCTTTTTGTTTTGCATACGGAAGAAGCCACGTACATAGATGTCGTTGTCGTTTATGATTTTACGAAACCATTTGGAATCCATGACTATTACTTCTTGACCAGTCTGATTGAGGACTTTCTTTTTTTCGATGTATTCAAGCGGGGTGCCCTCAATGGCTGTAAACTTGCCTTGGGGGATGACGACAGTCTCTACTTTTACATATTGTTTAACAGCAACATAGGTGGCGACAAATCCCGCAATAAAAGCTAATTTATGTTGCCGTTCCTCTAAAGAGCCTGAAAATAATAGATTGTCTGCCAACAGAGTATCAGCAATCCCTACTCCGATATTATCAATCGTACTGACATTACATGTGTAGAAATTGAAAACGCTGTTGCCGTTTTGTTCGGTAAAATGCCAAATATTTAATTGATAGGGTGTTCAGTTTGACGTTCCGAAAAACGGCATCCAGAACACCGGATTTTACATAAAAATCACGTGCTGGAAATTCTTGTTTTCAGAGACGAAATAGTACATTGAAAATTTGGATAATTCATTAATTTTTAGTATCTTTACAGTCTAAAAAACAACTATTTAAGATGCGAAAAATGATGAGAAAATCAGACTCAAAGCATAGTCAGGAGACCCCGGAAGAGGAGCTGAAGCGCCTTCGCAAGGAGGTTGCCAGACTTGAAGGCAAACTTGAGGCTCAAAAGCAGGCTGCCAACGCTAAAATCGTGGCCGCCAAAGCCAAGATGGACGAGATGCGCAAGGAACTCAAAAAAAAAGAAGAGCCGAAGCCAGTGTTCAGCAAAGAACAATGGTCGCGCATTTTGACCCGGTTGAAGGACATCGATACTCAATCCAAATAGTACTGCTCTGTGTCTTCATATATGTCAAGACTTCATGCGGCCTGCGCACTGTGGTCGAGATACTGAAGACCTTTGAAGATGTTCTCGGTGGCACTTGCGGGAAGGCGCCGTCCTATACCACTGTGCGTAACTGGATGCTCAAGCTCGGCCTGTCTGTCTATGACGATGACAAGAGCCGCGATGAGGCCTATGCCATAATTCAGGACGAAAGCCTCACGGTCAACCGACAGAAACTTCTGCTGACTCTCGGCATCCCGTCGAAGCATCCTGGAAGAGCTTTGAGACATTCTGACGCGACAGTGTTGGATATGCGTGTTGCGGACTCCAACACCAAGGATGATGTGAAGGATGCCATTGAGCGCGCAGCCGCAAAAGCAGGGCACAGCCCTGAGTATGGAGTCTCCGACGGAGGTCACAATTTGAAAGGCGGAATGGCATTGGCAGGAGTTCCACAGCATCTTGACGTAAGTCATACGCTTGCTAACTGCATGAAGACCGTCTATGCTGAGGATGAAGAGTTTAAGAGCCTTACTCAAAAGCTTGGGAAGATACGCCTTCAATATCATTTGACGGACATTGCATGGCTTCTTCCTCCAAACATGAGGGCGATTGCAAGGTTCATGAACCTCTCCGACTGGGTGGAATGGGGTAATCGCATGCTGACCAATATGGACTCTTTGGAGCAAAAGGCGAAGGACGCTTTCTGTTTCCTTGAGAATTATCGTGGACTGCTTGAGGAACTCTCCGTGGATGTCGACGCGATCAGACATGTGGAAACCATATGCAAGACCCGTGGATTTTGCTTGAAGACCTATCGTGAATGCTCACAATACATCATCTTGCATGTAATTGGAAACGCTAACAACCGCAGGGCTACTCTGGGATTACGTATGCTTGACTATCTGAAAAAGGAAGCCAAACTACTACATCTGACCAACAATGCACAGAACATGTCGTCTGACATAATCGAGTCTGATTTCGGCATTCTAAAATCAAAGATGTCGCCAAACAAACTGTATGGTTTCACATCCATGATTCTGATGTTACCGCTTTATCCAAAGACAATCGACTATTCAGTCGCTGATGAACAAGATTTCAAAGTACGCTTGGCCAATGTTAAACTTAAGGAGATAGATGACTGGGCCAAGGCCAATCTATCCCGCAATTGGGTGAAAGATAGAACCGAAACACTTAAAAAAGTGAGCTGAATACGGAACAACTAACTGAACACCCTATTTAATTGATTCCCTCCGAACCCGTATACAATAGTAACATTACCACGGCACAGTAGTATGCCGCATTCTTCTCTTTCGCAAAAATCTTCAAATAATTGCGGCATTATCTTGTCGAACGACTGGTGGCTCTTATACATCACTTCTTCAAAAGAGGGCATAAGAAGTTCCGGCAAACCCCATTCAGGATTTTGCTTCCGTATTTTATCTAATTCAATAAGATGGTTTCCGAGAATAGACTGATTTATTGGATGAGAAGCAGGAGCAATCACCAAGTTTTTTGGCGCTTGTATCATATCGGGATTGAGAAGCCATGTGATTATTGAACGCTCCTTTATTAGCATACTTGCAATTAATCTTGATAGCGTTCTGGATATAGAGTCCTTGAAATAGCTTCCTTGTAAACATTCCCCTCTGGTAGATTGAGCGAAGAAAATGCCTCTTGCACCTTATAGACCGTAGTACAATGTTCTTCCACAATACCTAACGGCGTAATTTCTCCGTCTTTCTGTTCTGCGTTGGTGTCGTAGGCAATAAAGTTAATAGAGGCAGGCTGACTTGGGAATTCAGGAAGTTTTTCAATACCTCCGAGCCTGTCAAGAATGCGTTGATATACAGGTTTTGGGCATACAAGAAAAAGGCCGCTTCTACAAAGGTCTTCACGTTGAAGAACTTGTCCTTTGTATATAATCTGTGGTATAATTCGCTTAGATACATTCTCCCAGTTAAGCCCAGCGGTGTCACTTATCACCTCTCTGCTTTCTGCGAGAACTTTCTGCGCATTTCCATAACTTCCTGTAGTATCAATCGTCTGCACTTCTATGGCGGTAAGTTCTGCAAGTTCTCCCTGACCATCTAAACGTGCAAGTACCCAATCAACGAAATAAGACCCCATTCCTTTTCTCTGCGGTAATCTTAATTCGCCGCCCCAACCTTTGCCAAACACAGCTATCGCTCCGCTTTCTTCTTTTGCTTTTTCAACTGCAACTCGTCCAGCATAGAGATTAAGTTCTTGTCTAAAAGCCCTATTAGCGATAAGCCGAAGCATTTTGTAATTGTCTGCGTATAGTCTGACTGGGCAACATATCACATTGGGAGATCCGGCAGTCTTCTGCCGAATAGCGCACACCCCAGATATAATTTTATCTCTTGAGAGCGTTTTTACACAGAAAGAACCAAGAAAAGGACAATTTTTTCTTGCTGCGGTGGCAAGTGCCGATTGTGATTTATCAGAAGCGGCGTAGCCAAAAAATTCTGCAATATATCCTGCCATATCAATAATTTTTAACGATGTTATAGAGACATTCTCCGATAGCTTTTGCGAGCAATGGAGGAACAGCATTGCCAACCTGGGCAAATTGTTCCGCCAAAGAGCCATTGAAAATGTAATGGTCGGGGAATGACTGTATGCGGGCCGCCTCACGCACTGTGAACGAGCGATTCTGTTCATAGTGAATGAATGCACCCCAATGGGGATCACATTTGGTGAGAATTGTAGACGCGAGACCATCCTTTGCAACGCGACCATAGCGTTTAGTGTGGTCTGACTGACGAGCTTTCTGCATACCTTTAGGAAGCATTTCAAAAGGTATATCAGTCCAGTTGCCTCCCGGTGGTATATGCGTCATGCGCTCAATATTCAATTTGGAAAGAGCCGGAGATTCATGATTGAATACCCCGGTGGAACCTTGGCGTAATGAGCGTTGATAATCGCAAAACGGATCACACCTATATTGTTTGATAGTTTCACCTCTTTCTCCACATTCCAATACAGGCAAGTCTCCGATAGCTTCGTGGACTGTCGTGAATCTTGCTTCGATATTCGGTGATGGAGCGCATACAAGATTGCGACCGTCAAAAGTAGAGGTGAAATTAGGTCTGATGGGAGCATGGAATACGGGAGCCGGGAAAGCACAGTCCGGCAATTCAGCACCTCTGAACCCTATTATGATTGTTCTCCATCTCATCTGAGGCACACCGTAATATGCAGCTCCGAGAATGCGGACATCCGCACCATAGCCTAAATCTGCAAGAGCCTCCAATATGGCATGGAGTGTCGCGCCATGCTCGAATGACACTAGACCGGGAACATTTTCAATAAGAACTACCTTCGGCATGAACGCGGAGACGAAACGCAGATAATCTTTGAAGAGATGATTTCGATGGTCTTCATTACTACGGACAGGAGCATTTATTGAGAATCCCTGACACGGAGGTCCACCGGCGAGTAAATCAAGCTCACCTTTGATAAGACCTAATTCTTCTCTAATTTCATCGGCATTTATTGAGCGTATATCATTGGTTAGAACTTTAGCTCCAATGTGGTTCCGGGCATACGTACTCGCATATACTGGTACGACTTCATTAGCGAAAAGACTATGAAAGCCAGCTTCGGACAAACCCTCGGAAAGTCCTCCGGCACCTGCGAACAGGTCTATATGAGTAAAGCATTTTTCGCTCATGCCATAAAGTTAGAACTTCCGAGTAGGCAGACAGGCGACCAAACCTTTTGCGGCTACAAGTAAGTTCCGTTATATGTTGTATATAAGTTATTACTTACATCGGTGGTCTTTGTCTGCGCTGGCGCGTTTAGGTTGCAAATTTAATAAAATATTCTGAAACAGAGGGCGTAATGCAGTGGAAATTTATTGACAGACAGAAATTCTGCTCCTTATAGTATTACATTGACAGTTTGGTGTCGGGCTGGCGGTCGTCTATGTCGTCGTATCGGGTGTGTTTGCCGACTTCGTGTTCGCGCTTGTGGCCCGATGCTGCGGAGTTGACATTGAGGGAAGAGAGGACTGAAGAAAGATTGAGCGCGAAGAGTTTTGATTGTTCCGTAGTGTAGTCCTGCGGGCGCGTAGGAAGCACACGGGCTGCGGTCTGAGTGAGGGTGCGCTGTTTTATGCTGTCTTTAATCATGACGGCATCCGTCCGTGTCAGATGATGGGCAGCAAGAACCATCAGGAAGTCATGCTTCGCTTTGTCATCTGATTGAATAGTCATGAACTGATTCTTTTCATCTCGGCTCATCTCTATGAGCGGCGTATATCCGTCGGTATGCAATATTCGTAAGCCATAGTTGCTATTGCGGAGCTTGACTGCCGAGACATCCTTTATCCTGTCAAGTGGATTATGGATTGGGTGCCGTTTCAAATACTCTGTGAGTATCTCCTCGGAAAACATCGTGGCGGCTATCGTCAGACCTACATCCTTTCGCTCGTTGTCTTTCACGCCCATATACCATGCCGATTGTCTCGGCGAGATTGACTTTTGATAAGTAGTAGTGCCATCCGAGAAATTGATACGCATATAATCGCTGCGGCTGTCATTCCCGACCTCGACGGTGAACAGGTCGCGGTATATGTCAAGCGGCGATGGCTTTCGCTCCGGCTTGATGGCGAAATCTATCAGTTCGGAAAGCTTCATCACCTTACTGCCGTCAAAGGCTATCTTCCCTGAATGGTCAACAATGCCATAACCCCGGACCTGACCATTTCTGTCTTTCTGAAAGAATATGTCTATGCCAAAGCGGGTTTTCAGCGTATCGAGCAGCTGTTGTGTCTTATCCAGCGTCCCCTTATCCAACGGCTGACCGTTGCTGTCAAGGATCTTCTTTATGTCGTTATTCGATTTTGTGCGAATCGGCTTTTTCTTTCCATCTTCTGACACTTTGACATTTTCGACATTCTGACATTTTCCCCCGGCTATCTCCGACTTGTATTTCTTGATAATGGCACGAAGCTGTTTCGCACGCTCCTTGCACCGAGCACTGTTCTTGGTAATCAGGCTGAAAATGTCGCCGATGGCGATATTCCCGGCATCGCCTCCGCATTTGAAAAGGTGGTAGCCGTCGGGAGACTTCTCCATCTTGTAGCCGTGAGCCGTGACGATATTAGCGAACTGCCCCTCGGTCTCATAATCGTAGCTGAAGATATGGTCGATGTCTTTACTGATATCTGATGCAAGAATCCGGTTGGCACACTCGTTTAGCCTTCGCCTGTCCTGATGGTCGGAAATCGGGAAGCCGTTAGGCTTTATCCGTGTTGACAGTATGTGGACGTGATTGTTTCCGGTGTCATGATGCGCATAAACGAAATACGGCTGTCGGGCATAGCCCATGCCTTTCATCAGCTCACGGGCGAAATCGGTCAATTCCTCCGGAGACATCACTCTTCCCTTGACCGATGCCGACACATGGAACTGAAAACGGGTTGTTATTGTATTTCCATAAGTCTGAGAACGGTCTTTAAAGTAACGCTCAATCTCCGCCGATGCATCGAGACCGAAGTGATGAAGAATATCCACATTGTGACGCAATGCCTCACTCACGTTCTCCATCGCCATTAGCTGAGCAACACCTGCCGCTACCTTTATTTCATTATACCTGGCACCGGGAAATGCACCGCCGGACACATCGCTGAGTTTCTTTACTATCATCTGGCGTTGGTTATGAGATTATACAGATACTTCAACATATCCTGCACTGTGGTCCAGTCGTTGTGAAATTGTCTGAAGGGAAGAAGATCCGACGCCTTGAGGTATAAAGGAAACATCTTCTGCTGCTCGTTGATATGCCTGATGACCTGATTGGAGTTTGTTCCGATCCTGCCGATAAGTTTGAGCGCAGAGTTAAGCGACGCAATCATCTGGGGATTCTCACGTTCAGCAACTTGTTTCTCATTGTATTGGAGTGTGGCGCAGCGCACGAATGCGCTCAGATTTCCATTGGTGTATCTGTCGGCTCTTGATTGAATCTCCGAAAGAGTCTGCGAGTCAACTCGTATTTTGATAGTTTCAGATTTTATTGTTGTCATATTATTCGTTGTCTTGATAGTTTGATACAATGATACCTTGATGCTTTTATACTTCGATGCTTTGATGCCTTCATACCTTGATGCCTTCATGTATTGTTGTCATGATAACTTGATGCCTTGATGTTTCCATAACTTGAAGCTTTAATGCCTGTATATCTTGGTTTGACATTATCGCATAATCCTATGACCGTATTTCATCAGATAAAAGACTGCGAGTTTCGAGCGGTATTGACCCTCACCTCCGGAGAGGCGGGATTGCCGTTGTGGACACAAGCGGCATATCTTGCAAAGCAAGGTTTATACTCCAAATCAAGCGTTGGCAACCACGCTGTTCCTGTCAATCCGGCTCCGATTGAAGATGTCATGATGTCAAAATTTCAAAATGTCACCGTAAGTCTCAGATTTTGCGATAGCGACCGTGAGACTCCTTCCTGATAAATCCCCTTCCTCCGTCTCTTAAAAATCTCTTGACCGAGGATTCTGAGATACCGAGTTTCAGAGACTCCCGGACAGCCTCCGATGTGGTGAACGAATCACGGAGGCTTCCAAGCAGTTCGGTAAACCGGTTATCAAGTACGCCGATATCAATCTCCGGAGTTATTCGGCTCTCCATGTTTCTGAAATATTCGGTCAGCCGGATTGCGAGTTCGGCAGTCCTCAGTTCGATTTCATCCATTCCGGACTCTCCGCAGATGCCGTGCATGACCTGTATTATCAGACAGAATCGGATAAGGTAGGTCTCCAATTTGCCGCAAAACGCTCTTACCGCATCCGATTCTGTCGCCGAGTATGCCTTGTTGTTTACCTCGTCCTTCCATTTAATCACACGCATCTTTGCGTCATGGGAAAACGTAAGCTCGATAGTGGCTGTTTTTCCCTCTTGGGCGGTTGGAAGGTTGACACTGGCTGCTTTTCGTATGATGCGTTCCCATTCCTCAAGAATCTCAGAAGGCATGGTCGCATCGTTCCATGACGGCATCTTATTGATTTCTGGATAGACTTTCAGGAATCGTGAGGAAAATCCGTTCATAAGGCGTTTGCCACCGAACTGCTCGGCGAGTCGTCCCGGTTGAGTTGAGCCGATTATCGAGCAATAGGGATTGGAGAGGAATATGTGCTCGTTGTTTGACTTACGGCTGTATTTGAAAGGTGTACCGCTGAACAGGCTGAGGAAATAGCTCTCGTCTGAACCGTTGTATCGGTTGAAGTTGGATAGCAGGCTGTCAATCTCATCCTTATATATAAGCACTCCGCGCGAATTGTCACGCATGGCGGCAATCATGGCCTCGACGGTTGAATCCACCACCACATGGCATTTCCTCTGAGGCATCCTCATCTCTTCCGGAAGGGAATGTCTCTCGCGCTGCTTCACTGACATCCGTTCCCAGATGCGGTACGCCTCCATTTCCTTGCAGTACACCCGGTCATATTCACCGTCGAGTTTAAGCAACGGGGCAACCGCCTGTTGCAACGGAGGAGTCTTGCCGCAACTCGGTGAGCCGACAAGCACCATGTAGATTATCGGACGGCTCACCCATCCGGTCATAAAGCGGACAGACCAGGTGTTTCCCATGGCCGCCGCAAACACGGTGAGGAATGACGCGGCGGTGAAATCAGGATGGAAGTTCTCATACTCATGGAGCGATTCGATGATATGCCGGATCGCAGTCGGAAAAATATCCAGAGGGAAAGAGTGCACTTCAGTCCGTTCCGTGGAATTGTCGGTAAGGGACTGAGTGGTTTCATCATCTTCAATCAACCCGCAGCTCGGGGTCAAAGGCATATGTTGACGACCGTATCTTTTATAGTTCAAGTTCATTGATTGTGATTTCTGTTTTGAGAATTGACAGTAGTCGGGAGTCGCACCGTGCCTGTATTGACGGTGCAACTCCGACAATAGGGTATGCGGATATATCCGACAGTCCCCATACTGTCTTCCGGTTATTGTCTTTTGTTCGGTTTTGGTTTTGCTGAGGCAAGCTGCAATGCAAGCTCGGCGTCAATCACAATCTTGCGGCCTACCTGGGTGATAGCCCTGTCTATGCGTCCGCTCTTCTTGATACGGATGGCTGTAGGTTTGCTGCATCCGAAAATCTCGCATATTCCGGCAATGCCGTAAACGTATCTTTTTTCGGTCGGGGTCTCTTTGATAGAGGCGGTATGGTCGGTGTTGGCGGTCTGCCGGGAGAGGAACAACAGCTCTTCCCCTGTCATCTGCCACACCGGTTTTGATAATAATGGCTGTATCTCCATAATGGTGTGTGGTTAAATTGTTGGGAAAAAGTTCGCTAAAGGAAACTATGAGCGATAAAGGCAATTATGGAGTATGGCCATACTCTGTGTGTCTTCGTGAGACTCCACAAAATTATAAAGCCTTTTTCATCCGGAAAGAAAATCCGAACACTTTTCTTCAAAAAACCTTATGATTTTGTTTTTGTCCCTTTAGTCCACAGAATCTCATTATTTTTATATGCTCTGATATACAGCAATATATCCAAAGTCTTCTCTCAACGGAATCCTTATAAATATCACCCTTGGCATAGTCAAGACCTCCCATCATACCTCATTCAGTGACGACAGTACGTTCCATCCCCATAACAACATCTCCAAGCAATGCGGTTTTTGGTAAATGTGTTGAGCGGAGATACATCCAATTCTCGAAACAGGGCCTCGCCACAGGAATAGACGTGTATGATTCCTCGTGATTTCCTATTGCACCGACTTTCGCAAGCTTGATTTTTAATGATACCACCACCCTTGTATGTGTCGAGGTTCCGACTACAATTTGTATGGATTTTTGTATGTGTATAAAATTAAAACCGCCGTAAACTTTTGATTTGCAGCGGTTTTAATTGTTTGATTGGCGGAAAGACAGGGATTCGAACCCTGGGTACCCGTAAGGGTACAACGGTTTTCGAGACCGTCCCGATCGACCACTCCGGCATCTTTCCTCTGTGGCGGTGCGCTTCCCCATTGTGGGGAGCGCTTCCTTTATCGAGGGGCAAAGTTACGAAGTTTTTCTTGATTTGAAAATTTTTTCGGGTCTTTTTTGCCATTTTTGTATTGAACGCGGGTTGATTTCGTGTGGAACAGCCGTCGGAGAGGCTGCCCGGGGTAATCGTTTTTTGTTTTTTTAATATAGAGGAGTAGAGATTTCGGGCCGATAAGTTGGCGGTTTTGAAACAAGTATGTAACTTTGCGGGGAGAATCGGAACCCGAATATTCATCATTCCCCCAAAACACAGACTCAAGTGGAAGCCAGAAGCGACTCGGTGGTCATCATACCGATGTACAATGAAAAGGAAAACGCCGCGGCCATCATCGACGCGGTGATTGGTCTGCCGCGCCGCTTCGATGTGCTGGTGGTCGATGACAACTCTCCCGACGGCACCGCCGGTATCGTGCGCGACAAGATGGCGCAGTATCCGGGCCGTGTCGACCTCCTCGAAAGGACGGGTAAGCTCGGGCTGGGGACAGCCTACATAGCCGGTTTCCGCCGCGCCCTCGACAATGGCTACGGCTACATCTTCGAGATGGACGCGGATTTCTCCCACAACCCCCAGGACCTGCTGAAGCTTTACGACGCATGCGCCACGGGGGGCATGGATGTCGCCGTGGGCTCGCGCTACCTTACCGGGGTGAATGTCGTCAACTGGCCCATGGGGCGTGTGCTGATGAGCTATTTCGCCTCGAAATATGTCAGGGCCGTCACCGGGCTTGATGTCGCCGACACCACGGCGGGCTTCTGCTGCTACCGCCGCGAGGTGCTGGAGATAATGGAGCTTGACAAAATCCGATTCAAAGGCTATGCCTTCCAGATAGAGATGAAATTCACCGCCTCGAAATGTGGCTTCAAAGTAGGGGAGGTGCCGATAGTCTTCGTCAACCGCGTGCTGGGCACCAGCAAGATGTCTTCCGGAATATTCAGCGAGGCGTTTTTCGGGGTGATGAAGCTCAAAATATCATCCTGGACGCGCAAATACCCACATCCTCCCAAGGGCTGACCGCCCCGGCCCGCAGGCAACCACGCATATCCCTTTCCCCCCTCCAATTGTCACATTTCCCAGCGATGAAACCGATATTATTCTCAAACGGCCTGATATTCAACGATGGATTCCGCTTCATCGGCACGATTGTGGTGTCGGGCGGGATGATACGCCGCGTCGACAGCGGGCGCATAGACCTGCGGGATGTCGACACCGAGGCTTACGACATCGTCGACTGCGAGGGGAAGATGGTCATGCCCGGGGTGATAGACGAGCATGTCCATTTCCGTGACCCCGGGCTTACCGAGAAGGGCGACATTGCCACCGAGAGCCGCGCCGCGATAGCCGGAGGGGTCACCACGTACTTCGACATGCCCAACACCCGCCCGGCCACCACCACCCTGGAGGCATGGGAGGAGAAGAACGCCCGCGCGGCTGAGGTCTCCGCCGCCAACTACGCCTTCTTCATCGGGGCCACCAACGACAACCTCGACCAACTGATGAAGGCCGACCCCACGCGTGTCCCCGGAGTCAAGCTCTTCCTCGGCTCATCGACCGGCAACATGCTTGTCGACGACGATTCGGCCATCTCCTCCCTCTTCCGTTCATTCAAGGGAGTGATAGCCTGCCACGCCGAGAGCGAGCAGATAATAGCCGCGTCGCGCGAGGCCCTGAAACGGGAATACCCGGGCGGCATACCGGTGGGGCTGCATCACATCCTGCGCTCGCGCCAGGCATGCGCGGTCGCCTCCGGCCACGCCATAGAGCTGGCCCGCCAGACCGGCGCGCGTCTCCACCTGATGCACGTCACCACCGCCGACGAGCTTGCTTTCCTCACCCCCGGTCCCCTGGCCAACAAGCGTGTGACAGCCGAGACATGCCCCCACTACCTGCTGTTTGACCACGAATCGGTGGCCCTGACCGGCGGCCTGACCAAATGCAATCCGGCCATAAAGACCGCCGACGACCGCGACGCCCTGCTGCGCGCCGTCAATGACGGTCGCATCGACATCATCGCCACCGACCATGCCCCCCATCTCACGGCCCAAAAACAGGGCGACGCCCTGACAGCCGCGTCGGGGATGCCCTCCGTGCAGTTCTCCCTGCCGCTGACCCTGCAGCTCGCCCGCGACGGCCACTTCGCCTACGAGAAGGTGGTGGAGAGGATGTGCAACAACCCGGCGCTGCTCTACAACATCGACCGCCGCGGATTCCTGCGCCCCAACTATTGGGCCGACATCGTCGTGGTCGACCCCGACACCGACCTCGGGATAACCGACGGCGACGTGGTCAGCACGTGTGGCTGGACCCCCTTCGCCGGGATGCGCACAAGCTTCGCCGTGGAGCAGACATGGGTCAACGGCCGCCTGGCCTATGACAGCCGCCGCCCCGAGCCCTTCACCGGCGACCAGACAGCCCTGGCCGTGCGTTTCAGCCCTTTATGACGTGACGGCAGCGTCCATTCGCCATCCATGATTGCTTTTTGATACGGAATCTGTGTTCCCCGTTTGTGGATTACACGGAAAATGCCTATCTTTGCGGCAGCGTAACTAATACCATACGTCTACATTCTCAACTTACATTCATTTCTTTAACCATCATTTACACCCTTACCGACTCTCATGAAAAATATGAACCGGTACCTGCTCGGTGGCCTTATGGCCTTGACGGCGGGAACAGCTCCGGCGGCTACATTCGTCGGCTCGCGCGATGACTTCCGCGACGAGACCATCTATTTCGCCATGACGACACGTTTCTATGACGGCGACCCTGACAACAACGTATACTGCTGGGACGGCGTGCTGAACGTCAAAGACCCCGAGTGGCGCGGCGACTTCAAGGGCCTCATCAAGAAACTCGACTACATCAAGGCCCTGGGCTTCACCGCCGTGTGGATCACCCCCGTGGTGGAGAACGCCTCAGGTCTCGACTACCATGGATACCACGCGATGGACTTCTCGAAGGTCGACCACCGCTACACATCGAAGGACGCGACTGCCGCCGACGCCGACGTGGCTTTCCAGGAACTCATCGACGAGGTCCACAAGCGCGGCATGAAGCTCATCCTCGACATCGTAATCCAGCACACCGGAAACTTCGGCGAGACCAACCTCTGCCCGATGTTTGAGAAGGACTACACCAAAGACCTGGCCGACATCAACGCCTCGATGAAGCCCCTCACCGTCAGCAATGGCGGACTCCTCCCCGACAACTACCTCTCCCTCAAGCCCGCCGACCAGTATGGCGCGCGTCTGGCCCTGATGAAGAACTCTGACTTCACCAACAAGGACATCCATAACCTCTACCACCACAAGGCCTGGTTTGACTGGGACGACCCCTCGCGCTGGTGGGGACAGATCGCAGGTGACTGCGTCGACCTCAACACCGAGAACCCCCGCGTGACCAACTACCTCGTGGAGTGCTACTCCCGCTTCATCAAGATGGGGGTCGACGGCTTCCGTATCGACACCGCCGGCCACATTCCCCGTCTGGCCTTCAACAAGATGTTCATCCCCCAGCTCCACGCAGCCGCCGAAAGCCCCGAGGCCAAGGCCAAGCGAGGCAACACCCCCTTCTTCATGTACGGCGAGGTCTGCGCCCGCTCGATGGAGGTGATCTACCGCGGCGACAACTACAACTGCTCCCCCTGCTACTACACCTGGAAGGAGAACAAGGACTACGCCTGGGACATGAATCCCGATTCATGGGACAGCGTGGTGGCGATTCCTACCAAGACTGAAGGCTCCCAGGACTACTTCACCGTCTCGGGCCACACCAACTGGGAGTCTGTCCTCCAGTCGGCTGCCGATGACATGGGCCACGCCTCTTCAATCCTGCGCCGCAGCGACAACGCCACCCTCAACGGCAACGAATACCACACCCCCGACCATTCCGAGCACTCCGGCCTCAATGTCATCGACTTCGCGATGCACTGGAACTTCAACTCCGCCGCCGGGGCCTACGGTGTGCGCTCGCAAGACTGGCTCTACAACGACGCCACATACAACGTGGTGTATGTCGACTCCCACGACTACGCTCCCGACAGCAACTACCGCTTCACCGGCACCCAGGACACCTGGGCCGAGAACCTCTCGCTGATGTTCACCTTCCGAGGCATCCCCTGTATCTACTACGGATCGGAGGTTGAGTTCCAGAAAGGTAAAGACATCGACAAGGGTGCGGTCATCGCCCTCAAGGACTCAGGCCGCGCTTACTTCGGCGGATACATCGAGGGTGACGTCAACGTGACCGACTTCGCCGAGTACAACGGCGCGACCGGCAACCTCGCCTCGACCCTCTCATACCCCCTGGCCCTCCATATCCAGCGCCTCAACAAAATCCGCGCGGCTGTCCCCGCCCTCCGCAAGGGTCAGTACAGCAATGAGGGATGCTCTGGCAAGATGGCCTTCAAGCGCCGCTACACCGACTCCACCACCGACTCTTACGTGCTGGTGACCATCAGCGGCGACGCCACCTTCACCGGTGTCCTCAACGGCCGCTATGTCGACGCTATCACCGGCGACGTGAAGACCGTCACCGACGGCACCCTGACCGCTTCCTGCTCAGGCAAGGGCAACCTCCGCGTCTATGTCCTCGACACCGACAAGACCAAGGCTCCCGGCAAGGTAGGCGTTGACGGCAAATACCTCTATGGCAGCGCGCCCGTAGACGGCCAGTGGACCGAATGGCCCGACGAGACCATGCCCGAGGAGACCTGGACAGAGAAACCTTCCGGCGATGTCATTGTCGGCGGCGACCGCGAGGAGCCTGAAGAGGTCATCGCCCCCGCCATGGCTGAGGGTGAGCAGGCCATCTTCCTCGAACATGACTCCTGGAACCCCGCCACCGCCTGGATATGGAACAACAGCACCAACTACACCGGCGGAAGCTGGCCCGGCCAGAGCATGACCTACCTCGGAAACAATGTCTACAAATGGACTTACACCGGAGCCGGCAAAATCGCCGATGACGCGAAGATCATCTTCAGCAACGCCGGAAACAACCAGTCTGACAAAGACGGCTTCAAGTTTGTCAACGGCGGTTACTACACCCTCAACGGCTATGTGAAGACCATCGAGGGCGCAGGTGAGATTCCCGATGATCCCAAACCCCCGGTAGGTGATGCCGTGGATTATGTCTACTACTACGACAACTCCCTGTCAAACTGGTCGTCGGTTTACGCTTACTTCTGGAATGGCGACGGCAACAAGGAATACCTCGGCAAATGGCCCGGCACCAAGATGACCCTCGAGGGCAACCTCTACAAGGTTTCCTTCACCACCACTGACAACATCGCCAAGCCGATGATCATCTTCAGCAATGGCAACGGCGATCAGACCGTAGACTTCACAGCCCAGAATTACGGCATCTACAACAAGAACGGCTTCATGCAGTCTGGCATGGCTGATGTCACCGCCGCTCCCGGCATGAAGATCTACACCCGTGGCGGCTCCATCGTTGTCGAGAGCCCTGTGGCCGGAACTGTCACTGTCACTTCGATCGATGGCCGTTCGCTCGTGCGCGAGGTGTATGAGGGCACCAATGTCCTGACCGACTTCGCTCCCGGCTTCTACATCGTCAACACCACCAAGCTCTACCTCCGCTGATTCCTCCCGGCCAGCGCCGGAGACAGCACGGGGAGCATCCCCCTGATACAGCCCCGCTGACAGGCCCACGCCTGCCGGCGGGGCTGTCCCTTTTCCCCCACCTCACCCGTAATCCGCCCACGCCGCCCCGATGCCCCGGAATCCGCCCACGCCGCCCCCAAAAAACATCCCCGAATCCACCCACGAATCCGTAGGATTCATTAATTATTAGCCCCGGGTTGGCGCGCGGGAACCCCTTGTGGGCGACCAAGCGGCAACCCGGGGTTACTGACATCAGGCGTGAGATTCTGAAAGAATCTTTTATAGATGTTGCCTCTGAATTGGATTATCTATATAGAAGATTCTTTCAGAATCTCACGCCTGGCGTATTTACCGGGGGTTGGCGGCCTGTCGGCCGCCAACCCCCGG
>CAJTEX010000001.1 GCA_910575615.1 Bacteroidales bacterium | reverse complement strand
GATGACATCAGAAGCGTCCTTCTCCGGCCCGGTTGACCTGTTGGTTTTCGGAATCGACAGGAAGCTTGTTAGCTCCTGTACTACTTCGTCTATTGCAATTCTTTCAATGTCCTATTTTCTCGCTTCCCGGCTTGCGGCGGAAAAGCTCTGCAAAGTTACGTCGAATTTTTGAACTGGCCAAATTTTTCGGCGTTTTTTTTGAACTTTTCAATCTTCGGCGGCGTTTCTCCTTTTCAGGGCCGCCCCGGAACCTCCGTCCCGAAAAGCGAGTGCAAAGTTAGGCGTTTTCCCCGAACCGGCCAAATTTTTCGGCAAGTTTTTTCAAGAAAATTTCAACATGCGGAGGGCGCGGCGACGGTTGTCGCTGGAGGACAGCGTATTGGGCGCGGCGAAAAAAGCGGGCAATCGCGACGGCCCCGGGCGCACTCCCCTCCCTGCGGCCGGACACCGAACAGCATGGAGGGGGAACGGGGAGTTTTGGGTCAGCGGATTTTTTACCACTGGGAGTTTTTTGGGGGTCTAAAAAAGGTGGATTTTTGAATCTGAAAGAGGGATTTTTTTGATTGGAGCGAGGTTTATTGTAAATTTGCGCCACGATATTTCCACAGAACATTTCCCAGAATATTTTTTATCAACACATAATTATAATGAGAATCGAGAGGATTGACAGGCTGGATGACCCAAGGCTTGCCCCATACGCGTCACTGACCGAGGCACAGCTGAGAAACCGCCTGTCACCGGGCGAGGGACTTTTCATCGCTGAAAGTCCGAAAGTGATAAGGGTAGCACTCCAGGCGGGATTCACACCGCTGTCAATGCTCTGCGAGGAGCGGCATATCGAAGGGGATGCGGCAGACATAATCGCCCGTTGCCCGGATATGCCTATATATACAGGCGCGCGCGAGGCGCTACGCGAGCTCACCGGCTACACCCTGACGCGGGGAGTCTTGTGTGCCATGCGTCGTCCGGAACCGAAATCGCCCGAAGAGGTCTGTCACGAGGCACGACGTGTGGCAGTAATAGATGAAGTGACCGACACCACCAACATCGGGGCGATATTCCGCTCGGCGGCCGCGTTGGGGATAGACGCGGTGCTTCTGAGCCCCACGGCCTGCGACCCGCTAAACCGCCGGGCCATAAGAGTGTCGATGGGGACGGTCTTCCTGATGCCGTGGGCATACCTTGACAGCACTGACTATCTTGCCGAACTGCGCCGCCTCGGCTTCAAGACCGTGGCAATGGCCCTGAGCGATGACTCTGTGGCAATCGACGACCCCGCACTGGCCGAGGAGCCACGCCTGGCCATCATCCTCGGCACCGAGGGGGAAGGGCTGCCCGGCAGAATCATCTCGGAGTCGGATTATGTGGCGCGCATCCCGATGTCGCGCGATGTCGACTCCCTGAATGTCGCGGCCGCCTCAGCGGTGGCGTTCTGGCAGCTCCGCGCCCACAACAATTAAACGCCATAAGCCACAGGTGCTTTCCGCTAAAATTTTCGCAGAAAATTCACTCTATTTAATTTTTCTTGAAAATTATTTGGATTTCACAAATACAACTCGTATATTTGCCAACACACAACCATTGTTACCCCAGAACCCATTTTTACTGTGACATCTTATTTTATGTTGAACCAATCAAAAAATACAACTTATGAGATCCAAAACAGCAATTATGGTGTTTCTGGCCTTTTTGGTTGCCTGGGGCGCAGGCGGAACTACCCACCGCACCATCCAGCACAGATTTTATGAGAGTCCTCCCTGCGGAGTCCAAAACATTCCACAAGATTCTTCGTGGAAAGCCCCATCATCCTCGCCAGGAAGCATCATATTGACATTCGAAAACGTCAACAATCCCGATATGCAGGCCTGCATGAACCAGGCGGCCAAATATTGGGCGCAAATAATTTCCAATGCCACGCCAATCCACATCAGCGTGTCTTATCTCGAAGACTTGAAAGAAGAACTTGCCGTCTGTGATGTGGTTTTCTTTGAACAAACACCGACATCCATGGTGCCGTCGGCACTATATGCACAACAGAAAGCAATCGAGAGCACACCTGAAAGTCCAGACGCATATATATGGCTAAACCCAGTCAAGCAATGGGACAGCAATATAGGCAATGATGTCACAACAACATCCAACAATTTATACACCATAACCCTACGCTCACTTGCCGTCTGCCTCGGCTTCGGTTCCAGTGTAACATCATATGATGGAACCACTCCTTGTTTCCAATGGGATGGCCATCTTTCGGCATTTGACAGATTAATAGTAGACTCCAATGGAAAAAAATTGGAAGATTGCACCCATAGCGATTACGAACTGCGACAATTCGTATCCCCTTATGGCACTACCAATGTGTATGCCGGGAAAAGTGACATCAAACACAAAATGTACACCCCTTCAACTTATCGAATGAGGGAATCTCTTGTATATCTTGACAATATTCATTCACTAATGCATTACGGACTCGGTAAAGGAGACTGCAATTTTCAAATTGATAACGTCACCGCTGAACTGATGAGTATGATTGGATGGAATGTGCCTATAAATCTCGCAGGACAAATAACCTGCAGCAATATCGATGAACTCGGATCCATATCAGCCTATGTTTCCAACTTTTTTTCTGCTGAATATGAGATATCCACAGCTGTTGAAGCATACAATTGGGAATTCTTGTTATTTTCTGAAAAAGATAATAGCCCAATAACCATCCAAACCTCTAATCAGGAAAGATTTCAAGTAGAACCGATCAATGACGTGTATGGATTTCAAGAAAATCCGGACGGCACCCTCAGAGGAGAAGTGAGATTAAGCATATCAGCGGGAGGCAAGACATACCAACTCTCTCCCTTATCCTTGAGTTTATCCCTACAGCCTCATTTCAAAACCATTTCTTTGATTGGATATGATTATTACGACGAGTATTCATACGAGCTCTACTATGCAATCGAATGCCTTGGCGTAAGAAATTTCTCCATCTGCATTATGGAGATGACAAATCCCGTTTATAAAGTCCTAGACATCAAAGCCACAGCTCACGATCATATAACAATCACCAACCTTGATCGTTCGGACTCTGTGGAGCTTGAATTTTCCGCGACCAACAGCCACGGAACAATCACTGTTTCACAAACAGTCGACCCCAACAGGATTATCTGCCAATTAGACAATCCACTATGTCACCTTTCATTTGAAAAGCATAAAGACCACGAAGAAATAGTGAATTTATCATACATAAATGTTTACGATTCCAATTCTAACTTCATCGCAAAAGGAAGGACATATGATGAACTAATCAGAATACTACCTCCGGGGCAATACTTTTTTCACTACTATCACAACGGAGAACTGGTAAAAATGCGAATGGTTGTCATCCAATGGCATTGATTAACACCGTGTTACAAACAACAAAAACCAATCCCTATGAAACAGATCATATTATTTTTGTGTGGGATGTTCTTACTTTTAGGAGCATCGGTAATGCTTGCAGAACCTGCGCAGTCCAAGACACCGCAAATGGAATTGACCCATGTCGAATACGACTATCATTTCCATGAGGGCTACTTATACGAGCCAACGAACCAGTATTTCGAGCCCGAAATAATTGGCCAGCTCACCATGACCTTCAAGGTCAAACATCTCCGAAGCTTCCGGGCAGAATATTCTGAAGGACATTACCTGACTCCAGACGAGGCACCAATATATAGCAGCATTCCGATGCTCTGCACATTAGAAGACGAAACCGTAAATGTCTCACTGCCTCTAACCATATGGGGCTCCTGGGCCAGATGCGTTTACGTGGATTCTGAAACCGGGGAGTACATCTATACGCCTAAAGTTTGGTCAACAGACTATATCGACGCGGAAACACTTGCGCTTGTATTAGGCGATATAGACACTATCAACGAAAACAACGACGACGTCTTAATATCACTAAACGGGAAAGACCTGAGCATATCAAATACCCAAGGGAATCCTGTCCATTTGGCAGTATACACAACTCAAGGACAACAGATATTCAATTATAGCCTGCAAGAAGATTCCACCATCTCTCTTGGGCATATTGAGCGTGGGATTTATATCCTGAAAGTTGTCACAACCACCAAGAACCTCTCTAAAAAGATCAGTTTAAGATGAGAACCATCAATGCAATACTCACCATATTGGCCATACTTTGTATTGGCACACCGTCTTCTGCCCAGACCTATCAAGAATCAGACAGCTATGTTTCTGAGTCTATTATTCCCTCTATACAAGGTCTACCGATCGTCAGGGAAATAAACGGGGGCACCGTGTTCAAAGTCCAATACTCTGGAAATTGGAAACCTGAAATGACAGGAGCTTTTGAATATGCATGCAAAATTGTAGCAGAAGCTCTTCCCCCAACACTTCCCATCACCGTCAAAGCTGATATCTCAGCGGGGACAACGTCCGCTCCTATCTCTAAGGTTGGATTCATTTCTTATGAGGACTTTTCCAATGGTCCTCTTAATGAAATTTCCCTTGCATCACAAATAAAACACATTGTATTGGCGGAATATGACACCAACTCTTCATACCAATTTATCGAAAGTATCTCTTCATTAGATTTTTTCGACAACCCGGCTCGTCCTGACATTCGCATAACATATAATGCCTCACGGTTAAACGAATGTTCATTCTCATTAGATGAAACTCCAGGACAATTGTATGACTTTGTTTCCATAGCTATAAGAGACCTTCTAAAAGGCCTCGGCTACTCTTGCAGTTTCCGTCTGAACCCTTCGACTGGTATAATCCACGGTTTAGACTCAGCAAACAAGACCCCATTTGACTGGGAAGTTACATCTGGTTTATTCAAAGATGATGGCATTTCACCCGCACAACAAGCCACTGCAGGTTCTGTCAAACTACAATTAGGTCCTTCGAACAAGGCCGTAACTCTTTACGCACCAACGACATGGACAGATGGAATATCTCTCAACTATTTCATCCCAGACGACAACTACAAGCTTACTCAAGTTCTTACATACAATTTTGGGAAAGGAACAGTGACACGAGATATTTCTGACAAGAATGTTCATCTATTTCGGGATTTATTACATTGGAAACCTTTTGCAAAATCAGGCTCACAGCCCCAAATTTACGGAGAAGGCTCCAACGGAGACATTCTTCCCTATCAAGGACGTACATCGTTGTGTTCCATGGCAGATGACAACCACACAGCACCACAAACGACAAATTACCCATCCACTACACCCTCTATGTCAAGCAATTTCAATTATGCTGATTACAACTTCATTTTTGACTATCTTTTGCCTTTTCATGTGTTTTATACAGATGGCGCCGGATCAAGCAATGGGGACGGATGGGCTGTATCCGTGCTGAAAAAAGACGGCAAATGGGATTGCGTATATTTCACTCCATCAGCAAGCCCTGAACTATATATTGACTTCTCCTCTCTTACTTTCCACCACAATGATGAAGATTATGCAAGAACCTGTGAAGGTCATTTGAGATGCCGAGCTACCAGAAGCTATAGAGTCTCAGCTGGGAGCAATCCCCGCCGCTATGATGCCCGGTATTTCGTGATGGATTATCTGCCACAAGCAATTGAATTGGGAATCTCATCAATAGGTGGGAGCCATAGCTCCGGCATATCCACAATGGCCACCACCACTCCAGTTAAAATCGGCATGAAAAATCTGGAGGGGCTGACGCGGCTTGTGCTCGAGGTAAAACCGCAAGGAGCCAGAGTCCCGAGCAAAATCGAGGTCACGGATCTGAAATCCGGTGTCGTAGAACTTCAACTGACTTCTGGAAAGATCACGACAATCACTCCGGTATCTTACAACGCCAACGGTTCTGTCAGAGGAGAGCCCCTGACCATTGACCTATCCAAATGACACAGTCTGAGCCGCAGGGAACTATTCCCTTCACCGTCTCGCGATAATCCCATAGGATTTCAACAACTACAAAAAAGACGGCGGTCGCCTCCCGACAAACCGGGGCAACCGCCGCTTACTTTGGAATTATTGCTGTCCGGTAAAAAAAGACAAAATCATATATTCTCTACAAATATAATAAGTTACACCTGTTTTACGAAAAAGGGCTTGTCATTTGAGGCGATGTGAAATTGGTAGCATTAAGCATCAAAAAGCCCTTAAAAGACATCTATACGAGTCTGTTTCATGCTGTATGAGATAAAAATAGTCCATTTCCTATCATGTCAAAGTTTTACCGGACAGCAATACTTTGGAATAGGGCAACCGCCGTCAGCGCGGCGCCATCTGCTTGAATTTTGGGGCGGATGTCGCTTCCAACATCCCGAGGGAGGTTTTTGACCTCACCCGTCATCATTATCCTTTGATTGATTAACACTTGCCGAAGCCCGATGGTTCGCGTCAAGCGTTGCGGGCACACTCCACCCAGCGGGCTACCAGCCTCCACGCGAACCTCCCCCGCCGGTCATGCCACCGCCGAAGGAACCGCCGGAGAATCCTCCTCCGCCGCCGAATCCTCCGCCACCACCTCCGAGAATCACCGGAGGAGCCACCACCTTTGGAATCTCATAAGGGTGGTTGGTGACGTTATGGCAGTTGAAGCAGCGGTAAGTCTTCACCCCCTGCCCTTTCGACATTGTGGTGGGCTGACGTGTGATGCGGTCAGAGACCAGCGCGGCAGTACGCGCCCCGCAGACATGACACACCGAGTAGTTTTTCTGGCGGTTGATAAACGGGATAATCTCAGTCTGGTTGCAGGTCGGGCAGAGCCAAACATCGTAATCGACCGAATTGAGCCGCTCCTCGGCATCCTGGGCGGGGGTGAGGTATTTGTTGTCGGTCTCCTCATCGAGACGCGTCATCGGGGTCGAGCAATTGGAACACAGGCGCTTGCGTGTACGGATGCGGCGCATCGTCACCAGCCACAGAACCAGCACCGGGGCCAATATACCCAGCGTGGCGGCTGTCAGCACCATCACCGTCAGCTTGCTTTTCTCAAACAGATGGTAAGCCTCGGCGGTGTCCTTGCCCCGGCTCCTTGCAAGCTGACACAGGTAATACACCCCGAAAGCCACCAGCAGAACAAGGCACACCGTAAGGTAGACCTTGAAGAAATCATCCTCGCCGCCGGCCCCCTGGTCATTCTCATATTTCGACATGAGTTCGGCCCGCGCCTCCTCTTCGGTCAGCACCCGGTTGATGTCTGTGGCGGCGGCCACCACCCCGCCGTCATAATCCCCCTCCTGGAAATAAGGCTTCATCGTCTGGTTGAGTATAGTCCAGCAGAGGGCATCGGGCAACACCCCTTCGACACCATATCCGGTGCGTATCACAAATTTCCGGTCATCCCTGGAAATCAACATAATCACACCGTTGTCCTTGTCTTTCTTGCCCGGCTTCCACAGTTCGAAAAGCTCTGTGGCATAATCGTCGATGTCCTCGCCGTCGAGATTGTCGACTATGACCACCACCGGCTCTGCCGAAGACTGGCGCCACGCGTCGGCCATCAGCGAGTCGACCCGCGCGACCGCGCCCGGCGAGAGCATCCCCGCCATGTCGGTGACATAGCGTGTGCGGTCCTTGACATGCACATTCTCGACATCCTTGACGGCCACAGCACCGGCCAGCAAAGGGATAAACATCAAAAAAGATATGAGGAATCTTGTCATAGGAAACGGTTTTATTATATCATAACGCCACAGGGCACGCCGCCGGTTCACACCGCAGGCAGGCTCATGCCGTTGAGTTTGCGGAACAGGTCGAGGGCGTAGACATCGGTCATGGCCGAAACATGGTCGACCACCCCCTGGAGTTTGGAGAAAAGGTCAACCGAAGTGACATCATACTGGTCGGGCACCTGAGACAGGAGCAACCTTGAGTAATTCAGGTCGGGATTGCAGACAGCGTGGACAAGCTTCTCAAGCAGGAAAGTGATGATGCGGTTACCGGCCAGCTCCACATCCACCACCTCCCGCGCCCTGTAAATCTTGGCCCAGGAGAGGTCGTTACACCGTTCGTAAGCCTCGCGAAGCCGTTGAGGCACATGGCCGAGCAGCCTGCCGGGGAACTCTCCGGCAAGAATCGCCTCCTCATTGTCGGCGAACACTCGGGCACAGGCGGTCACCAGCTCACCTATCACACCCGACCGCAGGTAGGCGATTTTCTCGTTGGGGTCGTCAAACCGCCCCATTATCTCGAGACTTCGGGCCTTACGCTCCTCGGGGAGGAACGACAGGAAAAGCCCGATGATTTCCTCAGACCCGACAATCTTGAGCTTGTGGGCATCCTCAAGATCCATCACCTCATAGCATATGTCGTCGGCCGCCTCCACTATGTAGACCAGCGGATGGCGGGCGAAAAGAGTCTCCCCGGCGGGCGCGTCGAGCATCGGTATCCCAAGCTCCGAGGCGATGCGCCGGTAGCTCTCCGTCTCCGAGGTGAAGAAGCCAAACTTCCCCTTGTCCCCGGAGAGGCCCGAGGAGTAGGGGTATTTCACTATCGAGGCGAGCATCGAATAGGTCATCGCGAAACCTCCGCTGCGCCGCCCCTGGAACTGATGGGTCAGCACCCTGAGGGCATTGGCGTTACCCTCGAAATTCACCAGGTCGGCCCACTGCGCCGGAGTTAGACGGTCTTTCAGGAACGCCCCCTCCCCTTCCGAGAAGAATGTCGCGATGGCCTTCTCCCCCGAATGGCCGAAAGGGGGATTGCCCATGTCATGGGCGAGGCATCCGGCGGCAACGATGTCGCCGATCGACTCCAGAGACTTGGCCGCCGGAGTCGACTCGTGGCGAGGCATTATCAGGCTCACCACCTCATTGGCCATCGACCGGCCCACTGACGCGACCTCAAGACTATGGGTCAAGCGGTTATGCACAAAGATGCTGCCCGGCAGCGGAAACACCTGCGTCTTGTTCTGCAACCGCCTGAACGGCGAAGAGAACACAAGCCGGTCGAAGTCGCGCTGAAAGTCAGTGCGGCTCCCACGCTTGGGGTCGTGGTAATCCTCCAGGCCGAAACGCTTGTCAGAGACCAGACGCTCCCATCTCATCATATTCCGTCGGTTGTCAGCCATCTGTTGTCAGGAGTCGGCCTGGGTCTCCCCCAGGTCGTCATATTTCTGGAAAAGGAAGTCGTTATAGGGGAAACGCTCCATATGTATCTCCTTGGCCTTGGCGTAAATACGCTGTTTAAGCTCGTCGATGTTGAGCCCCCTCTTGGCCGAGATGAACACACAGTCGCCCGAGCCGAGCCGGTTCATCCAGGTCTGTTTCAGCTCCTCCAGGGGGATATTCTCGCGCGAGCGCGGGGTAAGGTCATCCTCATCCTTGGCCACATGGCTGTAAGCGTCTATTTTGTTGAACACCATTATCATCGGCTTGTCGGCCGAGCCGCAGACCTCGGCGAGGGTCTTGTTGACCACCTCGATCTGCTCCTCGAACTGGGGATGGGATATGTCGACCACATGCACAAGCAGGTCGGCGTCGCGCACCTCGTCGAGGGTCGACTTGAACGACTCCACCAGGTTGGTGGGCAGCTTGCGGATGAACCCCACAGTGTCGGTGAGCAGAAACGGCAGGTTGTCGATGATGACCTTGCGCACGGTGGTGTCGAGGGTCGCAAACAGCTTGTTCTCGGCAAACACCTCGCTCTTGCTCAACAGGTTCATAAGCGTGGATTTGCCGACATTGGTGTAACCAACCAGGGCCACGCGGGTAAGCTTGCCACGGTTCTTGCGTTGCAGGGTCTTCTGTCGGTCGATGTCGCTCAGCTGGTCTTTCAGCCAGGCGATACGCCGCTTGATGATACGGCGGTCGGTCTCGATCTGGGTCTCGCCCGGGCCACGCATACCGATACCACCCTTCTGACGTTCGAGGTGGGTCCACATACGGGTCAGGCGGGGAAGCAGGTACTGGTATTGGGCAAGCTCCACCTGGGTCTTGGCCGTCGCCGTCTGCGCGCGCTTGGCGAAGATGTCGAGAATCAGGCTCGACCGGTCGAGAATCTTGACCTGCAGCTCCTTCTCTATGTTGGCGATCTGCTTTGTCGAGAGGTCATCGTCGAAAATCACCATTCCGATGTCGTTCTTCTCGACATATTCCTTTATTTCCTCCAGCTTGCCTTTGCCGACGAAAGTCGCGGAGTTGGGGGTGTCGACCTTCTGGGTGAAGCGCTTGACCACCTCGCCCCCCGCCGTGTCGGCCAGGAACTCAAGTTCGTCGAGATATTCATTGACCTTCCCTTCGGGCTGGCGCGGGGTAATCAGCCCAACGACCACGGCCCTTTCGGTGGTTTCCTTCGAGATTACTAAGTCTTTCATCTATGGGATGTTGTATAAGAGAGCAAAACGATTTGCTCAGGCAGGGGCTGACGGAGCGCCACAGGGCGGCCAACGTCATCCTCCCTGCAAAGTTAACAAATTTCGGCGGGAATTTCCGCAGCCCCCTTAAAATTCATACCGACAGCTCCCTTACAGCCGCCTCGTAATCAGCCGCCGAACGGGCCTTGGCTATCCGTTTCAACTGACGGTGAGGCAACAGGGCATAATACCAGAAGCTCTTCATCCGCGACAGCAGCTGCGCCTCGCCGCAAAGCACTCCCCGGTAATGTCCCCATAACAGCCCGTGAAGCCGCAACAACCCCTCAAGCCGCCGGCGGTCGTCCCACTCCTGGCCGTCGCGCCACTCCCTGAACAGCGACGGACGGCCCAGCAGCCCACGCCCGGCCATCACCCCGTGGAGCCACGGCCAACGCCCTGCCACCTCCTCCAGCTCCCCAGGCGTATGTATCTCGCCGTTGAACACCACCGGCTTACCGACAGCCGAGGCCAGCTCCTCGAATCTATCGAGATGCAGGTCGCCCCGGTATTGCTCCCGGGCCGTGCGCGGATGGATGGTCACATGCTCCAACGGCATCTTCCTCAACACCGACACGACATCACGCCATTGCCAGGGGTCATCCACCCCGAGCCGCATCTTCAACGAGTAACTCACCGAACTGTCTTCGGCTACATAGGCCGCCACCTTCTCCATCTCCTCCCTTCTGAGCAGGAACCCGGCACCACGGCCTTTGGCGACCTGCGGCGGGAAGGGGCATCCCATATTGAGGTCGACACGGTCAAACCCCTCGGCTTTCAGCGCCCCGGCGAGCCGGCGCATCTCCTCCGCGTCACGGAAGATTATCTGGGGCACAAAACCGGCGGTCTCAGCATTGAGCGGGGAAAGGATGTCGCGCATCGTGCGCCTGGCCGGCTCCCCCTTCTCCCATCTCAGGAAAGGGGAGAAACAGCCGTCGGCCCCGCCGAAGACCTCGGTGTGGAAAAGGCGGTATGGCGCATCGGTGTAGCCCTGCAAGGGGGCCATGAACAATTTCATTTACGCCCCCCTTTCACCATTATGGAGACAATCACGGCCACGGCCAGCGCCCACGGATAATACAGGTAGCGGAACGGCTCGGCAGGCGACAGCCCGGCAAGCGAGCAGGCAAGGAGGGTCTGCGCGCCATAAGGGATAAGACACTGCACGATGCATGAACATGTGTCGAGCAACGACGCGCTTTTGCGCGGCGTGATGCTAAACCGGCGGGAAATCTCCTTAGACAGCGGCCCGACGGTGATGATGGCCACGGTGTTGTTGGCCGTGCAGAGGTTCACCAGGCTGACCAGCAAGGCTATGCACCCTTGCGCGCCACGTTTGCCCCTGACCCGGGCGGTCAACACCTGCAGCATCCAGTCTATGCCTCCGTTGGCTTTGACAAGCCCGAGCATCCCGGCCGACATCAGGGTGACCACTATCAGCCCTCCCATCGACTCTATGCCGCTCCCCATGAAGCCGCATAGGGACAACGGACTGTGACCGTGGGCCATCCCGACAACCATCGCGGCAACGATGCCGCCCGACAACACCAGCGTGACATTCATCCTCGCCACAGCCGCCACTATCACCATCAGATAAGGCAACACCAGCCACACCGATGGATGCCCGGCATCAGCGACCTGGGCCACTGGCGTCATGCTGTTCTCGACAAGATACACCGCCAGGGTGACCGCCGCCGCCGGGAGGGCGAGCCAGATGTTGGCCCTGAACTTGTCGGCCATGTCGCATCCCTGCGAACGGGTGGCGGCGATTGTCGTGTCGGAGATAAACGACAGGTTGTCGCCGAAAAACGCGCCCCCGATGACCACCGCCACCATGAAGGCCGCGCTGCCGTCTGACACCGCCGCGATTTCGACAGCCAGCGGGGTCAGCGCCACCACCGTGCCAACCGAGGTTCCGACGGCGAGCGATATGAAGCACGCGGCCACGAATATCCCCGGGACCACCATCGATGACGGGAGCAGCCTCAGGGCAAGCTCAACGGTCGCCTCCACGGACCCGATTTCCTTGGCCAGGGAGGCAAATGCCCCGGCCAGGATGAAAATCCAGACCATGTAGATGATGTTGGGATGGGCGGCGGCTTTGGAGTATGTGGCGACCCTGTCGGCCAGGCTCCCCGCCGAAATGGCGACACCCCAGGCCGAGGCACACAGCAACGCCACTGAGAACGGCATCCTGTAGAAGTCGCCCACGCAGGCCGACACCACCACATACAGCGCCAGAAACAGTATCACGGGGGAGATGCCAAGCAGTCCCCTCCCCGGATTTATCCGTGTATTCGGGTTATCCAATATCAGATGTTATCAGATGTGGTATTTGAGGGTGTCAGATACGGAATTTGAGGGTCTTACCGCCGAAGCGCAGGATATAAAGCCCAGCCGACAGCTGGCCGAGGCTGTGGATTGATTCCCCGGCGGGAGCGGCAACCTCCATGACCATCCGTCCCTCTGGAGTGTAGACGACAGCGGTCATAGCCTTTTCGCCGCGCAATGTCAGCTGGCCATCCCTGACAGAAGCCGCCGCAAGCCTAAGCCCCTCTCCCGCCATGTCAAGCGACGCGGCGGAATAACGGACATACAGGCGGGTGGCAGCAGTCTTTCCCTGGGAATCTGCGATAAGGTCAATCCATCCGTTCTCGGCGGAGGCATCCTCAGCCTGCTCCACGGGTGAGTGCTCAGGGCTTACACGCAGCACCCTGCCTGCAATCTCGGCAACGCCGCCACCTCCGGGCAACGACACACCTGATACCTGGTAGTTGATTTCAGCGTCGGGGGAATCAGAGTCGGTGGCGAATCCCAGCAGGTCAACCTCAGTGGTCTCCCCCCCGTCAATGACCAGCTCCTCTACCGGCTTGAACTCCGGGGCCTCGTCGTCGACAAACACAGGAAGCGAGGGATACCATACGGCAGGTTCCATCCGGTAATCGGCAATCCTGGCCCCGTCAGGCCCCAGACGGCGCAACACATAGTCGGTGAGCGCGTAATCCTTGAAAAGCGAGAGATACATATCCCCCGAAACGGGAGATGTCCTCATCGAGCATCCATAAATCATCCAGGGATTCTCCCCCGCAGGCAGCTCCTCGGCGTTGAGGTCAAGCACCTTGGAAAATTCCCCTTTGTCGATGTCATACCTGAATACCGCGCTGTTTGAGAACCAGGTGTTGGGCCCGCCGTTCCAATAGAGGAAATTGCCGGTGGCCGAGGCGTGGAACCCGTCGGCGGTCCAGGCATACCAGGAGTTGGCCGGGGGATAGATGCCGTCGGGCACCGCCACAGCCTCAGCCTGCCCGCTCACCGGATCATACTTTATCAGATAAGGAGCGGCCTCCCCGGTGGCGTTGGTGTCGGCGGTGACGCTCATCCATAGATTGCCGTCATTGCCTGTGACAATCGAGCCGATGCCGTTGGTCTCTCCAAGCCCCTCGGGGAGATTGTCGCCAAGCAAGTCGGCAAGGCTCAGACCGATGGCCTTGTCAGGCCGCATCCCGGGGATGCTCACCAACCCGAATGTCTGCGATGCGAAGTAGAAATCATCCCCCACCCTGGCGATTGAGCCGGTCTGGTAGGGATATTGGTAAGGATAAGGCGACGCCACACCGTCGGGGCTGCATATGTCGGCGCATTCCTGCACGAGGGTGTTGTCACCGGCAATGTAGGTCAGTATGCCGTCGGAAGTGGTCACAAACGCCTTGTCGCCAAAAGGCATCACCGCACGGCCCTGCACACTCTTCCCCCGCCCGTTGACAAGCTCAACAGAGTTGAGATAGACCAGAGTCGAGGCGTCAAGCACCGTCAGCGTGCCGGCCATGTTGTAGCTGCCGGGAGCATCGGGGTGGTTGGAGACCACATACAGCCTGTCGCCGTGGAAACGGGCATGGCATATCGCCCCGGGTATCTCACGGCGCGGATTGGCCTGGCGGAAAGCGCGGTAAATCCAGCTCCCCTCCCCCTCCGGACTGAAAAAATTGATTGAGCCGTTGCCGGGATTGCCGGTGGTCTCCTCGTTCATGATCATCACACCGCCCGCGTAAGGGCTGTCTGCAACTGCCTGGGAAACCGCGCCGGAGAGCAGCGCGGCGGCAAGGAATCTGGAAATTCGCATCTTGATATGGCGTTTGATAGTATTGTCGTTGCAAAATTAGTGATTTTTTTCTAAATTTGCGGTTTCTAAAAAGTGTCAATCATACGAAACAGAATATACAGATGGAGAAGAACTTCAAACGGACTCTTGTCACCACTGCCCTCCCCTACGCCAACGGCCCGGTACACATCGGCCACCTCGCCGGGGTATATGTCCCCGCCGACATCTACACACGTTTCCTGCGCCTGCGAGGCGAGGATGTCAAGATGATCGGAGGCAGCGACGAGCATGGAGTGCCCATCACCATCCGCGCCCGCAAAGAGGGCATCACCCCCCAGGATGTAGTAGACCGCTACCATAAAATCATAAAGGACTCTTTCGAGGAGCTGGGAATCTCATTCGATGTCTACTCCCGCACCACCTCCGAGACCCACCGCGAGACCGCGTCGGAATTCTTCCGCCACATATATGACAAAGGGGGATTCATCGAGAAACCCTCGATGCAGCTCTACGACGAAGGCGCGGGCCGATTCGTGGCCGACCGCTACGTCATCGGCGAGTGTCCCGTCTGCCATGCCCAGGGCGCATACGGCGACCAGTGTGAGAAATGCGGCTCGTCGCTGAGCGCCACCGACCTCATCAATCCCCGCTGCGCCGAGACCGGCAACATCCCCGTCCTCAAGGAGACCCGCCACTGGTATCTCCCCCTTGAGAACTATCAGAAAGCCCTTGAGGAGTGGATTCTCGAAGGCCACAAGGAGTGGAAGACCAACGTATACGGCCAGTGCAAGTCATGGCTCGACCTGGGCCTACAGCCCCGCGCCGTCACCCGCGACCTCGACTGGGGCATACCCGTGCCTGTCGAGGGGGCCGAGGGGAAAGTGCTTTATGTATGGTTCGACGCCCCCATCGGCTACATCTCCAACACCAAGGAGATACTCCCCGACAGCTGGGAGAAATACTGGAAGGATCCCGAAAGCCGCATCATAAACTTCATCGGCAAGGACAACATCGTCTTCCACTGCATCATCTTCCCGGCGATGCTAATGGCATACGGCGACGGATACCAGCTGCCCGACAACGTGCCCTCCAACGAGTTCCTCAACCTCGAGGGTGACAAAATCTCCACTTCGCGCAACTGGGCCGTGTGGCTCCACGAATATCTCCGCGACTTCCCCGGCAAACAGGATGTGCTGCGCTACGTCCTGACCGCAAACGCCCCGGAGACCAAAGACAACGATTTCACCTGGAGCGACTTCCAGAGCCGCAACAACTCCGAGCTGGTGGCCATCCTCGGCAACTTCGTCAACCGTGCCGTGGTGCTGACCGGCAAATACTTCGACAACGTCGTGCCCCAGGCCGGCCAGTGGCTCGATGTCGACAAGGCCGCCTTCGCCGAAATCCGAGAAGCCGAGAAGGCCCTCACCACGTCGCTTGAGACATTCCACTTCCGCGAAGCCCTCCGCCAGGCGATGGAGATAGCCCGCGTCGGCAACCGCTACCTCCAGGAGACAGAGCCATGGAAAGTCGCCAAGACCGACATGGAGCGCACCGCCACCATCCTCAATGTCGCCCTCCAGATCTGTGCCAACCTCGCCGTGGCTTTCGAGCCGTTCCTCCCCTTCATGGCAGGGAAACTGCGCGGGATGCTGGGACTCGACGGGCTGACATGGGCCGACCTCGGACGCGAGGACATCGTCAAGGCCGGCAGCCGCCTGGGAGAGGCCGTGCTGCTCTTCGAGAAAATCGAGGATGATGCCATCCAGGCACAGCTCGACCGCCTCGCCCGTATCAAGGAGGAGAACAAGCTCGCCGCATGGAAGCCCGAGCCGCAACAGCCCGACGTGCCATTCGACGACTTCCTGAAGATGGACATCCGCGTCGGCACCGTCATCGAATGCGCCCGCGTCCCCAAGGCCGACAAGCTCCTGCGATTCCTCATCGACGACGGAATGGAGAAACGCACCATCGTCAGCGGAATCGCCAAGCACTACGCCCCCGAAGACCTCATCGGGAAACAGGTATGCTTCATCGCCAACTTCGCTCCCCGCAAGCTCAAAGGAGTGGAGTCGCAGGGCATGATTCTATCCGCCCAGAATCCCGACGGCTCACTCGTGGTGATCTCCCCCTCTGCCCCCGTCACTCCGGGTGCCCAGGTCAAATGACATTAACGTGCTTCCCGCCCCCCCGGCGGGAAGCACCTACTTCAAACCAACGCTAAACCACAATCCTGTCATAGTCACTCGTTATGGAAAAAAACGCCAGCAGGAGACCCAGAATCCTGATCATATACACCGGCGGCACAATCGGCATGATTGAAGACCCCGCGACCCAGACCTTGAGGCCGTTTGACTTCTCCCATCTGATTGACAATGTGCCCAAAATCAAGATGCTCGACTATGACATCCGACATATACAGTTCAATCCCCCGATTGACTCCAGCAACATGAACCCCGCCCACTGGCAACAGATAGCGGAGGCTATCGGCAAGAACTACAACGATGTGGACGGATTCGTGGTGCTTCACGGCACCGACACGATGGCATACACCGCGTCGGCCCTCTCTTTCATGCTCGAGCACCTGCGCAAGCCGGTCATCATCACCGGCTCACAGCTTCCAATCGGGGAGGTGCGCACCGACGGCGAGGAGAACCTCATCACAGCCCTCCAGATTGCCGCCGCCACCGACCCCGTGAACGGCGAACCGATGGTGCAGGAAGTGGCGATTCTCTTCGAGAACTACCTCTGGCGCGGCAACCGCTCGACCAAGATGAGCGCCGACAACTTCAACGCCTTCAAAAGCAACAACTACCCCCCGCTCGCGAAAATCGGACTGTCGATACATTTCAACCCCGACGCGCTCTGGCGCGTCAACGACCCGCACCCCCTCAACGTCCACACCGGGCTCAACACCGACATCATCATCATATATGTCTCCCCCGGGCTCACAGAGACCTCGCTGCGCCAGCAGCTCCAGACACCGGGGGTCAAAGGGATAGTGCTGAAGACCTACGGAGCCGGCAACGCCCCGACAGAGCCGTGGTTCAACGACGCCATCCGCGAGGCAGTAGAGCGCGGCACGATCATACTCAACGTCACCCAGTGTGTCAACGGCGCGGTACACCAGAAACGCTACTACACAGGCGACCGCCTCGCCCGTGCCGGGGTAATCTCGGGCCACGACATCACCACCGAGGCCGCCCTCACCAAGCTGATGTTCCTCTTCGGCTCAGGACTCACCGCACGCCAGGTCAACCACCGCCTCCTCCACCCCATCTGCGGCGAAATGACCATCTGACCCACGTCTCCCCGACGCCCCCCTCCACGATCCCGGCTAATCTTTTTCTTCAAATTCATCCGCGGATATCTGCGTATCTGCGGTATCTGCGTGAGTTTCCCCACCCACAAGGCTAAAAACAACCGTGACCGCGGCTCACGTCGCAGTCACGGTTTCTACCTAACCTTTGTTCAATTTAATCTTAGGATATAGTCTAATCTTTTGATGAAAAATCAATAAACAATCTAATCAACCTTATCGGGAGGGGGCGGCCAATCACTCCGCCCCCATCCTTGAATCTTTAGGATTTGTTTGACAGGAATCGTCAAAGGGTCATATTATCTATTATCACTGAGAAATCATAGAGACTGTGTCGGGAAGACTCAGCGACGCATCATCTTCACCACCTTGCTGCCCTGGCGCAGGATGTACAGGCCGGGGGCTTCGATGTCGGCCACACGGCGGCCGTCGATGGTGTAGGCCTCATAGGGGGCATTGAGGTCGATGACAGCGTCCATCAGGTCATCCTCCACTGCGGAGTCGACACCCGACACCGAAACCGGGCTGCGCAGCATCACACTCTGCAGGTCGGCGTTGCCGCCGCTGATCCACATACCGTAGTTGAGAAGGTTCCTTACATCAGCGTCGGTCAGAGACTGGTGGTAGTAGACATTCTGTCCGGCGGGTATGTCGTTGATGTCGTAGTAAGTGCCAGACTCCGCAGGGATATCATCGCCCGGCGCGCGCAGGCCGGCAGTGGCGAGTCCGCTGCCATAAGCAGCCTCGTAATACCAGTTGAGCGGGTCGCGGTTGATGTCGGAGACATTATTCGTGTCATAGGTGAGCGACAAGCGCGCGCCTCCGCTCCACGGGAAGTGGAATGTCAGCTTGTAACCCTCATATTTGCCATAACCGTTGGTTGCCAGCCAGTCATTCTCGGCGGCACGCTTGAAATAGGTGTGTGACACATAGATCTGCACATTGTCTGATGTGTAAAGGTCACCCTCATACACCTTTCCTCCGTCATCGTGGCCAAGGGTCATCCAGTCGTTGTGGACATAGAGGTCATTCTGCATGTCGCTGGGGTTCTCTTCGCCAAACGATATTTCTGCCAGCTCAAGACCCTCTCCTTCGAGGAAGAGGCCGTTGAACTTCAGCGCGCGGATTTCTCTCTGAGTCGGGCGGTAAACAACGTCAACCAGCCCGTTCTCGTCTGCTTCACCCACAGTCATGACACCATCTTCGGTACCGGTCAGCCCCTGGGCCACCTTCATGTTGGCGGAATAAGGACGGATGTACTGCAGGCGCAGCCGGGCATTGTCAGCGGTCTTCTTGAAGGTGAAGACGATGCGCTCGCCGTTGGCATAGTTGGTGAACGCTATCGGACGGATGCGCTTCATATTGTCCCAGCCGAACATACGGTTGTCGCCCTCGTCAGTCACCACATAGCCACGGTCGCCCTTTGCAGGATCAAGATCCTGCTTGGTGGTACCGACAAAGTGGGGGTAAGTGTCGCCAAGAGCCTCGTTGGAGTAATTGCGCAGCTCGACCTTAGCGATTTCCGAGCCATTGTTGCCGTCAATCCAGAGGCCGTTGTGGCGCAGGGCGGCCACCATACGGTAATTGAGGATGTAGCGGTAGAACACCTTGCCGTTGACATTGTATGCGTCAGCCACAGTGTTGGAGTCGCCGCAACCGCGCTTGAACCACACGCCGTCATTGTCCTTGAAGTAGAACGAAGCCTGTCCCTCGGGGTTGGCGCTCTTGTAAGTTACCACGATGCAGTCGTCAAGGTCGGCGTTGGTTTCGTCGGCCTCTGCGGTGTAGAATTTCGAGGCGGGGATATGGAAAGCCTGGTCGAGACGGTCTTCATCGCCATCCTGGAGGCCGTAGCGCGACATCCAGTTGGAGTCAAACACGAGGCTGGTATCGTCACCCTTGGCCGAGGTGATTGTCTCACCCTCCTGCCACAGCACGCGTGTGGTGAAATTGCCCTCTTCAACGGGAGGCTCGGGCTGGTCGTCAGCCACGATTTCGCCCACCTCTTCGGCATGCTTGTTGTAGACAAACTCCACTTTCACCACGGAGTTCCGATTTCCGTCAACCCACAGACCGTTGGCGGCCATCTCGGCGGCACGCACGTCAGACTGTATCTTGAAAGTATAGGCTGTGTTGGCCAAGATGTTGTCAATCCAGTCGGGATTGGTCGAGTTGTTGTCGCCGCGTTTGTTCCATTTGTTGGCAGAGTCAAGGAATACGAAGTTGGCCTGTCCGCCGTCATTGGCGAAATAGACGCGGATTTCGTCGCCGGCCTGCACTGCGGGCATATATGCGGGCTTGATCCAGAGCGCCTTTGTGGCATCGGCGCCGTTTTCCGCCACGTTATACCAATCATCGGCCATCTGGAAAGTCAGGCCCTGGATTTCGGCCACACCAGAGAATGTGCCGTCATCGGGATTCTCGGGTCCTTCGGGATCAGGCTCCTCGCCGCCGCCCCCACCTTCAATCGCATCGACCGAGGTGATGGTGAGCTTATTGGCCATAAGTTTGAACTTCTTTGATTTGTTGTAACCGTTGATGAAAGTCTCGGTCACGTCAAACGACACTGAGCCTGCGCCGGCTGCCACATTGTAGTCCTCAAAGAGAGTCGCGGTGCCATTGTCGGTGTCAATCGAGATTTTGATTTCACCCTCTTCGGTGTTGGTGAAGCTTACCTTGATTTGGTCGCCCACAGACAGCGACCCCATCGCGTCATTCGAGACTTCGATTTCATTGCCCTCGAGGTAGGTCTCGCCCGACCAGAGGTTGGTCACCGCCATTATCGAGACCGTGGCGGCCACGATCAATGACAGAAGAAGAGTAATACGTTTACACATAGTTTTGTTGTTGGTTTGTTTCGGAGAGCGGCAGGTCAGGCCGTTGTTGCCGAAAGGTTAAAGATAGATTTGGTATAGTCAGGTTTTATAGTCTTGTCAGCGAGAGCAGCGTCGGCAGGCGGTTTGATGTCTTTTTTCGGTCAATGTTTTTGACTGGCTGATACTGTTCTTGTCAAGGATTTGTTTGTGATGCAAAATTAATATATGGCAAGCCGATAACCAGATACTATTTTATCCGAAACCATGCCGATTTCGACAAAATACACCCAATCGGCTGACCATCACCCGAAATGACATCATAACAGGCGATTTTTCCGGGCCTGCAGACAGCGACATGCCATGCAAACCGCCGGCTGGAAAAAGAATCCGGGAGACGTCCAACGATGGCCGTCTCCCGGATGAGGATTGTCTAAGTAAGGGAGAGGAGGATGTCTTTATGAGTTAGTTTGCGGATTTTTTGCGGACAGGATTATTTGGCGACTTTCACCACCTTGTTGCCCTGACGGAGGATGTAGATGCGTCCCTGGGTCATCTCGCTTACGCGACGGCCGTCGATGGTGTAAATCTCAACGGGAGCGCTGAAGTCGATGGTGTTGTCGACAGCCACATTCTCCACGCCCGACGAACCCTTCTTAACGAGCTCGACTTTGATGAGGGTGGCAGCCTGGCCCTTCACGAAGAAACCGCGTGAGGGGAGGGTCTCCAGCTCGGTGTAGTCGGTGTCGGCGATGGGAGAGTCAGTGATTTCGTAGCTGTACACGCCATTGGAGGGGATGGGGTCGTATTCAACCATGGGGGTCCAAGCCCAATCGGGACCAACCTTCACGTCAATCTGAATCTGGGCGGGAGCGTCGTCGGAGCCCTGGAGATCTTTATAGGTGAAGACAAGCTTGTCACCCTTGGCGAGGCCTGCCATGGCGGCGGCCACCTTGTCGGTCCAGTTGGTCGACTCGCAGTCGAGAGAGAGTATGCCCTTCCAGGCACCCATCACCTCTTCACCTTCCCAAAGAGCTTCGCCGCCTACAACAGGAGGTTCGGGATCAACCGGGCCGCCTTTTGAGACAACCTCAACCTTGACGAGGGTAGCGCTCTGGCCCTTGACAGCGAAACCACGCTGTGAGAGCATCTCGAGGTCGGTGTAGTCACCCACGGGCTCATCCTTGATGGTGTAGGTGTATTTGCCGGCGAGGATGGGGTCTGCGTCGATGATTGTGGTCCAGGTCCAGGCGTTGTCGAGGCCGAAAGAGTTGAGCTGAATCTGGGCGGAAGCAGCGTCGGCGTTCTCATAGTAGAACACCAGCTTGTCGCCAGCCTTGAGGCCGCCCATGACGGTCTTGTTCCACTGCGCGTTTTCGGGGATGTTCTTGTATTCAAGCATACCCTTCCAGCTGCCCATCTCTACGGAGCCGGTCCATACGGCGGTGCCGGTGGTGGGGGTCACGTCGCCTCCGCCAGCCTTGACGAGCTCAACCTTGTTGAGGGTGGCGTTCTGGCCCTTCACGAAGAAGCCGCGGCCGGGGAGGGTCTCCAGCTCGGTGTAGTCGGTGTCGGCGATGATGCCGTCGGTGATTTCATAGGTGTAAACGCCGTCAGCGGGGATGACATCGTATTCGACCATTGGGGTCCAGGCCCATGCGTTGCCCACCTTCACGTCAATCTGAATCTGGCCGGGAGCCTCATCGTCGGTGGAGACATCTGTGTATGTGAACACCAGCTTGTCACCCACTGCGAGATCGGCCATGGCGGAAGCCACCTCAGGGGTCCAGTTGGTAGACTCACAGTCGAGGGAGAGCATGCCTTTCCAGCTGCCCATCACCTCTTCACCTTCCCAAAGGACGGTGGCGTTTGCCGACATGGCGAGACCAGCGGCGGCGAGAAGAGTAAAAATCTTATTCATTTGAGATTGTTGAAAAGAGTTAGTTATTTAAGGTATATGTTCAGTTTTTCACTGTCGCTTTCAAGCGTCTTTCCGGCATGTCATGAATGTGGAAATGTTTTCATGGCTCAAAAGTTGTTGACACTTGCAAAGTTACAACTTAAACATCCCGATAATTGATACAATTTTGCCCGTTTGTGATACGATTTCTACATTCTTAGGGAAATCGGTCAACCAGATGTCAAAAAACGCCTCCTCGGGAGGCGTTTTTTGCGTGAAATGACACTATCTGGTGGCCAACTGCCATAATCGCCCGCAGGGAGCAGCGGGGCGCGCCCGGTTCACTCGGCAAAAAGCGTCTCGATGACCTCCAGGCACATGCGCGAATTGTGGTAGGGGCATTTCCAGAAACCGGCCTTGTCGTCGCGCCGGTTGATGTCACCCCCGGGGAAACGGCTCCAGTGCCATTCCCCGCCATTGTGGTCGACAAGATTGTCTTTTATCCAGCACCATGACCGCCAGGCCTTGTCGATGGCCAGGTCAACGCCGTGGTGCTTGTAGAGGTAGACAAGCCCTACCACATCCTCGGCCTGCACCCACCAGTGGCGTTCCAGGTCGAGACGGCCGTCGCCAAACCGCTCGTAGGCCATCCAGCCCTCGTCTGAACGTCCCTCGAGGGCGGCGTTGGCTATCGCCAGGCAATGGCGTTTTGTCTTCTCATACAGGGCCGTGACCTCGGCCAGGCATCCCTCTCCGGGATTGGCGAGCAACACCCCGGCGGCCTCCAGCAGCAGCCATGAGGCCTCGATGTCATGGCCGTAGGAGATGTTGGAGTCGTGGCGCACCCATTTCTCGTCGAAGAAAAGCCCCAGGTGGGAGGTGGCCTTGTCCTCCATCACGTCGAGGAATATGCGCAGCAGGTCGACGATGGCCTCGCGCAACGAAGCGTCGGGCCACACGCGGTAGAGGTTTGTGTATGGTTCGAGAATATGGAGATGGGTGTTCATCGTCTTCTTCTCGTTTGCGTCCTTGTCAGAGAGGCGCATATCGGAGATTTCCTGCCAGTCGCGGGTGAAGGCCTCGATGTAGCCTCCGCCGTTGGCCTTGCTGTCGCGTGCCCTCGACTCCAGGTCGCGGAAAAGCCCTTTGGCGATTTCAAGGGCCTCCTCGGAGGCTGTAGCCCGGCAATACTCGCTCAGTCCGTAGATGGCGAAGCCGATGGCGTAAGATTGCTTCTTGGTGTCGAGCGGAGCCCCGGCGGCATCGACCGACCAGTAGACACCCCCCATCTCCCGGTCGAGGAAATGGTCGCGCAGGTACTCATATGCGCGGGTGGCGGCTGCGAGATACTGCGGGTCGCGAATGACGCGGTATGCGGCAGAGAATGTCCAGAGCAGGCGGCCATTGAGTATCGCCCCCTTGGGGGCATCATAGTCGGGGGTGTCATCGCCGTCGATACGGCCGAGGAATCCGCCGCGCGGATCGGCCATGCGGTCGGTCCAGAACGGCAATATGTTGCTTGTCAGGTTCTCGCGGAGGTCTGAGACAAGGTTTTCAGCAAGGGTCATCTTTATGGAATCGGTTTACTGGTGGTATTTCTGTTGATTGGTCGCCACGGCTCATGCCTCGCCGGAGACACACAGGTCAGAGGCGGCCTGCTCGCCGGAATCGGCTGTTGTTGTGTCGGCCTGCCCCTCTCCACGGCGTTTGCGCAGGTCGCGGTCGATCTCCTCCATGCGCGATGTGGTCAGGGGGTAGAAGATGAGGATGAACGCGCCGAAGAGGGCCACGGCGGCTGGTATGTAGCTCATCAGGTAGCGCAACCCGTCGAGGGCAGCCGCGCTCTGGGTGATATGCGCCCCCGAGTCAAGCTCGTAGGTCACGTAGCCGAATGCGGCCAGCAACCACAGCGCGCCCGAACCGCCGAAGGCCGAACCGAATTTCTGGGCCATTGAGGCCGATGAGAAAATCAGGCCGGTAGAGGCGGTGTTGTATTTCTGCTCGGAGTAATCCGAGACATCGGCATACATCGACCATACAAGCGGCGACACGATGCCGGTGCATATCGAGATCAGCACCTGCAGCACAAGCATCATCCAGTAGCCTGCGGTGGTCTCAAGGGGTATGTAGAAGAAGACCACGGAGAGGATGGCCAGCAGGATGTTGATGGCCATGAAGGCGTTTTTCTTGCCGAGCGCGCCGACGATGGGCACTGTGATCATGACACCCACCATGTTGAACAGCTCGCCGATGGCCAGGAACAGTCCGGCGAAGAAAGCAAACGACAGGCCGAAGATGGCCAGGGTGGCGTCGGGCGACACCAGGTCGGCGAAATAGAAGGCGACGGTGGAGCCGCGCACGGTGTTGAAGAGGTTGGTCGACAGCGCCGCCCCGATGAGCAGCCACCACGGGCCGTTGCGCAGGAGCTTGGAGAGGTCAGAGCCTACCGAAACCTCCGACTTGGTGTTGACCCGCTCGCGGGTCATCTTGAAGCAGAGGAAGAAGAGCAGCGCGCAGGCAATGGCAATCACTATCATGGCCCACTGCCATCCTCCGGCAACCGACATGCCCAGCGAGTTCTGGAAGAGGTTGCAGAGTGGTTCCCAGGCCGCCAGGGCTATGAACGAGCCGCCGTAGGCGAAGAACATCCTGTATGACGAGAAGACGGTCTTCTCGGTTGAATCAGGGGTGATGACCCCGAGCATGGCTCCATAGGGCACATTGATGCCGGTGTAGACCGTCATCATCATTATGTATGTGACATAGGCCCAGACAAGCTTGCCGCTCTGCGAGAAATCGGGGGTGGAGAAGAGCAGGATGCCGCAGACGGCGAAGGGAATGGCGAACCACAGGACGTAGGGGCGGTATTTGCCCCAGCGCGTCTGGGTGCGGTCGGCGATGATACCCATCATCGGGTCTGAGACGGCGTCCCAGATGCGGGTCACCAGAAACAGCACGGCGGCGTGGGCCAGCCCTATGCCGAAGATGTGGGCATAGAAAAACGGAAGATAATATGAGAATATCTTCCAGAACATCGACGAGGCCATATCGCCGAAGCCGTAACCTATCTTGTCTTTCAATGAAGCCATGGTAAAGATTCGTGTGGGGGGATGTCAACCCCGCAGCCCATGGCCCACGGTCATCCGTCAGGATGCCAGCCGTGAGCCATGGACCGCGGGATGAGGATTGATTATTTGAGTTGGAGGTTGGCGTCGATGAGACGGTTGAGGGTCTTGACAGACTCCCCGGTGGAGAGGCCGTCGGAGGGGGTGTTCATGCAGTAGTCGACGAGACGGTCGATGGTCGAGGTGGCCACATGCATGCGGGTGTCGGAGGAGGCGTAGTAGATGAACACTTTGCCATCCTCGTCGGCAATCCAGCCGTTGGTGAACAACACGTTCATCACGTCGCCGATATACTCGTCGCCGACCGGGGCCATCAGGTAGCCGCCGGGGGTGTAGATCGGCCTCCACGGCTCGTCGAGGGCGGTCATGTACATGTAAAGCACATAACGCAGGCCTGAGGCGCAGCCGCGCACACCGTGGGCCAGGTGGAGCCATCCCTTGGGGGTCTTGATGGGATGGGGTCCCTCGCCGTTCTTCACCTCCTTGATGGTGTGGTAATAGCGGGTGTCGACGATGATCTCAGACTCGACAACGGCGTTGGTCATGTCGTCGACCAGCGCCCAGCCGATGCCGCCGCCGCTGCCGGCGTCGATGAAGCCGTCCTGGGGGCGGGTGTAGAGGGCATACTTGCCGTTGACAAACTCGGGATGCAGCACCACGTTGCGCTGCTGGCTCTTGGCCTTGAGGTCGGGCAGACGCTCCCAGTTGATAAGGTCCTTGGTGCGGGCGATGCCACAGGTGGCTGTGGCAGCCGAGAGGTTGCCCGGCTCGTTGTCGTCATGACGCTCCACGCAGAAGAGGCCGTAGATCCAGCCATCCTCGTGGCGGGTGAGGCGCATGTCGTAGATGTTCACGCCGGGGATGTCATCCTCGGGCATGGTGATGGGATGGTCCCAGAAGCGGAAGCTGTCAATCCCGTTGGGGCTTTCGGCCACGGCGAAGAATGACTTGCGGTCAGAACCCTCGACGCGCACCACCAGCACATACTTGCCGTTCCATTTGATGGCTCCGGAGTTGAGGGTGGCGTTCACGCCGATGCGCTCCATGAAGAAGGGGTTGGTGGCGCGGTTGTAGTCATATTTCCAGAAGGGAGGCACCATCGCCGCCGTGATGACGGGATTCTTGTAACGGCAGAATATGCCGTTGCCTTCAACAGCCTCGTTGGGCTGGGTGACGAGAGCCTCGTATTCTTTTTCAACTAAAGCTTTGCGCTGATCAAAGTCAAGCATATCGGTGAGTCAGTTTTTGGGGTGATTGCTTAGTAAGAAAGTTAAAATTCAGCAGTGTGACACCGTCAGCGAATCGCGTCCATCTCGCGGGCGAAGACGGTGGAGTTGTCATCGTGGAAGACCTTGAACGACTCCACTCCGGGATGGCCGGGATAGGGGGCGTAGTAATGGTCTTTCTTCATCCACTCCGAGCCGTTGCGCCATACGGTCACATAGACCGGGTGCCATTTCTTGACCACAGGGAGCAGGCAGCGGGTGTACCAGTCGGTCACCGGCAGCCCCTCGCATCCGGTCTCGGTCAGGGCCGCGATTTTGCCTTTCTCGCGGGCCACCTCGACGGCTGCGCCGTATGTGGTGTCGATGTTGCCCAGCCAGGTGTCGATGCCGTCCATTCCGTCGCGGTGGTAGACATCGGCCCCGAGTATGTCGACATACTCGTCGCCGGGATACCATGTCATGTACTCCTCCCTGGAGCCCACGACATCGGGGGAATATGCCCAGAGCAGGCTGTTGCCGAGGCCCTTGGAGTCGAATGCCTCGCGCATCATTGCCCAGAGCTTGCGGTAAGACTCCACAGTGGTGTTGGGGCCGCCCCACCAGAACCAGCCGCCCGACATCTCGTGCCAGGGGCGCATAATCAGGGGGAGGGGGTTGCCGTCGCTGTCGCGGAGAGTGGCCAGATAGTCGGCGGCGCGGCCGATGTAGGCTTTCAGGGAGTCATTGGCAGCGGTGCCGTCAGTGACAGCCAGGGTCACCACGTCGGTGTCAATCGGCTGCCACGCGTCCTTGCCGTTGGCCGGGTTGATTGGGTGCCATGAGATGGCGTTGATGCCGCCGCGCTCATGCTGGGCAAGCATCTCGGCGCGCATGCGGTCAAACGAAACGGAGTCGAGGTTGACCGGCGAACCAACCTCTATCAGGCCGAGATCCCAGTGCATCATGCCGGGATAGTCGCCGACGGTCTCAAGCACATCGCTGCGCCCTGAGTCGCCAAACCATTTCACACCGTAGACCGGGTCGTCGTCATGGCCGTAGATGGTCAGGGAGTCGGCCTGGGCATTCTCCAGACGCTGCATCAGCGTCTGCGATATGGTCAGGGAGTCTGCGGAGCCTTCAGCTTGAGCATCGCCACCCTGCCTTGCGCCGCAGCCTGCCACAAACAGGCCACAGGCCACTACCGGGAATATCAGACTTTTGGTGTTCATAGGTGTAAGTTGTTTCTTTGAAATGAAGCGGCCCGGAGATTAACCCGTCACCGGGCCGCTTCTGTCACTCATTTGACTTCAAATTCAAGAGCTGTATTCTAAGGATGGGTCAGTTTAGGAGTGATTTTATGTCATCCCTGTTGAGGGTGTAGGGCGACGAGGTCACCTGCTGCCAAACTTCGGCCGGGGAATAATTCTTGATGAAGAACTGGTTGCTCTCTGTCTCATACCACTGCATGAAGTAGAGCCATGTCTCACCCTTGGGGAAAGCCACGTCGGGGTTGAAGAGCTTGCCACACTCCGAGAGGGCCACCATCTTCTTGCCCTCAACGAGTTCGCGGACAAGGTAGAAGCGGTCGAAATCGCTGAATAGGTCCTCCTCGCTGTAAACGTCCACTCCCACGAAGTCGCATTTGTCGTTGCCGACATACGCGCCCTGGAGCTGGTCGAGCGAGGCCAGCTCGCCGGCGTTGGATGTCTGGACGGTCCAGCACCAGATCATGTTGTGGATGCCGTAGTCGTTGACCAGCTTGTTGTAGAGGTGGTCCCAGAGCTGCTTGGTCACCTCGACACCCTCGGCGCCCCACCAGAACCAGGGGCCCCAGGTCGGGGCGTAGTCGCCGGCGGCCTCGTGGAACGGGCGGAAAATCACCGGAATGCCTGCGTCCTGGATGAGCTTGAGGTAACCGGCCACCTTGGCGATGTCCTTCTCCATGATCTCATATTCCCAGTTGCCGGGAACCATGGCGTTGGAGGGGCTGAAACGGCTGATGCCGGTAGAGAGCTGCGCCTTGGGGTTGTTGAGACGCGGCACATTCCAGTGCCACATGATCTGCACGATGTTGCCGGCCTCCCAGGCTTCCCTGACGGGTGTGATGTCGCCGTAGTCAATCCAGTTGGCGGGGGATGAGGCGAGGTGGATGTAGTCAAATCCGATTATCGCCGGGGCCTTGCCGGCCTCCTGGGTGATCACGTCGTAGTAGCCGCTGCCCCATGCCACTTCACCCATGGTGCCCGACATAGTCTTGCTGCCATACTGCGACTTGAGAAACTCGAAGAGCTTCTTGGCCTCGGGGGTCGCCGCGGGGTCGATCAGGTCTGCGTCAAGCACCGGAGCGGGGCGGGTCGAGAAATGCAAGGTGTAGGGGTCGGCGGCCATCTCGGGATTGTCGTAGCGCACCAGCGCGCCTTCGCCAACAACGAGGGTGTAGTCGGTGCCAGCCTCGAGGTCGAGGGGGATGTTGAGCTGGCAGATATTGGCGGTCGCCCCCTCAACCGGCTTGCCGTTGAGGGTGATGGCGGCGGCGTTGGCGATCTTCACCGGATGGGTGTAGTTGACCGTGATGTTGCGGTGGAGCAGCAGGTCGACAGTCGAGCCTTCGGCAATCGCGTCGGTGGCTGCCGTGGTCGGGGTGTAGGTCACATCATCCTCCATATTGTCGGAGCAGGATGCGGCCACGACTGCGAAAAGCCCCAGGGGAAGGAAATATCTAAGGAATTTCATTTCAGGTTCAATCGTTTAAAATTTCAGACAAGATTCATTTCTTGGGCTTTTCGGGCAGAGGCTCGCTCTGGAGGCACACGCGGATGTTGTCGAGGGCGATAGTCACGGGGACATTGGTCTCCTCCATGAACGGGCCCCAGCTGACAATCATCGAAAGGCCGTGGAAGTCATCCTTGGTCATCTTGCGGTCGCAAGGATTCATATAGCGGTCCTTGGTGAACTCCGACAGGGGCACTGACACGGTCACCCACTTGTCGCCGGTGTCATAAAAGCCAGTGCTGGTGTTCCAGGGCACCCACATGGCGCGGGGATATGGATAGGGAGCGTCCTCGCTGAAGAGGTAGTCGTTCTCGCCGAAGATGTCGGCGGGGGTGAACAGGATGTTGAGGGCGCAGATGGTCCAGGGGGTGGCCGACGGGATGTAAGCCTCGAACTTGAGGCAGTAGTTCATGTAGTCGGCGGTGTCGAATAGGGTAGAGATGTCGAGCGAGGTGATGCCGTTCTCATCCACCGGCCAGTGGTTGAACGAGAAGTTGTCCTCGCTCATGTCATTGTAGTCGGCCTTGATGCCGTCGAAGCAGATGAAGTTGCCGTCGAGGGCGGGGATGCCCTTGTACTCGCCTGAATGCAGCACCTTGTCACCCTTGCGCCAGCCGTTGGCCAACGCCAGGCCCTGTCCGTGGGTGCCGTCCCAGTCAAGGATCATGCCACGGGTGTCGCGCCACACGAATGAAGCGAGGCCTTCACCGTAACGGGTCGCGGCGGTAACACGGCCTTCCTGGGTAGCGCCCTGGGGAACCTTGACGGTCATCTGGGTGCGGGAGAAGGCGAGGATGTCCTCCTGGGCGACAGTCGCGCCGCCGGGGAAGGTGACCACGATGGGATGCTCGTCGTCGGTCACGAAGTAGTCGCCGTTGATTTCGACCACATCGCCGGGATTGGCCCACTCGCAGCTAATCGAGCTGATGATCGGGTCGGGCACCATTGTGTAGAAGTCGGCGGTGGTGGAGTTGCCCTTTGAGGTCACCAGCCTGACGGTGTTGGTGACATTCTCCGAGATGGCGTTGGGTATCTCGACGATTATCACGTCGGAGGTCACATAGGCGGGATTGAGCATGGCTTTTTGGTCGTTGAACCACACCTGCTGCACGTCGCCCATATCTGAACCGCAGATGGCGATTTTCTCACCGAGGTAAGCCTCTGTGATATGCTCGTTGGCGGTGGCGGGGTCGGTGTACCTGAAGTAGGCCACCTTGGGGTCTTTCCCCTGGTCCTTGTCGGCGTCGGACTCCGAACATCCGGTCATGGCGACGGTCATCAGCGCCACGGGAGCGACGAGGATATATCTGAGAATTCTTTTCATGATTGTCTTGATGATTTAGGGATGCTGGAATCAGTTGTAGGGGGAAACATAGTCGACAGGCTGGCCCAGGAGCTGCGGCGAGGTGGTCGAGGCGGCTGCGGGGATGGGTAGCTTGAAAGCGTCGGGGGAGATGAAGATGGGATCATACTGGCCCCACTCGGCGGTGTTGTCGACGATGGTGTACTGGCTGCGATTGTTCTCGTTGGAGGTGGTGGTGCCATCCTTCTGGATGTACATGGCCGAGCGGTTGTAGTCAGAGCCCCATCCCGAGTTGAGGAAGTCGATGGCCTTTGTCTTGCCAGCGCGGTAGCTGTAACGGAGGATGTCAAACCAGTTGGTTCCCTCGAAGGCGAACTCGAGGCGGCGCTCGACAAGCAGCTGCTCATATGTGAGCGATGTCAGGTCGGTCCAGAGTCCGGCGCGGTGGCGCACCTGGTTGACCATATCGAGGGCCACGGGGTCGGTGGTCTCGTCGGCAGCCCCCATGATGGCCTCGGCACGCACGAAATACATGTCGGCCAGACGGATGAGGTAGATGTTGTTGGCCGCGTCCTGGTTGAGACCCACGTTGCCGTCGCAGTCGGCCGACTTGCCGATCACATACTTCTTGATGTGGGCCAGCATCTCGTTCTTGTCCTCAATCACCGAGCCGTCGTCGCCACGGGTGTAGAAGTGGTAGGTGTAACCACCGCCGGCCTTGTTGAGGTTGGGATAGTAGTCACCCTCGGTCATATAGACCCACTGGCGGCGGGTGTCGCGGTCGTCATACTGCGACTGCAGGGAGATGGTCGGGCCTTTGCCGGCGCCCCAGGTCTGGTCGGCGATTACCGACGAACGGCTCCAGGCGCAGTTGCGGCCGTTTCCGAAGGAGTAGCCAAGCACGCCACACTGGATGGCAAGCAGCGACTCGGGCCCGTTGTTGGCCTCCACGTCGAAGAGAGTAGCGTAGTTGATTTCGGTGAGGGCGGGTTTGTTGTCGATGACCTCTTTGGCGTCGGCGGCAGCCTGGGCGAAGAGGGCGTTGCGGTCAAAACCGTAATCGGTGTGCGACGCCATGGTCAGGGCGATTTTGGCGCGCACGGCCAGGGCGGTCAGGCGGGTGGCGCGGAAAGCGTCGCCGTCGGTCATCGGGAGGTTGTTGACGGCGAAATCAGCGTCGGCCAGCGCGAACTCGTAGATGCTCTTCTGTGTGGCCGGGGGGAGCTGGAGGTCGTTGGAGGTGATGTTGGTGGAGTTGTCCTCTACGACAGGCACGTTGGTCCAGGCCTCGGTCAGCAGGTAGTAGCAGTAGGCGCGGATGCAGCGGGCCTCGGCGATGGCCTGGTTGATGGCCGCGTCTGAGACCCCGTCCTTGCATTTGCCGGGCATGTCGTGTATCACCGAGTTGCAGAAGGCGATGACGTTGTAAAGACCTTCCCAACCCTGGTTGATATACTGGTTGACGGAGGTGTAGGTGCCGAAGTACCACTGCCCCTCGGCGGCATAGGTGTAGTACATGTCGCCCGAGAGCATGTCGAACTTCCACTGGAAGTCGTGGGCGAACTGGTCCCAGGTGACTGCGGCGTAGAGGGCCATCGTGTTGGCGCGCACACGCTCGTCGGATGTGTAGAAGTTGTCCTGGGTCAGCTTGTCGACCGGGTCGACGGTCAGGAAGTCGTTGCAGGAAGACAGCGACCCGCCGAGCGCGGCTGCTAATATCAGGGATTTATAAATGGATTTCATCTTGGGATAGATTCAGGATTAGATATTAGAAAGAGAGATTGAGACCAAGGGTGTATGTGCGCGGGGTCGGGTAACGTCCGCGGTCGATGTTCTGCAGCAGAGCGCTCTGGTTGAATGCTCCGATTTCAGGGTCATAGCCCGAGTACTTGGTGAAGGTGTAGACATTCTGCACGTTGAAGTAAATCTTGGCAGAGGAGAGACCCACCTTGCTGCCCCACTTGCGGGGAAGGTTGTAGCTCAGGGCGATGTTCTGGATGCGCAGGTAGGTGCCGTCCTCGATCCAGCGGTCGCTCATGCGGCAGTTGGAGTTTCCGTCGAGGTTGGAGAAGCGGGGCAGGCCGTTGCCCTGCGACACCAGGTAGACATTGTCGGGGTCGAATCCCTTCGAGGGGTCGATCATGCCATACTGGGCGCGGCCGAGAACCTTGGCCGACTGGTTGTCCCAGATCGAGGAGAGTCCCTCGGTCTTGTAGCGGGCCCAGTTGAGGATGTCGCCGCCGATCTGGCCGTTGAAACCGATTGAAAGCTCGAAATCCTTGTAGGTGAAAGCGGTGGTGAAACCGAATGTCAGGTCGGGGTTGGGGTCGCCGATGATGGTCTGGTCATCCTCGTTGATGACACCGTCGTCGTTGAGGTCCTTGAACTTGATGTCGCCCACCCAGGCGCCCGAAGTGCGGTCGACACGGTTGGCGTAGGGCTCCGAGCCGCCGGTCTGTGTGGCGTGGTTGCGGATTTCGTCGGAGGACTGGAAGAGGCCGTCGGTGACATATCCGTAGAATACACCCATGGGCTTCCCGACAGTGATTAGCGTGGCCGACTGGAATTCGGAGTACCAGTCGATCTTGCCGCGCATGGCCTGGGAGTTCTCGTTGAGCGAGACTACCTTGTTGCGGTTGTGTGAGAGGGTGAGGTTCATGCGCCAGGTGAAGTCGTTGGTCACGATGGGGCGAGCGTTGATTGCCAGGTCGATACCGGTGTTCTGGGTCTTGCCGACGTTGGCGTAGGGGGGACGGATGGTGTAGCCGTTGGAGGCCGAGAGGTAACCGGGGGTGAAGACTTCAAGCAGAAGGCCGTCGGTCTGTTTCTTGTAGACATCGAATGTCAGCTCCAGGCGGTTGTTGAACACCGCGAAGTCGATACCGGCGTTGAACTGCTCTGAAGCCTCCCACTTGAGGTCGGGGTTGGAGAGGTTGGCGGGGTAGTAAGCGGTGCCGAAGGGGGTCTGGATGGCTGTCATCGCCGAGGCGTAGCGGTAGGTGTCGATGTTGGAGTTGCCGACCTTACCGTAACCGAGGCGGAGCTTGAGGTTGTCGAGCCAGGTGGTGGTGCCTTCCATGAACTTCTCCTGGGTCACACGCCAGGCGAGGGCCACGGAGGGGAATGTACCCCACTTGTTGTTGGGGCCGAACTTCGAGGATCCGTCGCGGCGCACGGTGGCGGTGATGAGGTAGCGGTTGTCGAAGGCGTAGTTGGCGCGGGCGAAGATGGAGGCGGTGGTCGCCGAGTCGTCGTAACCGTTGTTTGACACGAACTCGCCGTCGTTGGTCATCACGAAAATCTGGTCTGACGAGAAGTTCTTCTTGATGAGGGTGGTGTTGTTCCAGGTCGACTTCGATGCCTCGAAACCGGCCATCACCGTCAGGTCATGCTTCTCCTTGAAGCGCTGGTGGTAGGTGATGTAGTCTTTCTGCACCCAGAAGAAGGAGTGGTCCTCGCGGTGCATCATCTGGTTGATGTCGTTGGATACCAGGCCGAACTGGTAGCGGGGGATGTAGCTCTTGTTCTGGTTCTGGGAAGCGTCGAAGCCATATTCGGCGCGGAAAGTGAAGTACTTCGCGAAGTCGGCGTTGACATAGAAGTTACCCATGATGCGCTGGCGCAGCAGACGGTTGTTTTTCTGCAGGGCCAGGGCCACGGGGTTCCAGGTCGAGGAACCGTCGACGGTGGTGGGACCTGCCCAGTTGCCGTCGAAGTCACGCACGGGGACGTGGGGCTGCATGGTCATGGCCTGCATGATCACACCGTCCGAACCGTCGTTGAGGGTGATTTTCTCATTGGTGCGGGTGTAGGCCAGCGAACCGCCGAGCTTGAGCCACTTGGTGAACTGCGAGTCGAGGTTGAAGCGGGAGTTGAAGCGGTTGAAGTCAGAGCCGATGATGATACCGTCCTGCTTCATCCAGCCGCCAGACATGGCGTAGGTCAGCTTCTCGTTACCGCCCGACACGCCCACCTGGTGGGAGGTCATGAACGCGGTGCGGAAAATCTCATCCTGCCAGTCTGTTCCGGCGCCCAGGAGCGAGGGGTCGAGGAAAGCCTTGTCGAGCTGCTTCTCGGTGATGATGCCCTCGTTGTAGAGCTGGTTCTGGTACATGGCATACTCCGAGAGGTCCATCATATCGATTTTCTTGGCGACTGTCTGCCAGGCCACATAGCCGTCGTAGGTCACGTTGGTGTGGCCGGCCTCGCCGCGGCGGGTGGTCACGATGACCACACCGTTGGCGCCCGCCGCACCGTAGATGGCGCAGGCCGAGGCATCCTTGAGCACGTCGATCGAGACGATGTCGGAGGGGGCGATGGAGGCCAGGGGGTTGACCTTGGTCTGGCCGTTGGTGCCGCCGGCCCAGTCGAAACCGCCGATGTCGCTGCCGGCGGTTGACATCTGTACACCATCTATTATATAAAGGGGTTCATTGGAGGAGTTGATCGAGCTCGCTCCGCGGATGCGGATCGAGGTGGCGCCCCCGGGGGCGCCGGAATTCGATGTCACCTGCACACCGGCGATTTTTCCCTGAAGCATCTGGTCGGCGTTGGTGACCACCGATTCGCGCATCTGGTCTTTCGACAGCGAGGCCACCGAGCCGGTCACGTCGGTGCGGCGCTGTGTGCCGTAGCCGACAACCACCACTTCGTCGAGGTTGACGCCTGCGTCCTCTTTCATTTTGATTGTGACTTCGGTGCGCCCGTTGAGCGCCACCTTCTGGCCTTCATATCCGATATATGAGACCGCCAGCGTGGCTTTGCCGGACTTGACCGTTAGGGTGAAATTTCCGTCGATGTCGGTAGACGCGCCGTTGGAGGTGCCAACCTCAAGGACGGAAGCTCCGATGATGGGTTCGTCGTCCTGGTCGACGACTGTGCCCTTGACCGTGACCTGAGCCGACGCGGTGACAGCGAGTATCGCCGTCAGGGCCAGCAGCAAAGCACGAAAACTAAAGAATTTGCCTGTCATCATGAGCGAGTTTAAGGTAAAAGACTTGTTTGAGTTAGTTAAATGTTAAATTTGGATTATGGCATCCTTGTGTAAGGAATCTGGTTCATATGTCAGGGGATCGGTTGCCGGGACTCGATTGCCCGGGGAATTTAAGGTCAGACGCGCGGAGACAGACCAAGCCGCTCCACTGCGACGATGCAAAGTTAGCAAGGAAAAACCGAATCGGATGATACAATTTTTGCAATAAGTAATACTAATCTGCTGAATACGTCCCGGCAAATGTTAAAATCAACAACCAGTCCATATGACCTGATACTTTTTTTGCCTTTTCTTGACCTTTTCACGCATATTGCACACACAGAGTTGGTTTCTTTGGCGGTTATCCGTATATTTGCGACACAGAATCTTTCACAAAGCCCCCGCAAGGGCGGCCAATCCTCCTTGCGCGGCTACATAGGCCAGCCATCCTGGCCCATAAGACATCCAATCATTATCTTCGACCCTATCCCATGAAGAAACTACTGGCCCTGACCGCCATCTCCCTGCCGGCCCTCATCGCCGGAGCCTCACAGAGGCTTGTCCCTGTCTCGACATTCAACACCCAGATTATCATCGGAGTGGACTCCGCGGCGGCCCCGTCGCTGGTCTACTACGGACCCGCCGTCCGAGGCGACCTGCGGCAAGCGGCCCTGGCCGCCCTCCAAGGGGAAAGGCAGGCCGCCTATCCCGTCTACGGCAATTACCCCGAGGGGGAGAGCGCCCTGAGCGTCACCATGCCCGACGGAAACATGACCCTCGACCTCATTCCCGCCGGAGAGCCGAAAACGGAGTGTGACCATAACGGCAACTCTTTGACTACAATACCCCTTGCCGACCGACACTATCCCGTCTCTGTCACGCTCAATTACCTCGCCTACCCCAAGGAGGATGTCATCGAGACCTGGGCCGACATCACCAACAACGGCAAGAAACCTGTCACCATGACCCGCTTCGAGTCGGGCACCCTCCCCTTCCGCTCCGATAACGCCTGGATGACGAGCCTCTACGGCACATGGGCCAACGAGGGACGCGTCAACAACGAGCGCCTGACCCCGGGAATGAAGGTGATACAGAACAAAGACGGGGTGCGCAACTCCCACACCTCCCACGCCGAGGTGTTCCTGTCGCTCGACGGAAAGCCCGCCGAGACCTCCGGACGCGTAATCGGCGCGGCCCTGCTCTACGGCGGCAACTACCGCCTGCGCACCGTCACCGACGACCACGGAGGCCACCGCTTCTTCGCCGGCATACACCCCGACGAGTCGGCGTGGAAGCTCATGCCGGGGGAGACTTTCTCCACCCCGAGGCTGGCCCTGACCTACTCCGCCAATGGCATGGGCGAGGCGAGCCGCAACTTCCACCGCTGGGGGCGCAACTACCATCTCGCCCACGGCACAGAGGTCAACCCAATCCTCCTCAACTCATGGGAGGGTGTGTATTTCAACATCGACGAGCCGAAGATGGCGGCCATGATGCAAGACATCGCCGACATGGGGGGCGAGCTGTTTGTCATGGATGACGGATGGTTTGGCCGCCGCGACGACGACTCCTCGTCGCTGGGCGACTGGGAGGTCGACACCCGCAAGCTCCCCCACGGCATCAAGGGGCTGACCGACGAGGCCCGCAGGCGCGGCGTGAAGTTCGGCATCTGGGTGGAGCCTGAGATGACCAACTCCAACTCGCGCCTCTACCGCGAGCATCCCGACTGGGTCATCAAGGCGGCCAACCGCGACATCGTGGAGGGACGCGGCGGCACACAGCTCGTGCTCGACCTGTCAAACCCCAAGGTACAGGACTTCATCGTCAATATGGTCGACACGCTGCTGACCAACAACCCTGAAATCGCATATGTGAAATGGGACGCAAACGCCCCGGTGATGCAACACGGCTCTCAATACCTGCCGGCCGACCGCCAGAGCGAGCTCTCGATACGCTTCCACCGCGGACTGACCTCTGTGATGGAGCGGATACGCGCGGCTCATCCCGACGTGGCCATACAGGCATGCGCATCGGGGGGCGGACGCGCCAACTACGGTATCCTCGACAATTTCGACGAGTTCTGGGTGTCAGACAACACCGACGCTTTCCAGCGGCTCGGCGCGCAATGGGGCCTGAGCTACTTCTTCCCCGCAATGGCCATGGGCAGCCACATCAGCGCGGTGCCCAACCACACGACATTCCGCATCGTGCCGCTCAAATTCCGCTGCGACGTGGCGATGACAGGCCGCCTGGGCATGGAGATACAGCCGCGCGACATGTCGGCCCAGGAACGCGACTTCTGCAAGGGCGCAATCGGGGCATACAAGGGCTTCCGCGACGTTGTGCAGCTGGGCGACCTCTACCGCCTTGTCTCCCCGTTTGACAACCGCGGGGCAGTCTCGCTGATGTATGTCTCCCCCGACAAACAGAAAGGGGTCTTCTACTGGTTCCGCACCAACAACGACTACTCCGCGCCGCTGGCAAGCCGCCCCGCCATGCAGGGCCTCGATCCTGAAGCGTCATACAAAGTCACCGAAGTCAACCGCATAGACCTCACCCCGCTCCCCTACGAGGGGGAGGTCTTCACCGGCCGGTTCCTGATGGACAACGGTCTGGAGATGCGCACGTCACACGACCTCGAATGGGGAAAGAAGACCGACTACTGCTCGCGCGTGCTGCTGCTCGAGAAACAATAAAAGAAAAGCCCACCGGCAATACCAGTCACTAAATCAAATGCCATGTCTGCAGTGATGACCGAAATAACCCCTTTGTCAAAAGAGGACTGCTTCTATCTTGTCGATAGATACAAAAAACAGTTTGACTATCCGCTCCACCGCCACGAGGAAATCGAGCTCAACTTCGTGGAGAACTGCGAGGGGGCGCGCCGCATCGTCGGCGACTCCGTGGAGGTGCTGGGCAAGTACGACCTCGTGATTGTCGGCACCGGCCTGGAGCATGTCTGGGAGCAATACACCTGCAAGTCTGACAAAATCAGGGAAATCACCATACAGTTCACCCCCTCCATCTTCGGCGACACGTTCCTGGCCAAGAACCAGCTCAAATCCATCAGCGACCTCTTCGCGAAGGCCACCTCCGGGGTGGCGTTCTCGCTGGGATGCATCGTGCGCATCTACAAGCTGCTCGACGAGCTGACCCAGGCGCAACCCGACTTCTACCGTGTGCTGAAACTCATGGAAATCCTCTACATCCTCTCGAAAGATGAGGATTACAGGCTGCTCAGCTCCACTTCCTTCGCCAAGGCCGGGGCAACCTCCGAGTCGCGCCGCATCCACAAAGTCGAGGAATACATCAGGGCCAACTACCGCCGGGAGCTGCGCCTCGAGGAGCTGGCCCTGATTGTCTGCATGACCCCGTCGGCGTTCTCCCGCTTCTTCAAGCTCCGCACAGGCCGCACCGTCAGCGACTACATCATCGACGTGCGCCTGGGCCACGCCGCCCGCATGCTCGCCGAGACCATGGCCTCGGTGCTCGAGATATGCTTCGAGTGCGGCTTCAACAACGTCTCCAACTTCAACCGCATATTCAAACGCAAGAAAGGCTGCTCCCCCTCGGCCTTCCGCGAATATTACCGCAAGAACAAGATAATCATCTGATTCGCCCCTTGCAAATCTCGCGGAAAATGCGTAACTTTGCGGTCGGTTTGGCGCATAGCGTCCATTCCAAACAATAATCAATTAAACATCAACAGTTTAAGAAATGAACCACTACGAAACCGTTTTCATTTTAACTCCCGTTTTGTCTGACGCTCAGATGAAGGAAGCGGTAGAGAAGTTCACCAAGGTCCTCACCGACAACGGTGCCACCATCGTGAACGAAGAAATCTGGGGCCTGCGCAAGCTCGCATACCCCATCGAGAAGAAGTCCACCGGATTCTACGCAATGGTTGAATTTGACGGCGCTCCCACCCTCGTGAAGAAGATCGAGACCGCTTTCCGCCGCGACGAGCGCGTCATCCGCTTCCTGGTGTTCCGCAACGACAAGTACGCCGCCGAGTACGCCGCCAAGCGCCGCTCCCTCAAGGCCGGCAAGGCCGCCGCAGCTCCCGCCGAGAACACCGAGGCTTAAGCCACGCGACTCTGAGGACGCAAACAAAACATCAACCATCAAAAAAGAATCTCGACAAAAATGGCACAGACCCAATCTGAAATCCGCTATCTCACCCCCCTGTCGGTCGACGTCAAGAAGAAAAAATACTGCCGCTTCAAACGCTCCGGCATCAAGTACATCGACTACAAGGATCCCGAATTCCTCAAGAAATTCCTCAACGAGCAGGGCAAAATCCTTCCCCGCCGCATCACCGGCACCTCGCTGAAATTCCAGCGCCGCGTCGCCCAGGCCGTGAAGCGTGCCCGCCACCTGGCCCTCCTGCCCTACGTGACCGACCTCATGAAATAAGCCAACGGCTCAGTCACATATAACTTCAACCAATTAGAACTCCCATCCGTATGAAGATCATATTGAAAGAAGACGTGCGCGGCCTTGGCTACAAGGACGACGTTGTCGAAGTAAAAGACGGCTACGGCCGCAACTTCCTCATCCCCCAGGGCAAAGCCGTGATCGCCAACTCCTCAAACCTCAAGCAGCTCGAGGAGAACCAGCGCCAGCAGGCCCACAAGCTCGCCCAGATCAAGGCTGACGCCGAGGCTCTGGCAGCTTCACTGGCCGACGTTTCCCTCACCATCGGCGCCAAGGCTTCGGCCAACGGCACCATCTTCGGCTCGGTCAACAACATCCAGATCGCCGACGCCCTCGAGGCCCTCGGCCACAAGGTTGACCGCAAGCTCATCGAGCTCAAGGACGCCGTGAAGGAGATTGGCAAGTACACCGCCAAAGTAAACCTCCACAAGGAAGTCTTCGTAGAAATCCCCTTCGAGGTAGTGGCCGAATAAGCCATACACCCCGTAGAGAAAGATATTTCCCCCGTTCCCCCCACACTATCCACCCTGGGGGGAACAACAATCCCCAACGTGAAAGCCGGTATGCGTGAGCATCCCGGCTTTTTTTATCTCCCCGACATTTCCCGGAAACCATTTCCAGCCGCCGCGCGTTTAGACTTAGAAAGAAGTGCCAAGTCAGTCAAAACCATACTAAAAACATACGATTATGGAACACAAAAGCGAAAGCGAAGCCCGCAGAATATCACGCAAGGAGAAGCAACACGAGGAGAAGATAGCCGAAATCCGCCGCGAAGACCCCGGCTTCATCCCGCCCGTCCATGAACCGAGGGAGAAGAAGGGCAACACAAGTTTCTGGGTGTGGATCGGAGTCGGCGTGCTGATAGTGCTGTTGCTTATATGGCTGTCAGTCGCCATGTTCACAGGCGACACCGATGTCAACCTCATCACCCCCTTCCCCTGGGTCTGAAAAACATAGCCATCCCCGGCATCCCCGTCCCGCACAATGCCTGCCGTCGAAAGAAAGGTTTGTTTTTTTGGGCCGGATTTCGTAATTTTGCATAGGGAGACGAAAACCCACTCCACCATGCCATGACCGAAGACAATTCCGACCTCTTCGACCCGGCGCTCACTCTCGACGTGCAGCCCCAGGTTGAAGCCACCTACACCGAAGATGAAATCAAGACCCTCGACTGGAAGGAGCACATCAGGCTCCGTCCGGGCATGTACATAGGCAAACTCGGCGACGGCTCGAAGAGCGACGACGGAATATATGTCCTGATAAAGGAGGTGCTCGACAACGCCATCGACGAATATATGATGGGCTACGGCCGCCAGGTCTCGATCGATGTCACCGAGACCACGGTCACGGTCAGAGACTACGGACGAGGCATCCCCCTGGGGAAACTCGTCGATGTCGCCTCGATCATCAACACCGGCGCGAAATACGACAACAAGGCGTTCAAGAAATCGGTGGGACTCAACGGAGTCGGCATCAAGGCGGTCAACGCCCTGAGCTCATCATTCGTCATCCAGGCCAACCGCGACGGCATGGCCCGGCGCGCCGAGTTCAGCCGCGCCCAGCTGCTCACCGAGACCCCCGACTTCCCCACCGACGAGCCCAACGGCACATTCGTCAAGTTCACCCCCGACGCCGACCTCTTCAAGGGATACAGCTTCAACATCGACTTCATCCTGGCGATGGTGAAGAATTACACCTACCTCAACACCGGGCTTGAAATCTACCTCAACGGGAAGCGGCATTACAGCCGCAACGGTCTCCTCGACCTGCTCAAGGCAAACCTCACCAAAGACCCCCTCTACCCGATCATCCACCTGCGCGGGCAAGACATCGAGGTGGCCATCACCCACGCCAACCAGTATGGCGAGGAATACTACTCATTCGTCAACGGCCAGTTCACCACCCAGGGGGGCACCCATCTGGCGGCCTTCAAGGAGGCTGTCAGCCGCACGATGAAGGATTACTTCGCCAAGAACTTCGAATACTCCGACATCCGCACCGGCATGGTGGCCGCGATTGCCATCAAGGTCGAGAACCCCGAATTCGAGTCGCAGACCAAGACAAAACTCGGCTCGCGCGACATGGGGCCAGACGGGCCCACTGTGGCGAAATTCGTCGGCGACTTCCTCAAGAAGGAGCTTGACAACTACCTCCACAAGAACCTCGACACAGCCAACATAATCCTGCGCAAAATCCAGGAGAGCGAGCAGGCCCGCAAGGCCATGGCCGGAATCACCCGTCAGGCCCGCGAACGCGCCAAGAAGGTAAACCTCCACAACTCCAAGCTGCGCGACTGCCGCGTCCATCTCAACGATCCCAACAACTACAAGGACGAGGAGAAAGCCCAGGAGCTGGAGAAAAAGAAACTCGCTTCGAGCATCTTCCTGACCGAGGGAGACTCGGCATCAGGCTCAATCACCAAAATCCGCGACGTGGAGACACAGGCGGTGTTCTCGCTGCGCGGAAAGCCCCTCAACTCCTTCGGCATGACCCGCAAGGTGGTCTACGAGAACGAGGAGTTCAACCTGCTCCAGGCGGCCCTCAACATCGAGGAGGGGATTGACGGCCTGCGCTACAACAACGTCATCATAGCCACCGATGCCGATGTCGACGGAATGCACATCCGCCTGCTGCTGCTGACATTCTTCCTCCAGTTCTTCCCCGACCTGGTCAAGAAAGGCCACGTCTATGTGTTGCAGACCCCCCTCTTCCGAGTGCGCGACGACCGCGCCACACGCCGCAACGGAGCCAAGAAGAAACCGCGCCGCAAAGCCGGAGAGGAGGAGCCGCAGGAGAGCAAAGACTCATACTACTGCTACACCGACCAGGAGCGCATCGACGCGATAGCCCGCTTCGGCAGCCACGCCGAGATCACCCGGTTCAAAGGCCTCGGCGAAATCTCGGCCGACGAGTTCCGCGACTTCATCGGCCCAGACATGCGCCTCGACCGCGTGACCCTCAGGAAAGAAGACGCCGTGTCGGAGCTGCTGGAGTTCTACATGGGCAAGAACACCTCCGAACGCCAGAACTTCATCATCGACAACCTCGTGGTCGAGGATGACTCTGAGATTTCCTGACCAGCCACCAAACCGCCGCGCCACGTTGGCTGTTTAATACTCATTCAGATTTTACTTTCGGCCTCGCGGCGAGTCAAACCTACGATGGAACCTCAGAAAGGAAACCAAAGCGCCGCCGCCCAAGGACGGGTGGCCCTGTTCGCCGGGTCGTTCGACCCCTTCACCACCGGCCACAAATCGATTGTCGACCGTGCCCTCGGCCTGTTCGACACCATCGTCATCGGCCTCGGCACCAACACCTCCAAGACCCCGTGGATGCCACTGGAAGAACGCATCGCGGCCATCAGGGCCGTGTACGCCGATGAGCCACGGGTGGCCGTCGAGAGCTTCAGCGGGCTCGCCTCGGAGTTCGCCCGCCAGAAAGGGGCACACTACCTGCTGCGCGGAGTCCGCACCGTGGCCGACTTTGAATATGAACGCAATATGGCCGACGCCAACCGGCTCCTCACCGCAGGCGACCTTGAGACCATACTGATTCTGTCACTTCCCGAGCTCGCAGCCGTGAGCTCGTCACTCGTCAGGGAGCTTGCCCGCTTCGGCGCCCCCTACCGACAATTCATCCCATAAGCCAGAACGTTATGAAAAGATACCGACTGTTCATCCTGGCCATCCTGGCCATAACCACCACCGCCCTCCCCCTCTCGGCCCAGAGCGACCTCTTCTCTTTCCTCAAGGGGGAAGGCCCCATCAAGATGCCCGCCGCCAACAAAATCGCCCAGGCCGAGAAGATAATCGAGCAGTGCTATGTCGACACGGTCGACACCGACCAGCTCGCCCAGGAGGCCATCAAGGCGATGCTCGCAACCCTCGATCCCCACTCGACCTATTCCGACCCCGAGGAGACAAAAGAACTGACCACCCCCCTCGACGGGAATTTCTCAGGCATCGGCATACAGTTCAACATGCTCAACGACACCCTGTATGTGATTCAGACCACATCGGGAGGCCCCTCGGAGAAGGTCGGCATACTCCCCGGCGACCGGCTCATACAGGCCGACGACTCGATAATCTCAGGCGTGAAACGCCCGAATTCCAGCGTGATAAAGATTCTGCGCGGTCCCAAAGGCACGCCTGTCAACCTCAAGATACTGCGCAAAGGGGTGGCCCAGCCCATCGACTTCCTCGTGGTGCGTGACGACATCCCGGTGTACAGCATCGACGCGGCATACATGGCCGACCCGACCACAGGCTACATACGCCTGTCGCGATTCTCCGAGTCAACCCCAAAGGAGATTTCCGAGGCCATGGCCAAGCTGCGCAAGCAGGGCATGAAAAACCTCGTGCTCGACCTCCAGGACAACGGTGGCGGCCTGCTCGGGTCGGCAATCGACCTGGGCGCGCGTTTCCTCAACCGCAACGATCTGGTGGTCTACACCAAATCCCCGACGATGGGAGAGCATTATTACGCTACAGACCGCGACGGCGAGTTCAGAGACGGCCGCGTGGTGGTGCTGGTCAACCAGTACTCAGCCTCGGCCAGTGAAATCACCGCCGGGGCCATACAGGACCATGACCGAGGAGTCATCGTGGGCCGCCGCACATTCGGCAAAGGGCTCGTGCAGCGCCCCTTCCCCTTCCCCGACGGCTCGATGATACGCCTGACCGTGTCGAAATACCACACCCCCTCGGGCCGCTGCATCCAGAAGCCTTACAAGCGCGGCAACAGCGACGAATACCGCAAGGACATACTCCACCGCTACGAAGCGGGGGAATTCTCCTCGGCCGTCTCCATACTCTTCTCAGACTCAGACAAGTACTCAACGCTCCGCACCGGGCGCACCGTCTATGGCGGCGGGGGCGTGATGCCCGACGTGTTTGTCGCGGTCGACACCACCGGATACTCCGACTATTACCGCGACCTCACGGCAAAAGGAATCCTCAACCGGTTTGCCATCTCGTATGTCGACGCCAACCGCAAGCAGCTCACCCGCCAGTATCCCACTGAGGAGAGCTTCATCAGCGGGTTCTCCGTCACCCCCGATATGATTGACGAGATGGTGAGACTGGGCGAGACCGACTCTGTCAAGCCTGTCCCCGAGCAGCTCGAAATCTCCCGCAAGACCATCGAGGCCATCCTCAAAGGCATCATTGGCCGCGACCTTTTCGAGACCCAGACCTACTTCAAGGTGGTCAACCCGGTCCTCAACCCAGTCTACGTCCGCGGCCTCGCAATCATCAACGACCCCGAGGAATATCACCGCCTGCTCTCCCCGTCAAAATAAAGAAAGCCCCCCTGAAAACGGGGAAAAATGTAAATAATTGTTAACTTCACGTCGGAATGGGGAGGATTTCCTCCGCCATTCCCGGCAAAAAGGGCTAACTTTGTGCCAAATTGGAAAGTTATGGCCTGTCTGACGGCGACCGCTAACTTTGGCAGCCACAGATTTGTTCATAAGGATGAGGGAGCGCACCACAGCCCGGGGCAACCCGGCCTGGCGCGTCCCGCGACACGGCCAAGCCACAAGTCCATCCCGCTTTCCACCTTTCGTTTCCAACATGGCCAACATACTTACGACTCTCATACAGCGTCAGACAGACGCTTACTCTGCCCGCCGCACAGCCCTCTGGGAGCGCCAGCCTTCCGGACAATGGACCCCGATAACATGGGGGGAGCTGTCAGAGGCAGCCTCAAAAGTCGCCTGCGCCCTTGAAATCCTCGGAGTGAAAGAGGAGGAACGCGTGGCCGTCTTCTCACCCAACGACCCCAAGATTCTCGCCACCGACTTCGGATGCTTCGCCAACCGCGCTGTGACCGTCTCGATTTACGCCACCTCCTCCGAGGAGCAGGTCGAGTACATCGTGCGCGACTCAGGAGCGGGAATCATCTTCGTCGGCACCCGCGCGCAATATGAGACAGCGCGCAAGGTCGCAGCCAAACTCCCCACCCTGACCCAGATCGTGGTCTATGACGAAATCGAGACCGACGCCGACGACAAATCGTCGATGACATTCAGCCAGCTGCTCCAACTCGGCGAGGCCGCCTCAGACGCGTGCCGCCGCGAGGTCGAGGCCCGCACCGCCCGCGCCGTGCCCGACGATGTCGCCACTCTGCTCTACACCTCCGGCACCACAGGCGAGCCGAAAGGGGCGATACTGCCCCACAGCTGCTTCAACGCCGCCCTGGAGATGCACCATGAGGCCCTGACATCCCTCTCCGACCGCGACACCTCGCTCTGCTTCCTCCCCCTGAGCCACATATTCGAGAAGGCATGGACCTATTTCTGCCTCGACTCGGCCATACAGGTGTATGTCAACCACGACCCGCGCATGATACAGGATGTCATCAAGGAGGTGCGCCCCACATGCATGTGTTCCGTCCCCCGTTTCTGGGAGAAAGCCTACACCGCCATCCAGGAGAAGATGAGCGCCATGAGTCCGGTGGCCCGCTGGCTCTGCGCGCGCGCCCTCAAGGTGGGCCGCCGCCGCAACCTCCACTACAAGCGCCTCGGCCTCCCCGTGCCACGCCTGCTCGAAGCCCGCTACCGCTTCTACGAGAAAAAAGTCTTCTCGACCGTCAAGAAAGCCATGGGCATCACCAACGGCAACATGTTCCCCACCGCCGGCGCCCCGCTGAGCAACGCCATCGTCGAGTTCTTCCACTCAATGGGAGTCAACCTCGTCATCGGCTACGGCCTCTCCGAGACCACCGCCACCGTCAGCTTCCACCCCTATGTGGGCTACCAGATCGGCACCATCGGCAACCCCCTCCCCGGCGTCGAGGTGAAAATCGGCGAGGAGAACGAAATCCTCGTCAAAGGCCCCACAGTCATGCGCGGCTACTTCAACAAGCCCGAGGAGACAGCGGCGGTGTTCACCGCCGACGGCTGGTTCCGCACAGGCGACGCCGGACGCATCGACGACAACGGAGCCCTCGTGCTGACCGAACGCCTCAAAGACCTCTTCAAGACCTCCAACGGCAAATACATCGCCCCGCAGGCCATCGAGAGCCGCCTTGGCGAAGACAAATACATCGACCAGGTGGCCGTCATCGGCGACAGCCGCAAATACGTCACCGCCATCATCGTCCCCGCCATCGAGGCCCTCAAGGAATACGCCCGGCGCAAGAAGATACAATACCAGTCGCTCGAAGACCTGCTCAAGAACAGCCAGATCATCGAGATGCTCACCCGCCGCATCGAAGCCCTCCAGGAAGGGTTGGCCTCATTCGAGAAAATCAAGAAATTCACCCTTCTCCCCCGCGAGTTCACCATGGAGAGCGGCGAGTTGACCAACACCCTCAAGATACGCCGCCCCGTCATCAACCGCCGCTACGCCAGCGAAATCGAGGCCATGTACGCCTGACCCTCGCACCATAGCGGATAACACCAAAATATACGGCCAAGACCAGCAGGCACCTCACCACTCGGTCTTGGCCAATTTGTTACGCAGTCGCGACAAAGTAGACTGCGTTATTTTCAGATACTGCGCGATGTATTTCAAAGGAGCGATACTTGAGATATGTTTTACCGACGGGCGGCGCAGGTTGCCCGAACATACCCGCATAAAATTAAGCAGCCGCTCCTCGGCCGACTTGTTGTTATTGTAGATATAACGCTTCTCGAAGCCAAACATCTGCTCGACAAGCAGGTCACGCATCCACTTCACCATCACAGGATGGTCTGCCTCAAGCCGCCGCATATCGTCGTAACTAATCATCCACGCCTCTGAATCCTGTACAGCGACCAGCGAGAACACCGCCGGTTCACCGGCATAGTAGCTGTGCAATGACGTGAACACATCGCCCGATGTGCCAAACAGCAATGTGTCCTCCTTCCCATCCGTGACACAGCTGACCCTGAACAGTCCGCAACGGTTGATTATGAAATCGGTGCAAAGCTCACCCTGCCTCACCAAGGCTTCCTCTTTCTTGACACACACGAGGCGGGCCACCGCCTCGAAATCATTAACAAGGGCGTCGGTCGGATCGCAATAGCGCGAAATAACCTGCCGCAACTCTATCGGCTTGATATAATCGGCAATCATAGGTTTGAAATGGCCCCGCGTCACGTATGGCCGAGGCAATCGTTTGCGAATTTACGATATTTTTTTGTTTTATGTCAAAAAAGGGGCAGGTAATCTTGAAAAAATCTTCCGAAACTTGGCGACGAGTGACTTTTTGCTTTTATTTGCAGACACCAACTAATTTGTAGGTGAAAATAATTCTGAATAGTACTTAATCGAAACCAAAAAAATTCCCATGAAGAAATCATTACTCACATTGACATCGGCAGCGCTACTCGCGCTAAGTTCAGCCGGTGTGGTGCTACACCAGCGGCACGGTGTAGCGGCTGCCGACAGCAACGCGGCCACACTTGACGAACAACCCGCCAGAATCAGCGTAGAGACCCTGCGTGCGGCCATGGAGGGAACCATTGGCCATTCTGCCCCCGAGGCTCCCCGCAAAGCCGTTACCATAACGGTAGACGTACCGTTTGAGATGACTCCAACCCAGCAGGAAATCGATATGTTCACCATCATCGATGCCAACGGCGACGGCAAGAAATGGCAGTACCGAAGCAACTTCAAAGGGTTGCAAAGCCCCACCAACAGCAAGGCCGACTGCGACGACTGGGCCATAACCCCAGGCATACGTTTCACCTCCGACGACAAAAACTACGAGCTGTCGTTCACTATGACTCACAACATGAGGGGTGAAGCGTTCCAATCATCATTCGAGGTATATCTCGGCTCGACACCCGATGCCGATGGGATGACCACAAAAATCGGCGAGATAACCAACTTCTACGTCTCCAAGGCCAACGAGGACATCCCCCAGACAATCGCATTCGGTCTCCCTGACGGAGCCGGGGTCTATTACATCGGTTTCAGATGCATAACCCCCAAGGACACACCCGATATCAACTCATGGGGATGCACATTCAAGAAAATAGCGGTGAATGAGAAAGAGTCAAGCGCGGCTGCCCCTGCACAACCGTCTGACGTGGCAGTCACACCTGCCTCCGAGGGTGGACTCAGCGCGACCGTAAGCTTCACTATGCCCCTCATGGCCATGAACGGCAAGCAGCTCCCGGCTGACAACGAATTGACCGCCATACTCACCTCTCCCGCCCAGACCGTGCAAGCCACCGGTCTTCCCGGCACCACCCAGTCACTGACTGTGGCCACCGTGCAAGGTGACAACGCGCTGACTCTACAGGTCAACGGCCAGCTCGAGGGGGAGCCGCTCTCGTTATCGACCTACACCGGAGTGGTGCTACCAAAGAGGGTACACGACCTCACCGGAGTGCTGTCGCGCGACAATATGACCTACACCCTCACCTGGACTGCGCCCACCGAGGGTGAAAACGGCGGCTACATCGACCCCGAATCCATCGAGTATGACATTTACCTCTACGACAACGCCACGCAAGACTACAACTTCAAGGAATCGACCGGCAACGGTATGGAGTATGTCTATACACTCCCCGAGGGAGCGCAGCTGCGCACCACCCGCCTGCAGGTGAGGCCGCGCAACGCCGCCGGCACCAGCACCGACCTCATCAACTGGATAGATGAAGACCCGGTGTATGTCAGCGATATGCACGGTACCCCCTACGCCTTGCCGGCCGTCGAGACATTCGACAACCTCGACATGAAATACACCCCGCTGACCATCTCGCGCCCCGACGAGAACTATGCCGGACGATGGGCGATGCAAGACCCTACTGCCATCGTGGAAGATGACAACCAGTCGGCCCTGGTGGCATATAACCCCTACAACGACGACCCCACGATGGGGCGCGTGCTTCTCCCCAAATTCTCGACCGCCGGAATCCACAACGCGGCATTCGAGATGAAATACCTGCGGTATGCCTCACACGCTTCAGAGATGACCGTCTACGCCAGCAACTATGACACTCAGCTTGTCAAGCTCGGCACCCTCGACTGCGGGGCGGCCACCGATTGGGCCGAGGTGTCATACCCCCTCCCCGCCGAGTTCCAGGACAAACCCTGGGTGCAGATCATCGTAGACGTGGCTCTCGACGACGTTGACTACATCTACGCCATCGACAGCTACTCCCTCAAGACTTCGGCGCAGAACGACCTCGCCCTGACCACCCTGACCAGCGACAACGATGTGAGGGTCGGCGAAGAGGCATCGTTTACCGCCGAGGTCACCAACACCGGCTTCACCTCATTGTCGTCAGATGTCAAGTTTGAAGCCATATCCGACGGCGATGTCATCGCCTCCGGCGTAATGACGGGCGCACAGCTCGCTTCAGGAGCCAAGAGGACATACACCTGGAGCTTCATCCCTGCCATCGGCGACGCCTCCAAGACAATCGATATCAAGGCCTCCCTCGTGGCAGCCGACGAAGTTGAGTCAAACAACTCCCGCGTGATATCCACCGAGGTGCGCAAGCCCATCCTCCCCACCGTCACCACCCTGTCGGCATCGATGCTCGACAACGCGGTCAACCTCACATGGCAAGAACCCGAACTGAACAAGACTCTCACCGAGTCGTTCGAAAATCTTGAACCGTTCAGCTACGACGAGACACTCGGCGGTTTCTCCAACATCGACCGTGACGGAAAGAGCGTCTACAAGTTCGCCTCCAACCCCATGCCCAACGAGCAGCTTCCCAAGGCATTCATGGTGGTCAACGCCGACGAATTGGCCAACTCGGAAGGACTGGAGGCCAAGACCGGCAAACAGTACCTGATGGCCACTTGCCCCGAACGCGCCTCGGAGAGCGCACCCACTCCCGACCCTGCCGACGACTGGCTCATAACCCCGCTGCTCCGCGGCGACACCTACGTGTCGTTCCAGTTAGGAATCATCTCCTCCAAATACCCCGAGACGATACGGTTGATGTGCTCGACCACAGATAATGCCCCCGGCTCGTTCACCGAACTCGGCAGAATCACAAAATCCACCCTCGGATGGGAGAAGGTGGAATGCAAGCTCCCCGCCGACGCCAAGTATTTCGCCATCAACTATGTCAGCCGCGACATGTTCGGCATATTGGTCGATGATGTCAACTTCGTGTCTGCCACTGAGATGCACTCCATAGCGAAATACAATGTCTACCGCGACGGCCTGCTCATCGGCGACACCACCACCCCTGAGTATCTCGACGACGCAGTGGAGGATGGCAACACCTACCGCTACCACGTCACGACCGTCACCGAAAAAGAGTCGGCCGCCTCGGCCCAGGCATCAATCACCGTCTCCAAATCGGGCATACACGCCGTAGCAGCCCCAGCGCTCTCCATCACCGTCAGCGGCGGTAACATCGTCGTGACCAACGCCGGTGACAGCTTGGTGGCCATACACTCGGCCGACGGCAAGACCTTATGGCGCGGCACAGGCGACGGCTCCCACCCGATGGCTCCAGGAGCATACATCGTGACCGCCGCCGGAACCACCGTCAAGGTTCTTGTCAGGTAAAACGCCCCAGCCGCGATGCCTAAAAACATCGCTTAATAACATATAAGTTTCCTCTGCTTGAGGAAACTTATTTTTTTATGTTAATTTAGCGGATAAAATTTGCAATCCCGTGAAAAATATAGTATTTTCGTGTCACCTAAAATCAATTTCACGGCGTGCCGCTCTCCACGGTGCGCCGCCGGAACATAAGCCAACACGAATACTAACATAACAAACCTCTAAAACCTAATGAGTTATCTCAAGTTTGATAAGAACCTGATGATTAATCTCGAGCAGTCGCTACCCAAGGAGATGCTCCGGACTAACCAGGCGGGGGCTTATCATTGCACGTCGATTGTTGACTGCAACACCCGCAAACAGCACGGACTGCTGGTTGTGCCCCTGGGTGACGGAGACTACAACCCCCATGTGCTGCTGTCGTCGCTCGACGAGACGGTCATCCAACACGGCGCCCCATTCAACCTGGGGCTGCACCGCTACCAGGGTGGCGTATACAATCCAAACGGCCACAAGTACATACGCGAGTTTGACTGCGAGAGTGTGCCCCGCACCACCTATCGCGTCGGGGGGGTGATTCTCACCAAGGAGAAAATCTTCATCCAGCACGAAAACCGCATCCTGATCCGCTACACTCTGGTCGAGGCACATTCGCCGACAACCCTCCAGTTCCGCCCCTTCCTGGCCTTCCGCGAGAGCAACGCCCTCTGCATGGCCAACGACACCCTCAACAAGGAATGCACCCCGGTGAGCAACGGCATCTCCTGCTGCCTCTACCCCGGCTACCCGGCCCTGTACATGCAGCTCACCCGCAAGCCCGAGTTTGTCTACGACCCGCACTGGTACAACAACATCGAGTATGTCAAGGACATGGATCGCGGCGTGCCTTACTGCGAAGACCTCTGGGTGCCCGGATATTTCCAGGTCAACATCAAGAAGGGTGAGTCGATAATCTTCTCGGCAGGCCTGTCGGAGGTGAACACCCGCTCGCTCAAAAGTATGTATGAGGCCGAAATCGCCTCGCGCACGGCCCGCACCAGCTTCTACAACTGCCTCAAGAACGCCGCCAAGCAGCTCTACCTCAAGGAGGGTGACAAGGAGTATATGCTCTCGGGATATCCCTGGGGGAAAATCCTCGCACGCAACACCTTCATGTCGCTGCCGGGCAACACCATCGCCATCGGCCACCGCGACGACTTCGAGAAGATAATGGAGACCGGCGCGGCTGCCCTCGACCGGTTTATGGAAACCCTCGAGGAGGACACCAAGATACACGGCATCGGCCTCCCCGACATCCCCGTCTGGGCCATCTGGGCAATACAGCAATACGCCAGGAATTACGGCATGGCCGACACCGCCGCCCGCTACGGCCAGCTGGTGACCTCACTGCTCGACTTCATCCTCGACGGCAAGCACCCCAACCTCTTCCTCCAGGAAGACGGCCTGATCTCGACCGACGGCTCGGTTGTCCCCGCATCCTGGATGAACTCAGTGTGGGGTGGACGCCCCGTGGTGCCCCGCACCGGCCTGTTGGTGGAGCTGAACGCCCTGTGGTACAACGCCCTGATGTTTGCCGCCGACCTCACCGAGGAGCTGCCCGACCTGGCCGAGGCCCGCGCCCGCTGGATCGAGACCGCCGCCAAAGCCAAGGAGGCGTTCGTCACCACCTTCCTCAACGACTACGGCTACCTCTACGACTACGTCAACGCCACATACGCCGACCCGTCGGTGCGCCCCAACATGGCTATCGCCATCGGTCTTGACCACTCCCCCCTCGACCGCCGCCAGCGCAAAGGGGTGCTCGACGTGGTGACCCGCGAGCTGCTCACCCCCAAGGGGCTGCGCACCCTCTCGCCAAAGAGCTACGGCTACCGCCCCAACTACCTCGGCTCACCCGAGGAGCGCGAGCAGGCCCTCCACAACGGGCCCGCCCGTCCATGGCTTATGGGATTCTACGCCGACGCGTACCTCAAGGTGTTCGGCCACAGCGGCGTGAGCTACATCGACCGCATGATGATCGGATTCGAGGAAGACATGTCAAACGGCTGCATCGGCTCCCTGTCGCAGCTCTACGACGGCAATCCACCCTACACCAACCGAGGCGCGATATCCCACGCCACGAACATAGCGGAGGTGTTGCGCACCATCCGCACTCTCAAGAAATTCAACGACTGACCCCTTAACAAACCGACTGAAACATGAAAGCATTAATGTTTGGATGGGAGTTTCCCCCTCACATCCTCGGCGGTTTGGGAACCGCCAGCTATGGCCTGACCAAGGGCATGTGGGAGTGTGGCGACATGGAAATCACCTTCGTAATCCCCAAACCGTTCGGCGACGAGGAACGCCACTTCGCCAACATCATCGGCGCGTCGCAGACCCCCATAGCATGGCGCGACGTGAGCCGCGAGTATGTCGAGAGCCGCATAGGCAAGGTCATGGACCCCGACCTCTATTTCAGCCTCCGCGACCACATATACGCCGACTTCAACTACATGCGCACCAACGACCTGGGATGCATCGAGTTCTCAGGCCGCTATCCCGACAACCTGCTGGAGGAAATCAACAACTACTCCATCGTGGCCGGGGTGATAGCCCGCACCATCCCCTGCGATGTCATCCACTCCCATGACTGGCTGACATATCCGGCGGGAATCCACGCCAAGCAGGTGACCGGCAAACCGCTGGTGATACATGTCCACGCCACCGACTATGACCGCTCGAGAGGCAACGTCAACCCCACGGTGTTCGCCATCGAGCGCGACGGCATGATGCAGGCCGACCATATCATCACCGTGTCAAACCTCACCCGCCAGACGGTGATAGACAAATACGGCATCGACCCCGCCAAGGTGACCACCGTCCACAACGCCGTCACCCCCCTGAGCGAGGAATTCCTCAACGTCGAGGTGGAGAAGCCCAAAGACAAGATTGTCACCTTCCTGGGCCGCATCACCATGCAGAAAGGCCCTGAATACTTCGTCGAGACCGCCGCGAAGGTGTTGAAAAACAACCACAACGTGCGCTTCGTAATGGCAGGCTCGGGCGACATGATGGACAAGATGATCAACCTCGCCGCCGAGCGCGGAATCGCCGACCGGTTCCATTTCCCCGGCTTCCAGAAAGGGAAGCAGGTCTACGAGATGCTGAAAGCGTCGGATGTCTATGTCATGCCCTCGGTCTCGGAGCCTTTCGGCATCTCCCCGCTTGAGGCGATGCAGATGGGTGTCCCCTCCATCATCTCCAAGCAGAGCGGATGCGCCGAAATCCTCAACAACGTCATAAAGACCGACTACTGGGATGTCGACGCGATGGCCGACGCCATCTACTCCATCGTGACCTACCCCGCCATGCACCGTCAGCTCAGCGAGGATGGCCTCGCCGAGGTCAACCAGATCACCTGGGACAAGGCCGGGCGCAAGGTCATCGACATCTACAACAAGGTATTGAACAAAAACTGACCCGATTCCATAAACTAATATCCCCCACCACTACATAATGAAAGCTATCTGCTTCTACTTCCAGATTCACCAGCCGTTCCGCCTGAAGAGATACCGCTTTTTCGACATCGGCAACGACCACTATTATTATGATGACTTCGCCAACGACGACATCATCACCCGCATAGCCCGCAACAGCTACATCCCCGCCGCCGAGAGCCTGCTGAGGATGATTGAGCAGACAAAGGGAGCGTTCCGCTGCGCCATCTCCGTCACCGGCGTGGCCTTGGAACAGATCGAGCAGTATGTGCCCGAGTTCCTCGACCTGCTCAAGAAACTCGCCGACACGGGCAAGGTTGAATTCCTCGCCGAGACCTACGACCACTCCCTGGCCTCCCTGGCCGACCCTGAGGAGTTCCGCCTTCAGGTACAGCTCCACACCGACAAGATAAAGGAACTGTTCGGCCAGACCCCCAAGGTGTTCCGCAACTCCGAGCTGATCTATTCCGACGAAATCGCCCCGCAGATTCTCGCCATGGGATTCAAGGGTTGCATCACCGAGGGAGCCAAGCACATACTGGGCTGGAAATCGCCCGACTATGTCTACAGCTCTGCATCAGCCCCCAAGCTGAAACTGCTGCTCAAGAATGACAAGCTCTCCGACGACATCTCGTCGCGCTTCTCCGACACCGGATGGAACGAATACCCCCTGACCGCCGACAAATACATCGGCTGGATTGCCGACACCCCCCAGGAGGAGCAGGTGTTCAACCTCTTCATGAACCTCGAGACATTCGGCGAGTTCCAGCGCCGCGAGACCGGAATCTTCCAGTTCCTGGAGGCCCTTCCCCGATTCGCCGCCGAAAGGGGCGTACATTTCATGACCCCCTCCGAGGCCGTCAAGACATTCAAGGCCGTGGGCGAACTGTCTGTGCCCTTCCCCATGTCATGGGCCGACGAAGCCCGCGACACCTCGGCTTGGCTGGGCAACAAGCTCCAGAACGAGGCTTTCTCCAAACTCTACTCCATAGCCGAGCGCGTGCGCCTCTGCGACAACCGCCAGCTCAAGCAAGACTGGGGGCGCCTGCAGGCGTCAGACCACCTGTTCTACATGTCGACGAAACATTTCGCCGACGGGTCGTCACATGCCGCCTTCTCCCCCTACGAAACCCCGTTCCAGGCATTCACCAACTATATGAATGTGCTGGCCGACTTCATCGTCAGGGTCGAGGAGCAGTACCCCATGAACATCGAGGACGAGGAGCTAAACTCGCTGCTGACCACCATCCGCAACCAGGCCCGCGAAATCGAGACCCTCAACAAAGAGGTGGCCACCTACCGCCTCAACGAGGAACATCTCAACGAGGAGCATCGCCTGCGCGAGAAAGCCGCCGCCGAAACCCCAAAGAAGACCGCCAAGAAAGAAACCAAGGAGACAAAAGAGGCCAAGCCCAAGGCATCCCGCAAGACTGCCAAGCCGAAAGCCCCCAAGGAATAACCCCCACCTCCAGGTAACATAAATCACCGCTCCGCGATGTCCGGCAACCATTTGTTGGCCGACATCGCGGAGCGACTGTTTCCGGCACACACATACCTCCCAAATTTCAAAATAAGATAAATCTATAAAAGATTCTTTCAGAATCCCACGCCTGATGCCTGCTACCCCGGGTTACCGCTTGGTCGCCCGCAAGGGGCTCCCCGCGCGCCAACCCGGGGCTAATAGTTGACCATTCCTCCGGAATGGAAATTGACCACCCATCTCCGGGGCAACATATAAACCTTTACAGGAAGGTCTGACATCTCCACAATTACCCGGAATGGACACTGGCAACCCACATTAATATTCTACTTCTAAAGATTCCCCGTCAAAAACACACTTACCGGAGGACTACATTGCTGAATATTTCCATCTGGTCAAGCACACCTCATCCCTGAGAACTTCCATTTAGGATAACTCTTTCATAAAAAAACTTCTGTTATAGAGACCCTTTTTACAAAACTTCCGTCAAAGGCCCTATTTCATAAGAACTTCCGTTAAAGACACATATTTCTGAAAACGTCCGTCAGGGATGCTCTTTTTCACAAAAGCTTTCATTAAGGACACTCTTTTCATAAGGACTTCCGTTAAGGAGACCTCTTACTGATGATTTCCATTCCGGAGGAATGGTCAACTATTAGCCCCGGGTTGGCGCGCGGGGAGCCCCTTGCGGGCGACCAAGCGGTAACCCGGGGGGGGCATGCATCAGGCGTGGGATTCTGAAAGAATCTTTTATATATCTGATTTCGGCAAATATGGATTATCTTCAGAAACTCCGTTTTCAACCAGCCATGCGCGATACTCTTCCACAAACGAACGTCTCGTATGATGCTGTTTCTGGCCTTTTATGTATTGCATTATCCTGTCGATCTCAGCTATGGAACAGGTAAAACCACCATATCCCTCCTGCCATCCATCCCATAATGGCAATATCTTGTCCTGAGAAATGACATAACTGCTCTCACGTTTCAACTTCTGCACAATGGACGAGACGCTCGTCGATGCCGGAATCGCAACAAGTATATGGATATGGTCAGGCATCCCACCAATCCTGTATACATGGCAGCCATATTTCACCAGTATATGATAAAGCAGGCCATACACTTCGCGTTCCTTATCAATTGTTATGGTCTTACGGCGCGAAGCAGTCGCGAACACTATATGATATATGCAATTTGTAAAACTCATTCTTTGTTATATTGTATGGTCATATAAAAGATTCTTTCAGAATCCCACGCCTGATGTATGCTACCCCTGGGTTACCGCTTGGTCGCCCGCAAGGGGCTCCCCGCGCGCCAACCCGGGGCTAATAGTTGACCATTCCTCCGGAATGGAAATTGACCACCCATCTCCACTTCAATCATATCAACCTTGTACGGGGATAGATTGACATTCCCTTCTTCACTCCTTTCTTCATTCCCTTCTTCATGACCATCTTTATCCGGTTGGGGACGGCAGGCATATTCAGGGGCAATTGATTAGCCGGGAGAGTGTGGTTTGGGCTGGACGCCAATCATTCCGCCGGGGAGGCGGGGATGGAGCCGGGGGTGGCAGGGGTAGAGTCGGGGCTGACTGGGGATGGAGCGGGAAGGGTGTCGAGGGGGGAGGCTTCCGGCGTGGTGGCGGGGGCCAGGGGGATGGTCACGAGGGATTTGCGGCGGCGCAGCAGGGGACGCAGGAACGAGGTAAGGGAATCGAAGTCCTTGCGGAGGATGATGCCGACCCCCTGGGTGGTGAGTGCCGAACGGAGATAGTAGTTCTGGTCGTTGTAACGGTTATATGCCTTCAGGCGGAAATTTCCTGAACGGTTGAGCAGGTACTCAAGTTCGAAGTCGCCGACAAACTGATTGGAGTTTAGGCTCTTGTCGCGATAGCCGAGGTTGCCGTTGAAGAGCAGCCGGTTGTTGAGCAGACGCGACGATAGGGCCACATCCACCTCAACGTCAGAGAAGTCGCCACGGCTCGAACGGAGCGCCGGGGCGATGTTCCAGTTGTCGGAGATCTGCCCCAGTATGTTGCCCAGCTGCGACGACAGCGTGGAGGAGGCCACTGACACAAGTTCATTGCCACGCGTAGCCCCCGCCATGTATTCCGGGGTGTAGAAGCGGTTGAGCGCCAGCAGGTAGAGAATCTGACGGTTCATCATCTCGTCAGTGGATATAATCGAACGCACCTTACGGTAGATGTCGGATGTCAGCGTCGGAAACTCCAGATCGAAGGCGATTTCAGGCTGGCGTATGTCGCCGCTGACCTTCATGATGGCATTCACCGGCACATTGGTGCGGTTCAGCTCGCTGTCGTTAAGGAAAGACTCGTCAAGGTCAGAGAGGTTGGCGTTGAGCGAGTAGGCCGCCTTGATGTCGAGCTGCGCCGCATAGGGGTCGCCGTTGAAAGCTATCTCGCTCCCCGGCTTGATTGAGAAATCCTTTATGATGATGTCCTGGAGGGTGAAATTGTAGTCGCCACGGTCGAGGGTGTATGTGCCAAACATCTTGAGGTCATTGTTGGCCGAATAATAATCCATCCTCAGATGTCCAGCGCCGTGGGCCCTTATACGGTCGCCTCCGACCGGGTCCATCACCAGGTTTATCTCAGCCTGTGGGGTGACTCCCATCTGTATCGTGATGTTGTAGTCGGATGAAGACTCCTCGTCATGACGCGCGGCAAGCTCGCGCAGACGGTTGACAAGGTCCATCGAGGTGTCGCGCAGGCGCAGGGTATCTGACAGCTCGGCCTGCAGCCTCCCCTTGTCGCGGAAAGTCAGGAATGAATACTCGTCGGCCTCGACCTGGTCAGACAGCACGAAGGTGAACGTCGAGCCTGGCGCGGTCGACATGTCGATGTCGATGTCGACCAGCCCCGGCTCCCCCCTGACAAACGCTCCGCCATCACCATAGACGCGCCCGTACCAGCGGGGATTCTCCTTTGCCGTCTCGTTGTAGCAGAGCAGTCCCTTGGCCCCGGTGATGGCAAACTCAAACCGTGGCTCCTTGAAGCAGGAATGCCTCACCCACCCGTTCAGGTTGGCAGTGTTGCCCCTGTAATCATGCACCGTGATGCCATTGAGGTCGATATATCCCGGACGGATATGCACCGAGTCGGTGGCCCAGTAAGTGGTGTTGGTGAAATTGACACGCATGCTGACCGAGTCAGCCTTGACATCCCCCTCCAGGTCGATGTACTTGAAATTTCCGAAGACCCTGGCGCGCCCCGAGGCATAACCGGTGATGTCTGAGGCGAAAGCCGCCATGTAAGGCTGGAGGAACCCCACCGGCTCGCGGTCGACATTGAAAGTGAGGTCGAGCGAATCGCGGGCCGCGAATATCCCCCCGGTGACGGTCGACCGCCGTCCATGGTTGTCTATGTCGGCGTCAAGCATCACCGCGAGGTCGGAGGGATTGAAGCTCGACTTCACCACCGCGTCGCCCAGCACCGTCTTGTTGTAACTGATATCCTTGACAATCAGCCCGGGGGTCTCCAGACGGGGCTGCCCAGAATAAAGGTCGGAGGCATAGAATGTGCCCGAGGCATCCCCTCCAAGCATCGCCGCGTCGATACCCAGCGACTCAAAGAGGTAGTCGAGACTGAAATGGCGCAGGTCAAGGGTCAGCAGCGCCGTCGGGTCGGGCGACACCTTGCCGTTGATTTTCACGAACTGCTGGCCGTGGCTCGCATGGATGCCGTCGACATCCACCTCCTTGCCACGGATCACCACCGTGGCGGGCGCCACGGTCCATGTGGAGTCGTTGAAAGTAAGCGACGACTTGCGGAGGCCGACCGTAGTGGTCAACCCCTCGTCATCGCGGGCAAAACCGGCGGCCACCCGCAGTCTCCCCTCATACATCCTGTCGCGGTCGATTTTCCACTCCAGCGTCGACCCCAGCCTGTTGTCGCCGCCAGAGGCCGACAGCGAGACAGTCATAGGCCCACCTTTTGTCGGGGCCGTGGTCAGGAAATCAAGACGGCCACGCCCCTCCTCCCCGTCGATGTAGGCCGACAGCGAGGTATGCTCGATAAGCTTGGAACCCTGCCTGAGATAAGGGGCCGAGAGATTCAGCTCAAGGTCATGGGTCTGCTGGCAGACCCCCCCCTTGATGGTCACGGGATATATCACGCTTACCGGAAGCCTGAAGAACTCAGCCAGGCGCTCGGTCTCCTTTATCGTGAAATCAAACATGAAGTCATTGGTGGCCATGAGGCCTCCTCGGCTCGCCGCGCTGCGGGCCTGGCGCTCCTCCAGGTCGCCCCGGGCATAGGCCGGGAGCAACGCCGGAAACGCCTCCGACACTATATCCATCACAGCCTCCCCAAGAAACGGGAAATCAAACTCTCCCAGCATCGAGCCGTCGAGCCAGTCGCTCTCCAGGTCGAGGCGTGAAGTCTCATCATCAAGCCTGCGCGCGGTCAGGCAAAGACGCGACATGGTCAGGGCCTCCCCGTCGGCAGGTTTAAGCGAAAGGTCGCTGACAGTGGCGTGGCCATCCATACTGCGCAAGTCAGGGCCCTCAATATCGATATCGATATTGCCCGAAATGACAGCCCCCGGATATTTGCCCCACAGACCGAGACGGTCGGGACACAGGCGCGCCACATCTGCGGTCAGCGTTATCGCCGGGAGGCCACGGTCGAGCGAAACACTGCCGTCGAGGAGCATCGACAGGTCGCGGTCATCGACCCCGATTTTCCCTCCGGCGATGTCATTGTCGATGGTCAGCTCGGCCCCAAGCGCCGACAGCTCATGTCCCTTTAATGTAATCCGGCCCAAGGCCATCTCGGCGTTGCCGTGACGTTCCTTTCCCGACACGGCATAGAAAGCCTCCACCTTACCGTCAAGACCCGCGGGGCCAAGTGACGGCACCACCATGCCCAGGTCGAGATAGCCGTCGGTCTCCACCTCGGCGTGGAGGTCGTAATGCCTTTCATCCGACATCGACCCTCCGGCGGCCACCGAAACCTTGCCGGGCGCGGCTGTGAGACGGAGGTTGCCGTCAAACGCCCCCATGGAGCCATCGCCGTCGGCCGACAGGGAGACATGCCCCAAACCACTCAGGATTTCAGGAAGCCCCTTGGGCGCCACACCCATGTCAGAAAGCACCGAGGCGGCCTGCGGTCCGGATATCTCCACATCCAGGGCGGCGAGATGAAACGACCGGTCGGCCGACTCCAGGGCTGTGCCGCCCGCCGAGAGGTCGACAGTCAGCAGGTTTTCCATCTCGACGCGCAGCCTGGCAGAAGCGTCAGACAGGGTGCCGGCCACTGAGAAGCGCGGAAATGATGTCATCACCCTCACCTTGTCGAGCGGTTTCCAGAGCGCCTGCAGGTCGGGGGGCCAGATATGCGAGTCCTCCGACAAAGCGACAGTCACCGGGTGGCTCCTTAGACTCGCGGGGATGCTGCCAATCCCCTCCAGCGGCAGCCGTATGTCGGCGAATCTGAGCCGCGACGCGGGCAGCTCCAGGTCGAGGTCCTTCACCTCCAGCTCGCTGGCGGATATGTGAAACGCGCCCGACAGCTGCCTGACAGCAAACCCCGACCTCTCCTCAAACGCCATACGGCGCAGGTTGACAGTGAAATCGTCATTGGTCAGGCGCGGCAGGTTGAGGTCGGCGCGGAATTTGGACACACGCAGGTGGTTGGGGTCAAACCCCTCCTTAACGGGCTTGTCGGCCACATCGTAACTCACCGACGAAGACCTGATGATGACCGTCGAGACCTTAAGGTCGAAACTCGTAGGGGGCTTGGTTTTGTCTTTCGGGCCCAGGGCGTCAATCACCCCCTGGATGTTGAGCGGGGCCGACAGAGAGTCGCGCCTCAGACGGGCATCAAGCCCTATGAGCTGCACATAGTCGACCCTCCAGGTGTCGGAGAGCAGACCGTCAAACAGCGAGACTCCCGCCCCGAGACGGCTGACAGTCAGGGCGGTGTCGCCTGGAGCAGTCTCCAGCACGACATCGCGCAGGATTACCCGGTTGAACGGCATGACACCGAGGTCGCCGATCGTGACCCGGGCGTCAAGCAGGGCCGAAAGCTCGGTCTCAAGCCTGTCGGCCACCCGCCGCTGCACCCCCGTCAGCGACAGGGCGACATACAGCACAGCCGGGATGACCGCCGCCAGTATCAGGGCGGTCACCAGTATGGTGCGTAGAATGCGGTATATCAACTTCATCTGTCTCTCAGGGAGTTACACACACGTCAACCGTCACCGGCGGGTCATGACCGGCAGCGACGCGGTATTTCCCTGCGAAGTTAGCAAAAATCCCGCATATTTCTTGCCAGTATCTTGCCTAATCACTAACTTTGTTGCTTAAAGATTGTATATACATACAGACATTCCAGCACAAACTCCCTTATCGAAGAATATGTCAGGTAAACGATGGATAGCGGCGGCAGTGGCCGCCACGGCGCTGTGTGGCGGTTTCGCCGCCAGGGCCGACCAGTACAGCGGAGAGAAGACCCTCGGTGTCCGCGTCGGCTACAACACTCACAACAAGCGTCCTCTGGCCGGAGCGCAGTTCTCATACCGCTTCAACCATCTGCTCAGGCTCAGCCCCACGGCGGAATATGTGTTTCGCAACGACGGGCTCGACGCCCTGATGCTCAACCTCAACATGGAGTTTGTCTTCCCCCTGGCCCAGGGCCGATGCGACATTTACCCACTGGCAGGTATCAACTTCTCGAGCTGGAACTACCACAACCTCGACTCATACCTCCCCCCGGACGGAGCCGCCCTGACACCCACCAACGATGTCTCTTCCCGAGTGTCCCGCTTCGGACTTAACGCCGGGGCAGGATTCGGAGTGAACATCAGCGGCTCGCTGCGCCTGTCGGCAAGCGCCACATACACCTTCATAAAGAAGTTTCACGGAGCAAACATCGCCCTCGGAATCCACTACCGTTTCTGACCCGGCGGCCCACTCCCCCAGACATCAAAAACAAACAAATAAAACGACACCACTATGATTTCCAAAGAACTCGAACAGGCCATCAACGCCCAGATCAACGCCGAGCTTTGGTCGGCTTATCTCTATCTCTCAATGTCGATGCACTTCGCCAACGCCGGATATGACGGCATCGCCAACTGGTATGCCGTGCAGTTCAAAGAGGAGCAAGACCACGCCACCATCTTCATGAACTACCTCAACTCGCGCGACGGCAAGGTGACGCTGCAGCCCATCGCCGGAGTAGACACCGAATGGGAGTCTCCCCTGGCCGCCTTCGCCGCCACCCTCGCCCACGAGCAGAAGGTCACCGCCCTCATCAACGACCTCAACGCGCTGGCCGTAGAGCACAAGGATTACGCCACACAGGCCAAGCTCCAGTGGTTCATAACCGAGCAGATCGAGGAGGAGGAGACTGCCCGCGGCTTCATCGACGCGCTGAAGAAAATCGGCGACAACGGCTACGGTCTCTACATGTTTGACAAGGAGCTGGCCGCCCGCACCTACGCCACCCCCTCCCCCCTGGCTGACAAAGCCTGAACCACACCCCCGACTCTTTAACCCCAACACCGTTTTACCCCCCACCACTACTGACATATGGCGAAGAAGGTTGTCGAGACCCCGCTGATGAAACAATACGTGCAGATGAAGGAGAAGCACCCCGACGCGGTGTTGCTTTTCCGAGTTGGCGACTTCTATGAGACCTTCAGCGATGACGCCATAACCACGTCGGAGATTCTCGGCATCACCCTGACGCGCCGCGCCAACGGGGCCGCGTCGTCAATCGAGCTTGCCGGGTTTCCCCACCACGCCCTCGACACCTACCTGCCAAAACTCGTCAGGGCCGGCAAACGTGTGGCCATCTGCGAGCAGCTCGAAGACCCCAAGCTGGTGAAGAACCGCCTGGTCAAGCGCGACATCACCGAGCTTGTCACCCCCGGCGTGGCCCTGGGCGACAATGTCCTCGACCACCGCGAGAACAACTTCCTCGGGGCGGTGCATTTCGACAAGGACACCCTCGGGGTGGCCTTCCTCGACATCTCGACCGGGGAGTTCCTGGCCGCGCAGGGCGACGCCGACTATGTCGGCAAACTGCTGTCGAGCTTCGCCCCCAAGGAGGTGCTGGTGGAGCGCGGCAACCGCATGCGGCTCGAAGGGGAATTCAACGGCAAATACCCGGTCTTCGAGCTTGAAGACTGGGTGTTCACCCCCCAGGCGGCCAACGACCGCCTGCTCAAGCAGTTCGAGACCGTCTCCCTCAAGGGATTCGGCCTCGGGCGTATTCCCCGCGCCGTGGTGGCCGCCGGGGCCATCCTCCATTACCTCGACATCACGCGCCACACCCAGACAGGCCACATCGTGCGCATCGCCCGCATCGAGGCCGACCAGTTTGTGCGCCTCGACAAGTTCACCGTCCGCAACCTCGAGCTGCTCGCCCCACTCGGCGAGGAGGGGAAAAGCCTCCTCGATGTCATCGACCGCACGGTCAGTCCGATGGGTGCCCGCATGCTGCGCCGGTGGATATGCTTCCCGCTGAAGAACCCGGCTGAAATCAACCGCCGCCTCGACGTGGTGGAGTATTTCTTCAAGGAGCCCGAACGCCGCGACTCGCTGGTCGAACTGCTCGGACAGGTCGGCGACCTCGAGCGCCTGGTGTCGAAAGTCGCCGTCGGCCGCGTCACCCCCCGCGAGGTGGTACAGGTGAAAAACGCCCTGGTCGCCGTGGAGCCGATGAGGCGGCTCTGCATGGGGGCCGCCCTCGACGTGCTGCGCTCAATGGGGGAGAGCCTCAACCCCTGCGAACTGATGCGCGACCGCATCGCCCGCGAAATCGCCGACGACGCTCCCAACGCCCTCAACAAGGGCCACGTCATAAAACCCGGCGTTGACAAAGAGCTTGACGAGCTACGCCTGATGGCGTTCCAGGGCAAGGACTACCTGCAGCAGATACAAAAACGCGAGAGTGAGGCCACCGGCATCCCGAGCCTGAAAATCGGCTACAACAATGTCTTCGGCTACTACATCGAGGTGACCAACACCCACAAAAGCAAGGTGCCGGCAGAGTGGATACGCAAGCAGACCCTGGTCAACGCCGAGCGCTACATCACCGCCGAGCTCAAGGAATACGAGGAGAAGATACTCACAGCCCAGGAGCGCATCGAGGCCATCGAGGCACGGCTCTACAACGGGCTGGTGGCCCGTCTGGCCGAGTATGTGCCGGTGATTCTCGCCGACGCGAAGGTCATCGCCAGGCTCGACTGCCTGCTGGCATTCACCCGCGTGGCCCGCGAGAACCATTACAACCGCCCTGTGGTCGACGACTCCCTGACCGTGGAAATCATCCAGGGCCGACACCCGGTGATCGAGAAGGAGCTTCCCCCGGGGACACCCTACATCTCCAACTCCGTCACCCTCGACAATGAGGAAACGCAGGTCATGATGATCACCGGGCCCAACATGGCCGGCAAGTCGGCCCTCCTGCGCCAGACCGCCCTCAACGTGCTGATGGCCCAGATCGGCTGCTTCGTGGCGGCCGAGAGCGCCCGCATCGGGGTGGTCGACAAGATTTTCACCCGCGTGGGTGCATCAGACAACATCTCCCTCGGTGAATCGACCTTCATGGTGGAGATGAACGAGGCCGCCTCGATACTCAACAACATCAGCCGCCGCTCACTTATCCTTTTCGACGAACTGGGACGCGGCACATCCACCTACGACGGCATATCCATCGCGTGGGCCATCGTCGAATACCTCAACCGCTGCTCCGAGAAGCCCAAGACACTCTTCGCCACCCACTACCACGAGCTGAACGATATGGAGGAGAGCTACCCCGGGGTCAGGAACTTCAACGTGTCGGTCAAGGAAATCGACGGCAAGGTGGTGTTCCTGCGCAAACTCAAGCCGGGAGGCTCCGAACACAGCTTCGGCATACATGTGGCCAAGCTCGCCGGCATGCCACGCGCCATCGTCGACCGCGCCTCGGCGGTCCTCAGGCAGCTTGAGGAAATCAACCGTGGCGACTCCCGGGAGAAGGTGGGCAGCAACATCCCACAGCCGCAGACCGAGGCGGGGATGCAGCTGAGCTTCTTCCAGCTTGACGACCCGGTGCTGAGCCAGATCCGCGACGAGCTGCTCGGCCTCGACATCAACAACCTCTCCCCCCTCCAGGCCCTCAACAAACTTTCCACCCTGCGCGAAATCCTCCAGGGCAAATAACCCCGCATCCCCCATATGACCGAGAAAACCAACCCGCGCCGCGAGGCCCTTGCTGCCCGAGTGCGCGCCATCCTCGCCGAAGGGCGACCCGTCAGAATACTTTTCGTCTGCCTGGGCAACATCTGCCGCAGCCCGGCAGCCGAGGCCGTGATGGCCGACACCGTCGACCGGCTCGGCTTGTCGTCGCTATGGGAAATCGACTCTGCCGGCACTGGCGACTACCATATCGGGGAACTTGCCGACCCGCGCATGCGCAGCCACGCCGCCAGGCGCGGGATACGCCTGCTCCACCGCGCCCGCCAGGTGTCCCCCTCCGACCTGAGCCATTTCGACATGGTCATAGCCATGGACGGCTCCAACCTGCGCAACCTCCGGGCCTTGTCGCCCACGGTGGAGACCGACTCCCGAATCATCCCCATGGCGGCATTCTTCCCAGGCGGCGAACTGGCCCCTTGCCAGGAGGCGCCAGCCGCCACAGACCCCACCTGGGGCTACGACCATGTGCCCGACCCCTATTACTCCGGAGCGGAGGGATTCGAGCTGGTGCTCGACATGCTTGAGGCCGGATGCCGCAACATCGCTTCACTGCCTGGCTGAACTTTATTGGCCGGTTACGCATTTTAGATACATAAACCGTTTTTCATCTAAATTAGCATAACCGGAATAATGGATTCAAAAATCTTTAAAGCCGCGCTGCCGATGGCCGTGGCTGTCCTTTTCACCTTTCCAGCCTACGCGCAAGACCCGAGCGACGACAACGACGACGACATCATCTGCGAGATAGGCCAGCTCGAGGTGGTCAGCACCCAGAGCAACCCTGTGGTCAAGGCCGCCATCGAGAAGGCCCGCCCCGTTGAGCCAGGCTCGGTGCCCACCCCGAAGTTCACCATCAAGACCCACAACAACAAGTTCATGCTGACCATCGGCGGAGAAATCAACCCGATGCTCGGCTACGACATAGGCAACAACCTCTACTCCACCGACGCCGGAAGCAGCTTCGTCACCGGCGACATCCCGGTGCCAGCCCTGACAGGCCACAAGGGCGACTTCTTCATCAACGCCCTCAACGGCAACATCGACTTCACGGTGGTGGGATTCGGCGGCACCCGCGACCAAGTGACCGGCTATGTCAAAGTCGGCACCAACGGCAATGACAAGCCTCTGACCCTCAAACGCGCCTACATCTCCTGGCGCAACGTCTCGGCCGGACTCATGACCACCCTCGCCTGCGACCCCTACGCCGCCCAGCCACCGACAATCGACCCGCAAGGCCCCAACGGCGACATCAACACAGCCTCATACCAGCTGCGGTATGTCTCACCGAGCTATGGCGGATTCCGATTCGCGGCATCGATAGAGAAACCCTCGTTTTACAGCGCCAACGGCATATACCGCGGGAAAGACTACACCTCATGGTATGGACGGAAGGTCAACGCCGACGTAGACCAGCTGCTGCCCGACATCCCCATGTGGATCGAATACCAGAAGTCGGAGCAGAACCGTGTGCGCTTCACCGCCATACTGCGCAACTTCGCATACCAGGACATGGTCTGCCAGAAACGCCGCAACATCTTCGCCTGGGGCACCATGCTGTCGGGCAACTTCTCTTTCTACCAACCCTTGACATTCTACTTCCAGGCCGCTTACGGCAAAGGCATAGCCAACTACATCCAGGACCTCCAGGGCAAACCCCTCTCCTTCACCCCCAGCGGCGACGAGCTGGGCCGCATGCAGGCCAACCCGATGATGGGACTCGTCTTCGGCGCATCGTACAACGCGACCAAGAAACTGCAGTTCAATGTCGTCGGCTCATACGCCCGTATCTGGGACGTCGAGCCTTACGCGACATTCCAGGACGCGCCTGTGGCCGACGCCAACGGCCAGAGGGTGATGTCGGCAGGCAACGCCAACTACCGCTACGGCGTGTATTTGGCAGCCAACTGCTTCTACAGCTTCACCAGCTACCTGCAGATGGGCATCGAATATCTCTACGGACGGCGTGAGACCTACGGCCTGGGAGGAGCCAACGACTCCCGCATACAGACCCAGATAGCCCTCACATTCTGATGACACGGAGCGCGGGCCGCCCCGCCAGGGGGCGGACACCCGGCGACAAGAGCGCTGACATGAGTTTTTATCCTGTTTTGGAGCGATAGTTGCCCGAAATTCGCTAACTTTGCATGACAAAATCATGATTGAACGTATCGTCATTATAGACCAGGCCGACCCGGTCAGCTTCTACGGGGTCAACAACGCCAACATGCAGCTGATCCGCAACCTCTTCCCGAAGTTGAGGATGGCGGCCCGCGGCTCTGTCATTAAGGTCATCGGCGACGACGCCGAGACCGCCGAGTTCGAGAAGAAGATAAAGGAGCTCGAGGCTTTCTGCGCCAAGTACAACAAACTCACCGAAGAGGCAATCCTCGATGTCATCAAGGGTGACAAGCCCCGCGACATAAAGGGTGACGACGTGATCATCTACGGGGTCAACGGCAAACCCATATCGGCCCGCACCCCCAACCAGCAGAAACTCGTCGAGACCTTCCTGCGCAACGACCTGACATTCGCCCTCGGCCCGGCCGGCACGGGCAAGACCTACGTCGCCATCGCCTTGGCCGTCAGGGCGCTGAAAAACCGTGAGGTGAAGAAAATCATCCTCTCGCGCCCCGCCGTCGAGGCCGGTGAGAAACTCGGCTTCCTCCCGGGCGACATGAAAGACAAGATAGACCCCTATCTCCAGCCCCTGTATGACGCCCTGGAAGACATGATTCCGGCGGTGAAGCTCAAGGAGTACATGGAGACCAAGGTGATACAGATCGCCCCGCTGGCTTTCATGAGAGGACGCACCCTCAACGACGCGGTCATCGTCCTCGACGAGGCCCAGAACACCACCACCCACCAGATCAAGATGTTCCTCACCCGTATGGGCATGAACGCCAAGATGGTGATAACCGGCGACGCCACCCAGATCGACCTCCCCCGCTCAACCCAGTCGGGCCTCATCCAGGCCCTGCGCATCCTCCGCGACATCCCCGGCATCGGGAAAGTGGAGTTCGGCAAGAAAGACATCGTGCGCCACGCCCTGGTGCAGCGCATCGTCGAGGCATACGCCCGCGCCGACGAGGAGGAGAAAGCCAAAGGCCACGACCCCGACGGCCACACAGCCCCGACGGCCTGACGGCATACCCTCCGGCGACAATCTTTTGTGAAACATTCATTTCTTGACATATGGAAACCCTGCTGAAAACCAACTTCAACCTCCCCGGGCAGACCGCCGTCTACCACGGAAAAGTACGCGACGTCTACACCATCAACGACGACCTGCTGGCCATGGTGGCTACCGACCGCATTTCCGCTTTCGACGTGATTCTTCCCAAGGGAATACCCTTCAAAGGACAGGTAATCAACCAGATCGCCGCCTACTTCCTCCAGTCGACCGCCGACATCGTGCCCAACTGGCGCCTGGCCGACCCCGACCCGATGGTCACCGTCGGATACCGTTGCGAGGGATTCCCCGTGGAGATGATCATCCGCGGCTATCTCACCGGCTCGGCATGGCGCGAGTACGCCGCCGGAAACCGAGTGCTCTGCGGCGTGACGCTCCCCGAGGGCATGAAGGAGAACCAGAAATTCCCCGAGCCCATCATCACCCCCACCACCAAGGCCGCCGAAGGCCATGACGAGAACATCTCGCGCGAGGAAATCATCGCCCAGGGCCTGGTGTCTGAAGAGGACTACCGCCAGATGGAGGACTACACCCGCAAGCTCTTCGCACGCGGCTCTGAGATGGCCGCCGAGAAGGGACTCATCCTGGTCGACACCAAGTATGAGTTTGGCAAACGCGACGGCAAGGTGATTCTCATCGACGAGATCCACACCCCCGACTCCTCGCGCTACTTCTACGCCGAAGGCTACCAGGAGCGTTTCGAGAAGGGTGAGGCACAGCGCCAGCTCTCCAAGGAGTTCGTGCGCCAGTGGCTCATCGACCACGGATTCATGGGCAAGGAGGGGCAGACTGTTCCCGAGATGACCCCTGAATTCTGCCAGGAGGTATCACAGCGGTACATCGAGCTGTATGAACATATCACAGGCCTGAAATTCCAGCCCGCAGCCTCAGACAACCTCGAGAAGCGCATCGAGAAGAACCTGCTCGACTGTCTTGACAACCTCGCCGAATAAACGGCACGTCAAAACCGACACAGCCGAAACCCAATCCCTGACTGACTTTGGAAATCAAAGCCGAAAAGATAACCCCCTACGGGTCTGACCGCCCGAAAGGGGCGCAGGTCGAGGAGATGTTTGACAACATCGCCCCGGCCTACGACTTCATGAACCGGGCTATGACCCTGGGCATCGACCGGAGCTGGCGCCGCAAGGTGGTGAGAACCGCCGCGGCGGCAGCCCCCCGGGCGATACTCGACGTGGCCACCGGCACTGGTGACCTGGCCATACAGCTCGCCCGCGCCATTCCCGCCGCCACCGTCACCGGCATCGACCTCTCCGAGGGGATGCTCGCCGTGGGGCGGCGCAAGGTCGATGATGCCGGGCTCTCTGACCGGGTATCACTGATACAGGGCGACTGTCTCAGCCTCCCCTTCCCCGACGGCTCATTCGACATCGTGACCGCAGCCTTCGGAGTCCGCAACTTCGAGCATCTCGACAAAGGCTACGCCGAGATGGCGAGGGTGCTCCGTCCCGGAGGCAAGCTCATCGTCCTCGAACTGTCAGTGCCCTCATCCCCGCTTGTCAGGCCATTCTACCGCCTCTACACCCGTGGAGTAATCCCGATGCTCGGCCGCCTGGTGTCAAGCGACTCCCGCGCCTACTCCTACCTCCCGAAGTCAATCGCCGCAATGCCCCGTGGCGTGAAAATGCTCTCTCTCATGGAGAGGGCCGGACTGACCGACTGCGCCCTGCGCCCGCTGACACTCGGTGTAAGCTCCATTTACACCGGGCTGAAAGCCTGACAGGGCAACAAAACCATCTATTCCTTCAATGCAATGAAAATTCTCCAGAGCCTTTGTGCCGCCGCCTTGACAATGCTACCCGCCGCCGCGGGAGCCGCCGACCTCCTCCCGGCCATGACCTCCGCCACCGATGGCGGGGCCGTGGTCAACAGCCCGTCAGCATCGGGCTACGCCGAACGCGCGCGGCTGATGATTGACGACGGCAACTACCGGGGGGCCGCCGACCAACTGAGGAAAGCCCTGTCGCTCGACCCGCTTGGAATTGACGGGGGAGCCGGACGGGAAGCCGCCGAATACTGGCTTGCCGTGGCCTGCGCCCATATCCCCGGTGAGGACGCGACCGGGATGTTCTCGGCGTTCCTGGAGAAATATCCCGCATCCCCCTACCGCGAGAGGGCGTTGCTCGGGCTGGCCGGAACCCTGCGCGAACAGTCAGACTATGTTGCGGCCCTCGAGGTCTACCGCTCAATCGACCCCGACGCGCTATGCTCCGCCGACGCCGACGAGGAAGCCCTCGGCGAGGCTTTCTGCCTGATGAAATTCGCCCGTTACGATGAGGCGAAAGCCCTCTGCGAGCCGCTGCTCAACGGCCCGCGTGCCAACGAGGCCCGTTTCTACCTCGCATACATCGATTATGTGGAGGGGAGATACCGCGACGCGCTCGTCGGGTTCTCCAAGGTCAACTATGCAAAAGGCGCGCCGGTCGACAAGACCCCGTATTACATGGCCCAGCTGTACTACATGACCGGGAATTACACCGACGCCCGTGACCTGGCCGCAATGTGCCTGCTCAGCAATCCGCCGGCTGAATATGACGCGGAGCTGCGACGTGTCTACGGCGAGTCGCTCCATGAGCTGGGCGACACCCCCGGGGCCATACCCTACCTCAAAAGATATTACGACGCTGTCGAGGAGCCGCGCCCCTCGGCCTGCTACATACTCGGAGTCGACGCTTACGACCACGGTGACTACAAGGAGGCCGTCAGGCTGCTGACACAGGCCGTGTCTGAAAGCAATGCCATGGGGCAGTCGGCCTACCTCTACCTCGGCCAGAGCTACATGCGCATAGGCAACTTCGACGCGGCCCTGCTCGCCCTCGACCGGGCTGTCAGGAACAACTACGCCCCCAAGACCACCGAACTGGCCTCGTACAACTACGCCGTGGCGACGGCCAACGGCGGCAAACTGCCGTTTGGCTCATCGGTCACCCTCTTCGAGAGTTTCCTGCGCAATTATCCCGACTCGGATATGGCTCCCGCCGTGGCCGACTACATCATCAGCGGATATATCACCGACAACAATTACGGGGCCGCCCTGCGCGCCATAAACGGCATAAAGAACCCCTCCGACAAAATCCTCGCCGCCAAGCAGAAGGTACTTTACATGCACGGCACCAGGCAGCTGCAGGCCGGCCGCCCCGACGAGGCCATCGCCTGCCTGACCGAAGCCCGTTCGCTAGGCCGCTTCTCCGGGGAACTCGCCTCGGAGTCGACCCTCTGGCTCGGCGAGGCGCAATACCGCAAGGGTGACTACCAGGCCGCCGTGAAGAGCTACAACTCATTCCTGCGCGAGACCCCGGCCTCAAACCCCAACCATTCGCTGGCCCTGTATGACATGGCCTACGCGCGTTTCGCGCTGAAAGATTTCCCCGAGGCGGCCCGCTACTTCAACAGCTACCTGTCGTCGCTCCGACAGGGGAAGACTCCCGCCGAGGTGACCGCCCTGAAAGCCGACGCTTACAACCGCCTGGGCGACTGCGCCTACTACGCCGCCGACTTCCAGGGAGCGGCCGTGCAATACGACAAGGCCATAGAGGCCGCACCGCAATCGGCCGACTACCCGATGTTCCAGACAGCCATAATGAAAGGACTTGTCCGCGACCACAAGGGAAAAATCGAGAGCCTCGACGCTATGATGAAGCGTTTCCCCTCATCGGCCCTTATCCCGTCGGCTCTGCTCGAGACCGGCGAGAGCTACACCGAACTGGGCGACAACGCCAAGGCCATATCGACCTACACTTCGCTCTCGCGCCGTTACCCCTCCACCGCCCAGGGACGGCAGGGCGCGCTGCTGCTGGCCATCGCCCGCCTCAACAGCGGCGACACCGACCGCGCCACAGAGGCTTACCGCCATGTGATTTCCACCTACCCCACCTCCGAGGAGGCCCGCGCGGCGGCCGAAGACCTCAAGCATGTCTACGCCGACCGTGGCGAGATTGGGGAGTACACACGTTTCCTCGCCTCGGTGCCCGACGCGCCGAAACTGGAGCAGGGTGAAATCGCCGCCCTACAGCTCGAAAGCGTCGAGAAAGCATACGAGGCCGGCAGGGACAACGACGCGGCGCGTCTGGCCGGCGAACTGCTGCAGTCTTTCCCTGACTCGCCGCAGGCGGTCGACGCGCTGGCAATCCTGGCCGAGGTCAAAGAGAAACAGGGGAAACCCGCCGAAGCCCTCGACGCATACCGCCGCCTGGCCGACAAGGCTTCCAACGAGATTGATGTCAACAACGCCCGTATGGGCATACTCCGCCTAAGCCGCGACCTCGGCAGCGACGAGGCCGTGCTTGAGACCGCCAGTCAGCTGCTCGAATCATCATCGCTCGGCAACGACGACCGCAACGAGGTGTTGCTCGCAAAGGCCCTTTCGCTGCGCAACACCGGCAACAATACCGAGGCCGAGACCATACTCGCCTCCCTGGCCGCCAACCCCGAGACACTTCCCGGAGCGAAAGCCTCATATTACCTCGCCCAAGGCTACTTCGACCGGGGCAAGACCGCCGACGCCCTCCGCCAGGTAAACAGCCTCATCGACTCAAACACCCCGCAGGAATACTGGCTCGCGCGCGGCTTCATCCTCCTGAGCGACATCAAGCGCGTACAGGGTGAATCATTCGAGGCTGACGAATACCTCCGTTCGCTGCGCGACAATTATCCCGGCGAGGAAGCCGACATCTACCAGATGATTGACAGCCGTCTGTCGAAATGACCCGGCCAACACGCGAGAACGTAATGAAACGTAGAACGAGCCAAACACCGACTGCAATGAAACTCCGACATATACTTTCACTGGGATGCGTCGTGGCCGCCGCCGCGACAGCCACGGCCCAGGACCTCAACAAGGAAATCACCATAGACCGCGACATAGTGCCGACACAGCGCGCCGCCGCCCGCCCGGTGGTGTTTCCCGGCGTGACCGCCCCCGCCGTCACACCTGTCAGACTCGATATGGAGGAGAGCCGTGGAGCCTCCCCCCTCTCCCCATCGCTCGGCTTTTTCGAACCGGCCCGGGACGCAGGCATGTTCCCCCCGACCCCATGGCGCGGATATGTCGACCTCGGATATTTCCCCATAGTCGACATAGGGGTATCGGCCGGCTACGCCATCCTTGACAGCGAGGCCACCAGACTCAACATCTGGCTCCAGGCCGACTCCCGCTCCTACAAGGGGAAAGGCGCGACCATATGGGACACCCCCGGGTATGAGGATTTCAATTGGAAGACCTTTGACATCTCAGGGGGACTCGGCTTCTCGCAGAAATTCGGGAGCCACAACCTGCTGAACGTGTCGACCGACCTGGCATACGGCTGCCACTCGATGCCCGCCCTCTGGCACACCGCCGCGGCTGAAGCCTCGGATGAAACCACCGGCGACATGCCATCATACAGCCTCGGCAACCTGCGCTGGAACATCGACGGCGACTTCACAGGCCGCGCCTCAGACAGCTTCACCTATGGGGTGGGCGCGGGTGCAGGGATATACCACAACCGCAGCCAGGAACTGATGTGGAACGCCTCCCCGGCCGCCGAGATTCCGATGCCAGTGAATGAGACATCTTTCCGTTTCGACGCGTGGATGCGCCATCAGGTGTCGGGCAACGCCGCCGTCAGATTCAATGTCGACGGCGACATGCAACATCTCAACACCTTCCGCACCCCCGAAATGATGCTGGCCGGAATCGAAGGCACTGACATTGCCCGCCCGGCGGGGAAGACCATCGGCAAAGTCGACTTTATCCCCGCCTTCGAGTACAACGGCGGCAGCTTCTACGGCAAAATCGGTGCCCGCCTGGGGCTTTCGCTAAATTCCGGCGACAGCTTTCACATCGCCCCTGACATCATGCTGGGGATAAACCCCGACGCGAAATTCGGCGCATGGCTGAAACTCGGCGGAGGCACCCGCCTCAACACCCTCGAAAGGATGGCCCAGACCAGCCGCTACGCCGACCCGAGGGTGGCCTACGGACTGTCTGACATCGCAATCGACGGCCAGCTGGGATTGCGTGTAGGCCCGTTCAAGGGGGCGTCGCTCACCCTCACCGCCGACTACGCCGCCGCCAACGACTGGCTGATGCCTTTCCAGCAGACCGACGGCCACAATCTCTACAACCTCTTCACTCCAGGCAGAATCCGTTCATGGAAACTCGGAGCCGCCATCGACTGGCAGTTCAGCCCCTGGCTGACCGTGGCCCTCTCATATGACTTCGCCCCCGGAAGCGACAAGGCCGACAACGCCTGGCTCTACTGGGCCGACCGCGCCCGCCACGTCATCGGGGCAAGCGTCTCGGTCAGCCCCCTCTCACCACTGACCATCGACCTGGGATTCACCGGCCGCCTCGACCGCAGGCAGGCCATCGCCTCGGTCGGAGGACTCGAGTATCTCAACAGCCAGGATTACATCGTGACCGAAGGCTACACCGGCACCTACGACCTGGGCGACCTGACCAACCTCTGGGCCGGTGCGTCATGGCGGTTCACCCCGGCGCTGACAGTCTTCGCGCGGTTTGACAACATCCTCGACAAGCATTCGTCGCTGGTGTTTGACATTCCCGCCCAGGGATTCACCGGACTCTTCGGGGTAGGTTACAAATTCTGATTCACGACCAAATCCACAATTACCAGTCACCCCGATGTTCAAGCCACGACTGCTGCGCGAGACCGCAGAAATCGCCCTGACCGAAATCAAACGCCATATCGAGCCGAAGATGACAGAGGAGTTCTCGCTCCGCCGTGTCTCGGCCCCCCTATACCTCCCAGTCGCCTCGGGGCTCAACGACCCCGGCGAGGCGGTGAGGTTCACAATGCCCTCCACCGGCGAAGAGGTGGAGATAGTGCGCGGCCTCAACCGCTGGCTGCGCTCCCAGCTCATACGCTACGACATAGCACCGGGATTCGGGGTGTTCACCGTGATGAACGCCCTGCGCCCCGACCAGCCCGAGACCGCCACCACCTCACCCCACCTCGGGGCATGGGCGTGGCAACAGGTGGTCGACCCCGACCATGCCGGCATCGACCATCTCGCCGCCACAGGCAAGCGGCTCTACACCCTGCTCCAGCAGACCGAGGAGATGATACTGCAGCGGTTTCCCCACCTTGAGCGCACTTTGCCGCAACGTTTCGTGGTGGTCGAGGAGTCGGAACTCACCGCCCGGCAGCCCGACGCCTCCACCGACCGCCGCACCTACGAGTACCTGCACGAGCATCCCAACCGCGCGTTGCTGCTGGTCGACGAGAGGTTGCGCTCACGGCTTTCGGTCTGGAATCCCGTGGTGGGCTGCCCGTTGCCCGTCGCCGAGACATCGATAGACCTGTCACTCCCGGTCGGATCAATCGGGGGCAACATCCTGCGTGACCAGCTCGCGATGCAGATTCTCCACCAGCCCCACCTGCTGCGCTGACCCCCGATTCGCCACGCGCGAAACCAGGGCCGACAGCCCTGGGATTGTGCCATATCGGATTTTTTGCGTAATTTTGCCCCACAAAAAAGAGAATCAGCCTAATATGCGTATCGACATACTGACAGTCCTCCCCGAGATGTTCGACTCCCCTCTGGGATGCTCAATACTCAAACGCGCCCAGACCAAAGGGCTCGCGGAGTTTCACGTCCACAACCTCCGCGACTACACCACCAACAAGCACCGCAAGGTGGATGACTACCCCTTCGGCGGGGAAGCCGGGATGGTGATGCAGGTCGAGCCTATCGACCGTTGCATATCCTCCCTGAAAGAGCAGCGCCACTATGACGAAGTGATTTTCACCTCACCAGACGGCGAGCGGTTTGACCAGCCGATGGCCAACCGCATGTCGCTGATGGAGAACATCATAATCCTCTGCGGCCACTACAAGGGGGTTGACTACCGTGTGCGCGAACATCTGATCACAAAAGAAATCTCAATCGGCGACTATGTCCTCACCGGGGGGGAGCTGCCGGCGATTATCATCTCCGACGCCATCGTCAGGGTGATTCCCGGCGTGCTGGGCGACGAGCAGTCGGCCCTGAGCGACTCATTCCAGGACAACCTCCTCTCGGCCCCCGACTACACCCGTCCCGCCGACTACAACGGCTGGCGAGTGCCTGACATACTCCTGTCGGGCCACGAGGCCAAAATCGCCGAGTGGCGACATGAGCAGTCACTCGAGCGCACCCGCCGCCTGCGCCCCGACCTCCTGAAATAATGCAGGAACTATAAAGAGGGGTCTCACAGATTAAACAGATGCCATCCGGGAGCGTTACTGTCCGGATGGCATCTGTTTAATCTGTGGAATCTGTGAGACCCCTTATGAGACCTCTAAATTGAATCTGTGGGAAATATTATTTGACCGTGACGGTCAGCTCGGCGGCTTTCACTCCGGGAGCCGTGGCGCGGAAACGGAGGGTGCCGGGGGTCTTGGCGCTGCGTGCGATGGCGGTGGCCGCGCCGCTGAACAGCTTCATCTCGGGATTCTGGAACGGCAGCACACATGTCGGGTCGCCGTTGGCTGTCGCCTCGAAAGAGCCGGCCCCGTCAACCTTGAATTTCACCATGCGGTTGTCTGTGGGGACAATGTTGCCATCCTTGTCGGCCACCTGGACGGTGACATACAGCAGGTCGTCGCCGTTGGCCTCAAGAGACTCGCGGTTGGGTGTCAGCACCAGGTGATGGGGTTTCCCGGCGGTCTTGACAACCTTCTCGGCTGCGGCGTTGCCATCCTTGTCATAAGCGACAACCTTCACCTCTCCCGGCTCGTAGATGGTCTCCATCCACATCAGGCGGTAACGGTTCTGGGCGGTGGAGTCGTTTTTCTCACGCACACCCTGGCTCTTGCCGTTGATGAAAAGCTCTGCTTTGGGGAAATTGGTATAGACTATCACCGGGGTCACCTGCCCCTCGCGCCCCTTCCAGTTCCAGTGGGGGAGGATGTGTAGGGTGGTGTCGGCCTTGTTCCACTGCGAGCGGTAGAGGTAGAAGCGGTCTTTGGGCAACGACGCAAGGTCGATGATGCCGAAGACAGAACTGTGGCTCGGCCACGCGTCGGTATCGTAAGGCGACGGTTCGCCCAGATAGTCGAAACCGGTCCAGACAAACTGGCCCAGCACCCACTCGTGGTCGTCGTCGCGGGCGAAATCGAGGTCAGGGATGTTTGACCAGTAACAAGTCTCGGTGTCGTAGCTGCTCGACTGGTTGTCGGGGTGCATCTCGGTGTGGTGGCCATCCTCGCCGGGGAAGACCACGGGGAAATGGTACACGCCGCGCGACGACACGGTGGAGGCGGTCTCAGAGCCAAGCACAAGCTGCTGGGGGAGCTTGGCGTAGACCGAGTCGTAATACTGGGGCTTGTAGTTGAAGCCCGGGATGTCGAGGGCGGCGGCGAAACCATTGTCGACCACCGACCCTATCTGGTCCATTCCGCAGGTCACAGGACGGGTTGGGTCAAGACGATGGACAAGTCCCTGGAGCATCTGCAGCTCCTGCATTCCGACCTCGCCCCACTGTGACGGCACCTCGTTGCCTATCGACCACATCACCACCGAGGGATGGTTGCGATACTGCTCCACCATGTTGGTGATGTCTTTTTCGGCCCATTCGTTGAACACCGAGCCATAGCCGTTGGGTGATTTCGGACGGAATCCCCAGTCGTCAAACGGCTCCACCATCAGCATCACACCCATCTCGTCGCAAAGCTCGACAAGCTCGGGGGCAGGCATGTTGTGGGAGGTGCGGATGGCGTTGACGCCCATGTCCTTCAGAAGTTCGATCTGATGACGGAGGGCCGAGCGGTTGACAGCAGCCCCGAGCGGGCCGAGGTCGTGGTGGTTGCAGACACCCTTGAATTTCGTGGGCTCGCCATTGAGGAAGAACCCCTTGGAGGGGATGTACTCCAGCGAACGGATGCCGAAACGGGTTGTGTAGGTGTCGGCCACCTTGCCGTCGACCGACAAGGTAGTCACGGCGCTGTAAAGGGCCGGGGAGGCGGGGCTCCACAGCTCAGGACGGTCGACAAGGAAGTTCTGGGCGAACTCCTGGCCTCGGGCGATGTATGTCGAGTTGTCAGAGGCCACCTCCTTCCCCGCGGGGGAGTAAATGACCGTCTTGACATCCACCTTCTCCCCGTAGGGCCACTCCTGCGACTGCCGGGCACCGTCGATGCGCAGCCTGAGATTGACCGAGGCATACTCTTCCGAGACCTTGGGGGTGGTCACATAAGTGCCCCACACAGGGACATGCACCCTGCCGGTCTCCACCAGATGCACATTGCGGTAAAGCCCCGCGCCGGGATACCAGCGGGAAGCCTGCTCATAATTCTCCAGCTCCACCACCAGGTCATTCTTGCCCGGATGTATGTCGGAATTGTCAAGATTGATGTAAAACGAGTTGTAACCGTAGGGCCACATGCCCACCTCCTTGCCGTTGAGCTTCACTTTGGAATTGCTCATCGCGCCGTCGAATATGAGCGTGAAGGCGCGTCCGGCCGTGTCGGGAATCTCGATTGAGGTGCGGTAGGTGCCCTTTCCGATGAAAGGGAGTCCGCCGGTGCGTCCGGTTTTGAGGGTCTTCTCCTTCTCGCCGTTCTGCTCCACGGCCACCACCTGCAGGTCATTGTCCCTGTCGAAGGGGCCGTAGATGGCCCAGTCGTGAGGCACCCTCACCTGCTGCCATTCCTTGGCGTCGGCCTCGGCCCCCTTTGAGAACTGCCACCCCTCGTTGAGGGTCGTGACCGATCTCTGGGCATAGGCCGAGAAGGCGGCCGCGCCCAACGTAAGCGCAAAAAGATTGCGTAAGTTTCTCATGATGTCTCTATGTTGATTTGTCTTTGGTTTAATTTTGGTATTCCTGGTACGACAAGCGATGTCCTTGGTTTAATACGGGAATCAACGCCCGATGTTATGTGTAATGCATTTGATTCGTCAAATATTTCACAAAATTAACAAATCCCCGCGAATACACCATCTTCCCGTGAGGAAATTCAATCCATGAACACAAACCATACGGCGAGAACCAGGCAGACGAAAGCTGCTAAGTGGTTCCAATGGAGCGGCTCTCCCTTGAAGAAGACCACCGTGAACAGGGTGAAGACAATCAGCGTGACTGCCTCCTGAATAACCTTGAGCTGCATCAGCGAGAACGCGCCGCCATTGCCCTGGAACCCCATCCGGTTGGCCGGCACCTGGCATGTATACTCCAGCAGGGCTATCCCCCACGACACCAGTATGACTACATACAGCGGGGTGTTGGAGGTGAACACCTTCATCTCCTGTAGTTTCAGATGGCCATACCACGCGAAAGTCATAAATATGTTGGATATCACAAGGAGGATAACGGTCAGCCAGGCATTCATAAGACGGGTTTTCGGGTTGTTTTTGGATAAATTTCATGCAAAAGTAGCAAAAAGTTGCGAAAAAATTTGGATGATTCAAAAATAGTGCGTACCTTTGCATCGCTTTTGGAAATCAAGCCACTGCCTGAGGCTCTCCTGAAGAGCCGGGAAGTCAATAGAGACAGACCCGCGAAAGCTTGACGGCAGCGTAAAAACAGTTTGATTGCTTCGAATCGGGGTGTAGCTCAGTTGGTTAGAGTACGCGTCTGGGGGGCGTGAGGTCGCTAGTTCGAGTCTAGTCACCCCGACAAAAGCAAAAGAGTTGGAAATGAAGGAGTAATCCTCGATTCCAACTCTTTTTTTATTCCCTGTCTGGATGTCGACGGCCCGATATGGCATTGCCAGGCCGCCTGACACATTCCCTCATCATCATCAACGCAGATATTACTATGGCGAAAACAGGCGACATCGTCAGGTTCCTCAGCTCGACAGGCGGAGGACGGATTGTTAGAATCGACGGGCAGATTGCCCATGTCGAGGAGGAAGACGGCTTCGAGACCCCCGTCTTGCTGAAAGAGCTCGTGGTGGTGACACCCGCGGGCGAGACAGCCTCGGGCCGCGACGCATTCGGCGGCACGGCCCAGGCGGCCCAGCGCAAGGAGGCCGAACGGCAGTCAAAGTTAGTGGCCACGAAAATGCCCGAGGCGGAGAAGCCCGCACGCGTGGAGGAGACCCCCACAGGCGACAAAATCAACCTCGTGCTTGGTTTCCAGCCGGTTGAGATAAAACATCTGTCGACCACCACCTACGAGGCATACCTGGTCAACGACTCCAACTATTTCCTCTACTTCACCTTCCTGTCGAAAGCCGACGGCGACAAAGGCTGGACCACCCGCTTCGCCGGAGTCGTGGAGCCCAACATACAGTTCTTCCTGGAGGAGCTTGACCGCGACCAGGCCGGAAGGCTCGACCGCGTGGCGGTGCAGTATGTGGCTTTCAAGCGCGACAAGAAGTTTCAGCTCAAGGCCCCGGTGGCGGTTGAGCGTCCTATGGATGTCACCAAGTTCTTCAAGCTCCATTGCTTCCATGACAACCCCTATTTCGACACCCCCGTGATCGCGGTAGACATCGTGAAGAACGACATCCCCCAGCGGCCCATGGTGTTCGACTCCTCATCGCTCGAGGACGCCATGAGGCAGAAACGCGCCGAAGACCGCAGGCCAACGCGCCAGCCGGTGAAAAAACGCGAGCCCGCCAAGGATGGCCCGCTGGTCATCGACCTCCATATCAGCGAACTGCTCGACGACACCCGGGGGCTGTCAAACGCCGACATCCTCAACCTGCAGGTCGACACCTTCCGCAAGGTGATGGACGAGAACCTCCGCAACGCCGGCAAGAAGATAATCTTCATCCACGGCAAGGGGGAGGGGGTGCTGCGCCAGGCCCTCATGAAAGAGCTCAACTACCGCTACAAGGGACATGACATACAAGACGCCTCATTCCGTGAATACGGCTACGGGGCGACGCAAGTGACAATCCGCCACCATTGACCATATGATAATCTATTTCACCGGCACCGGCAACTCGCGCCTCGTGGCCGAGCGGCTACACGAATGCTACCACCCCGATGACAAGCAACGCAACAAGCTTTACTGCCTCGAGGGGGACCGCCTGCTCCACCCTGGTCGGCAACTGCTCGAGACCGCCGACGGCTCGCTCGTCATATGGGTCTTCCCGGTCTACAGCTGGGGAGTCCCCCCGGTAGTGCTGCGCTTCATCGACAAAGTGAGGTTCAAGGGAGCGGAAAAGGCACGACACTACATGGTGTGCACATGCGGCGACGATGTAGGCCGCACCGATGACCAGTGGCGCCACCACATAGGCCGCCGGGGCTGGACTCCCCGGGGCGCCTTCTCGGTGACGATGCCCAACACATATGTGTGCATGAAAGGATTCGACGTGGACTCACCCGACATCGAGGCCGGCAAACTGGTCGCGATGCCCGGGCGTGTGGAGGAGATACGCCGCGCAATCGACCGGGGATTCTCCGACAGCGACCTAATACGCGGCAGCTGGGCCTGGTGGAAGACCAACCTGGTCTACGGCCTCTTCCGGGCCTTCAAGATGTCGCCCCTGCCATTCCGGGCCGATCCGGAGCGATGCACCTCCTGCGGACTGTGCGCGCGACAATGCCCGATGCTCAACATCAAGCTCAAAGACCGCCGCCCGCAATGGGGCCCGGCATGCGCAATGTGTCTGCGCTGCTACCACCATTGCCCCGTCAAGGCCATCGCATACGGCAAGGAGACCGACGGCAAAGGTCAATACAAGCTCCCCGCCGACTTCTGACCCCGACTGCAACTACCTAACGGTCAGCCACACCAAGGCTGGCCGTTAACGCTATTTAACATGCGTGTTAAGCCCAAAAAGCCTAACTTTGCAAAACCGGAGGCCAAGGCGACCACCGCATCCTCCCGGCCATGAAAATGTCACAACGTATATCTTACCATACATCTAATTTCAACCATCACTGCAAATGAAATCATTCACCAAAGCGGCCATCGGACTCTGCGTGGCCGCCTCGATGTCACTGGGCGCCAACGCCATCGGCTGGCCCGCCGACTACGAGGGCGTAATGCTCCAGGGATTCTACTGGGACTCATACCAGGACACCAAATGGACCAACCTTGAAAGCCAGGCCGACGAGCTGAGCCAGTATTTCAAGCTCATCTGGATTCCCAACAGCGGATTCTGCGGAGGCAGCAACAACATGGGATACATGCCCATCTACTGGTTCACCAACCACAACTCATCTTTCGGCACCGAGGCGCAGCTCATCTCCATGATCAACACCTTCAAGGCGAAAGGCACCGGGATGATAGCCGACGTGGTGATCAACCACCGAAACGGCAAATCCAACTGGACCGACTTCCCCGCCGAGGAGTGGAACGGCCAGACATGGTTTATCGGCACGGATGGAATCTGTCGAAACGACGAGGTGGCCAATGCATCGGGGCAGGCCAAGCCCACCGGCAACTACGACACCGGCGACAACTTCGACGGCGCGCGCGACCTCGACCACACCAACGCAAACGTGCAGAACAACTGCAAGAACTACTGCAAGGCCCTGCTCGAGAAATACGGCTACACCGGTTTCCGTTACGACATGGTCAAGGGCTACAGCGGCCAGTACAACAAAATATACAACCAGTATTCCCGCCCGACATTCTCCGTGGGTGAATACTGGGACGCAAGCTACGACGCGGTGGCAGCCTGGATAGAGGCCACCGGCAAGGAGTCGGCGGCGTTTGACTTCCCCGGCAAATACGCCATCAACGAGGCATTCTCGTCAAACGACATGTCCAAGCTCGTCTGGAAGGCCAACGGCACCACAGACCAGCCCGCCGGAATGATCCACTTCGGATACAGCCAGTATGCCGTCACCTTCGTCGACAACCATGACACCTACCGCGACGGCTCGAAGTTCAACGGCAACGTGGTGGCCGCCAACGCATTCATCCTCATGAGCCCCGGCACACCCTGTGTCTTCCTCCCCCACTACAAAGCCAACAAAGCCGCCATACAGACCCTCATCAACATCCGCAACGCCGTCGGCATCCACAACAACTCGGCCGTCAATGTGCTGCAGGCCTCACGCGACTGCTACATGGCCGAGGTGACCGGCAAGAACGGCAAGGCCGTGGTCAAGATAGGCTCGGCCATGGCGTCGCCCGCCGGCTACTCCGACAGCGACATCAAGGCCTCAGGCAACGGCTACTGCGTGTGGACAAAGACCGCAGTCCAGGGTGGCGGAGGCGGAGGCGGCCAGACCTCGTCGGCCCCCTCAAGCCTCTACCTCATAGGCAACCTTGCCCAAGGCTCATGGCAGACCAACGTTGGGGTGACCATGACCAAGGACGGCGACAAGTTCACCGCCGACAACGTCGAGCTGGTGGCCCTCACCGGTGAGACCAAGGCATTCTTCACATTCGTCACCGCCCTCGGCTCGACAGGCGCGTCGACCGAATGGGACACCACCATCAACGGCAGCGACCGCTACGGCGCGGCCACCAAAGACGCTCCCGTCTCGGTTGGCGGCTCAGCCGCGATGAAACTCTTCGCAGCCGGGGTCGACGCCTCATCGGCCTACTCATGGGGCATCGAACCGGGCAAATACTCCATCACCGCCGACTTCGCCAGCATGACAATCACCATCGCACCTGCCGGACAGGGCGGTGGAGGCGGCGGCCAGGGTAGCGCCGACACCCCCGCACAGCTCCACATACTGGGCAACCTCGAGGGCGCAAGCTGGCTGACCGACCAGGGTGTGACGATGACCAAGGAGGGGGACTGCTTCGTGGCCAAGAACGTGACCCTCACCGCTCCCGCAGAGTCTACCGACGGCTCATGCTACTTCACATTCGTCACCACGATGGGAGCAGACTGGGACGCTGTCAACATGGGCGGCGACCGCTATGGCGCGCCCTCCAAGGACCTCCCCCTCAGCCCCGGCGTTGAAGGCCCGATGAAGAAATACACCCTCAACGTCGACGCCTCATCCGCCCAGTCTTGGAAGATTCCCGCAGGCACCTACGACATCACCGCCGACTTTGCCAAGATGACCGTCAAGGCCGCCGTGGCGCAAAGCGGTGTCGAGGTGACAGTGGCCGACACAGATGAGGCCGCCCCGGTCTACTACAACCTCCAGGGTGTACGCGTGGCCGAACCCGAGGCAGGGCTCTACATAGTGGTGCGCGGCTCCAAGGTGACCAAGGAATATGTCCGCTGACGGCTGACCACACAGCATCATAACTGACCACATAAACGGATGCCATCCGGATGCCAATCCCATATTGGGATTCCATCCGGATGGCATCCGTCACTCTTTAAGCCCCCACCTGAGGATGAAAGCCCCGGGATTTTTTGACCGGATGGCAATTTATTCGTAGATTTGTGTTGAAATCCAAAAACACATCCACCACAAGTGTTACAGATACAGAAAGCTTCGGCAGGCTCAGGCAAGACCTTCGCCCTGACACGCCAATACATAACCATGCTCCTGGGCCACCGCGACGAATCGGGGCGGCCCCGCCTTTACTCAGGCTCTGACTACGGTTTCCTCAAGCCCAAGCCCCATGGCCGCATCCTCGCCATCACATTCACCAACAAGGCGACCCAGGAGATGACCACCCGCATCATAAAGGAGCTGAGCCTCCTGAGCGAGGCTGACGGGAAAGGCAGCGGCCACCTTGAATACCTGACGAAGCTATACGCCACCGACGCGGCCCGGATTTCGGAGGCCGCCAGGCGCGCCCTGGCCGACCTGCTCTTCAACTTCTCGTGGTTCAACGTCTCGACCATCGATTCATTCTTCCAGAATGTGTTGCGCATCTTCACCCGCGAGCTCGACCTGCCAGAGACCTTCAACCTTGAGATCGATGACCGTTACCCTGTGGCCGTCGCCATCGGCGAGATGCTCGGCTCAATAAACCTCTCCCCCTCATCACGCGACAAGGAGGGGGCCACCCGCCTGAGGATGTTGCGCAGTTGGCTCAGAAGCTATATGGACACCCTCATCGAGGAGGGGGCCAACGCCAACCTGCTGGCCCGGTCGTCAAGAATCAACCGGGCGCTCACCACCACCATCTCTTCCCTGCGCGGGGAGTCGTTCAAGACCAACAGCCGCGAAATCCTCGACTACCTCTCAGACCCCGAGCGGATAGGACGCTTCGCCCGAGGGCTTTCCGGCTCGCTGACCAGACTGAAAGACAGCGTGGTGGAGGCCGCGGCAGGGTTCATGGGGCTGGAGGAGGCAGAATGGCTCCCCAAGTCCCTGAGGGAAGACTACCTGGAACGATGGGCCAACGGCGACTTCTCATTCTCACCCTTCGGCGGCAGCGGACGCAACACACTGCCCAACGCCATACAGCCCGGGGGGAAACGTCACAACAAACTGCCCAAGGGAGCGGTGTGGAGCGACGACATCGACAACCTCCTGGTCAGGGTGCTGAGCCTCGGGATGAGTTACTTCGAGAATGAGCAGTTTTACAACGTCTTGCGCCGCCAGATCTACCTGCTGGGGCTTTTCTCTGAGGCTTGCCGCCATATCGAGGAATACTGCCGCGACAACGAAGCGTTTCTTCTGGGCGACACCAACTCGTTGCTTCGAAAGGTGATATGCGAGGCCGAGGCTCCGTTTGTCTACGAGCGCATCGGCTACATGATCAACCACTTCCTGATAGATGAGTTCCAGGACACATCCGAGATGCAATGGGACAACCTCAGCCCGCTGGTCATGGAGAGCATGTCGCGCGACAACGACAACCTCATCATCGGCGACGAGAAGCAATGCATCTACCGTTTCCGCAACTCCAACCCCGAGCTCCTCGGCTCGAAGGTCGAGGACTCAATCGGGGGGCGGTTCGGGCAAGACAAAGTGAGCGTCGGCGGCACGACCATCGACCAGAACACCAACTGGCGCAGCTCGCGGGAGGTGGTGATGTTCAACAACTCCCTGTTCGCCTGCCTCGCCAGGCTTGCCGACCGGGGGATGGCCATACCTATGGCCACCGCCACCTACTCAGGCCTCATCCAGCAGGTGGCCGCGAAAAACCTCGGCTTCCACGGATATGTAAAGATACTTTTCGGCCCGGAAAAAGATTTCATCCCCGACCCGCAGGAGCCTCCGTCGCCCGAGTCCATTCCGGCCAAGGGGGTGGCGACCTGGACCGAGGATGACATCCTGCGTCGGCTCGGCGCGGAGATAGACCGGCAGCTCACGTCCGGATACCATCCTCGCGACATCGCGGTGCTGGTGCGCACCCACGCCCAGGGGCAGGCGGTCATCTCCTACCTGCTCGACCTGATGCGCGACAGCTCCTGGGCCCACGGCCATGTCGACATAATCTCGTCTGACGCACTCGAAATCTCGACATCATCAGCCGTGCAGCTCGTCATAGGCATCCTCCGGCTGACCACCACCCCGCAATATGTGGTCGACACCTCGCGCGAGCCTGAAGATGGCAGGCCGGTGATGAAACCCAATCCAGAGTTTCTCCGCAACCGCCTGATCCACCGCTACGAGCTGTGTGTCTTTGACCAGACCGAGGTCACCGGGCCTGACGGGGAGCCCGCCTTGGATGACGAAGGCAACCCCTTGCGCCGCCGCCTTACCCCGGAAGAGGCCCTGATGAAAGCGGTGGCCGCGACAGCCCCGCTCCCCGGCGAGCCCAACCCCGACCCCCTGCAGCAACAGCTCGACAGCGAGTCATCCAAGGCCGGGGAGATGGACTGCCCGAGCCTCTTCGCCATCACTGAGCGGATAATCCGCGACTATGTGCCCGAGGAGTCGCGGCGTGAAGAAGCCGCCTTCCTGGCCGCCTTCCAGGACCTTGTGACCGACTTCGAGGAGCGGGGCGACACCGACGTGGAGAGCTTCCTGAAATGGTGGGACAGCCGTGGACGCTACGCCACCCTCCCGGCTCCCGAAGGGATGGACGCGATAAACGTGATGACCGTCCACCAGTCGAAAGGGCTGGAATTCGGCTGTGTGCATCTGCCCTTCTGCTCCAACGCCCTGGTCAAATATGACGGCGAAGACTGGTACAGGCTCGACCGCGAGGCATTCCCAGGCATTGCGTCCGAGGATGTCCCCCCGCTTATCCCGCTGAAAAACCGCGCCTCCAACGCCAAGCTGCCGATGCTGGCCCCACAGACCCAGCGTTACGCCCAGTTGCAGATGGTCGACGGGATAAACGTGGCCTATGTGGCGTTCACCCGCGCGGTGAGCGAGCTGACGGTATACGCCGACCCTGCCGCCGGACGGGGCGAGACCTTCGCCACCCTGCTGCTTGAGGCATGCCGCAGCCTCCACACCCAGGCCATCGAGTCATATGGCCTGACCGAGGATGAAACGCGGTGGGTGATGCCCCTCGTGCCGCTGCTCACACAGTCGCCAACCGGGGAGACCACCCTCACCCTTGGCGAACCCACCACCCCGCGCGACGCTGGAAAAGCAAAAGAAAGCCCCGCCGGACATCGGGAGGATGAGTCCCCCCGGGCCGACGGAGCCGCGAGAAAAGAAAATGATAATATCTTCTATGCCGGAGACCCCGGCAGGCCGGCGTCATTCGACGTGGAGATTCCCTATGAGGAAATCCTCGAGGAATACCGGGTGGAACGTCCTCCTGTGATGCTTCTCCCCGACGACGTGGAGCAGCAGGGGGTGTTCGACATCACCGACGAGCGCCATCTTGGCAACTTCCTACACGATGCCCTGTCGCGTGTGCGCCGCCTGACCGACCTGCCGCTGGCCGTGGAGCGTGCCGCCTACCGCCGCGCGATTCCCGCGCGTGACTGGGAGCCTTACCTGCAACGCCTGTCAGCGGCCCTGACCGACCCACGTGTGCGACCCTGGTTTGAGGACTACACGCGGCTGATGAACGAAAGGCCTCTGACCGCCCCGGAGGGGTTGCGCCGGCCCGACCGTGTGGTGGAGATGCCATCCGGGGATGTGATAGTGGTCGACTACAAGTTCGGACAGCCGAGGAAGAAGTACCGCGACCAGGTCAGGAGCTATATGGCCCTGCTGCAGCAATGCGGATACACGCGGTTGCGCGGGTTCCTGTTCCACCCCCTGACGGGGGAACTGATTCCGGTCGACTAACTCATCAGCAGCACTATCACAACTCCCCACAGTATCAGCAGTATGTTGCCGATGGCGTAGGTCACCGTGTAACCCATAGCCGGGATGGTGCTGCCGATTGAATCCTGTATTGCGCCGAGCGACGCGGTGGTGGTGCGGCTGCCGGCACAGCATCCGAGGTTGATGGCGGCCGGGAACTTGAATATCTTGTGGCCTATTATCACCCCGAGAATCAACGGAATCGACGTGGCCAGCACTCCCATGAGGAACAGCATGAAGCCCACCTCCTTGAGACCGCTGACAAACGACGGGCCGGAGGTGATGCCGATGACGGCAATGAACATATTGAGGCCGAGGTTGTTCATCAGCCACACCGACGAGCGGGGTATCCGCCCGAATGTCGGGTGCTTTGACCTGAGCCAGCCCAGACAGAGACCCGCGATAAGCGCGCCGCCGCTGACACTCAGGCTGATGGGCACATCGCCGATATGTATGGCCAGCGCGCCCAGCAGGCCGCCGAGGAAGATGCCGATGCCGACAAACACAAGGTCGGTCTTGGTGGATTTGCGGTCGGGATAGCCCAGATGCGGAGCCGCGTCGGTGACCTCGCGCGCGAGACCGACAATGGTAAGTATGTCGCCACGCTCTACCTTGACCTGGGCCAGCACCGGGATGTCAACGCCACTGCGCGATATGCTCTTTATCGACACCCCGTACATCCATTTCATGCCCCTGAGCTGGTCGACGGTCTTGCCGGCCGACTCCTTGGAGGCTATCGTAACCTGCAGCACCTCGGCGGGGAAATCAAGTATCTCCGCGTCATTCACCTCAGGCCCGATCCAGCTCTCGTCGCCGATGATGAACTCACGCCTTCCGCTCAGCACAAGCTCGTCGCCCGATGCCACCTTAAGCTCCGGCGAGGGGTCGATGATGCGGCCGTCAGACCTGACCCTCTCCACGAAAAGCCTGCGCCCCTGTCCGGCCAGATGCTCCTCGATTTCCGCCACGCTGCGGGGGGGCGAGAAAAAGTCAGCCGTGGCCTTGTATGCCCTGAAAGACACAGGCCGCAACGCCCTTATGTAATTTGGGTCAGTGTTGGCCGACCCCTGGTTGAGTTTCTTCTCAAGCTCTACGGTCTCGGCCCTCACCTTCTTTATCCCTCCGAGCAGCCACGGGCCCAGGTTGGCCAGCACATAGGCCGAACCGATGGTGCCGAAGACATAGGTGACGGCGTAACACACCGGGATGATTCCCAGCCAGGCCTGCTTGTCAGCCGCCGAAGCGGAGACAGTCTGGAGGGTGTCGGTGCCGACACCGATGGCCGCCGACATGGTCTGCGCCCCGGCGAGCAACCCGATGGCCTCGCCGATGTTGTAGCCCATGCAGAGGCAGATGCCCCATGTCACGAGCAGGCACATCACGCAGACCACCACGGCGAAGCCCACCTGCTTGAGCCCGTCACCTTTGAGCGCAGCGAAAAACTGCGGCCCGACACTGTAACCTATCGCGAAGAGGAACAGCAGGAAAAACACATCCTTCAACGGGCCGGGAATCTGTATGTCGAGCTGGCCGACCAGCACCCCCACAAGCAGCACGGAGGTGACCGTGCCGAGCGAGAACGCCTTGTATTTCAGCTGCCCGACAAAAAAGCCGACACCGATGGTGAGAAACACCGCCAGCGCCGGGTTATCCCTTAATACTTCGACAATCCAGTCCATTCCTGAACAAAATTTTGATTAGTTAAAACAATACATCCATAATAACACCACCCCGGGGCGATATGTTTAGCCATATGGCGTAGCCACGACGGCCACACACGATTCTTATGGAATTTTGTTAAAAACACACCAAAAACGCCCATATGCAACAAACATAACTGAGTCCACGGATGTTTTGTCAACAGTGACGGGGGAAGAGCCGCGGGCTCCTGCTTCTGCCAAAATTCAATTACAACAACTCTTTTAAAACCTGAAACAATGCTCGATTCAAAACTCGACCCCAACTTCCGCAATGGAGACGCGAAGACCGATGTGTTCGGCTCTGACGCTATGCTCCAGGCTGCTCCTGTAGACCGTATCCCCAATGGGCCAACCACCCCTGAGATCGCCTACCAGATGGTGAAAGACGAGACCTTCGCCCAGACACAGCCCCGCCTCAACCTCGCCACATTCGTGACCACTTACATGGATGAGTACGCCACGAAGCTCATGAACGAGGCCATCAACATCAACTACATCGACGAGACCGAGTATCCCCGCATCGCGGTGATGAACGGCAAGTGTATCAACATCCTGGCCAACCTCTGGAACACCCCGGAGACCAACAAGTGGAAGACCGGCGCGCTGGCCATCGGATCCTCCGAGGCCTGTATGCTGGGCGGTATCGCCGCCTGGCTCCGCTGGCGCGAACGCCGCCAGAAGGAGGGGAAGCCCTATGACAAGCCCAACTTCGTGATTTCAACCGGTTTCCAGGTTGTCTGGGAGAAATTCGCCCAGCTCTGGCAGATTGAGATGCGTACCGTCCCCCTGTCGCTCGACAAGACCACCCTCGACCCCGTCGAGGCCCTCAAGCTCTGCGACGAGAACACCATCTGCATCGTGCCTATCCAGGGTGTCACCTGGACCGGCCTTAACGATGACGTGGAGGCCCTCGACAAGGCCCTCGACGCATACAACGCCAAGACCGGATATGACATCCCAATCCATGTCGACGCAGCTTCGGGCGGTTTCATCCTGCCTTTCCTCTTCCCTGAGGTAAAATGGGACTTCCGCCTGAAATGGGTGCTTTCGATTTCGACCTCAGGCCACAAGTTCGGCCTCGTCTACCCCGGTCTGGGATGGGTGGTCTGGAAAGACAAGCAGTATCTCCCCGATGTGATGTCGTTCAGCGTCAACTACCTCGGCGCTGAAATCAGCCAGGTGGGCCTCAACTTCTCGCGCCCGGCGGCTCAGATTCTCGGCCAGTACTACCAGTTCATCCGCCTCGGATTCGAGGGTTACAAGAACATCCAGTACAACTCCCTCTCGGTGGCCAAATACCTCCACAGCCAGGTGAGCACGATGCCCGAGTTCCAGCCCTACTCACCCGATGTGCCCAACCCCATCTTCGTATGGCTGATGAAACCCGAGGTGCAGAAGACCGCCAAGTGGACCCTCTTCGACCTCCAGGACAAGCTCGCCCAGAAGGGCTGGATGGTGCCGGCCTACACGCTGCCCGCCAACATCGAGAACATCGTCGTCATGCGAGTCCTCTGCAAGCAGGGATTCAGCCGCGACATGGCCGACCAGCTCCTCAACGACATCCGTTTCGCCGTCAACGAGCTTAACGCCCTTGAGTACCCGACCACGACACGTATCGCCATGGAGAAGAATGTGCCCCTGGTGGCCAAGACCTTCAACCATACCGGCAAATAACCGCTATCACCACTAACCGTACACGACCGGCGACCGCACATGCCCCAACGAGGGCAGCGGCGGCGGCCGTGTCCCCTCTTTTCAAACCCGGTCACTTCCCCACTGTGGGCAGCAACCTTCACCCAACAATCTCCATACAATGGACATCTACATAACCAAAAAGCAGATACAGGAGGCGGCCTCGCAAGCCTACGACTACGCATCGAAAGTCTCCGGTGGGGCCAACGCCGACTACATCCCCTTCCTGGCCAACATCGACCCGGCCCTTTTCGGGCTGAGCGTGATGCTGCCCGACGGGACAGCCGTCAACCTGGGCGACACCTCATACCGCTTCGGCATCGAGTCTGTGTCGAAAGTGCCCACGGCAATCCTGGCCATGCGGCAGCATTCCCCCCAGGGGGTGCTTGAGAAAATCGGGGCCGACGCGACCGGCCTGCCGTTCAACTCCATCTTCGCAATACTTCTTGAGAACGACCATCCATCCACCCCGCTGGTCAACGCCGGGGCAATATCGGCATGCTCGATGATCGACCCCAAGGGTGACTCCGACGCGAAGTGGAAAGCCATCACCGACAACATCACCGACCTCTGCGGCTCGGCCCCAGAGCTAATCGACGAGCTTTACAAGAGCGAGAGCGCCACCAACTTCAACAACCGGGCCATCACCTGGCTGCTGAAAAACTATGGCCGCATCTATGACGACCCGATGATGAGCCTCGACCTCTATACCCGCCAGTGTTCGCTGGGCATCACCTCGGCGCAGCTCGCCACGATGGCCGCCACCATCGCAGCCAACGGGCGCAACCCCCTCACGGGCAAGCAGGTCTTCGACCCGGCAATCTCCCCCAAGATAACCACCATGATAGCCACCGTGGGGTTCTACCAGAACACCGGCGACTGGCTCTACACCTCCGGCATCCCGGCCAAGAGCGGTGTGGGCGGCGGTGTGATGGGTGTGTTGCCCGGCGTGCTGGGCATCGCCGCCTTCGCGCCCCCGCTCGACGCTGCGGGCAACTCGGTCAAGGCCCAGGCCGCCGTCAAGAAGTTCATGCAGCTCCTGGAGCTTGGTGTCATGAACGGCGACAGGGTGACGGTGACCGACTGACGTTTCAATAAACATTTTCCATCAACTGTTTCAAACTATTTCCGATATGGCTACAAAACCTTCCGCTCCCTCGACCGGCCCGTCAAAAGGAGCTACCGTAAAGTCGGCCGCGAAACTCGGGGTTGGCACCCTGATGATCATGAACATCGTGGCCGTTGTCTCCCTGCGTGGCCTCCCCGCCGAAGCCGAGTATGGCATGAGTTCGGCATTCTACTACCTGTTCGCGGCGCTTGTGTTCCTCATCCCGGTGTCACTCGTGGCCGCCGAGCTGGCCGCCATGTTCCCCTACCAGCAAGGCGGGATGTTCCGCTGGGTGGGCGAGGCGTTCGGCCGCAAGCTGGGCTTCCTCGGCATCTGGCTGCAATGGATTGAAAGCACCATCTGGTTCCCGACGGTGCTGACATTCGGCGCGGTCTCGCTGGCGTTCATCGGCATGGACCATGTCGCCGACTCCCATCTGGCAGCCAACAAATATTACACCATCATAGTGGTGCTGGCCATCTACTGGCTTGCCACGCTGATTTCAATGAAGGGCCTGGGATGGGTAGGCAAGATTTCCAAGATCGGCGGTATGGTCGGCACCGTGATTCCCGCCTGCCTGCTCGTGATTTTCGGCATCATCTACCTCGCCATCGGGGGCCACTCCGAGATGAACTTCCACGGCGACTTCTTCCCTGACCTGACCAACTTCGACAATGTGGTGCTGGCGGCATCGATATTCCTGTTCTACGCCGGCATGGAGATGTCGGGCGTCCATGTCAGACAGATCAAGAACCCGGCAGTCAACTACCCCAAGGCAGTCTTCGGCGGCGCGCTGGTGACGGTGCTGATATTCGTCCTCGGCACCTATGCCCTCGGAGTCATCATCCCGGCAAAGGACATCAACCTGGTGCAGAGCCTCCTGGTCGGATTTGACAACTACCTCGTGTCGTTCCACCTCGACTGGCTGACCCCGGTCATCGCCATCGCCCTGGCGTTCGGCGTGCTCGCCGGAGTGCTTACCTGGGTCGCAGGCCCCTCCAAAGGAGTCTTCGCCGTCGGCCAGGCCGGTTACCTCCCCCCATTCTTCCAGAAGACCAACAAGGCCGGTGTCCAGAAAAACATCCTCATCGTGCAGGGCCTTGCCGTCACCCTGCTTTCACTGCTCTTCGTGGTGATGCCCTCGGTGCAGAGCTTCTACCAGATCCTGTCGCAGCTGACGGTGCTGCTCTACCTCATCGCCTACCTGCTGATGTTCGCCGCCGCCATCTACCTGCGCTACTCGATGAAAGAGGCCAAGCGTCCGTTCCGCATCGGCAGCAAAGGCAACTGGCTGATGTGGGTCGTTGGCGGAGTCGGATTCCTCGGCTCGCTGCTCGCCTTCGTCCTGAGCTTCTTGCCGCCCGACCAGATTTCGATGGGCTCCACCACGGTATGGTATGCCGTCCTCTTCGGCGGAGTGATCATATTCACGGTCCTTCCCTTCATCATCCTGGCTTTCCGCAAGCCTTCATGGGTCAACCCCAAGAGCGACTTCGTGCCGTTCCACTGGCAGAAAGACCCTGAGTCGCAGGCTCTCCTCAAAGCCGCACAGCAGGAATACGAGGCCAAGGAGGCCCAGAAGGGACAAGCGTCGGCCGCAGACAACGGCTGAGCCGGCAACTCCTTCCATATATCCTTACCACACATATGACAAACCCACAGGGGCCATCCGGAATCTACCGGACAGCCCCCGTGGGTCGGTTTTATATCATATCCCTGGGAATGATTCCCGCAGGGACTGGTTATTTTGTCTCCTCTTTCTTCTCCTCGGCCTTCTTGTCTTCCTTGGCGGGAGCGGCCTTCTTGTAACGAGCGTTCAGGCCGGCGATCACATCGGCGGTTATGTCAAGGGCCGGGTTGAAGTACTGGCCGGGGGAGTAGAGCAGAATCGCGTCGTAGTGCTTGTCGCGGTTGTAGTGTACAAGGAAGTTGTTGATCGAGTCGAGGAATTCCTGCTGCTGGCGGAGGGCCTCCTGCTGGGCGCGGGCCTGGAGGTTGCCCAGGTAGGTCTCGGCCTGCTGCTGCTTGCGGTTGAGATCCTGCATGTCGGCGTTGTATGAGGCCTCGGAGAGGTAGCCGTTTGACTGCACTTTCTGCTGGATGTTGGAGGCCAGACGCTGCAGCTCGCTCTGGCGGCTCTGCATGGCGTTCTCAAGCTCACGGGTGGCACGGAGATTTGTCTCGTTGTAGGTCTTTACCAGGTCGTAGTTGGCCATCACCGAGTCCATGTTGTAATAACGGATGTTGGTGGTGGGGTCGAACTTCTCTCCCTCTGCCTTGACAGTCTTGGGAGCATCCTGGCCTGAGGCCTGTTCTTTCTTTTCCTCACTGCCGGAACAGCTCGCCAGAGTCAGGGCGAAAGCGGCGGTCCCGAGGGCGAAAGCAAGTTTTTTCATTGGTGGCTCTGAATATTGTTTTTTGAGTTGTTATTCTTCTTGAGGCGCTCAAGGGCCTGGCGGCGACGGCGGGGCAGCTCGTGGACATGCCCCGACGGGAACGCTCCACCCTTGACAAACAAGGCTTTCACACCCAGCAAGACGATGGCGATGGCCAGCAGCGACACCACCGATATGACTGTGACAAGGATGGTTTTCATCGGTTTTAAGCCTATTTTGGGCGCAAATATAAGAAAGTTATGGCAATTTTTGGCCGAATTTCATTTTTATTTTGTAACTTAGCCGTATCGAAACTCGACATTTAACAGAATTTTCAAATCCCAAAGATATTTTAAAAGTCAACCAATGGAAGTTAAAGACCTTCAGCCCAAAGAGGTGTTTGAAATCTTCGACCAGATCACGAAGATTCCCCGCCCGTCCAAGAAAGAGGAGAAAATCCGTCAGTACATCCTCGATTTCGCCAAGGAACACGGCATCGAGGCCAAAGCCGACAAAATCGGCAACGTGATTCTCCGCAAGCCCGCCACCACCGGCCATGAGAACGCCCCGACGGTGATTCTCCAGGGACACATGGACATGGTTTGCGAGAGCGACCATCCCGGATTCGACTTCGAGAACAACCCCATCGAGACCGTTGTCGACGGCGAATGGGTGAAGGCCAAGGGAACGACCCTCGGCGCAGACAACGGCATCGGCGTGGCCGCCGCCCTGGCCATCCTGACCGACGACAAGCTCGTGCATGGCCCCCTGGAAGCGCTCATCACCATGGATGAGGAGACCGGAATGACCGGAGCCAACAACCTTGAGAAGGGTGAGCTGAAGGGCTCGATGCTCATCAACCTCGACTCGGAGGATGACGCGGAGATTTTCGTGGGATGCGCCGGCGGCATCGACACCGTGGCCACCTTCAATTACAAGCGCTCATTCGCCCCCGTCGATTTCCATTACTTCAACCTCGACGTGCGCGACGGCCTCGGAGGCCACTCGGGCGGTGACATCCACCTGGGACGCGCCAACGCCAACAAAATCATCTCACGCTTCCTCTTCAACCTGATGCAGGCCCATGACGAGGTATGCGTGGCCGAAATCGACGGCGGCAACCTCCGCAACGCAATCCCCCGCGCGGCACACGTGGTGTTCGGCGTGCACACCTCACGCAAGGAGGATGTCCGCATCGCGTTCAACAAATACGCCGCCGACATCGAGAATGAATACAAGGGCCTCGAGACCACACTCAAGCTCAGCCTCGACAGTGTCGACAAGCCCGATTTCACAATCGACACCGCAACCTCACGCAACCTCGTCATGGCACTGTACAGCGCCCCCCACGGCGTGCAGTCATGGAGCCGCGACATGGAGGGACTGGTAGAGACCTCGACCAACCTCGCATCGGTGAAGATGGCCGACAACGACAAAATCGTGGTGACAACCTCGCAGCGCTCCTGCGTGGACTCCCGCAAATACGACATCGCCAACCAGGTGGAGGCCCTCTTCCTCCTGGCCGGCGCAGAGGTGAAGCACGGCGACGGCTACCCCGCCTGGACCCCCAACCTCGACTCCCCCGTCATGAAGATGGCATCAGACGCTTACGAGGAACTTTACGGGGTGAAGCCCGCCATCAAGGGCATCCACGCCGGACTCGAATGCGCCCTCTTCCAGCAGAACTATCCTGAACTTGACATGGTTTCGTTCGGGCCGACCCTGCGCGACGTCCACTCCCCCTCGGAGCGCATGCACATCCCTGCCGTGGAACGTTTCTACCAGCAGCTGCGCCGCACCCTCGAGAAGGTGGCCGCCCTCTGAACCCTCCCCGACCGACCATGAAGAACTACCGACTTGTCATAGCCCTGGGGCTGCTAGCCTGCCCGTCGGCCATCACGGCCTTCGGCGCGGCGGCCCCGGGGACTCCCCCCTCCCCTGAAGAGGAGCCCGCCCCGCTGACCCAGGATCCTCCGGTGCCTGTCGCCATACAGGAGCCTGAGGTACCGTTCCCGGCCCCGGACTCCCCTCCTGAACCGGAAGAGCTGGGCCTGGGGGAACGTGACAGGTCGGTAGTACTCTTACCTGTCGACGACACTACCCCCGACGGACATTTCTCGCGCCTGTCAGAGGAGGATTTCCGCGAAGTGGCCGAGGAACTCGGCGTCGAGGTCGCGGCCATTAAGGCCGTGGTCGACATCGAGGCCGGCAAAGCCCACAAGGGGTTCTACCAGCCCGGCAAACCGATCATCAACTTCGACCTGTCGATGTATCGCAAGTTCGCTCCAAAGCACGGCGTCTCGCTGACCTCAGCCAGGAAAAAAGCCCCGGTGATTTTCGCGCGCCCCGACACCCGCAAATACGGCTCCTACCAGGCCGCGCAATACGCCCGGCTCGAGGCGGCCCGCGCCATCGACGACGCGTCGGCACTGGAATCCGCCTTCTGGGGGATGTTCCAGATCGGGGGATTCAACTGGAAGCTCTGCGGATGCTCCTCGGTCGAGGAGTTCGTGGAGAAGATGAGCCGGTCAGAACGCGACCAGCTCGAACTGTTTGCCCGCCTCGTCACCAACTGCGGGATGCTCAAGCCGCTGCAACAGAAGCAATGGCTCAAGTTCGCCCTCAAATACAACGGCCCCAGGGCCAAGTCGCGCGGCTACCACAAACGGATGGCATCATCCTACGCGCGCCACAAGGCGCAGGAGAAACAGTGACGCAGTCCGCTCCCCACCTGTCAGCCGCCCGCTCTCCTTCCAATCCTTTCATCCTGTTGTCATCACGACATTTCCCATCAATAAGCAATGACAGAATTCCTCGCCCAACACAACCTGACGGGCCTGCTCCTCGGCCTGTGCAGCTTCCTGATAATCGGCATCTGCCACCCGCTCGTAATCAAAGGTGAATACCACTTCGGCGTGCGCTGCTGGTGGGCCTTCCTCCTGGGGGGCATCATAGCCGGGGCCGCCTCGCTGGCCGTCACCGACTTCTTCTGGCAGACCCTGCTCGCGGTCGCCGCTTTCTCCTGTTTCTGGAGCATCCTTGAAGTGTTTGAGCAACGCGAAAGGGTGCGCAAAGGCTGGTTCCCGGCCAATCCCCGACGCTCCACCCGGCCCAACGACGCTCCGGAGGAGAAACAGGCAGAGAAAGAGCAGTGAAACGCCCCCTCACCGCACAACATTTATTTGGCCATGTCAGATTTTTAAGCTAACTTTGCGGTGACAGTCCAAGACAAATTCAAACTGGGTCTCGCCCGTCGCAAGGGCGAGGCGCATTGTTTTTTGCCGCCAGCCTGGTGTTGACCGGCTGAAAAGAGGACTACTCTAACGATTTTATCAAAAGGCGGCCGCCCCAGGCCGCTTAATTTTCATTGTAAATCCTAAAAGTTCTAAATATCATGGCCTTGACCTACATGACCAAAGATGGCTACAAAAAGAAAATGGAGGAGATAGCCTACCTCGAAAGCGTGGAGCGTCCGCGCGTATCCGCAGCCATCGCCGAAGCCCGCGACAAGGGCGACCTCTCTGAAAACTCTGAATACGACGCTGCCAAGGAAGCCCAGGGCATGCTCGAGATGAAGATAGCCAAACTCAAAGACCTCGTGGCCAACGCCCGCATCATCGACGAGAGCAAGCTCTCGACCGACGAAGTGGCCATCATGTCGAAGGTGAAGATGAAAAACGCCGCCAACGGCATAGAGGTGGAATACACCATCGTGGCCGACTCCGAGGCCAACCTCCGCGAGAAGAAAATCGGAGCCTCCACCCCCATCGCCAAGGGCCTGCTGGGCCACAAGAAAGGGGACGTGGTGGAAATCAAGGTTCCCGCCGGGACAATGAAATTCGAGATCCAGGAAATCTCGTTCTGACCCACAACCCATCACCGACAGAAAAAAATGGCAACGATATTCTCACGCATAGCCGCCGGGGAAATCCCCTCATACAAGGTGGCCGAGGACAAAGACCACTTCGCCTTCCTCGACATCAACCCCGTCCATCCGGGCCACGTGCTGGTGATTCCCCGCAAGGAGACCGACTACATCTTCGACCTCTCCGACGAGGAATACAGCTCCCTGATGCTGTTTGCCAAACGTGTGGCCAAGGCCATCCGCAAGGCCATCCCCTGCAAGAAAGTCGGAGTGACCGTCATCGGGCTGGATGTCAACCATGTCCATGTCCACCTGGTGCCGATGGAGACAGGAGCCGACATGAACTTCTGCGCCCCCAAGCTCACCCTCCCCGCCGAGGAGATGGAGAGCATCGCCGCGAAGATAGCCGCCGAGTTTGAATAACCAATCCTCACCCCCGACTATGAAACTGTCAAGAATCCTCCTCTCATCCCGCCTGGCTATGGCCGCTCCGCTCGCAGCCGCGCTCCTGCTGGCCGGGTGCTCCCAGAAGAAATGGAGCGCTGAAGGCACCATCGCCGGAGCCTCTGGCAAGGACATCGTGATCGAGGCCCCCAACGCCGCCGGCAACTGGTATCCGCTCGACACCGTCACTGCCGACAAGAACGGCTCGTTCAAGGTCTCCGGCCTCCCGTTCGGCCACCCCGAACTGCTGCGTCTCTCCATCGGCGGACAGTCGGCCTACTTCCCCATCGACTCAATCGAGACGGTGACCATCGAGGCCGATGCCGCCAACCTCCAGGCTTCCACACGCCTCTCAGGCTCCGAGTCGGCCGACAAGATGCAGGAGGTCAACGACCTCATCGCCAAAGTCACGAAAGCCGACGGGGAGAGCGCGGCCGCGTTTGACCCCGACCTGAAACGCAGACTGGCCGAGGTGATACTTCGCGACCCTGCCGACATCGTCGCCTACTACCTGATTTTCCACCGCGTCGGCGACACGCTGATTTTCTCACCCGAAGAGAAAAGCGACCTGCGCATCATCGGGGCCGTAGCCAACGCCTACACACAGCACCGCCCCTCAGACCCGCGCACCGCGCTGCTGAAAGATATCTACCTTTCAAACCGCAAGACAGGCATGTCGCCGTCGGCGCCCACCGACACGATTGTGGCCCGCGAGATGCAGTTCCCCGAAATCGACCTAATGGATGAGAAAGGGGTTGCCCACAAGCTCTCTGACGTAGCTTCGTCGGGCAAAGTGGTCATACTCTGCTTCACCGCCTACACCGCCCAGGGCTCGCAGGCCCTCAACGTGGAGCTAAACAAGGTATATTCCACCCACAAGGCCCAGGGGCTCGAAATCTACCAGGTCGGACTCGACGACGACGAGTTCCAGTGGAAGGAGTCGGCCCGCAACCTCCCCTGGATCACCGTCTACAACTCACCCCGCGACGGTGCCGAGGCCCTCATCGACTACAACATCTCCACCCTCCCGGCGATTTTCATCATCAACCGCAACGGCGACCTCGTGGAGCGCGTCGAGACCCTCAACAGGCTTGACTCCTCAGTCAGCCGCTATCTCTGACACCCCCAAATCCACGGCCTGATGAGAATCCTGCTGATGGGCGACGCAAGCAACTTCCACCGCACCCTGGCCACAGGGTTGCGGCGACTGGGCTGCGACGTCACCGTGGCCTCCTCGGGCAGCGGATTCATGCAGACCGACCGCGACATAGACCTCCGGCGTCCCTTTCCCGGGAAAGCCGGGGGTCTCGCGCTATGGGCGAGGCTCAACGGGCCGCTGCGCCGCCGGCTCAAGGGCTACGACGCGGTCAGCGTCTCCAACCCGGTGTTTCTCGACCTCAAGCCCGGCAGGGTCAGGAAGGTGTTCAACCGGCTCAGGCGAGACAACGGTGCGGTGTTCCTCACTGCCCTCGCCACCGACCTCCCCTATATCGAGGAATGCCTCGACCCAGACAGCCCTCTGCGGTACAACGAGTTCCGCATCGGCGACCGCCCCGCGCCATACGCCCTGCGGCATCCTGAGATCATACCCGCGTGGCAGACACCTCCGCTCAGCGACTGGTGCGAGGAGTTCTACGCCGGGATTGACGGGGCTGTCAGCGCCCTTTACGAATACCATCTGGCATTGGCGCGCCGCCTGCCCGACGACAAGACCGCTTACGGCGGCATACCCATCGACACCTGCTCCCTGGGCCCTGTCGACCTTCCGGAATCGCCCCGGCCGGTAAGGATAATGCTCGGACGCCACCGCGGACGTATGGAGGAGAAGGGCACCGACCTGCTCGAGACAGCCGCCAGGCGCGCCATCAACCGCAACCCGGGAAAGGGTGAGCTGGTCATCGTTGAAAACCGCCCATATGACGAGTATATCTCTCTGATGAGGAGCGCGCATGTGGTAGTCGACCAGGCTTACAGCCATACACCGGCCACCAACGCGCTGCTGTCGATGGCCTACGGGATACCGACCGTCTCGGGGGGCGAACCTGGGTTCTATGACTTCATCGGCGAGCCCGACACCCCCCTGCGCCGCCCTGTCATAAACTCCCCGGTCGACCTCGACGGGATGACAGCAATGTTTGACCACATCCTCACACACCCCGAGGAATTGCGTCCCCTCGGACAGGCCTCACGCGATTTCGTGATGCGCAACAACGAATGCTCCGTTGTCGCGCGACGTTTCCTCTCATTCTGGCAATCACGCCTGAAATAAACAAGCCACTCCAACCTGCTCTCTTATGTCCTCTCTGACCTATTATATTGAATACCACTACGCCGGAAGACTCCACCCGTTCGGCTTCCGGCTCCCGGTGAATGACGATGTGGCGCTGCTTGGCCGCGACCCGCAGGCCACGGTGCGCTTCTATGACGACACCCCTACCGTCAGCCGCCGCCATGCCCTAATCCGCCGCCAGAACGGGCAATACATACTCGAACCGCTTTCGCCCACCAACTCCACCCTGCTCAACGGGCAGCGGATTTTCCGTCCGACAGTGTTGCGCAGCGGCGACGAGATAAGGCTGTCGACCGACGGGCCGCGTCTCGGGGTGATATTCCCCTCCGAGCCCCTCAGGCGATTCCAATCAGCTGACGCTGCCCCCTTACCAGGCAACGTAGCCGCCAAACCGCCGCGACAGTCCAGAAGCGCCCTGCTCTGGTTCGTGGCCATACTGGCCGCGGCGGCCATCGGTTTCGGAGTCTGGAAAATCGCGGAACTCTCTTCAGCCAACCGCCGTCTTGACGAGATTGTGGCGCGTCAGGCCGCCAGCCAGTCTGAGCCACAGCAATCCTCCACCGGTAATCCTACCGCGGACAACGGCGGCGCGGGGAGAAGACCGTCAGCCCCATCCCAGGCCCCTGCCGCAGGCGGGTCGCCATCCGAGGCCGCTATGAAAGAGGCCGACAAAAGCGTCTACTATGTGATGGCCCTCGGATTTGAGGTAACCACCCCTTACGGCCACCGCTATGAAATCAAATGCGGCAACGGCTCAGGGCAGATTCCCGGATGGTCAGGCACCGGGTTTCTGCTCTCCGACGGCCGTTTCGTCACGGCGCGGCATGTCGTCGAGCCATGGTATTTCCTCGACGGAGGCGACACCAGCCGCGAGATGCTCTCGCTCAACATCCTGGCGGGCAATGGAGGGAAAGTAGTGGCCCGTTTCGGAGCGGTATCATCGACCGGAGACCAAATATTGTTCTCATCAAGCGACTGCCAGACAGACCGCAGCGGCGACCAGCTTAGGCGCACACGCTCAGGCGAGCTTGTGGCGGTGGCCCCGACAGGAGCGCGTGATTTCGCCACTGTCAGCACGGGACGTGCCGGCGGACTGCCATTCAGCCCGGAAGCATCGCGCACCCTGAGCCGTGGCACCAAACTGACTGTGCTGAGCTTCCCGCTCGGCCTGGGAGCCAACTCATACAACGACATAAACCCTGTCTATGGATCGGCCACCGTGGCCGCCGACGGCCTCCAGGACGGCATGATACTCACCACCGAGACGACCTATGAGAAAGGCTCGTCGGGAGGGCCGGTGTTCATCACCGACCCATCGGGACAGCTCGTGGTGGTCGGCATCACCTCGGCCATCGCCGGCCGCTCCACCGGGTTCATCGAGCCAATCTCCTCGATACATTAACCCATACATCCCCGGCCTGCCGGCCCCGCCCGACCTGCAGGCCTCCCGGCCACCCCCGTAACCTCAGGCACAAACGGCCCCGCATCCATCAGTCAGGATGCGGGGCCGTTTGTATGTCTAATGCCTAAACTCCGGCGAGACAGCACACACGCGTGTGCCGCCGTGGTCAGAGGGAGTAGAAGGCGGTGAAAGCGTCGATTATCGACAGGTGGTCGGCCACGGCCGCAGTCTCGCGGCATGAATGCATGGCCCACTGGGGTGCGCCCATGTCGACACCGTCAAGCTCAATCTGGGATGTCAGGATGTTGCCCAGGGTGGAGCCTCCCGGGGTGTCGCTGTGGTTGACAAACACCTGGCAGGCGACATCAGCCCGTTCGCATATGCCACGGAACACCGCCGCCGACCTCGCGTCGGTCATATACTTGCAGTTGGCGTTGATTTTAACCACCGGGCCGTCGCCTGGGACAGGATGGTTGGTGGGATCCTGCTTCGACGGATAGTTGGGGTGGAGGGCATGGCCGTTGTCGGCCGACACCATGAAGGAGTTGGCCACAGCGCGGGAATATGTCTCGAAATCGCCACACAGACGTTGGAAAATCCCCCTCAGAATCGGCGATGCGGCTCCCTGCTTGGTGCCCGAGCCGGTCTCCTCGTTGTCGAATATGGCCATCACCCGGGTCATCGCGTCGGCCCGACCCGACTCCGCCGAAGCGGTAAGGGCCGTGACAGCCGCGTGGGCCATCTCCAGGTCGTCGATACGGCCCGAGGATATGAATTCCTCATTAAGCCCGAAGAGGCACGCCGGAGTGGTGTCGTAAAGCGTCAGGTCAAAGTCGAGAATCTCCTCCGGAGCCACACCCAGCTCGGCGGCGACCATACGGGTGAGCAACCCCTTCCCCTCCTCTTTCGAGGCGACGCGTCCCAGCACCGGGAGCATGTCGCGCTGCTTCGACAGGGGGTTGCCGTCATTGACAGAGCGGTTGTAATGGATGGCCAGGTGGGGGATGGTGAGCAAAGGACGGCAGAAATTGACAAAGCGAGTGACGGGGCGCAAAGGCGACTCGCCACGCAGAATCACGCGGCCTGATATCGACAGCGGACGGTCAAACCATGTGTAAAGTATCGGGCCGCCGTAGACCTCGGTGTTGAGCGTCACCACGCCCCCCTCGTTGACTATCTCGGCGTTGGGCTTGATGCGGAAGCCGGGAGAGTCGGAATGGGCGGATATTATCTTGAATCCCGCCGCCGGGTCTTCCCCGACGATGAAGGCGAACACCGCCGACGAGTTCTTTACCACATAGCGGCGGTCGCCCGGCTTCAGGTTCCATTTGTCAGCCATGTCGATGGGGGTGAACCCCGCCCTGTCAAGGCGGTCGGTGAGATTCTTCACCGCAAGGAAATTGCAGGGTGATTCATTGAGGAACTTCAGCAGGTCGGCGGTCTGGGGTTTCATAGGGGTTGTCTGATTTAAGGTGGTTGGCAATATCTGTCACTGACGGCGCGAGGTGCCGAAAGGAGGTTCGGCGAAGAGGTCGCGCATCTCCTGGGGGATGACAAACACATCCTCGGGCTTGCGGGGGCGCAGCGGCTCGAACCATCTGAACTGCGGCAGGTAGTACAACTGTTTCTTCGCGAGATACAGCGGAGTCATCGTGCCGGAGGTCTCGGGCCAGAGTTTCATGCGCCGCAGCTCCTGGTTGAGGAAATCAGCGGCCATGTATGAGCTTTCGAGGTTGGCGATTTTGTTGTAGGTGGAGTCATTCTCCTGCGGCAGCATTATGGCCTGCACATTGCCGCTGACATCGAGATGGCGCAGCTCGCCATTGTCGAATGTGGCAAACATCTCCTTTCCGGTGAGCTGGTTGTAGAATTCCTCATCGATATGCTCGGCCACGAAGCCGAATTCGGGGAGTCTCGCCCAGTCGACCGTCGAGTCGTTGAGATGGAGTATTATCTTGTTCCCGAAAATCTGCTTGTTCTCATTCCAGACCACAGGATGCTTGTCGAGATGGAGCAGGGAGTCTTTGCTGACGAATGTCATCGAGTCGCAAAGCCCCTGCAGGTCGACGCGGAAGAATTTCACATTTGGATAGGCCACCAGATAATGGACCGTGTCGGGCAACGCCGGTTCGGCCTTGGGTGGAATGGCTGTGGCCACGGAGTCGGCTGGCATCATCACAGCCGCCACAGAGTCTGGAATGACAGGAGCGGCTGCCACGGAGTCGACCGGGATGGAATCGACAGCCATGGAGTCCAAGGCCATGACGCCAGCTGACATGGCTCCATCTGATATGGAGTCGGCAGAAATGGAGTCGACAGCCACCGGGGCCATCGCGGGGAGCATCGCCCGCGGCCCGTCATCCGCGACCTCCGGGAGGAAGACACGGCGGAAGGTGGATATGGTGTCGCCGTGGAGATAGAGGGTGTCGGCCTGGGAATACTCCTTGGCCAGGGCATGGCCGTAGACACGCGCCGAGTCGGCATCCTCGTAATAGAATCCGTAGTCGCCGAGCAACGTGACCTTCTTGGCGGTGTCTACCATCTCTATGTTTCCGAAAGCCTCGCCGAAGCCGGTCAGCTGGTCGTAATAGAGGGTGTCGCCGGTGAGGGTGTTGCCGTTTTTCGCCACCACGAGCGAGCGGCGGTAGAGGTCGGCCTGATGGGTGTCGGTGTTGTAGACACCGTCGGTGGTATGGATTGTGCCATCTTTCGAGACTATGGTCGAGACCGTGTCGAGGATGGCGATGTGGGTGTTGGTGTTGTAGAGCATCTGCTCCGAGAAGATGTCGAGGGTGTCGTTGTCGCGGAGGCTGTGAAGCTCCACCCTGTCGCGGAAGAGCGCGTCTTTGGTTGTCGGGGAGTATTCCCCATACCATGAGGTGAGCCGGTTCTTGGGGTCGGTCAGCACGCCCCCCACCTCGTAATATCCCAGGTCGATGCCGAGGTCGTAGTTGAAGATGTCTGTGGTCAGGGTGACATCGCGGTTGATGAGCCTCACTTTCTTGCCGAAATCGGCGTATAGGACAGCCAGCTGGGTGGTGTCGGCATAGTCAAGCTCGTCGGCATAGACAAAGAGGGTGTCGCCCTGTTGCATCCTGACATTGCCGTAGGCCTCGATGGCCCCGGGGGAGTCATAGAAATGGGCGCTGTCGCAATACATGAACATGCCTCCGCGCCTGAACTCCACATTCCCGACCACTATCTGGTAGTCTGCGTCGGCGGCTTTCTTCAGCACGTCGGCGCGCTCAAGGAAGACACGCCCGGCCTGGTTGCGGTTGGCGGTGGGGATGGTGGGGCGGATGGGGGTGGTGTCACGGCGCATTGTCCCCTTGCGCGGTGTCTGGGCGAATACCGACACCACGACCATGGCCATCGCCATCAACGACAACCACTGCAATCCGCTGAATCCTTTACGGCCCAATATCCTGTCTGGTTTAAACCGGGATTACCTGCGCAGCCACTCGGGATGCTCAAACTCGCAGTCGGCCCAGTTGTCCTCAATCTTGACATAAGTGTCGCGGATTTTGCGCGAGAGCCAGTCCTTGACCATCTGCCGCTTGGCGGAGTTCTCATACATGCCCTTGATTGTCTGGTAGTCCTCCGAGAGGTTGGCGCGGTGGGCCGGGATACGCTGGGTGAGCTTCACGATGGCTACGATGTCGCGGTCGCGTTTGGGGTCTTTCATAATGAAAGCCTCCGACACATCCCCTACCTGCATCTTGTCGACCACCTTTGCTACCTCCTGGGGGAGGTCTTTCATCTCAAAGCGGGTGGTGCCGTTGGCCTGGTTGAGCATGCGCCCCTGGTTATTGCGGGTGTCCTTGTCCTGAGAGAGTATCGGGGCAGCCTCCTCGAATGTGAAGCGCTTGTGGGTCACTATGTTGGCCCTCACCGAGTCGAGGCGGTGGATTGCCTCGGTCAGCTCCTGGTCGGAGACTTTCGGGCGCAGCAGTATGTGGCGGGTGTTGACCCTGTCGCCACGCTTCTCGATGAGCTGGATGATATGGTAGCCATACTGGGTCTCGACGATCTTGGAGACCTTTCGGCTGTCATTGAGGTTGAAGGCCACGGCGGCGTATTCCGGCTCGAGGTGGCCACGGCCCATGAAGCCGATTTCCCCGCCTCGCACACTTGAGCCCGGATCCTGGCTGTAAAGGATGGCGAGGGTCGAGAAATCGCTCTCCCCCTTGTTGATGCGGTCGGCATACTGGCGCAGGCGCGACTTGATGTCGTCTATCTCCTCCTGCGGAATCTTGGGGTTGATGGTTATTATCTCACACTCGACCTGCAGGGGGACAAAGGGGATGGAGTCCTGGGGAAGGGTGGAGAAATAGCGGCGCACATCGCTGGGGGTGACCTTGAGGTCTTTGGTCAGCGACGCCTGCACCTGCTGTACGCGGTACTGGTTGCGCATCACGTCGGAGAGCTGCGAGCGGAACTCAGAGATCGGTTTGCGGAAATACTCCTCGACCTTCTCCTTGCTGCCGAGGTTGGTGATGAGGTAGTTGAGGCGCTGGTCCACCGCCATGGAGACCATTGACTCCTGCACCTCGACGGTGTCCATGTCGGCCTGATGGAGGAAAAGCTTCTCGATGGCGAGCTGCTCGGGCACCACACAGTAGGGGTCGCCGTTGACAGGTGTCTTCTCATAAAGCATCTGCTGGTAGGCCTCCTCGATCTCGCTCTTGTAGATAGGCTGGTCGCCGACCATCCAGGCCACCTCCTCGATTATGTTGTTGCCCGGGGTCCAGGGAGCGGCCACGGAGGCCAGGGCCACGACTGCGGCGCCCAGGAGGGACAGTAACGGTTTTTTCTTCATAAACATCAATGACGAATTTGGCACAAAGTTACGCTTTCTTTTCCAAACTCTGATGTTAATAGACCGTAATTTTGCGCTTTAGAGGGGAAAACCTTAACTTTGCAGCATGATTGCGCCCCGCGCCGGGAGCATATCACGCCCCACCCCTGTCCCCATGAAATTCATCTCTGCTTTTCTGCTCACACTCACATCCTTGCTCCCTTGCACCGCATCGTCTTTCACCGACCGCGATGTGGAGAGGTCGCTCATACAGCTAGACAACGAGCTGAAACACCGCGACCATTACCTCGAGAAACGTGTCAGCCGGCTCGACTCGCTGAAAAAGGTGAGGAGAGGCCTGGAGGGGAAAGACACCGTGGCCTGGCTCGAGACCACGATGGAGATAGCCAAGGGCTACAACTCGTTCAACAACGACTCTGCCATCATATATTACACCAAGGGGTATGACGCGGCCCTGGAAATCGCCACCGCCACACCCCCCTCGCCGCTGGCCAGCACGGCTGACTCGCTGCAGGCCGAGTTCCGACTGCGCCGCGCCACCTACATGTCGCTCAGCGGATTCGTCTCTGACGCGGTCAACGAGTATGAGGCCGTAGACACCTCCCGGATGAACGACGGACTGAAAGCCACCTACCACGAGTCGGGCCGCCAGATGTATTACTTCATCTCATCCTATTACGGAGGATGGCTGGAAACCTACGATTACTGGAACAACCGCTCCATCGAGTCGCAGCGGCAGCTGATTCCGCTGCTCGACCCGGCGAGCAACGAATACCACCTCAACCTCGGGGAATATTTCTACAACATCCGCGAGTATGCCAGAAGCCGCGAGATTCTGCTCAACCTCATCGGGAAAATAAAAAAAGACTCCCCGACATACGCCATCGCGACACATATCCTGGCCTCAATCGCCCTGACGCGCGGCGACCGCAACGAGCATCTGTATTTCCTCACCCAGTCGGCCATCGCCGACACCCGCCAGGCCACACTGGAGGTGGCCTCGCTCCAGGAGCTCGCCGGGGTGCTGTACCAGATGGACGACAAACGGCGCGCCCATGAATACATCTCAGTGGCGATGAACAACGCTGTCGAGAGCCGCGCCTCTGTCAGGATGAAGAAGACCACCGAGCTGCTATCGCTGGTCGAGGGTGACCACAACTCGCAGATTGCCCTGTGGCGCACCTGGATGTATGCCATCATCGCCGTGCTGGTGATGTGCATGTTCGCCCTCATCGTGTCAATCTTCTTCCTGCGCAGGCAACTCACGCGTGTGGCGCGGATGAAACAGGAGCTGCAAGACGCCAACCAGACCAAGGATGTCTACCTCAGCCAGTTCCTGTCGCTTTGTTCGATTTACATGGACAAGCTCAAGCAGTTCGGCAAGGTGGTCAACCGCAAGATTTCCGCCGGACAGGTCGACGACCTCTACAAGCTGACCAAGTCGGGCAAATTCGTCGAGGAGCAGAGCGCCGACTTCTACAAGGTCTTCGACGACGCGTTCCTGCACATCTATCCCAACTTCGTCGAGTCTGTCAACAGCCTGCTCAGGCCCGAGGAGCGGATTGTGCTGGCCGACGACGAGCAGCTAAACTCAGACCTGCGCATCCTCGCCTTCATGCGCCTGGGCATCGACGACACCACCCGCGTGGCCCAGATTCTCAACTTCTCGGTCAACACCATCTACGCTTACCGCAACCGCTTGCGCAACCGCGCCATCAACCGCGCCACATTCGAGTCAGACATCATGGCCATCGGCTCGCTCGATGACGCCAACTGAAACCTGCCTGCACGCTCCCGCTCGACGAGGGGTAGCATACAGGCAGGCATCATTTCATCCGGGGTATTCTTGCGAGGCAGGTCACCTGATGACCACCTTGGTCACATCCGCGCCTTGACGACGGATAAAGATTCCGCGTGCCGGAGTCTCCACTTTCATACCGTTCAGGTCGAAGTACTCCACAGGAAGCTGCATATCACTCTCCACTGCCTCGACAGCCGACTGGCCGAGCTGGCCGATAGCAATCTTGCTGACATCAAGGCCGGTCCCCTTTATGCGCATGCCTTCCGACTTGAACCTTTCGGCATCGGCCGCAGCGATAGTGTAGACGGTGTTGACAGTGCCGGGCTGGAAGCATGCATAGCTGTCGGTGTTGGTGGCAGTCTTGTCTGTCGCCTCAGCCATGGACCAGTCGAAATAGTCAATCTCCATTTTGCCGTATGAGGCGCCACCCTGCACATTGAAATCTACATGCATCTCCATGCCCGGGGTCACACATTGCAGTTTTTCAGGAGCGATTTCGATGCAGGTAGACCAGTCTGAGGAAAACACCGTCTTTCCGGTCCAGAGGTAGCCCGTGGCGTCGAAAGAGTCTGTGCCCTCAACCGAGCCGGAGGTTCCAGAGCCTCCGCCGCCATGGTTTCCACCGCCGCCCTGGTTTCCGCCACCCTGGCCGGCGTTCTCTCCTTTTGTGAAGACAACCTTCTCAAGGGTTATGTTGTATCCCTTGATTATCATGCCTCGGCGGTTGAAATTCGCGATGTCGCCGTCGGCGATTTCGTAGGTCGTGGTGATGGATCCGGCATCGAAGCATCCGTCGGCATTCAGCCCTGTGCAGCTGCCGTCGGTGTCCTTGGCAATCTCATAGTTGCCGAAATCTATCTCAAGTTTGCCGTAAGTGTCGTCGTCATTGACCTTGAAATCCACTATCAGGTGGCTGCCGTTGCCAAGCACGCTGCGGAAGTTGGCGGGCTTGATGTGAAGCACTGAACTCCAGTCTGTGCCGAGGTTCACCTCCCCGGTCCAGGTGACGTTGTCGTCGCCGGTGGTAATCGAGCCAGGCATGTCGCCGTTGCCCCCGGTGTTGCCGCCACCCTGACCGGGCAGCTCCGACTCGTCAGCGATTCCGCCAAGTTTCACGGCTGTGATGACAACCATGTTTCCATACACATATATGCCGCCCTTGAACTTGTCAAGCTCTTCGGGAACCACAATGAATGTGCTTGAGGCAGTCCCGGCAGGGTACACACCCCCCACAAGGTTCGAGGCCGTGGCGTTGACTCCCGGGAGCGTCTTCTGGCCGGAGTCTTTGATGTCAAGTTTGCCGCTCTCGGCCCCTCCGGCGACTGTGAACTCCACGATGACTTTCTGCATCGGCTGCACTGATTCAAGCTTGTCGGCAAGGATTTTCACACGCTTGCCCCATTTGCCGGTCACGCATTCGCCGGTCCAGATTGTGGTTTCAGTCTCTGCCTGGCTCTCTTCATACGTAGCCACGGGGTTAATGGCTTGAGCGACGCCTCCTGAGACAAACGAGGCCGCAAGCATCACGATCAAGTTCTTCAACATAGGATTTTTGATTTATTGATAGTATCTGTTTGAAATTATTTTTCAGGGTATCCGGATAAAAGGGCATTACGGATCCGGGCCGTCAGTCGGGTTCCGGCGGTGTAAAATTAGATGTAAGAATCATCACGGCATATGCCTGTTTGTTGAAAACATATGTATTGTTTGTGTAACTCCCCGCTGACTGTTATCATTTTACAGATTTGCGCCACCAGATGCGCGACCTTGCGGGGAGATGAGGCCGGCAGCCCGGAGCCACCCACCTTGAGGCGCGGAGAGTGTCGGCGGAATCACATATTCCTGCATTTTGATGAGACTTGGAATTTTGTTAAATTTGCACCATTATGAAAATGCGCCTCCTGATTATTTCGATGTTGTATGTCTTATGCGGCTCAGGCTTGACCGCTGCCCGCAACGAGATTTTCTTCCGCAAGCTCGGCAACCCCAAAGAGGCTTACGGAGACGAGGTCCATCAGATACTGATTGACCGGGACGGATACGCGTGGATCATAACAATCGACCGCCTGTTGCGATTCGACGGCAAAAACATGAAACAGTATGGCGGCCTGAAAGTAGAGCGTCTGGCAATCGACTCATGCGGGGTGATGTACGCCTCAGGGCCCAACTGCCTGCTTCGCCACGACCGTATGAACGACATGTTCGACAGCGTGCCGCAATGGTCTGCGGCCCTCAATGACAACAACGGTCACCTGTGGCTGTTTGACACCCGGGGTGGCAACTGCCTGGTCGACGGAGCCAGGGTCAAAGTCCCGGCCGAGCCAGCAGCCGCGTTGCTCACCCGAGACGGCAGATTCTCATACATACTTGACAAAAAAGGCCGCCTTTGGCAGGCACAGCGGGGAAAAGAACCCGGCAAAATAGACTCCATCCCCATGTCGGTCGCGAATGGGGCCTCTCTGTTCCAGGACCGGGAGGGAAACATACTTTTCTGGGATTCATTCTCACCGGGCATACACCGTCTCGCCGCCAACGGCCATGAGACCCTGATGCCGGGAATCACGGTGAGGAGCCTTGACCAGGACACGGATGGTTGTTTCCATATAGCATCCAACGACAACGGGCTGCTTCGCGCGTCGCCTGATTTCAAATCGGTCGCCCCTACTCCAACAACCGGCCTGCCATCAAACCACACCTCGTTCATAATGACCGACCGCAAAGGTCGCCTATGGCTCGGCGCTTCCTGGGGAGCGGCGATGGCCAACCCCGCGAGGATAAAGGTGATGCGCCATCGTATCAGCAAAAACATCGACATCAGCGCCATCGTCGAGATGCCCGGCGACCGTCTATGGCTCGCCCTCGACGGCGACGGAATCGCGGAAGTCTCCGACGGCGACCGGCTGTCGCGCCACAAAAGCGGTTCAGACGGGAGCGCGCCGTGGAGCAAGACTACCAAGCTTCTTCCCGTTGACACCAACCGCCTGCTTGCCCTGACATATGGCGACGGTGTATATCTGTATGACACCCGAAGCGACCGAGTGTCAAAGGCAGAGGGAGGGCCTGATTATGCCAAGGCCGCAACGGCATCCCCGCTGTCATCCACATACTGGATAGGATCACACATGAAGGGGGTATATGGCTTCGACAAGGAGCTGGACCACATTCAACACCACACGACGGAGCAAGGCGGCCTGCGCACCGACTTCATCAATGACCTTTGCTCCACTGCCGACGACACCATCTACATAGCCACCGGCTATGGGGTCTACAAGTTCCATGCCCCCGACGGCACCCCGCGTATCGCCGCGCCCTCCCTGGCCGACATCTCTGCCAGGTGCATAGCCGCGGACACCCGAGGCAATGTCTGGATCGGCACCGCCCGGGGGTTGCTGCGCTACAGGCCCTCCACCGGGAAGGTCAGCCGGGTAACGTCTCTGGGTCATGAGTGCATCAACAGCGTGGCCACCGACAGCCGAGGACACCTGTGGGCACTGAGCCCTGTGGGGCTTCACCGTATCATGGCGGCTCCCGACGGCAGGCTGTACACCTCGGCGTATCTTCTCGGCGAGGATTTCCCGGCCATAAATGTGACAAGCATGTCTATGGCCAGGGGGAAGATATACCTTGGAGGCAACGGCAAATACCTCGAGTTGCAACTGCCGGCGGCCCATCCGGAGAAGCCGTCGCGGATCCTGCTCCCCGACATTCCTCCCGGCGTAGAGTCGCTCACCTTTGACGTGGGGGAAGCGCCCCGGCTCAGGGTCGCCACCGACAACCTTTCAGAGGCAGTGCCATACATCGAATACCGTCTCGACAACCAGCATGAGTGGACCGAGGCCACTGACGACACAATCCCCTTGGACTCACTCGGCACCGGCTCTTACACTCTGAGCATACGCCTAGCCGGTAACATCGAAGCCCCCGTAAAAGAGCTGGGCGTTGAAATAAGGCCGGTCTTCCCCTTTGGCACAAAAACAACGGCGGCAATCATCGCCGTGATTGCCGCCGCCGGGAAAAACGCCTCACTGACATCTGCGTGTGACACACATGCCCAGCGTAACCAGCCGACACCGCAGGTGTCCGTTGCCCCTTCGCCAATAAAGACGAGTTCCCAGGATGAACGGTTCCTGCAAAGGGCGAGGGAGGCTGTCGAGCAGCGCATGTCCGATTCAGACTTCGGCGTTGATGAGTTCGCCTCGCAGATGTGTGTCAGCCGGAGCGGACTGTACAAAAGGCTTATGTCCCTGACCGGGCTGTCGCCCAACGAGTTCATCCGTCAGATGAGAATCAAGCGAGGCCGCGATCTTCTGCGGGCAGATGCCGGGAGCATCGCCGAGGTAGCCTTCATGGTGGGGATGACACCCCGCCAGTTCTCAAAATTCTACAAAGACTTCTTTGGCGTGCCTCCGTCAATGGATTCACACGGCTCCTGACCGGCCGGGGTAGGCCACAGCGCGTGTCACGTCATAATCAGAGGGCGAGGAGCTCCTCGATTTTGGCCACGAGGGTCTCGCGGGTCTGGGAGCCGGCAAGGCGTATGGATGTCTTCTCGCCGTTCTTGAAGAAGAGAATGGTCGGCAGCGACATCACGCGGTATTCGGTTGCGAGGTCGCCTTCCTCGTCGACATTGTATTTTCCGATGACGACTTTACCCTCATATTCCTCGGCGAGCTGGTCAATCAGGGGTGACATTGCCTTGCAGGGGCCACACCATGTGGCCCAGCAGTCGATGACTACGGGTTTGCCCGACTCGATGATTTCGCGGGCGTTTTTGTCTGTGATTGTCATATATATGTAAATTTGGGGTTAAGGTCAACTATTTGCGTGAGTTGTGAAGCTCAAAGCGGTATTCCAGCGGCAGGGAGTCGAGGATGTTGACCAGCTTGCGGTCCATCGGCATCTTCATCGAGGAGGTCATCCTCAGCCAGCGGTTGGCGTCGGGGTCGAATATCCTGAAACTGATGTTGCCCTTGCCCGCGTCGGGGTTGCTGGCCTTCAGCTGCTCCTTGATAAGGTCGGTGACAGCCGGCTTGAGGTCGTCGCGGGCTATGGAAAGCGTCACGCCCGAAATCAGCTGCCCCTTCACATCGTTGAGCAGCTGTATCCTTACCACCTCAAACTGCGGCGGCTTGTTGAAGCGGCTCTCGGCGCGGACATTGACCATTATCGGGGTGCCCTCGCGGCCATACTTGGCGAAGTCGATGTATTTCTGGCCGAAGAGGCGTATCTCGGTCGAGCCGGTGTAGTCTTCGAGGGTGATGATGGCGAAGTTGCCGCCGGTGCGCGTGGGACGCTCGACGAATTTGGTCACCATGCCGCCGAATGTCAGCTCCTTCCCCTCCTCGGGGACAGCCTCCATATAGTCCTTGACCGAGCGCATGCCGTAGTTAAGTTCCATATAATAGCGGTCGAGGGGATGGGCCGACAGATACATGCCCACCAGCTCGCGCTCCTTCTCGAGCTTCACGGCATCGACCCAGGGCACGGCGCTCCTGACCTCGGGGCGGCCTGCCGTGTTCATCTCCTCGGCCATATCGCCGAAGAGCGACGCCGAGGCCTCCATCTGGGCGTTCTGGTACATCTGCCCGTAACGCAGCAGCTGGTCTGAGAAGCTTTCGTCGCGGTTGTTTTTCTCGAAGTAGTCCTCGCGTTTTATCTCGGTGTACCAGTCGAATGCCCCGGCAAGCACAAGCGAGTCGAAGACGCGGCGGTTGATAAGGCGCGACGGCACCCTCTCGACGAAATCGTAGGGGGAGGTGAACTTGCCCCCCTCGTCGCGGGTCTGTATGATGGCGGCCACTACATTGTCTCCAACCCCCTTGATGGCGGCCAGACCGAAGCGGATGTCACCCTTGGAGTTCACACCGAAGTCGTTGAACGACTCATTGACATCGGGGCCCTTGACGGGAATCTTCATCGCCTTGCACTCATCCATGAAGTTGGTGAGCTTGGTGATGTCGGAGCGGTTGCGCGACAAGACGGCGGCCATGTATTCGGCCGGGTAGTTGGCCTTGAGGTAGGCGGTCTGGAAAGCCACCCACGAGTAGCATGTGGCGTGTGACTTGTTGAAGGCGTAGGAGGCGAATTTCTCCCAGTCGCCCCATATTTTCTCAAGCACCTTGGGGTCATGGCCGTTGGCCTGCCCACCTTCGAGGAATTTCCCCTTGAGGTGGTTCATCTTGTCGATGAGCTTCTTACCCATGGCCTTTCGCAAGGTGTCGCTCTCGCCTCGGGTGAAGTTGGCCAGCAGGCGGCTCAGGAGCATGACCTGCTCCTGGTAGACGGTCACCCCGTAGGTGTCCTTGAGATATTGCTCCATGATGGGAATATCGTAGACTATGGGTGAGCGTCCGTGCTTTCGGGCGATGAACTCCGGGATGTAGTCCATGGGGCCGGGACGGTAGAGGGCGTTCATCGCTATGAGGTCTTCGAACACCGAGGGCTGCAGCTCGCGCAGGTATTTCTGCATGCCGGCCGACTCAAACTGGAATGTGCCGATGGTGCGTCCCTCGCAATACAGCTGGTAAGTCTTCGGGTCGTCGATGGGGATGTTGTCCATGTCGACATCTATCCCCCGGGTGAGCTTGATGTTCTTGACCGCGTCCATTATGATGGAGAGGGTCTTAAGCCCCAGGAAGTCCATCTTGATCAGACCGGTCTCCTCGATCACGCGTCCCTCATACTGGGTGACGAGCAGTTTCCCCTCCACCTTGTCGTCGGCGGTGGCCACCGGCACCCAGTCGGAAATCGCGTCGCGGCATATGATCACGCCGCAGGCATGGACTCCGGTGTTGCGCACGTTGCCCTCGAGCTGGCGGGCATATTTCAGGGTCTCCCGCATTATGGGGTCGGGGTTCTGAAGCTCATTCTTGAACTCGGCGACATACTCGTAGCAGTTGCCCAGGGTGGGTTTCAGCTCCTTGCCGTTGACCTCGGGCATATGGCGCGGAATCATCTTTGTCAGGCGGTCGCTCTCGGGAATCGGGAGCCCCTGCACACGGGCGACATCCTTGAGCGCCGACTTGGCGGCCATGGTGCCGTAGGTGATGATATGGGCCACCTTCTCCGCCCCGTACTTGTCTGTGACATATTTCAGCACGCGGGCGCGGCCGTCGTCGTCGAAGTCGACATCGATATCAGGCAGCGAGATACGGTCGGGGTTGAGGAATCGCTCAAACAGCAGGTCATATTTGACAGGGTCGATCTGGGTGATGCCGAGGCAGTAGGCCACGCATGACCCGGCGGCCGAGCCACGTCCCGGGCCGACCGATACCCCCAGCTTGGCGCGAGACTCGTTGATGAAGTCCTGCACGATGAGGAAGTAGCCCGGGAAACCCATCGTCTTCATGATGTGGAGCTCAAACTTGATGCGCTCCTGCAGCTCGGGGGTGAGCGGCGAGCCGTAGCGGCGCTCCGCACCCTCGTATGCGAGTTTGGCCAGGTAGTCGGCCTCGAACTTTATGCGGTATAGCTTGTCATAGCCTCCGAGTTTCTTTATCTTCTTCTCCCCCTCCTCGCGGCTCATCACCTCGTTGCCGTTCTCGTCACGGGTGAACTCGTTGAAAAGCTCCTCCTCGGTGATGCGTGAGCGGTATTCCTCCTCGGTGCCGAACTCCTCGGGGATGGCGAAGAAGGGCATGATCGGGGCGTGGTCGATGTCGTAGAACTCCACCTTGTCGAGAATCTCCATGGTGTTGTCGAGCGACTCGGGTATGTCGGCAAACACCTGTCGCATCTCCTCGGTGGTCTTCAGCCACTCCTGCTTGGAGTAGAGCATGCGGTTCTCGTCGGCGATTTTCTTGTTGGTGGCCACGCAGATGAGGCGTTCATGGGCCTCGGCGTCATCCTCGTTGACAAAGTGGACGTCGTTGGTGGCCACCACCTTGATGCCATATTTGGCGGCGATGCGCAGCAGCTCGGCGTTGACCGTCTCCTGGAGATGGAATGTCTCGTGGTTGGCGCGCGTCACAGTGGCCTTGTGGCGCTGCAGCTCGAGGTAGTAGTCGTCGCCGAAAACCTCCTTGTACCACTCCACCTGTTTTTCGGCCTCGGCTATCTCCCCCCGGGTGATGAGCCTGGGAATCTCGCCGCCAAGGCAGGCCGAGCAGCATATCAGCCCCTCGGAGTGGGCGCGCAGCTCAGACTTGTCTGTGCGCGGATGGAAATAGAAACCCTCGGTCCAGGCCCGCGACACGATTTTCACCAGGTTGTGGTAGCCCTTGAGGTTCTTGGCCAGCAGTATGAGGTGACGGCCCTTGTCGCTCTTGTCGCCACGGTCGACCAGGGAGTTGTTGGCCACATACACCTCACATCCGAATATAGGCTTGAATATCTTTTTCTCCAGGGCCGCCGCCTCGGCGCGTTTGCCGTCGGCGGTCTGGCTGTCGCCCCCCTTGTCGGCCTCGTCGGCGGCTTTGAGGAGGTCTTTGATGGCCCCTTTGGTCTTGCCGTTTTTCTTGGCCACGTAGTTGAAGAACTCCTTGATGCCGAACATGTTGCCATGGTCGGTCAGGGCGATGCCGGGCATACCGTCGGCCATCGCCTTGTCTACCAGGGCGTTGATTGAGGCCTGGCCGTCAAGGACGGAATATTGTGAATGGACGTGGAGATGAGTGAACATTTACGAGAAGAGGTTACGCGGCTTTGTGGCCTGGAAGTCTTTGAGATAGAGAGGAGTGGAATATGCGAGGTCAAGGAAGTCGCCGTTGCGGAAGGCGCGTTCAGACAGGGCAACCATATCGACAGCCAGGGGATTGACATCGGGGATGAACACCGCTCCGGGATGGCTGCCGAGCAGGTCGCGGGCCTTGTCAGACCCGTCGCCGAAGAAGGCCAACGGGGCCGAGTCGAGAAAGCGGCCGTAACTGTCTGCGTCAAGCACCAGGGGCGACGGCTCCATCAGAGGCTGCAGGGCCAGGTCATACACGGCGGTGTACACCTCCATGCGCCGCGCGTCAATCATCGGGGCGAAAAGGCATCCCTCGGGCAGGTCGTCACGCGAGAACATCACCCCTACCGACATCAGCTCAAGGGTAGGCACACCAATCAAGGGTATCCCCAGGGCGTAGGCCAGCCCTTTGGCCTCGCTCAGGCCGATGCGCAGCCCCGTGTAGCTGCCCGGGCCGATGGAGACGGCCACCGCGTCGAGCGCCATCTCGTGGCGGCGCAGATGGTCGAGGGCCTCCTTGATGAAGCCGCTCAGCACCACGGCGTGGTTGCGTCCCTGGAAATCTTCGGCGTGCTGGAGTATCGCGCCCTCCGATGTGAGCGCGACCGAACATACCGATGTCGAAGTCTCTATATTAAGTATGGTAGCCATTAGGGGGATTCTTGTGACAGCGGCCTCCGTGGCAATCCTGGACGGGGACGCAAAATTTTTCCACAAAATTACACAAATTTCTCATCAAAAAAAGTTAAATTTGCAAACAAAAACTGTCAGTAGAAACCTTACCTGAAAAATGATTCTGTCTATGACCGGATTCGGCAGCGCGACTGCCGAATGCCTCAACAAGAAATTTACCGTTGAAATCAAATCCCTGAACTCCAAACAGCTTGACCTGACCCTGCGTCTGCCCCAGGGCTATCGACAGGCCGAAGCCGAGGTGCGCGCCCTGGTGGCCCCGCGCCTTGAGAGGGGCAAATCGGAGCTGTCGGCATTTGTGGAGACGACTTCAGGAGAGGCCGCCGCACGGCTCAACATCGAGGCGATGGCCGACTACCGCAGGCAGATTCTTGACGCGTCGGCCAAGCTGGGCATCCCCGAGCCGACCGACTGGTACAGTGTGTTGCTCCGCATGCCCGACGTGATAAAGGCCGACACCCCGTCGGAGGCCGCCGAGCCTGAGAAGGAGGCGTTGCTGGCCTGCGTCAAGGAGGCCGTGGAGGGGCTGATGGAGCATCGCGCAGCCGAGGGACGCCGCCTCGACGAGTTCTTCCGCCTGCGCATCAGCCGCATCTCCGACCTGCTGGCCGAGGTGCCGCGCTACGAGACCGAGCGCATCACCAAAATACGTTCACGCATCACCGACAGCCTCTCCTCCATCCCCAAGGTGGAGTATGACAAGGGCCGCCTCGAGCAGGAGATGATTTTCTACATCGAGAAGCTCGACATCAACGAGGAGAAACAGCGTCTGGCCCAGCACCTGCGCTACTTCCTCGAGACACTCGACGCCGCCCCCGGGCAGGGTAAGAAGCTCGGTTTCATCGCCCAGGAGATGGGCCGCGAGATCAACACCCTCGGCTCGAAGAGCAACCAGGCCGACATGCAGATACTCGTCGTCAAGATGAAAGACGAGCTTGAGCAAATCAAGGAGCAGGTGCTCAACGTGATGTAATCCCACGCAAGCTCCCCCGCGAAATGACCTTTTTATGGAATTTTGTGTGTCCAGCACACAAGATTCCACACCTTTGTCGCGTTGTATAACGGACACTCTCATAATCAGACCATCCATGAAACACAGATTACTCCTTATCATAGCCGCCGCCTTTCTGGCCGTCGGCTCCATCTTCGCCTCGCGCCGCTACGCCGGAGGCGACATCTCCCTGCTGCCCGCCTATGAGGAGGCCGGAGCGGTCTACCTCGACTATGACGGCAAGCCTGTCGACGGCTCCGCGCTCGACTTCTTCGCCAGACAGGGGTGGGACATAATGCGCGTGCGCCTCTTTGTCGACCCCGCCGCCTACGACGGCCCCGACAAAGACCCCAACGCCTGCCAGAGCCTCGACTACATCCTCCCAATCTGCAAGCGCATCAAGGCAGCCGGACTCCCGCTGATGCTCGACTTCCACTACTCCGACACATGGGCCGACCCGGCCAAGCAGTGGACCCCCGCCAGCTGGACCGGCCTTGACGACACTCAGCTCTGCCAGGAAATCTACGACTACACCCGCGAGACCCTGCAGACCCTCGCCGACGAGGGGGTAGTCCCCGACTTCATCCAGACCGGCAACGAAATCTCATACGGCATGCTCTGGGGCGCCTGGAACGCCCCGACATCGTCGCTCAAGAAATGCTTCATCAACAGCGACGCCAACTGGGAGCGCTTCACCAGCCTGCTCAAGCAGGCCGGAAAAGCCTGTCGCGAGGTATGCCCCGCCGCGAAAATCGTGCTTCACACCGAGCGCGTCGACAACATCCCGGTGCAGGACAACTTCTACACCCGCATGAAGGATGTCGACTACGACATCATCGGGCTGAGCTACTACCCCTATTTCCACGGCCCGCTGGCCAATCTCGACAACGCCGTCAAGAGCCTGGAGACTAAGTTCCCCGACAAGGAGGTGATGGTGGTGGAGGCCGGCTACCCTTACAAATGGGAGGTGCCGGGCACCACCTATGATTACTCCAAGGTCTACCCCTACTCCGACGCCGGGCAGAAGGATTTCACCACCGCCCTGGTCGACATGCTCAAGACCCACGACTCGGTCACCGGCCTGATATGGTGGTGGCCCGAATACAACGCCTACCGCACCTCGTTATCGGGATGGTACAACGCGCCGCTCTTCGACAGCACCACCGGACGCGCCTGCAACGCCGTCAAGTCGCTGGCAGCTTTCGCCGACAACTCCGGGGCCGGCATCGACGGTGTCAGTGCCGACTCCGCCCAGGGCAATGCCGACGGCCCCTGGCACAACCTGCTCGGCCAGCCTGTCAGCGAGCCGCTCGCGCCCGGCATTTACATCCGAGACGGCGAGAAACTCATCGTGAGATGACACGAAGCCGCCCGCGCCGCCCCCGAGCGTGAGTATTTGATAGCATATGACCTATTTGTGATAGTCGTTTTGCTGCCTGTTAGGTAATTTTGCAGGTGACAAAACGACTATCACATTTATGAAGACCCCATCATCCATCATCATCCTGACGGCCATGGCTGCCGCTCCCATCACAGCCGCAGCCCTCACCCCCGAGGCCGCCGACTCGGCGCTCTACCATGAACCCTACCGTCCGCAATACCACTACACCCCGGCCCACCGCTGGATAGGCGACCCCTGCGGACTGCTAAGGCACGGGGGAAGATACCTCGGCTACTGCTGGGGAGCGGCCGGGACCCCCGACCTGGTCCACTGGACCGAAATCAACCGGGAGGCGATACTCGGCCTGCCCGACAACATCTCGCCATTCACCGGCAGTGTGGTGGTAGACCGTGACAACACCGCCGGATGGGGAGAAGGCGCGCTCGTGGCGGCGTTCACCTCATTTGACAAGGACTCCAAGAAGCAATCACAGTCGGTGGCTTTCAGCCACGACGGCGGCAAGACATTCCGATATTACGACCTCAACCCGGTAATCGACACCTGGAGCACTGAGTTCCGCGACCCGACTGTCATCAGGTATGCCCCATCGGGCAAATGGGTGATGGCCGTGGCAAAGGCCCTGGAGAAGAAAGTGGCCTTCTACGAGTCTGACGACCTCCGCAACTGGACATGGACAAGCGACTTTGGCCCCATGGGCGACAACGAGAAGTCATGGGAATGCCCCGACCTCTTCCAGCTCACCGTGGAGGAGAGCGGCCAGAAAAAATGGGTGCTGGTGGTTTCAGTCAACTGGGCCAGGGAGCAATATTTTGTCGGGGATTTCGACGGCAAGCGTTTCATCCCCGACCGCCCCGACGCGTCTCCGCTATATGTCGACGACGGCCTCGACTATTACGCCTCGCGTGTGTTCCAGGACTATGACGGAGACAGCGACGGGGTCTACACCCTCGGCTGGGTCAACACCTGGGACTACGCCCAGACCGCTCCCTCAACCTGGGGCAAAGGGATATGGTCGCTCCCCAGGCAGCTGTCGCTCTACATCACGCCTGACGGACTGAGACTGCGCCAGCGCCCCGCCCCGGCGCTTGAGACACTGCGCGGCACCCCCGTCAATTTCTCCCGGAGGCTGCAGCCCGGCACCACCCCGCTCCCCCGCGTTACAGCGATGGGCAACCAGTATGAGATGGATGTGACATTCAGGCCGTCGGCGGGCGATGTCACCGGCCTCTATCTCTGCCGTGGCGACGGACGAAAGGTGGCCCTCAGCTACGACTCAGAGTCGGGCTATCTGACGGTCGACCGCACAAACGCCAGCGACGCGTCGATACCAAAGTTCAGCCGCGTGGCCTGCGCTCAGATTGCCGAAGGTGGCGACAAGGAGGTCAACCTGAGGATATTCGTCGACAAATCGACCATCGAGGTGTTTGCCGGGGATGGCCGCAGGGTCTTCACGTTCCTCACGTTCGCTGCCCCAGGCCAGGATGGCGTGGAACTATTCTCGACCAGGGGGAAGACCCATGTCGAGGCCACCATCTGGCCGATGGCAAGCATCTGGCACTGACACCGGTTTTAATTTTCCCGCCTATCTTTCGGTGATATATCGGGGATTTTGCATATATTTGCAGGGTGGTAACCGAAGCGGATTGTGAAAGCACCGCAGGTTACCGCCCTCTTTTGATTTGGAAATGTAAAACAATCACCATGGCAGGCAAACTTATCATAATCTCCGCTCCGTCGGGATGCGGCAAGTCGACCATCATCGGCGACATCATGGACCGCGGACAGCTCGACTTGCAGTTCTCCGTGTCGGCCACCAACCGCAAGCCCCGCGAAGGGGAGGTGGACGGAGTCAGCTACCATTTCCTCTCCGACGAGAGATTCCAGGAACTCATCGCCGAGGGAGCCTTCGTGGAATACGAGCAGGTGTACCCGGGCCGTTATTACGGCACCCTGCGCAGCGAGATCGAAAACCGCGTGGCCGAGGGCCACAACGTGATTCTCGACATCGACGTGTGTGGCGGGGTCAATGTCAAGGAGCTGTTCGGCGACAAGGCCCTGGCCATATTCATCGAGCCGCCAAGCATCGACGAGCTGCGCCGCCGCCTGGAGAACCGTGGCAGCGACTCGGCCGACTCCATACGCCAGCGTGTCGACCGCGCCGAGTATGAGCTGGGATTCATTCCCAAGTATGACCATGTGGTCACCAACGACGAGCTGCCCAGGGCAATCGCCGAGGTGGAGACCCTTATCCGCGACTACATCACCCGTCCGTGACCGGGCCGAAACACCCAGCGTCATGGTAATCGGAGTTTTCGGTGGGTCGTTCAACCCGGTGCATGCCGGCCACATAAGCCTGGCCCGGGAGGTCGTGGCCCGCAAGCTGGCCGACAAGGTGGTGATGGTGTTGTCGCCGCTCAATCCCCTCAAGGAGGATCCGGCGTCGCTCATCGACGACTACCTCAGGATGGAGATGCTGCGCATCGCCTGCCTCCCTTACCCCCGGCTGGAGGCGAGCGACATAGAGTTGTCCATGCCCCGCCCGTCATACACCATCGACACCCTGCGGCGGCTGGCCGCAAGCAATCCCGGCGACAGTTTCCGGCTGGTGATCGGGGCCGACAACTGGGAGTGTTTCGACAGGTGGAAGGACTACCGCGAGATTCTGCGCGACTTCCACCCGATTGTATATCCGCGCGAGGGTTGCGCCATGCCGGGCGAAGACTCGCAGGCCACCCCGATGTGGGCCGACCTGCTGCCGGTGTCAAGCACCATGATAAGGCAACGCCTCATCACGGGGGAAACGGTGAACAATCTGATCCCCCCGGCGGTATTGGATTATATACGGGCCAACGGCCTATACCGCCGCGACGACCCGCAGGTCATCTGACCACGATCCGTCAAACCGGGCCTGGCGCGCCCAGGCCCCAAAAAACATCTGACTTATGGAATCAAACGCCATTGTGTTCGTAGGACTATGCGATGAATACTGCCGCGAGCTTGAAGCCGCACGCGAGGCCGACCGTGACGAGTTTGTCGACCGTATGCTGCGCCTGCTGCCGCGCCTTTACATCTCGGCCTTCGACATAGCCCCCGACATATACCTCGACCAGGATGTCTACATCGAGCAGGCCCTCGACGAGGACTATTACGACGCGGTGCGCCGCAACGTGGAGACCCTCCTGGGCCCCGACGATGTCTACCTTGAGGTGTTCGAGGAGGACATGAAATACTCCGACACCCCGGTGGCGGTGTCGATTTCCGAAGGGCTCACAGACCTCTTCCAGGTCTTCTACAACTTCATAAACACGGTGCGCGACACCACCGACGAGACCGTCAGCCTCGCCCTCCAGGGTGTGGCCGAGGATTTCCGTGGCTACTGGTCGCAGACCCTCTGCAACACCCTGCGCGCCCTCAACCATCTGAAGACCAATTCCTGAAACTTCCCACAAAAAAACACCCCCTACCCCCGCGATGAATCCCCGCCAGCAACGCCTTCTCGACCTGCGCCAACAGCTCAACCGCCACAACCACAACTATTATGTGCTCAACGCACCGGAGATTTCCGACCAGGAGTTTGACATGCTGATGAAAGAGCTGGAAGCCCTCGAAAAAGAGTTTCCCGAGATGGCCGACCCTTACTCGCCGACCCAAAGGGTGGGCAGCGACCTTACCGACAAGTTCGAGCAGGCCGCCCACATCCATCCGATGCTGTCGCTGGGCAACACATACTCCATCCATGAGGTAGACGAGTGGTTCGCCCGGATAAGGACCGCCCTGGAGGGGGAGAAATTCGATGTGGTCGGGGAGATGAAATATGACGGCACATCCATCTCGCTCATCTACGAGCATGGCCGCCTTGTGCGCGCCGTAACCCGTGGCGACGGCGAGCGCGGCGATGTCGTGACCGAGAACATCAAGACCATACGCTCGATTCCTCTTGAGCTGCGTGGCTCGGGATGGCCCGACATGTTTGAGATACGCGGGGAGATACTGATGCCCTGGAAGGAATTCGACCGCCTCAACAAGGAGCGGGAGTACAACGAGGAACCCCTCTTCGCCAATCCCCGCAACGCCGCCTCGGGCACACTGAAGACCCTCGACTCACGCGAGGTGGCCCGCCGCGGACTCGACGCATACTTCTACTACATGCTCGGCCCGTCGCTTCCCCACGACAACCATTACGACAACATGACGGCCGCCCGCGAGTGGGGCTTCAAGGTCTCTGACATCATGAGCCGTTTCAGCTCTATAGAGGCCGTGGACGAGTTCATAAACCACTGGGACACCGCCCGCCGCGAATTGCCCGTGGCCACCGACGGCCTGGTGTTCAAGGTCGACAACCTGCGCCAGCAGCTCAACCTGGGCTTCACGGCGAAGTCGCCCCGCTGGGCCATTGCCTACAAATTCCCCGCCGAGAGGGCCTGCACCAGACTCCGCTTCGTGTCATTCGAGGTGGGGCGCATGGGCATCGTCACCCCTGTGGCCAACCTCGAGCCGGTATTGCTGTCGGGCACCATCGTAAAACGCGCCTCGCTCCACAACGAGGACATCATCCGCTCTCTCGACATCCACGAGGGTGACATGCTCTATGTGGAGAAGGGGGGGGAAATCATCCCCAAAATCACCGGTGTGGATGAAAATGGCCGCCAGCCCGGAGCCGCCCCCATCGGATTCGTCAGCCACTGCCCCGCCTGCGGCACACCGCTGGTCAGGGTCGAGGGGGAAGCCGCCTGGCAATGTCCCAACCGCTTCGGATGCCCGCCCCAGATTGCCGGACGCGTGGAGCACTTCGTGGGACGCAAGATGATGAACATCGACGGCGTCGGGGAGGAGACCGCCCAACAGCTCTACGCCAAGGGGTATGTGCGCAACATCGCCGACCTGTATGACCTCACCGCCGACAGGCTGATGACCCTCGAAGGTTTTGGCCCCAGGTCGGCAGAGAGGGTGCTGGAGGGGCTCGAAGCCTCCAAGTCAGTGCCATACGACCGCGTGATATACGCCCTGTCGATACCCTTCGTGGGGGACACGGTGGCCAAGAAAGTGGCCAAGGCATTCCCCGACATCGACCGCCTGATGGCAGCCTCATCCGCCCAGCTGGCAGCCACCAAAGACATAGGCCCCCGCATCGCCGAGAGCGTCACCGAATATTTCGCCAACCCGCTCAACCGTGAGATTGTGGAGCGTCTGCGCCACGCCGGCCTGCAGATGGCTGCCCCCGAGGAGTCGGAGGAGGGACGCACTGACCTCCTCGGAGGAAAGAGCTTCGTGATTTCAGGCACATTCACCCACCACTCCCGCGACGAGTACAAGGATCTCATCGAGCGCAACGGCGGCAAGAACGTATCTTCCATCTCCAAGAAGACCGACTATCTCTTCGCCGGCGAGAACATGGGCCCCGCCAAGCGCGAGAAAGCCGCCTCACTCGGCATCCCCGTCATCGATGAGGCCACCTTCCTGGAAATGCTCGGCACTCCCATGGCCTGACATTCTCCGCCTGCAGCCCCCTTCTTAAAGGCTGTCTTTAAGATTTAATGTGGCAAAAATTGCCGACAGATTCCGCATCACAATACAACGGGAGGTATCCCAAATACACTTACGAGTGGAAGACTGACATGCCCATGATTTTATTTTGTCTCCGGACGGCAAGAAAACGGATGAAAAAGGGAGGCGACCATCTGTGGGTATGAGATTTTTTTCGTAAATTTGCAGCCGTAAACCATACATACCATACTCCGATGAACAAGCTTGAGCACCTGCTGGCTGAAAAGCTGCTTAATATCAGCGCGATAAAACTCCAACCCGACATGCCTTTCACCTGGGCGTCAGGCTGGAACTCACCCATATACACCGACAACCGCAAGACCCTGTCGTATCCCGAAATCCGCACCTTCATCAAGACCGAAATCTGCCGTCTGATAATGGAGGAATTCGGTATGCCCGACGCGATCGCCGGTGTTGCCACCGGGGCCATCGCCCAGGGCGCGCTCGTCGCCGACATGCTCGGTCTTCCCTACGTCTATGTCCGCTCGGCGCCCAAAGACCACGGCCTGGAGAACCTGATTGAGGGCAATCTGACCCTCGGCCAGAAGGTAATCGTAATCGAGGACCTTATCTCCACCGGCAAAAGCTCGCTCAAGGCTGCCGAAGCCATCCGCATGGCAGGCGCCGAGGTGGTCGGCATGGTGGCAATGTTCACCTACGGCTTCCCCGTGGCCGAAAAGGCCTTCAAGGAAGCCGGCATCAAGCTGATGACCCTCTCAAACTACGAGGCCATGCTTGACGCGGCCCTCAAGACCGGATTCATCGCCCAGAAAGACATCAAGACCCTCCAGGAATGGCGCGAAGACCCCGCCAACTGGGCTCCCGTCCGTCCTGAGGAATAAATAATTGACCCCATTTTACCGCAACCGGCAAACTGCGGGGGCGAACTCCGTTCGCCCCCGTTTGTTTTACCCTAAAACAATTCTATGGCAACATATAAAAGCAAACCCGCGAGAATCAACCGCAGCGCGAGCGACCTCTACAACCGTTTCAGCGATATGAGCCGCCTCCAGCAGTCGCTCGACGAGCTGCCCGAAGAGCAGCGCAAGCAGATCGGCGACGTGGAGTTCACAGCCAACTCCCTGAAGATCGTCACCCCCCAGGTCGGCGAGATTGCCTTCGTCATCAAAGAGCGGGTGGAGCCTTCAAAAATCGTGTTCGGCACAGAGTCCTCCCCCGTCCCCTTGACCATGGAGGTCAACATCACCCCCGCCGGGGATGAGGCCGCCGACGTGGAGACCCGCATCGACGTGGAGATTCCCGCCATCGTGCGCCCAATAATCGGCCCGCAGCTCCAGAAAGCCGCCGACAAGTTCGGCGAACTCATCGCCGGACTAAGCATCTGACAACAACCATGAATCTCTCCTCCATGACATACAACGCCAAGGCGGCCGCCATCGCAACGGCCCTGTCAGCGGTGGCCCTGACCCTCCAGTCGTGTGAGCAGGTCGACTTCGACCGTGTCCCCCCGACAAACGTCAGGCTAAGTTTCGACACCCAGGCCGAATGGGACAGATACGGCACTCCAGGCGCGCTCGACCACAAGGAGTTCATCCTCGACGGCACCTACCGCGTGCCGTCTGACTTCCCCTGGACTGCGCTGACCTACACAGGGTTCGGCGGCATATTGCTCGTCGGGGACATCAGCGGGGCCCCATACGCCTACGACCTGGCCTGCCCCGTGGAGCTGCGCCGCGATGTCAGAATCAAGATCGACCCTGACACAAACGAGGCATACTGCCCATCATGCGAGAGCCGGTATTCGGTCTTCACCAACTATGGCTCGCCGGTATCAGGGGAGGCCAGGAAACTTAAACGCGGACTGAGGCGTTTCAATGTCGGCCCGGGATTCAACGGGGAATTCATGGTGGTGTCGCGCTGAGGCCCATACGCCCGCCCCTTCTCCGGCCAAGCCCCGCGACCCTCTGCCTTTCACAATCATTCTTTATGGAAACCAAGACAATCATCGAGCGCCTGCGTGAGCGCCACAACATCACCAACCTCAACGAGATGCAGCAGCGGATGGCCACCACCGACCTCCGCGAGCTTGTGTTGCTCTCCCCCACCGGCTCCGGCAAGACGGCGGCGTTCACATTGCGCCTGCTGCGCTTCCTCGGCCCGTCAGAGGGGAAGGTGCAGGCGGTGGTGATTGCCCCGTCGAGAGAGCTTGTCATCCAGATCGCCGACGTGATACGCCCGGTGGCCGCCGGACTCAAGACCGTGGCGTTCTACGGAGGCCACCAGATGGCCGACGAGGTCAACTCCATGTCGGTGGTGCCTGACATCATCGTCGCCACCCCGGGCCGCCTGCTCGACCATCTCAAACGCGCCACAGTGTCGCTCTCCGACGTGAAGGCGCTCGTGCTCGACGAATACGACAAGTCGCTCGAACTGGGTTTCCACGACGAGATGAAGCGCATCGTGAAACGCATGGGCCATCCCCAGCTAGTCATCCTGACATCGGCCACCCCGCTGGCCGAGATGCCCGACTTCCTGAAACTCAAAAAGCCCGAGGTGCTTGACTTCTCGGGCGGCAAACCGTCGGGCGGCCGGCTGCAGACCGTCAGGGTCGATTCCCCCGAACGTGACAAGCTGCCGGTGCTTGAGGCCCTGCTGCGGAGCCTCGACAACGGCAAGGCCCTGATTTTCGTCAATCACCGCGAGAGCGCGGAGCGTGTCTACGACGACCTCAAAAAGAAAGGATTCCCCGTAGGGATATACCATGGCGGACTGGAACAGCGCGAACGCAAGCTCGCCATCGACATGCTCAACAACTCCACCACCCCCATCCTTGTCTCCACCGATCTCGGGGCGAGGGGTCTCGACATCGACAATGTGCAGTATGTGATTCATTACCATATGCCGCTGACGATGGAGAGCTGGACCCACCGCAATGGCCGCACGGCCCGAATGGGGGCCGACGGCACCGTGTTCACAATAATCTCCGAAGGGGAGAACATCCCGGAATATGTCGACTGGCAACGCGAGCTGCAGCCCCGCTCCACATCGGCCGACCCTATCCGCTCCGAAAACGCCACAATCTACATCAACGCCGGGAAAAAGGAGAAAATCTCGCGCGGCGACATAGTCGGCTTCCTCATCCACAAAGGGGGTCTCACAGCCGACAAGATAGGCAAAATTGTGCTTGACGACCATTCATCGCTTGTCGCCATTCCCCGCGAGGCACTCGCCCCGCTGCAACCCGGCGGCGAGGGGCTGCTGCAACGTCTCGCCCCCCAAAAAATCAAGAACACCCGCGTAAGGCTCTCGCTGATAGGCTGAACGGGGGACCGGAGGATTAGCTGACAGCCCGGGGAGTCACTCCACAGGCGACAGGCCGAGGGCCTCGGCGGCATAGGCCAGCATCAGTTGGCGGGCCGCTTCAGGCTCGTTGGGAATCTCGCCGTCGAGTATGGCGTTCTTTATCCGCTCCTTTATCATCCCGACCTCGCGACACTGCCCCAGGCCGAACACCCTCATTATCTCTATGCCGTCGACCGGAGGCTGGAAGTTGCGTATGCGGTCGCGCTCCTCAAGCTCCACCATCTTCTGCTTCACCAGCTCGTAGTTCTCGCGGAAACGGGCCACCTTGTCGGCGTTTTTCGACGTGATGTCGGCGGCGCAGAGGAGCATCAGGTCATCCACATCGTCGCCCGCGTCGAAAAGCAGTCGGCGCACAGCCGAGTCAGTCACCTCATCCTCGACCAGCGCAATCGGGCGCATGTGAAGCTCGACAAGCTTCTGCACATACTTCATCTTGTCGTTCATCGGGAACTTCATCTGACGGAAGATGCGCGGCACCATCTTGGCCCCCACGGCGTTGTGGCCGTGGAAAGTCCAGCCGAGCTTGTGGTCAAACCGTTTTGTCACCGGCTTGGCGATGTCATGGAGCAGCGCGGCCCACCGGAGCCACACATTGTCTGACTTTCCGGCCACATTGTCAAGCACGGCGAGTGTGTGGTAGAAGTTGTCCTTGTGGCCGACACCCTCCACGATTTCCACCCCCTTGAGGGCCTGAAGCTCGGGGAATATGAATTTCAGCAGCCCCGATTTCATCAGCAGCGTCCAGCCAAGCGAGGGGCGCGGGGCCTTCATTATCTTCATCAGCTCATCCATCACCCTCTCGCGCGATATAATCTTGATGCGAGGGGCGTTGCGGATGATTGCCCTGAAGGTGTCGTCGACGATGCGGAAATCGAGCTGTGTGGCGAAACGTATTGCGCGCATCATCCTCAGAGGGTCGTCAGAGAAAGTGATGTCAGGGTCGAGGGGGGTGCGTATCAGTCCCTCCCTGAGGTCCTCAAGGCCATTGTAACGGTCAATCACCTCCCCGAAACGGTCGGCGTTGACACATGCCGCCATCGCGTTGATGGTGAAATCGCGGCGCGCCAGGTCGTCATCCAGGGTGCCATCCTCGACAATCGGCTTGCGCGACTCGCGGTGGTACGACTCCTTGCGCGCCCCGACAAACTCCAGTTCGACCGAGCGCGACTTCACCTGGGCCGTGCCGAAATTGCGGAACACGCTCAGATGGCTCCCCTTGATTTCGCGGGCCACCTCGCGGGCCACCTCTATGCCGCTCCCGACCGTGACGAAGTCTATGTCTTTCGACGGGCGTCCCAGCAACAGGTCGCGGACATACCCGCCGACAACGTAGCACTCACGCCCGAGCCTGTCGGCGGCTCCTCCTACCTGGCTGAATACTTTTTTATGAAGCTTGTCAGATAAATTCATTGCAGATGATTTCAGATGATGACGGCCCGGCTGACAAGGTCATACCAGGGGGATGATTTCCTCCGGGGCATTGGTTATGCATCGCGCACCTGAAGGGGTGATGATGTAAGTGTTCTCGATGCCCACAGCCCCGACATGGGGAATCACAAACTTGGGCTCCATGGCGATGGCGTTACCCTCCTGGAGCATGTCGCGGCTGCGGGGCGCAATCACCGGAGTCTCGTTGATTTCTATGCCGACACCGTGGCCGCAGAAGGCGGCTTTCTGGCGATGGCCCATGAAGTAACGCTCGAATCCGGCCTCGCGGGCAATGCGCGCGGCCATCTCGTACAGGTCGGAAGCCTTGGTCCCCGGCACAGCCATGCGGCGGAATTCCCTGTGTATGGCCAGCGAGCATTCATGGGCATCCTTGGCCTCGGCGGGAATCTCGCCATAGGAGAACACTCGGGTCATGTCGGTCATGTAGCCGGTGTAGTCGCCGTTGACATCCACCGACACGGTGGTTCCGGGCTTTAGCTCCTCGCCGGAGGAGCCTACCGGCAACGACGGGCTCATACCTTTGCCGCCGAGGGCGAAGTCATAGGGGGACGGCGTGTCGGCGTTCTCGCCGGCCAGGACATTGCCCATGAAGGACTCCATCGACTTGCCTGCGATGCGGAACTGTCCCAGGCACCCCTCGAGACGCGACACATGCTCTATCGCCACATCAAGCTCGAAATCGGTCATCCCCGGGGAGAAAAGCGAGGGAATCCGGCGGTAGACAGCCGTGTGGATGACTCCCGAGCGTTCCATCATCGAAATCTCCATCGGGGTCTTCACCGCCCTGGCAGCTGCCACCAGCGGCGACGCGCTGTAAAACCCGGCATCAGGGAACACCGCCTGCAGGCGTGTGACCGTGGAATATGGCAGGGTGTCGGCCTCCAGCCCTATCGCCTCGGGCAACGGCTGCCCCATGGCCTCAAGGCGTGAAGGAATCTCTTCGGGCTTGCGCACCTCGACAACATCCTCGCCGGCCAGCTCCACCGGACGGCGCACAAACCATATGGGCTTCCGTGTGGCATCCACCGGGATGTATGCCCAGCCGCTGTAGACACGGCCTGTGAGATAATACAGCATCGCGTTGTCGGCGATGAGCAGCGCGCCCCCGCGTCCAGCCGCCCGGGCAGCGTCGCGCAGCCGCCCGATTCTCAGGGCGACCTCCGCTGAGGGAAGAAGTATGAGATTTTCCATCGTTGATAATTTTCGTTTTGGGAATGCCACAGGTGGCATGAGCCTCCTTGGTGGCCGACACAAAGTCTATAACGCCTCGGGGACAAAAAAGATGCCAGCCTGGGTGACACCCCGCAGGGTGTCGGCCCGCATTATGTGGCGCACCCCTATACGGCTGCCTGACCTGTGGCTGAAACTGCGGGCGACGGTGTCGGATGCCTGGAACGAGGCTCCGATTCCCCGCCCCGTCCAGCTGCCGAAGCTGTCGGCGAGACGGATTTCAAGGGTGTCGGTGCGTGGACGGCCTCCATCCTCCACCGTAGTCTCAAGCCACAGCGAGGTGAAGGGGAAACCGTTGTCGTGGCGCACCCCGACCACCAGCCGTCCGCGGCACACCGAGTCGGGATGCACCGCCTCAAACCACAGCGTGTCGCCATACTGCCATCCCTCCTCCGGGAGGTCGGCATACCCGGCGTAGTCGTTGCCGGGAGGGGAGCAGGCGGTCATCGCTGAAAGGAGCATAACCGACAGCCCCGCCGCCACAATGAGGCGGGGGGCTATCCTGCGGTATATGTCGCGTATCTGGCGCATACGGAGTCAGGGTCAATGGTCGTGCCTCACCCTTGTCATTCGGGCTTGTTGCCGGCAGAGGGGGCAGGCTTGTTGTCTGGCTTGTCGCCGCCTGGACGGTTGTCACCGCCGGGTTTGCGGTCACCCCTCCTACGGGGTTTCTGGTCACCCTTGGGCTGCTGGGGCCTCGGCTCACCCTTCGGCTGTGGTTTCTGGGGATTGCCCCCCTTGGGCTGGCCATCCTTTTGCCCCTGCGGGCGTTTCTGGTTCTCCTTCCCCTGCTGGCGGCCCTTGGGTTTTCCACCCTTTGGCTGCCCCTCCCGGGCTTGGGAATCCTTGGGCTGGCCATCGCGCGCGCCATCCTCTTTTTTCGCTCCTGAAGGCTTTGACGGCTTGCGCTTCTTCTTTTTCTTGTCAAACCGCGTCAGGGAGTCCTGGCCGAGGATGTCGGCGTATTCCGAAGGCTTCTTCTCCTGGCCATCCTCCTCTTTAAGGGTCAGAGGCTTCTCTCCGGCCTTGTTGAGGGCAATCACCTCGAAGGCCCGCGCGGCCGGGATGGTCACCAGGTTGGCGGGTATGTTCTTGTCTGTCGAGTAAGTGATCTCGCGCTTGAAGATGTCGGCCTTGAAATAGTGGTAGAGGTTGTCGGCCGTCTCCAGTTTCGCGTCCTTGGGGGGAAGCTTCCGGGAAGCCTCGACATACGCGTCCACCTCGAAGTTGAGGCAGCATTTCAGCTTGGCGCACTGGCCGGCCAGCTTCTGCGGGTTGAGGGATATGTCCTGGTAACGGGCCGCCCCGGTCGAGACGCTGACAAAGTTGGTCAGCCAGGTGGTGCAGCACAACGGACGGCCACATGGGCCTATGCCGCCGATGCGTCCGGCCTCCTGGCGCGCTCCGATCTGCTTCATCTCGATTCTCACCTTGAAAGTCTCGGCAAGCACCTTGATGAGCTGGCGGAAGTCGACACGCTCGTCGGCTATGTAGTAGAAGATGGCCTTGTTGCCGTCACCCTGGTATTCCACATCGCCGATTTTCATGTTGAGCTTGAGGTCGGCGGCGATTTTGCGGGCGCGTATCATGGTGTCGTTCTCGCGGGCGCGGGCCTGCTCGTAACGCTCGAGGTCAGAAGCCTTCGCCTTGCGGAACACACGGCGGGTCTCGGCGTCGGGCTTCACTCCAGCCTTGCGCATCTGCAGGCGCACAAGCGCGCCGGTTAGGGTCACCCGGCCTATGTCGTGGCCCGGCTGGGCCTCGACGGCCACCATGTCTCCGACCTCGAGGGGTATCTTGCCGGAGTTGAGGAAGTAACCTTTGCGGGTGTTCTTGAAGTTAACCTCCACCATGTCGTCGTCGGCGAATCCGCCGGGGATATCCTCCCAGTAGTCATAGCTATGGAGCTTGCCACGCAGGTCGCAGCCGCCCGACGGCTTGCAGCATCCGCCGCAGCCCGAGGAGCAGTCGCCATCCTTGGGGCAGCCCTCTCCACTGGTGGTGTCATTCTTGGCGCGGCAGTCTTCACAGCCACGCCCGCAACAGCCCTTCGCGCCCCCGGTCTTCTCTTTTTCCTTCTCTTTTTCCATAAGGGTCAACGGGTAAGTGAAACGGGGCTGGGTTACTTGGCGAAGCTGACGGCGCGTGTCTCGCGGATGACGGTGATTTTCACCTGTCCGGGATATGTCATCTCATCCTGGATGCGCTTGGCGATTTCGTTGGAGAGGCTTTCGGTCTGCACGTCGTCAATCTTGTCGGCGCCGACAATGACGCGCAGCTCGCGTCCGGCCTGGATGGCGTATGTCTTCAACACGCCGGGATAGCTCATGGCGAGCTGCTCCAGGTCGTTGAGACGCTTGATGTATGCCTCCACGATTTCGCGGCGCGCTCCGGGACGCGCTCCTGAAATCGCGTCGCAGACCTGAACGATCGGGGCCAGCAGGGTTGTCTGCTCGATTTCGTCGTGGTGGGCGCCGATGGCGTTGCAGATATCGGGTTTCTCCTTGTATTTCTCGGCAAGCTTCATACCCAGGATAGCGTGGGGCAGCTCGGGCTCCTCGTCGGGCACCTTGCCTATGTCATGGAGCAGACCGGCGCGACGGGCTTTCTTGGGATTGAGTCCAAGCTCAGAGGCCATGATCGCACAGAGATTGGCGGTCTCGCGGGCATGCTGCAGCAGGTTCTGTCCGTAGCTCGAACGGTATTTCATCTTGCCGATCATGCGTATGAGGTCGGGGTGCAGGCCGTGGATGCCGAGGTCGATGGCTGTGCGCTTTCCGGTCTCGATGATTTCCTCCTCGATCTGCTTGCGCACCTTGCCTACAACCTCCTCGATGCGGGCCGGATGGATGCGCCCGTCAGCCACAAGCTGGTGGAGGGCAAGACGGGCGATTTCGCGGCGCACAGGGTCGAAGCCCGAGAGGACGATGGCCTCGGGGGTGTCGTCGACGATGATTTCGATGCCGGTGGCAGCCTCGAGCGCACGGATGTTGCGTCCCTCGCGGCCGATGATGCGGCCCTTGATTTCATCGCTGTCGATATGGAAGACGGTCACCGAGTTCTCGATGGCGGCCTCCGTGGCCACACGCTGTATGGTCTGGATGACGATGCGCTTGGCCTCCTTGTTGGCGGTCATCTTCGCCTCGTCCATGATGTCGTTGATGTAAGAGGCGGCTGCGGTCTTGGCCTCATCCTTCATCGACTCCACGAGCTTCTCCTTTGCCTCGTCGGCCGAGAGGCCCGAGATATGCTCGAGGGTGTCCTGGGCTGTGCGCTTGAGCTTGTCGAGCTCCTCCTTGCGGGAGGCAATCACGCTCTCCTCGGCGTCGAGCTTCTGGCGGCGCGTCTCCAGCTCCTTGTTCTGGCGCTGGTTGTCTTGCTGCACCTGGTTGAGCTCCATCTCGCGCTTCTTCATCTTGGCCTCGACAGACTGCACCTTTGACAGGCGCTGGTTGGCGGCTTTCTCGGCCTCCTCCTTTATCTTCATGCCCTCCTCGCGGCTTTTGAGGAGTTCTTTCTGGCGTATCACCTCACCCTCACGGCCAGCCTCCTCGATGATCGACTTGGCACGGCTTATGGCGAGCTTGTTCTGTATCAGGATTGTGCCGAGTATGCCGATGGCGATACCGACCACAGTGATCATGATATAAATCAGGATGTCTATATATGCGTCCATATCTTTGTTTAACGGGTTGTTTTAATTCTGTTTTCTGTTTTTAAGGATTGATTATCAGGTTGTAAAAAATTCCATTGCAAGACAGACACGCGGCCTTGAAAAAGCAAACGCGCCCTGCCGGGCCACCTGTCTCTCCAGGGGGCAGCGGCTGTGCGCGGGGAAACGGCAATATGACATGGCTTCCGGCTCAGGAGGCCACCCAGGGGCTTGACGGAGCGTGTGGCTCATCTCCGGCCCGGGGGTCGGCGGCATCCTTCCCAGCGTCGGGGAGGGAGCATCCGAAGCCGTGGAGCATCCGGTCAAGCTCTGTCTCGAACTGCTCCAGCACCGCGTTGGTCTCCTCCGAGAGCCTGTTGGCGTTGAAATACAGCTCGGCAAACTGATACGCGACCATGGCCAGCACCTCCGTGGAGTTCTTGTCGGGGAAGCGCTGCAGCCAGCGGCTCCACAGGCGGTTGACCTGGTATTCGGCGTTGCGGACACGCTCTTCATCGGCCCGGTTGATTTTCAGGGCGACGGGGTTCTGGCCCGCGATGCGTATCGTTATATTTAGTTTGTCTTCGGTCATTCTTTGAGGTCGGCAATGCACTTGTCGATTTCCCGTATCAATTCGGCCAACAGGGCGCGGGTCTGCTCCACATCCTTGCGTTCGGGAGCGATGGTGGTGGCGATTTTCAGGAACTCCACCTCCTGCTGCAGTTTTCCGGCGAGCTTGCGCGAGTTCTCCAGCTCGGCCTCAAGCTCGGCGACGCGTGCCAAAGCCCGGTCTCTCTCGCCGCACACCAGCGAGAACCGGTCAGAGACAACCAGCATTTTCGCCCTGAGGCGTTCGACGGTCTGTTGCAGGTCTCCGGCCATTATTGTCCAAATTTTTACAAAAGTACAATTTTTTTCCAATATTCCCCCTATCGGGGCATGATTTTTTCAATCGCGGCCCAGGCGGAAGCGGCCACCTGAAGCAAAATGGCCGCCTAAGAAACAGGAGGCCACCCCGTTTCTCCCGGGTGGCCTCCGCTACAAACCTTATTATCTTCTTTAACTTATCGTCAGACTTTTGTCAAAGACGATGGCAGCCGTATGTCAGAAACATGCCTTGACCACCATAGTGTCGCCACCGCCACGGACGGTCACCACAGCCGGCCCTCTGAAATCAACCGCGATGGTGCCGGAGCCTGCCGGGATGGTCGTTTTTGCCACAAGCCGTCCATCCATCGAGTATATGTCTACCTGTTCGCCTCCGTCGGCGCCGTCATATCTCACAATGCCATCGGCAACAGACAGCTTCATCTGCTCCCTGCCGACCGCATCGGCCAGGCTGCTGGGGATGACGCTCTTCGGCGAGAGGTAGGCAAGGATATTGGATGTCATGTCCTCGAGGTTGGAGCGGTAGAGGTTGACACCGGCGGCTCCACCCTCTGTCCTGGGCGCCCACTGGCATGCCGCCAGTCCGTTGGACACGATTGTTCCTCGCCGCGAGTCTACCGCGTCCTGGCTTATCGCCCTGTTGCCCCCGTGGGCGACAGGAAGGAACTCCACGATTCCGGCGAAGGGCTGGCCCCCGTCGTGGCCCCAGGTGCCAAGCACCCGGGCATTGTTGGTGGCGCAGAAATTGTCATGGCCCCCGAAGTCATTCATGCGCCACAGGCAGTTGTGGTCCTCGCGGTGAAGCCCGGCGGGATTGCCCAGCAGGTCTACCAGCTTGCCATAGGAGGCGTTTGCGACATCCAGGCCGTAGAACATCGGATGGCCCGAGTGGTCGATGCCGTTGGCCGAGATATTGACCTGCCATACATCATTGCCGACACCTCCGTCTCCGCTGTTGAACTCCTCGGGGTTGCAGCCGGTGCGCCCCACAGCCACGGCAAGCTGCGTGGCGAAGCCCGACAGGTATAGGTTGCCCCCGGAAGCGATGTACCCTTTGAGGGCATCTACCACCGCCGCGTCGCTGCAACCTCCGGGGAGGTTCTGCCATCCCCGCTCAAGCCCGACACGGTCGACATGTATCCAGAGACAGTCATAATCATTGGCCGACAGCCCGTCGACAGTCCCGTAGAAGACCTTTCCGGAGGGGAAGGCGGCCTGGAAATATCCACAGGCGGCTTTCTCCTGGGTGTCGAGCCCGTCGAAGGATGAAGAACCGACATACATGGCCACCTTGCCGGTAGTCTCCGGTATTTCAGGTTCGGCCGGCTCCACAGGCTCGGGAGCGACATCCCCCTCGCCGAGGATATACGCCTCGACAGCCTTGACCTGGGTCTTGCCGTCAGCGAAGAGTTCTATGAGGTCGGCCCCTTCGTCGGTCGGATAGACCCTGACGGAGGCTGCATAACGATCATTGACAAAGACATCCACGATGGAGTGGTCGATGAAGAGGTGGATGGTCAGCGCCTCCCCTTTTGAGGGCACCCGGGGGAGGCGCTCGCCGAAGCGGCTGCGGTCGGGATCCTGGCGCAGGCGCGGCATAGCCCCGAAGTCGACGGCCAACTCGCCGGAGGCGGGGTCATAAACGACCTGCGCACCCTGTCCGGCGGCGTTCTTGAGGAAGTTGATGCCGAAGCGGGAGTCGCCGACGATGAATGTCGCGCGCACCTCGGCCTCACGCCCCCTGACGGGGTTGACCGACCTGACACCGTCGAGCAGAAACGCCCCGTCGATGAATCGCCCGTCATCATCCCCGGCCCTGAGAGCCTTGATGCCGCTGTATGGCTTTTGAATCAACGACCCGTCATTGTCGAGGCTCCACTCACGGGGGAGGGAATAGAGATGGGCATACCCCAGGCGGATGTTGTCGGCTGTGGGGAGCTTGTCGGGCACGATGCCCATGGCCACTACCTTGCCGTCGGGGGTGGTGGCCACCGAGGGTGACAGCAGTCCGAACCCGTCGCGTCCCAGCAGGTCTACCTTCGCCGCGTCGGAGTAGGCGGTGAACCTGCCGCCGGAGATGTCGCCCGAACGGTAGAGGCAGGCAGTGCCATACACGCTGGCCAGCGGGGAGGTGGTCATCAACCATTTGCCTCCCGCCACCGACTTGTCGGCATAAGGGATGAAGGTGACATTGGGCATCTCGGTGAAACCACGGTCGACCCCCTCCTGACATACATAGAAGTCGCCGTCGAAACGCCACCAGCCGTTGTCATATTTGTAAAGCTTCACCGCGTCGGGTCCTCCGATTATGAAATAGGCCCCGGAGTCGTCGCGGAAGAAATATGTGTCGCGCCAGTCACCCTCGAGATAGACCGGATTGCGGGAGTCCTTCTGCCAGTCGCGCAGATGGGCGGTGTCGTCGGTGGTGGCGAAACCGACATACGGCCTGGCGTAGTCCACACCGGTGTAAAGTATGGCCGGTTTGCCGCCGGTGATTTCATCGTCGGTGAACACGCATCCGCTCCAGCACCCCTTGATGTCGTAAAACTCCGAGGGGGCGAGCGCCGGTTTCTCGTCGCGCCAGGTGAGCAGGTCATCCGAGACGATGTGGCCCCAGTGCTGGTGAGACATCACCGGGGCAGACCCGGTGCGCTGGAAAAACGCGTGCCAGAGGTTGTCCTCCGGATTGTAATATAGGCCGTGGGTCTCGTTGGTCCAGTTAATACCGGGCTTGCCGTGGAACCGCGAGCGCAGACGGTCGCCGTCATATCGCCCGTCGGGCAGGTTGAGGTCGGCATATGATGGGGTGAATCCCATTGTCTTTGTCTCATCCCAGACCGAGATGTCGTCGATGGCCCCGTTGAGGGTCGACAGGTTGGCCCCGCCGAGCTGGTTGCCGTTTCCGGCGCGGGCGATGTAGAGCGGGGAGTCGCCGACCACCACACCCTCGCCCGGGGCGGTCGCCTGCCTGACGACACGCCCGTCGCGCATGAGCCTCACGTCGCGGCCATCGACCACGCAGGCCAGCTCGGTCCATTCCCAGAGGGGAATCACGTCATCCCCCGAGTCAAGCACCATCAGCTCGCCGCCGACATAGACCCGCAGGGAGTAACGGCCTGTGCGGCCCACGAAGAAACCGAAGCCCTTGCGCCCCCCCTTCGTCGAGACAGCTCAGCATCTCCACCTGCACGTTGTTTTGCGACGTGGCCGCCTGTTCATGCTCGATTATGTGGTATGTGTCGAGGGCAAAGACCATCCGGGCCGTCATCTGCCGTCCGTCGACGACACGCCCCAGCGGGGCCACCACACGCGAGGTGTAGCCGTCAGTGCGCCAGGCCATCCCGTCTGTGCCGGGAATCTCCATCGGTGCAAACTGCCCCTCGATGGCGCAGCGGACGCCACTGACAGTCTCGGTGATCGCGTTGCCCTCCACATCCATTGTGTAACGGGCCTTCAAGGCTCCTCCGGCATGGCACAGAGGATAGAGGAGCACCATCGAGGCCATGGCGCCCTTGAGATATTTCATCATTATGAATCGTATGTGTTTAAGGTTGGTATTCAAGTAGCCGGGAAAAGGACAGCCACCCTTGTCACCTGGCTATCATCTTGGTGGCGCAGCCGCCGGCCACCTTCACCACCAGTTCGCCGGCTGCGGGCGCTTCGACGCGGATGCCCTGCATGTTGTAATAGACAGGAGCCTCAGCGGCGGCCTCGTCATCCCCGACAGCGGTTATCCCAGAGGGAATCACTCGGTATTCACCCGTGAGGTAGTTGATGGTGTTGAACGTAAGGTTGCGCAGGTTGTCGTAATACCTGTTGTCGGCCTTGTTGGCATACTGGAAGCAAGCCATGCCGTTGGCGATGGTGTTGCCCATCCAAGGCTCATCCTCGGTGCCGAACACGTCATGTCCGCCCGAGATGCCGTCGACATTGTCGGGCAGAAACTCCACGATGCCCCAGTTGCGGGTGTCGTAATTCTCCTGTCCCCACGAGCCGGGAATCTGGCAGTTGTTGCGGCGGCGGAACTCGGCGCGGTCGTCGTATGTCCACATGCAATTGTTGTCAGACACATTTATCTTCTGCCCCTCATACGCCCCGAGGATGTTCCATTTGTAATGCACGCCATCGGGCGAAAGGTCGTCGGTTGAGGTCAGCGAGGCGTAATACCCCCTGAAGTCGGGGTCGGGCTGGCCGTAGATGGCATGCTTGGCATGTCCGAAGCTGTTGATACCGTCGTGGTCGACACCGTTGAGCCTGCCGGTCACGCCCCAGGGGTCGTTGTCATTCAAGACCACCGACATGTTACCCGAAATCTTCCGTCCCTCGGAGTCGGTATAGTAGATATTAGGGGCGTAAGCATCGGGCTGACGTCCGATGGCTACCAGCAGCTGGGTCGCCAGGCCCGAGAGGAACATCTTGCCACCCCCTACGGAGTATTCCCTCAGACGCTGTATGAAAGCCTCGTCGGCGAAACCGTCGGGCAGATTATGCCATCCGATTTCCACTCCGGGGCGGTTGATATGTATCCAGATGGCTTTGATGCCGTTGTCCTCGGCCCACTCTGCCGAGAATTCCCCGCATGGAAGAGCTGGGAGCGCCTGCGGGTAGCATTCGGCGAAAGTCTCATACGCGCCGGCCTCGTCGGGGCTCATATCGTTATTGACCTTTATGAATGCAGCCGAGGTGATGCCGAGAGGCTTGAACTCCTCCCCTCCGCCTGCCTGGGCGGAAGCCTGCGAGGGGACAGCGAGCGACATCAGTGTCATTGACAGCATTGCGAGAGAGGAGCTGAGGTTAAGCAGTAGTTTTTTCATGATCGTGTTTTATGTTAGGATTTGCATCTATGTTGACTGGACTGTCGTAATTGACAATGGCAAAGTACGTGCAAAACCGCCTGGCGGCTTATAAATATCCAGACAAATGTTATAAAAATCTCGCCATGCAGATTTTTTGATAGCCAAGGCCAGGAATATTATACATCTTGTTTATTGTTTTACCGAACTTTGTGACACAAACGGGAAGCAAAGGCTGTCTTCCCCTACACTATGATAATTTTGGTAAGATAAAGATTTGGTTTGAAAAGAGGAGCGGCCACATGAGCCGCCGTCCGACAAGAATTTGTTCAGTTAAGGATAATTCTCACAACCTGGTAAAGGAACAATACAGGCCGTCCGGTCGCAGAGATTGCGACCGGACGGCCTGTGATATGACATAATTACGCGAGAGGGCTATCTGAGGGTGTCGAAGAGGGTTATCAGCCGGGTGAGGTCCTCCTCGCTTGAGAACTGGAATGTTATCTTCCCTTTTCCCTGGCGGTCACATGAGAATGAGACGGGGGTGTGGAACGCCGCCGAGAGGTGGTTTTTCAGCAGGTCGAAGTCATGGCTCGACGCGTAGGGGTTGGGCGCCTTGGCGCTGTCGCCGGCTGCCGGCTCTCCCTCGGCGCGGCTCTGCTGCCATGCCTTGGCAAGCTCCTCGACCTTGCGCACCGACAGACCGTCGCGGATGATTTCCTTGTAGATTTTGAGCTGCACGCGCGGGTCGTCTATGCCCAGCAGGGCCTTGGCATGGCCCATGTCTACCCGCTTGTCGCGCAGGCCGAGCTGCACCTCCGAGGGGAGTTTCAGCAGCCTGAGGAAGTTGGCGATGGTGGCACGTTTCTTGCCGATGCGCTCCGACAGCCTCTCCTGGGTCAGTTCATACTGGTCGATGAGCTTTCGGAATGTCAGGGCTATTTCTATTGCGTTGAGGTCTTCGCGCTGGATGTTCTCGATGAGGGCCATCTCGGTCAGCTCGGCCTCGTTGGCGGTGCGGACATAGGCGGGGACTGACTCCAGCCCGGCGAGTCGTGCAGCGCGGAAGCGGCGTTCGCCGGCGATTATCTGGTAAGTGTCAGCACCGGTCTTTCGCAGCGACAGGGGCTGTATTATGCCCAGCTCGCGGATTGACGCGGCCAGCTCGGCCAGGGCCTCCTCGTCGAATGTGGTGCGGGGCTGGTCGGGGTTGGGGGTAATCTTGTCGAGCGGGACATCGTTGATGGCCGAGGTTCCACGCGCGGGGGTGTCGTCCATCGATATCAGGGAGTCGAGTCCCCGGCCAAGTGCTTTGCGTTGGATTGCCATATTGAGTCGGGATGAGTCAGAGTTCAGTTTTTGGCGATTATCTCTTTGGCCAGCATGACATGGGCCGTCGCCCCACGGCTCTCAGGGTCGTAGAGGATGGCCGGCAGGCCATGGGATGGAGCCTCGCTAAGGCGGATGTTGCGGGGTATGACGGCGTTGAACACCATCTCGCCGAAGTGGCTTTTCAGCTCCTCGTAAATCTGGTTGGCCAGGCGCAGGCGCGCGTCATACATCGTCAGCAGGAACCCCTCGATTTCAAGCGACGGGTTGAGCTTCGACTTGATGATGCGGATGGTGTTGAGCAGCTTGCTGATGCCCTCGAGGGCGAAATACTCAGCCTGCACCGGTATTATCACCGAGTGGGCGGCCGTCAGGGCGTTGACCGTGATGAGGCCCAGCGAGGGGGAGCAGTCGATCAAGACATAGTCGTAACGGTCTCTCACAGACTCCAGCGAGCGGGCCAGCACCCTCTCGCGCCCGGGCTTGTTGATAAGCTCAAGCTCGGCACCGGCCAGGTCGATGCGCGACCCTACCAGGTCGAGCCCGTCGACACAGGTGGCCACCTGCGAGCCGTCCATCGGATAATCGTCAACGAGACATTCATATATGGATGAGTCCATCGTCCGGGGGTCGATGCCGTAGCCCGATGTGGCGTTGGCCTGGGGGTCAGCGTCGATTATCAGCACCCGTTTGCCTTCCTTTGCCAGGGAGGCAGCCAGGTTGATGGTGGTGGTGGTCTTCCCGACCCCGCCCTTCTGGTTTGCGATGGCTATGATTTTTCCCATAAGCTGAGGTTTTGGTTGCGATGTTAGCCCGGGGGCAAAGGTCATATCCCGCCGGGCCGCGTTTACACTGCAAAGTAACAACAAAAAACTGGCAAACAACCGTTTAAAAAATCTTAAACTGCCCCATATGTTGATAACTTTCCGCTATTGTTAATAACCGCAGGCCCCGCGCAGGCTGGAGGGGCCTGACAATTGCCGCCCGCAGCTGTCAATGGAGGGCGCGACGGCGAAATGGCAGTCAATATTTTTCTATTCGTCGGATTATTTGTAATTTTGCGATAATGCGGCGAGGCCCAGCATGGGCCGCCTCTGATGGCAGACAGTCAGGGATGGCCGCCTGACACACCCCGTTTAGTCAATTCATTTATGGAAAAGAAACTCATACTCATATCCAACGACGACTCGGTCAACGCGCCGGGACTGCATTTCCTTGTCGACTGCGTAAAAGACCTGGGCGAAGTCTGGGTGGTCGCCCCCGACCAGCCCAAGAGCGGCCAGTCATCATCGCTTACCTTCAACGCCCCGCTGCGTATCTCGGAATACCCCGGCTATGAGGGCGCACACCTGCTGTCGGTGTCGGGCACCCCGGTCGATTGCATCAAGCTGGCGATGCACAACATCGTCCCGCGCCGCCCCGACATCGTGCTGGCGGGCATCAACCATGGCTCCAACGCCGGCAACTCGGTGATATACTCCGGCACCATGGGGGCCGTCTTCGAGGGCTGCATGGCCGGCATCCCCTCTGTGGGCTACTCGCTGCTCCACCACTCGATGGCCGCCGACTTCTCGGAATGCACCCCCTACGTCAAGTCAATCACCGCCAAGGTGCTTGCCGAAGGACTCCCCGAAGGGATATGCCTCAACGTCAATTTCCCTGCCAAGGTGAAAATCGAGGGCATGAAGGTGGTGCGCGCCGCCCGCAGCCACTGGACCGAGGAGTACCAGAATTTCACCGACCCCCACGGCAAGCCGTTCTACTGGCTCACCGGACGCCAGATCAACGATGAGGAGGGGAATCCCGAGACCGACCTCTACTGGCTCCCCCGCAACTACGCCACCTGCGTCCCCTGCAGCGCCCTGCAGAACGCCCCCGCCGCCGACATCGCGGCCATCGCAGACATGCTCAAATGACCTGCCCTGACGCGGGGCCGCCAACCCTGAGGCAGACACCGGATACTGAAAAATGGCCACGCGACAGTCGCGTGGCCATTTTTCATATATCAGTGAAGGGTTCAGAAGGATTCACTTCACGTCGCGGATGAACTCATACCAGAGGGATAGGACATCAGCAGCGGGAGACTTGGCGGGAGCGAAGTTGAAGGAATGGCTGACATTGGCAGACAGGCCATCCTTGTCTTTGAACACCCTGAAGACCCCTTCAGCCATGAGGTAGTGGTTAGGGTCGGCCCCTTTCTCGACCATAACGAACGCGTATTCGAGATTCTTGATTCCGGTCGAGGTCTTGGTGCCGCTTATCACCAGAGCGGTCTTGGTCGATATGCCGGAGGTCTTGCCGATGGTGTTGAAATACACCGTGAAGTTGCCGTTCTCTCCGGCTATAAACGAGCCGTCCCCCTTCTCATATGAATTGCCCGACACAGATTCAGCCTTGAAGTCGAGGGTCAGGCTCTTGTTGTCCTGGTTGAAGAAGCCAACATACTCGCTGTTGACAAGGTCGCCGGGGGAATATCCGCCATTGCCCTGGTCCTGGCAGTAGACGGTGACAAACGGGTCGACGAAATATGTGCCTTCGACATTGGGAGGATTGGTGCCTCGGTAGATGTTCATATAGGGGTCCATCTGGTCGAGGATTTCCGGGGGCACCACATCTTCGATGGTTGTCGACTCGCATTTGCAGGAGCGGATGCGGATGGTGGTACCGTTGGCCAGCACGAATACTATGTAGTCACCATCCTGGTAGACATCCTGGAAGAGTCCGTCGCCACCCTCGGGGACAGCCTTCACAGGGTTGCCGCTGGTGTCGCGGATATAGTCGAAGGTGATGCCGCCGTCGTAGCTTATCACCCAATAGCCATAATAGTCGACCTTTATGACGGGGGCAATCGTGCTGCTGCCGCCACCACCGCCATTGGCGGTCACCGGTATCTTGTTGCCATGCTGGTCGAGGAGGAAGTCGGTCTTGCCGTCGACAGTGACCGTCCAGTAATACACCCCGTCGACCGGGGCGGCCCCGATGATCGGGGTGGAGCCATTGACTCCGTCGACACCATCCTTGCCGTCCTGGCCATTCTTGCCATGCCGTATGGTGAAACGCTGGCCGTTGCTCATGACGATTTCGTAACCTTCGGGGGTGGAAGTGACGCTGACTATGTAGCCGTTGTCCTTGATTGCGTTGACAAGCGTGTGTATCGCCTGTATGTCGCTGTTCATGCCGGAGAGGCGGCTCTCGAGGTCGGCCACACGGTCCTTGATGCCGTTCACCTCGTTCCAGAGGTCGGTGTCATCGTAGGAACCGCAGGATACGACTGTGGCCGACGCCAGCAGAACGAGCGATAAATTCCTGAAAAAGCGCATAATGATTGATGAGATTGATAATGATAATGTATAGCTGCAAAGTTAGGCAAACACAAGGAGAACCGGGCCATCAGAGGTGTGGCTATTATGCGCTGACTATGTGGCGAATAGCGCCTTGACACACGGCAAGGGCCGCCGAGACCCGGAATGGTCTCGGCGGCCCTTGGATATGTAGGCGGCAATCAGCCGCGGGATGTTGTCAGAACTCGGCCGACTTGGGTGTGCGGGGGAAAGGAATCACGTCGCGGATGTTGGTCATGCCGGTAACGAAAAGCACCAGGCGCTCGAAGCCGAGACCGAAGCCGGAGTGTGGCACGGTGCCGAAACGGCGGGTGTCGAGATACCACCACATGTCCTTCATCGGGATATCCATCTCCTCGATGCGGGTCATCAGCTTGTCGTAGCTCTCCTCGCGCTCCGAACCGCCGATGATCTCGCCGATGGCGGGGAACAGCACATCCATCGCGCGCACGGTCTTGCCGTCGTCGTTGAGCTTCATGTAGAACGCCTTGATTTCCTTGGGATAACCGGTCAGGATGACAGGGCGCTTGAAATAGTGCTCCACCAGGTAGCGCTCATGCTCGCTCTGGAGGTCGACACCCCATTTGACGGGGAACTCGAATTTGTGGCCGCTCTCCTCAAGCAGCTTGATACCCTCGGTGTAGGTGAGGCGCACGAATTCCTGGCTGACCACTGACTCCAGGCGGCCAATAAGCTCCTTGTCGTAATGCTCCGAGAGGAACTCGATGTCGTCGCGGCAGTTGTCGAGGGCATACTTGATGCAGTATTTCAGGAAGTCCTCGGCCAGGTCCATGTTCTCGTCGATGTCGATGAACGCCACTTCAGGCTCGATCATCCAGAACTCCGCCAGGTGGCGGGGTGTGTTGGAGTTCTCGGCACGGAATGTGGGTCCGAAGGTGTAGATGGCCCCCAGGGCGGTGGCTCCAAGCTCACCCTCGAGCTGGCCGCTGACGGTCAGGGCTGTGGGCTTGCCGAAGAAGTCGGTTGAGAAGTCCACCTTCCCCTCCTCTGTGCGGGGCAGGTTCTCCAGGTCCATGGTGGTCACCTGGAACATCGCGCCTGCGCCCTCGCAGTCGCTGGCCGTGATGAGCGGGGTGTTGAGGTAATAGAACCCGCGCTCCTGGAAGTAGCGGTGGATGGCGAAGGCCAGGGCCGAACGCACGCGCAGCACTGCCGAGAAGGTGTTGGTGCGCGGACGCAGGTGGGCGATTTCGCGGAGGAACTCCAGCGAGTGGCCTTTTTTCTGCAGGGGGTAGCTCTCGGGGTCGGCTGTGCCGTAGACCTCGAGCTTCTTGGCCTGCACCTCCACCGACTGTCCTTTGCCCATGGACTCCACCAGGAGACCCTCGACGCAGATGGCCGAGCCGGTGGTCACCGGTTTCAGCTCCTCGTCGGAGAAAGAGGACATGTCGAGCACAATCTGCAGGTTCTTGATGGTCGAGCCGTCATTGAGGGCCACGAACTGCACATGCTTGTTGCCACGTCGGGTGCGCACCCATCCTTTGACGCAGACCTCCTTGCCGACCAGGTCGGCGGCTCCGCGGAATATGTCGTTGATTTTAGTCCGTTTCATAAACGTTGAGGTGTTTAACGGGAGAAGTTCGAGACCGGCCGTGACCGGTCTCAAACTTCAATCCACACTTTTTCTTTATTCGAATGAACCCATCTTGAGGAAGTTTACCTCTTCCTGGGTCAGGTAGCGCCAGCGGCCACGGGGCAGGTTCTTCTTGGTCAGGCCCGCGAAGTAGACGCGGTCGAGCTTGGTGACATGGTAGCCCAGGGCCTCGAAGATGCGGCGCACGATGCGGTTGCGTCCCGAGTGGATTTCGATGCCGGCCTGGTTGCGGTCGGTCTCGGTGACATACGAGATTGCGTCGGCGTGGATTTCGCCATCCTCAAGCTCGATGCCGTCGGCGATGCGCTGCATGTCCTCCTCGGCGATGTCCTTGTCGGTCCAGACGTGATAGATTTTCTTCTTCACATATTTGGGGTGGGTCAGCTTAGAGGCGAGGTCGCCGTCGTTGGTCAGCAGCAGCACACCGGTGGTGTTGCGGTCGAGACGGCCCACGGGATAGATGCGCTCGGTGCATGCCCCCTTGACAAGGTCGAGGACGGTGGTGCGTCCGTTGGTATCGTCAGATGTGGTGACGCAATCCTTGGGCTTGTTGAGGAGGATGTAGCACTTGCTCTCCAGGGCGACGGCCTGCTCCTTGAACTCCACAGTGTCGGCGTGGCCGATCTTGGTGCCCAGCTCGGTGACGACGTTGCCGTTGACCTTCACCAGACCCTGCTGGATGAACTCGTCGGCCTCGCGGCGCGAGCAGAGGCCGGCGTTGGCCAGGAACTTATTGAGACGGATCTGCTCGTTGGGATCGGGCAACGGCAGCTCATACTCGATGCGCTTGGGACGGGGCACGAAGCTCTTGCCCTGGCGCATCGGGCCGTTCTGCGGGCGGCGGTTGTTGTTGTAGCCGCCCTTGTTGTAGCCACCCTGGTTGTTGTAGCCGCCCTGGCGATTATTGTTGTAACCACCCTGGTTGTTGTAGCCGCCCTGGCGGTTGTTGTTGTAGCCGCCCTGGCGGTTGTTGTTGTAGCCACCCTGGCGGTTGTTGTTGTAGCCGCCCTGGCGGTTGTTGTTGTAACCACCCTGGCGGTTGTTGTTGTAGCCACCCTGGCGGTTGTTGTTGTAGGGACGGGGCTGGTAGTTGTTCTGGCGGGGCTGGTATCCACCCTGCTGTTCGCCTGCAGCCGGGGTCTTGTTCTCAGCGCCCTCGGCGGGAGTGCCTTCTGTGCGGGGCTGGTAGGGACGCGGCTGGTAATTGTTGTTGTAACGGTTGTATCCGCCATGGTTGTTGTAACCACCCTGACGGTTGTTGTTGTAACCACCCTGGCGGTTGTTGTTATAGCCGCCCTGACGGTTGTTGTTGTAGCCACCCTGGCGATTGTTGTTGTAACCGCCCTGACGGTTGTTGTTGTAACCGCCCTGGCCGTAATTGTTGTTACGGGGCTGGTAGGGACGGGGCTGGTAGGGACGGGGCTGGTAGCCTGAGGGGCGCTCATATGTGTTGGGGCGTTCCTGGCCGTCGGCAGCGGCGGGTTTTTCAGCCGCCGGCACTGATGATGATGCGGGAGCGGCGTAAGTCTTTTTCTCGTAATGGTAGTCTGAGTGGCCCGAGGCGTTGTCTGCAGCGCCTGAAATCTGGCCGATACGCGGGCGTTTGGGTTTCTTGGCGTCGTTGGATTCCATAATTGGGGGATGCTGGGTAATTGTTGTTAAGGAATGGTGTTGGAATTTGAAAGGATCATGGGTTGATACAATCCGTTGGGGGATGGAATAGAGTTTTTTCTCTGCTATTTTTAAAAATGATTCTTCAGATGATTGTCATCGGATTTCCGTCACCACCTCGTCGCCGAGGCAGCTCCGGCGGACCGCACGGCCCAATCCCTCTTTTTTATAACGCCAAAGTTACTGCTTTTTATTCATTCAAACAAGAAAAATCAATATTTCAAGTGATTTTTTTGAAGCCTGCATTCTTGCGTCCTTCAACAATCGACAACACGTTTCGTCTCTAATGAAAAACGGCCGGCCCAGGAAAGGGCCGGCCGTCATAGGGCAGGCATTCAGGTCTCGCGGGGCATAGACCAAGCCGTGAATCGTCAGCGGACAATCACTTTGAAAGTGTGTGTGTCAACACGAACCATATAGACCGACGGGGCAACAGCCATACGGGTGTTCCCGACAGAAGAGAGTATCGTGCGCCCGTCGACAGTGAAGATGTCGACCCTAAGACCGTCGGCATCGCTGACAGCGATGACGCGGCCCTCGGCTTTCACCCTCGGCCCGGCGGGGGATGCAACCCCCTCCACATTGGATTTCTCCAGCAGCAGAGGCTCGGAGAGTTCTGATTCACCCTTGTCGTAGACTGCGGTAACATGATAGGTGTGGGGGCCTTCCAGCACGTCAGAGTGGATGTGGACGGCATTCTCAATGGCCGCGTCGTTGACACGCTCGCCGTCGCAATAGACGTTATAGCCCTGAAGCACTCCGTCGAAGCCTTCGAGACGTTTGAATGTGACATCGTCGACAAGCAGCATGAAGGAATCCCCGGCGCATGACCTGATGGCGAAATGGCGGGTTCCGGCGGGAAGGGCCACCTTGTATTCGGTCCATTCCTTAGGCACTGTGACAGCTTCCATCACACACTCGTAAGCGTCCAGATTGGTGGCATCGTCATAACCGGTCGCATAGACCTCAATCTTCTCAGGGCAACTGCTGTCATAGCTACGGGCATAGAATGAGATCTCCTGCTGCTCAGCTGTCAGGCGGGGCGAGACGGCCCAGTCATCAAGTTCTCCCCGAAGGGCATAAAGACACGCGAGATATTTCTTGCCGCTGTGGGCCTCGAAGGAAGCCTTGGATTCATCGCCGTCATCAAGCAGGTCGGTATCGAAGATGAAGAACGAGCTTTTCTCCCGGGATGGATGGCCGGGAATCTCCAGGCCGGAGAAACCGCCGACGGGAGCCTGGTCGTTGTCGATGAAAATCCATCCGGCATATTCGTCGGCGAAGCTTTCGGCCGATTCGAATGTCTCGGCGGTCTCCACGACGGTCTGCTCGGGAATCTCAGGGGCCTGCCATGTGAGGCTCAACCCCTCGCTCACATTCTCTCCGGCCAAGCTTGTGGGCACCGGGTAGTCGACCACTACACGGTTGACCGTCGCCGACCCCTGATTGTTGGCCTCGTTGCCGTCAGCCTCATAATGGATCATGGCGGTATAGACTGCCGTGGGATTGTCATGAAGCCCGATGCTGGAGGTGAACTCCACCTGTTCTGACTCGTCGAATGCAAGGCCATTTTCAAAAGCATAGGTGTCTATCAGCTCTCCGTCGCGCAAGAGGCTTAAGGAGAACACGTCAACATCCTGGGCCCCTTCGTTGACGACATCCACTGAGATGGGGAAAGTCGCGCCAGTGGCCACCTTTTTGGGAGCGGCAATCTTGACTGACAGGTCAAAGGGCACTTCGTTGTAGATTGTGACTGCATCATACAGGTTGTATACGAATCCGACGGCTTCGCCGATGATGCGTACACGGATGGTCTGCCCGGCGAAATCCTGCAAGGAATAGCGCAGACGATTCCACGCGTTTTCCTCGGGAAGTTTCTCGTAATGGGCGAACTCATCGAGGGTGACAATCTGGTCGTCGGCGGTCAGCACCTGCACGGTGGTCTTGTTCATGTCGGGGATGGCATTCTCGCCGACCAGCCGATAGACAAAGAAACTCAGCATTGGCGATTCGCCGCTGACAGCGATGTTGCCGGTAAGCATAGCCCCCACGCCTCCGGAATTCTGGTTCTGAATCACGAAATAAGAGTCATCACCGTCGGCGGCCGTGATGCCAAGCGAGGCGCTGGAGCCAAAGCCCACATTGCCGCTGCCCTGCACGAACAGCGCATAATCCTGGAGCGACTCGGGATTGGTGTATGTCACAGGCATTTCGTAGTCGTGGCCAAGCAGAATCTGCGCCCCTACAAGGCCACTCATCTTGCCTCGGTTGCAGGCGGCCAGACCATACACCACTATTTCTTGATTATCAGGCATATCCACCTCCATATCATATCCACAAGAGGTGATATTCTCGGCGAGGATGCCGGCGGGATAACCGTTCTCAATGGCAAACAGAACATAGGTGATGTTCTCGTCAGGAAGCTGATGGCCGGCCACATCGGTGGTCACGGCGCTCCAAGTGAAACGCAGGGTGTTGTCGCCAGACCTCATCACGGCGAAACCGGAGGGGGCTGAGGCGGCCAGCGGGCCGATGAATGCTGAGGCCGAAGCCTTAGGCCCTGTGCCGGTAGCGTTGGAGCAGACCACGGTGTAGGTGTAGTCCCCCTCTGACTCAACCGTGTCCTCAACAGAAACCGCCTCGCCGACACCTACCGTCGCGGTCTTAACCATCCGCTCTCCACAGAGCAGGGTGTAGGTCAATTCACCCTCAAGGTCATCGTCGAGAATACTCTTGACTGGCAGGGAGAAGGTGATGGTGGCCGTAAGGTCGCCCACGGTGCTGGGATTCACGGCCATGTCTGACACGGCAGCCGGAATGAGGCACGATGACAGCTCCTCGACCTCATATTTCGACATCTTCAGGCGGTTCATATTGGGCTCAGACAGGGCGTGGAAACCGATATTGTACATTCCCGATTCAGGACAAAGGAAGAATCCTTCCTGCACCATATCGTCGTTTGTGTTGAAAACCATCACATTGGCCACGCTTATGGTCATGGCGTCGGCGGTTATGCCCTGCCCCGCCTTGATTTCCATTTTCTCGGGATAGGATTGGCTTCCCTTTGCAATGGCTTTCACCGAGTAAGCCTTACCCCCGGTCAGCTCGATGCCGGGAGTAAAGAGCCAGTCATCGGCGGTGTTTGAAGAGTGGTAGGTGTATTCAGCCACCCTTGACCCATATGACCAGGTCTTGCCATCGGCATTGCCGTCAACCACCACATGCTGGCTGAAAACATCCTTTGAAGATAACTCGATGGTCACCGGGGCGCTGTAATGCCCAAGGGATATGGTGTTGGACGCTGTGTCAGACGACTTGCGGTCGCCGTTCTTCGCCCTCACCTTGTAGCCGACGGAAATCACACCGCTGGCAGGCTCGGCCACATCGAACGAGGCGGAGGTTTCCACGACATCCTCCTTCACCAGTGTGCCATTGAGGTCGGTGATGTCATAACGTATTTCTTCGGGATTGAGATATCCCATGTCAGTACCCTCGGTCACGGCATCCCATGTCAGTGTCGCCACTCCGTCAGCCCATGCCAGCGACACATTCCGGGGTGCCTTGGGTGTGCCTTTGCCCACAAACACCGACCCTTTCACCTTGGGTGACTCGCCGGCATCGTTGTGGCAATACACCGTGATTTCCTTCATCCCGACGAATGGAAAAGCGATTGTCTCGGTCACTGTGGCCCCGGCGGCTGCGGAGCCATTCCTGACATCCGACGTGTTTGTGCCGTACTTGACTGTGTAGGAAAGCTGCTGGTCTCCAATGGGAGTGCCATCAAAGAGGTGAGTCGGCATCGTTATGGTCACGACGGCATCCATCGAACCCATCTCGCAGCCGAGCGTCACCGAGGGAGCCTCGGGGGCCTTCTCTGGGTAAGCCCAGGTGTGAAGGCCACCAAACTGATAGCCTGAATCGAAGTCAGTCAGCTTGGTCGTCGCGCCGGTGGCGAGGTCGACCTCATACAAGGCCGAAGAGGAAGCGTTTGTCATGGTCGACTGGATGAAGGTGTTGTCACGTGAATTCACGCAGCCGCTAACAGCGTAGGTGCCGCCACTGATGACTTCTGTCTGCGCGACCGTTTCATAACCGCCGGTGGTCTTGTCGATTTTCAGGAGCTCACCCTCCATGGTCAGGCCCCAGAACTGGCCGCTGTCGTCACAGCCCAGGCCCATGATTGTGGGGGCGAAGTCGGCCTTGATTACGGTCGACCCGACGGGCGAGGTGTATTTTGCCTTGGCCCAGTTCTTGGTGTTGAAATCCTTTGACATGAACACGCCGTAGACGTCGCCCGTCGTTGGGTCGAGGGCGCAGGCCTGTGCCAGGATGTCATACTCTCCGGCTCCGAGTTTCGTTTTCCTGAGCTGCGAACCGGTGTTGGCGTCAAGCTCCACATAATAATAGCTGGCCCCATAGTAGCCGTTCTCCACGACCCCCATACGGATCACATCGCCGTCAAACACGCAGCCGAAGTTGCAGCTGTAATTGGAATAGGGTTCGAGCACCAGCTCGAAATCCTCGGCCGCGGAACGGGGAATATTGTAGACCCCCTTGGGCGACTTGCCGTAGAAAACATATGCCTGAAGGCCTACGGCTTTCGACATCGCGCGGTTGGCCGATGTCGCCGACATCACCGCGCGGCGGTTGCGCGCTATGGCGTCTGAGGTCAGAGGACGGATCCCGTCGAGCTGCGCGGCTTCGAGCCCGCGGGTCAGCGATGGTTGCGGGAATTTCACAGGCGACTGTTGTGGCATTTGCCCTGCAGACACAGCGGCGGCAGAGACAGACCGCCCGGAAGAGGCTGTTTTCGGAAGCAGCGGCGCGGCACAAGCACCTGACGCAGCCATCAGAATCAAACTGACTGATAGTGGTCTAAGAAACGCTTTTCTCATAGGGATGGCATTGGTATGAGTGATAGAATTGTTGTGAACAACTAATAACCAGCAGCTTGAGGCGGCATGACACACGTCGGCGCCACTCCCCTCTCGCTTCTGGACAGACGCAACCTTTCAGACGCTTTTGATTGCCACAAAGACAACCCGAAATGCGATATTGCAAATTTATGCCAAAATTTCCCCACAATGATTGAAATATGTCAATAAACACAACAATACGGTCAATGTTTCAGAAACCGTTTTTTCAATCGACAATAATATTCGGGGGAAATGCCAAGATATGAGGCGACAGTCCGTCCTGACACATTCATCGGGATTTCCGGCCGCAGACGCAGCAGTGACTCAAACCTCTCGGCGGCACTCCCGTTGTTGACACTTGAATTTTTATATTCCTGGTAAAAGAGTTCGGTCTGTGACATGACAAGCATCCAGCGGGTGAAGTCATGGTTAGACGCTATCAGACTGTCATACGCACGGCGGGGAATGCAAAGCACCACCGAGTCACAACATGCCTCAATCTGATAATACGACGGCAACTGTCTGACAAATGAATGTTTGGAGACAAACACCGTGCCCGGCAACCCGAACGCGAACGTGCGCTCCCTGTTGCCATTCATGTCGGTAAGACGCAGGATGCCCTCCTTGACGATATACATCGAGTCGGCGACCGCTCCTACTTCGACCAGGATTTCAGAGCGGTGGAGACGCTTCAGAGTGGCCGCTCCGAGAAATTCGTCGAGAGTGGAATCAGAGGGGACATAGTCACATTCCTGGCGCAGCAATTGTCTGAGATTCTCCATCCTATAGGAAATGAGGGCGCGGGGAGGCCTTAGTCCGCAGACTTGCGGCCTCCCCGCGCGACAGGTGTAATATAAAACTACTGGCAATGCAGCCGGCAGGAGTTTTGAGCCGGCAGTTGTCAGTCGATGATGTCGAAGCCGGTGTAGCGGCGCAGACATTCGGGCACCACGATGCCCCCGGGGGTCTGGTTGTTCTCCAGCAGCGCGGCCATGATGCGGGGCAAGGCCAGGGCCGACCCGTTGAGAGTGTGGCAGAGGCGGGTCTTCTTGTCCTCGCCACGGTAGCGGCACTTCAGGCGGTTGGCCTGGTAGGTCTCGAAGTTTGACACCGACGACACCTCGAGCCAGCGTTTCTGGGCTCCCGACCATACCTCGAAGTCGAATGTGATGGCCGAGGTGAAGCTCATGTCGCCGCCGCAGAGGCGCAGGATATGCCAGGGAAGGCCGAGTTTCTCGAGCAGCCCCTGCACATGGTCTTTCATCTCCTCCAGCGCGGCGTAGGAGTTCTCGGGCTTCTCGATGCGCACGATTTCGACCTTGTCGAACTGGTGGAGGCGGTTGAGGCCGCGGACATCCTTGCCGTAGCTTCCGGCCTCGCGGCGGAAGCAGGCCGAGTAGGCGCAGTTCTTCTTGGGGAGTGAGTCCTCGGAGAGGATTACGTCGCGGTAGATGTTTGTCACCGGCACCTCGGCTGTGGGAATCAGGTAGAGGTTGTCAAGCTCGCAGTGATACATCTGGGCCTCCTTGTCGGGGAGCTGGCCTGTGCCGTAGGCCGATGCCTCGTTGACCACATATGGCGGCTCGATTTCGGTGTAACCGGCCTCGTTGGCCTGGTCGAGGAAGAACTGGATGAGAGCGCGCTGCAGGCGTGCGCCTTTGCCGATGTAGACGGGGAATCCGGCTCCGGTGATTTTCACCCCGAGGTCGAAGTCGATGAGGTTGTATTTCCTTGCCAGGTCCCAGTGGGGAAGCGCGTCCTCGGGGAGGTCGGGCATCGGGCCGCCGATTTTCTCGACCACGTTATCCTCGGCCGATTTCCCTTCGGGCACCATGTCGCAGGGAAGGTTGGGGATAGTGCAGAGCAGCTCGTGGAGCTCCTGCTCGACAGTCGCCAGGCGGGTGGCGATTTCCTTCTGGGCATCCTTGAGGGCGCCCACCTCGGCCTTGGCCTCGTTGGCCTCATCCTTCTTGCCCTGCTTCATCAGCTGGCCTATGGAGGCGGCGATGCGGTTGAGCTCAGCCGCCTTGTTGTCATTGTCGAGCTGCAGCTGGCGGCGGCGCTCGTCGAGCGCGAGGACGTTGTCGATCGGCTCCTTGCCGTCGAAACCCTTGACGGCCAGACGCGCCACCACATGGGCGGGGTCGGCCTTTATCTGTTGTAATGTAAGCATCTTATGGAGGTGTTATGCTGAAAATCTATCATCAGGAAAGCAGCTCCCTGACTTTGGCGGAGATTGCTTTCCCCTCGGCGCGGCCGGCGAGCTCTTTCGAGGCCACACCCATCACTTTGCCCATCTCTTTGGGGGAGGTGGCTCCCACGCGGGCGATGATCTCGCGCAGCTTCTCGGCCAGCTCCTCCTCGGAGAGGCTGGCGGGCATGTAGCGGCCTATCACCTCGGCCTGGGCCAGCTCGACGGCTGCCAGCTCGGGACGGCTCTGCTGGTTGTATATGTCGGCGCTTTCCTTGCGCTGTTTTATCATCTTGGCGAGTATCGCCACGGCCTTCTCGTCTGAGAGGTCGCCGTCGGAACCCTTGGCGGTCTTTGCCTCCAGGAATTCCTTCTTGATTCCGCGGAGAGCCTCAAGCGCCTGGGTGTCGCGGGCGAGCATCGCCTTCTTGATGTCCTCCGACACGCGGTCAAAAAGATTCATTTCAATATGGGTTTTAATTTACCGCAAAGTTACGCAACCTGGCTGAAACAAACAAATTTCGCTTCCCGGAAATCAACAGATTACATATTCATAGAGCCTGCATCCCCGGCTTCGCAGGGAAAGTTCTTTTCCCGGAACAAGACCAGCGCCTCTGCTGCAGGCATCTCAATCAGAGAGCCGTCGGGATGTGCGTAAACGACATTCTCGCCCAGCGCGGCCTTGCGCCTGAGCAATCGCTCCGTCCCCGCAAGAAGACAGGCCCGAAGTTCCTCATGAAACGGTATTTGAGATCTTGTTTCCATCACGGCTTTGCAATTATATCATTATACATCTGCTCATCAAAAACCTGCTCGTCTGTGGCTACAATCCTTGAATCACCCATACTGTTATCTATCAACAACCAATGGGTGACAATCGGCAGATAAACATTGTTAAGATTATTCAACCCCAGAGCATAACGGCGGCGTATGACATCTGTCGGGATATTATGGCCGCCACTTTCCACCCTGAGCCTGACTCTCTGCACCGCAAGTTCGACTGAAGCCAGATAAATAAATACTAATGTGACCTCGTAACCGGCCTCCTTGGCTTTTTTCACCAATTTATGGTAACTCCGGGTAGCCAGCGTGGTCTCAATCGCGAATGTGGCCCTGTCGGCGAGGAGGCTGTCGATACGTTCCAGCATAAGCCTTCCGGCAGCCACAGCCATACCCTCGGGGTTTAATGGATTAAGCCCTTTTGCTATTTCATCAGCGTTGACAAACTCCCTGCAATCCACAAGGTTTGGGAGGAAAGTCAAAGAAGCGGTCGTCTTACCGGCCCCGTTACAACCCGCGATGATATATAATACAGGAGAGGATGACATAAGCGGCTCGTTTGTTTACCGCAAAGTTACGCAACCTGGCTGAAACAAACAAATTTCTTTGCGTTGCGAGGCGGCGACGGCATATCCGAGGCGGGGAAGCCCGGGGTCAGAGGATGCGGCAGGTGGGGTTGAGGAGGAAGAGGCGGCGGGTGGCGCGGGTGACCGAGGTGTAGAGCCAGCGGTAGAAATCGAGGCTGAGGTATGCCTCGGGGGGAATGTAGCCCATGTCGACAAACACCGAGTCCCACTGGCCGCCTTGGGCCTTGTGGCAGGTGACGGCATAGGCATACTTGACCTGCAGGGCGTTGAAATACGGGCAGTTGCGCAATGCCTCGCGCTGGTATGAGGGGGAGGCGTAAATCCGGTCGGCCTCCAGGAGGGTGCGGCGTCCGATGGTCTCCACCTTGTCGCGTGGAAGCCCTGCGGTGTCGGCGGTCAGGGAGTCGAGCACGATTTTGGCGTTTATGCGGCTGTCGCTGTCGGGGAGCCAGAGGGTGACATCGGCAAACTCGATCATGTCGCGCACCTCGGTGGTGAGGATTTCCTCCACCACTGCCACCTCGCCGTTGGCCAGGAAATATGGCACCCGCCCGCGCGAGGCGGGGGGGATGTCGACGGCCTGACGGTCGTCGGGGCGGGCGACACCTCCCGGCAGGGGGTCGAACACCGGTGTGGGGCTGACCTGCACAGCGGCAGGCCCATGTCCTTGCGCCGCCTGCTCGGCCAGGAGCTTGCGGTGGCGGTTGGGCCAGTAATAGTTGTTTTTCGAGATAAGCAGACGGTCCCCCTTGGAGAGAAACTCCTCGCGGTCGAAAATCTGCTTCCTGACGGCGAGGTTGAAGTCGACCGCGCGGCGGTTTGAGCGGGTGATGATTATGGTCTGGTCCTCGCCATATTCGGCGAACGATTTCCCCAGCTCATCCTCCATGTCTTCGGGCAGCACCACCGCGACATCCTCAAAGCGGCCCACGGTAAGCTGCGGCTCGGGCAGTGTCTCCTGTGTCATCGCCCGCCGCAGCCAGGTGGCATTGTAGAGTATCCCCGACCGCTGTTTCTGGCGCACGGTGCGGGTGATTGTCGCGCGGGTCACCCTCAGCCCCATGGCCTTGAACGCCGCCGCCGACATGGCCGGCGACTCACTGCTTCCCACCGGGGGGAGCTGGGCGGTGTCGCCAAGGAGAATCAGCTTGCAGTTCTGGCCGGTGTAGACATACATCACCAGGTCCTGCAGCAGGTTCATGCCCCCGTCGTTCCCCTCCCCTATCATCGAAGCCTCGTCGACGATGAAGATGGTGTTGACGTGGGGGTTGTGGTTGATTTTCGCCATCGTCGGCGAACCGTCGGAGTTGAACGACCCCGAGGTGTATATCTGGCGGTGGATGGTGTGGGCGGGAAAACCGGTGAAGGAGGCCAGCACCTTGGCGGCGCGGCCCGTCGAGGCGAGCAGCATAGTGTGGACGCCCACCCTGTGGAGGCTTCTCACCAGCGCCCCCATGACGGAGGTCTTCCCCGTGCCGGCATATCCGTTGAGGATGAACACCGAGTCGCTTGGGGTGTCGGCCGAGCAGAAACGCGCCAGCGCGGCGGTCAGCTGAATCTGCTGATCGGTAGGCTCGAAAGGCATCTCCTCGAGCATCACTTCGCCGAATCCCAGTACATCCATGTCAGTGTGTTCTTTTCAGGCGCTGCCCGGCCATTCCGGGCAGGCCGCAGGTCATTTGAGGCTCCACTCCGCGCCGTTCTTGGTGTCCTTGACCGAGAAGCCAAGGGCGGCCAGCTGGTCGCGGATGAGGTCTGAGGTGGCCCAGTCCTTGCGGGCCTTGGCCTCGCCGCGCAGCTTGAGCAGCAGGTCGACCGCGCCACGGTAAGGCTCCATCGAGTCTTTACCTGAGGCGGAGAGGCCGCCGGCCTGCTCGTCGACGATTCCGAGGATGTCGAAGAGGTTGGTCTGGAAGAGGTCGCGCAGCGCGTCGATGTCGGCGGCGGTGGCCTTGGCGTGTCCGTCGTTGACCTTGTTGACCAGCGAGACAGCCTCGAAGAGGTTGGCGATGACGATGGGGGTGTTGAGGTCGTCATCCATCGCCTCCTGGCAGGCGCGGCCCACGCGCTCGATTTCCGCGCGGATGTCGGAGGTCTCCGAAGCCTGGAGCGACCCGATGCGGCGCCATCCGTCGAGCAGCTTCTCCAATGCCTTCTCCGAAGCCTGAAGGGCCTCATTGGAGAAATCGACAGTCGAGCGGTAATGCGCCATCAGAATGAACAGGCGGATGGTCATCGGCGAATAAGCCTTCTCAAGCTTCTCGTGGGAGCCGTTGAAAAACTCGTCGAGGGTGATGAAGTTGCCCAGCGACTTGCCCATCTTCTGTCCGTTGATGGTAATCATGTTGTTGTGCATCCAGTAATGCACCGAGTCATGGCCGTTGCAGGCCACGGTCTGGGCGATCTCACACTCATGGTGGGGGAATTTCAGGTCGATGCCGCCGCCATGGATGTCAAACTCCTGGCCGAGGTATTTCTCGCTCATCGTGGAGCATTCCAGATGCCAGCCGGGGAAACCGTCGCTCCAGGGGGATGGCCAGCGCATGATATGCTCGGGCGAGGCCTTTTTCCAGAGGGCGAAGTCGGCGGGGTGGCGCTTCTCGGCCTGGCCGTCGAGGGCGCGGGTCTCGCTGAGGAGCTCCTCCACATTGCGTCCCGAGAGCTTGCCGTAATGGTATTTGGCGTTGTAAGCCGGCACATCGAAGTAGACCGACCCGTTGCTCTCATAGGCCAGCCCCGCGTCGAGAATCTTCTTGACATACTCGATCTGCTCGATGATATGGCCCGAGGCGTGGGGCTCGATCGATGGGGGAAGCACATTGAGCCGCTCCATGGCCTTGTGATAGCGGTTGAGATAGTGTTGCACAACCTCCATCGGCTCCAGCTGTTCGAGGCGGGCCTTCTTGGCGATTTTGTCCTCACCCTCGTCGGCGTCATGCTCGAGATGGCCCACGTCGGTGATGTTGCGGACATAGCGGACCTTGTAGCCGAGCCAACAGAGGTAGCGGTAGAGGACATCGAATGTGATGGCCGGACGCGCGTGGCCCAGATGGCCGTCGCCGTAGACAGTCGGGCCGCAGACATACATGCCCACGCGCCCCTCGTGGATGGGACGGAAGAGTTCCTTGTTTCTCGAAAGTGAGTTGTAAATAAGGAGGTTGTTGGGTTTCATCGTTGTCGGGGTTGATGCATTAAACCGAAGACCCGGGACTCCTAAAAGCCCCGGGCCATCGGCATCAATGGGTTTTACGCCTGGAAGGGGTTGGCATTGTTGTTGCCCTGGGCAACCTTGCGCTCGATTTCGCCGAAGGTGTTCTCATACTTCTGGATGTTGTCGCGCAGGGCGAAGAGAAGGTTCTTGGCGTTCTCGGGGTTCATGATCACGCGGGTGTTGACGCGGGCCTGGGGCATGTTGGGGGAAACGGCGATGAAGTCGATGAAGAATTCGCCGGGGGTGTGGGCGATGACGGCCAGATTTGCGTAGTGGCCGCCGGCGATTTCAGGGGTGAGCTCGATCTTGATTTCCTGCTGTTTGTTGTTTTCTGCCATGACAGTATAAGTTATGATTGTTAATGAATTATTTTCGATGTCTCGTGTATGGCACAAAGTTAGCAAATATTATGCCAACCTGCAACCTCCTCAACTTTTTTTAATATCCATTGTCTGACATTGGCAGAATGCGCATCAGATCACCGCTTATTCCACGCCACCCGACGTGTCAGTCCGCGCCTCACCCCTGATGATGTCACGCAGCCTGGGGGCAACCCTGCGGGAATAGGCCAGCGCTCCGTCGCCGTTGAGATGCACATTGTCATAGAAAAGTTCGGGATGCTCCAGGAACCATGCATCGGAGGTGTCGTCTATGACATCGAAACCTGTCTCACGCCCCATTTCCCTGACCCTGTCACTGACAGGGGTGGAGGCTGCCGGCAAGTAATAACGCGGCGGGAAAAGGGCAATCAGCTTGATTCCCTCGCGGCGACACCGTTGCGCCAACCGTCTTAGCTCCTCCATCTGCGACTCATTGCCGGGGAGGGTGTCTGTAGCCTCCATCAGTTCTGGTGGGAAGGGGGGAGCCGGTTTTGCGATGAAGCCGTTCTCCCCGGGGGTGTTCGGGGTCACGACATGGTAGAGCAGCATTCTCCACCATATGGAGTTGAAACGGTAAAAGGATGATTTCAGGAAATATTTCTGATAGGGGGAAACTGACTCCAGACAGGAGTCGACGCTGTGGTACCCCATCCCGTAATAAGGGCTGAGGATATTGTATCGGGGGCCCACCCCGTCATGGTCCATCAGGCCGCCGTAAAGCCCGAGGATCACCACCTTGGGCCTGTGGCGCATCAGCAGGCAGTCGAACAGAGAATGGAAAAACGCCATCTGCTGGCCGTTGGAGGCGGCGTTGTAGACGGTCATCCCGAGGGAGTCGTCAAGCACCGACGGCATCAGGCTGTTGAGCATCACGCTGTTGCCCAGGATGATGACATCCTGGTCGGCATCCTTTATGGTGTAGTCGACCGACGCGCAGTCGCCCGGCAGGCGGTGGGTCTGGAGGTATCGCTTCGAGGCATATCCGGCAAACAGGTCTGCAACGACCACCACAATCACCACTCCAAACAGATATACAAGCAGTCTCTTCATCGCAATCAGAACTGGAAGTAAATGAACTGGCCTCCGTCGAAACGCCCGCAGAGGAGAATCACAATCACAAGCATAGCGGTATAGAGGATGTCACGCACCACCGACGGGCCGCTCAGGTAAGGCACACGCCATTTGTATTCCACCCACATCTCCCGCAACATCAGGCATCCGATCAGCAGGAAAGAGAGCAACAGGGTCGGCACCCCCTCGCCTGTGTAGAGCATCCCGGGATGGGTGAACATCTTGGTGAAAGCCAGCCATGCGTCAGACAATGAATTGGCCCGGAAAAACACCCACCCGGCCATCACCATCAGGAAGACAAAAAGGATGTTGATTATCCGTGTCAATGGGCCCTCCTTGAAGTCAAGCCATCTGACATGGCGTTTGAGATTGTTGCCGACAAGCATCAGCCCATGGAAGCCGCCCCACATGACAAAGGTCCAGCTGGCCCCGTGCCACAGGCCGCTGACAAGCATCGTGGCCATGGTATTGGCGGTCTGACGACGACGCGAGCAGCGGTTTCCACCCAGCGAGATATACACATAGTCGGTGAACCATGAACTGAGCGATATGTGCCATCTCCTCCAGAAATCCTTGAATGACCCTGCCAGGTAAGGCTGGCGGAAATTCTGCATCAGGTCGAACCCCATGCATCTGGCCGCCCCGATGGCAATCAGGGAGTAGCCCCCGAAGTCACAGAGTATCTGGAATGTGAAGAAAAAGGTGGCGAGCCACACACTCGGCCCCGTATGGTAAGGGAGGTTGTTGTAGACCGCGTCGACATATCCCGAGACGCTGTCGGCTATGCAAAGTTTCATGAAATAGCCAAACATCATCATCTTCAGCCCCTCGATTATCTTCAGCCCGTCGAACCGGTGGACATAGCCAAACTGAGGCAACAGGTTGGATGAACGCTCGATAGGGCCGGCAACAAGCTGCGGAAAGAAGGATACAAACAAGGCGTAGCGTCCGAGGCTGCGGGCCGGCTCAACCGTGCCCCGCCATACATCGACGATATAGCCTACCGCCTGGAATGTGTAGAATGAGATGCCCACCGGCAGAAGGAGCGAGAAATGCGGCACCTCCATCCTCACGCCGAGCATATCGAGCAGGGAGAACACCTCCCCGGTGATGAAATTGAAGTACTTGAACAGGAAGAGTATCGCGAGGTTGGCACCGATGCAAGACCAGAGCCATAGCCGCCTGCGTCTGCGGCATGCCTGCGGCGTGCGGGCTATCAGAAGAGACGCGCCCCATGTGGTGACAGTGGAGAAAAGGATGAGCAACGCGTAGACCGGCTCCCAGTTCATATAGAAATAGTAGCTCGCCACCAGAAGCATACCGTTGCGCAGGCGCGGGTTGAGCAACCAGTACAGGCTGACCACTATCGGAAAAAACAGAAGGAACTGCAATGAATTGAACAGCATCTCATAAAGGGCTTTGCGGATAAGCAGCCCCGGTCACGGCGGCTCTCACCGGTTTTGTTTAAGAGACACAAAATTAGCAAATAATCCACCAATCTGCAACCTCGCCCCCCTTTTTTGGACTTACCTGCGGCTCTTTTGGGTGAAGGTAGGATGTTTTTCCGTATATTTGCAGACATATCCACTCAAACCGTCCTGACAATGGCAAAAGAACGCGACCTGACATTCGACGCGCTGAAGATTTTCGCGATATTCCTCGTCCTCTGGGGCCACTGCATCCTGCATCTGACATCACGCGAGGCAGCCGACGACGCCCTATTCAGGGTGATATACTCCTTCCACATGCCTCTGTTCATGACGATGGCCGGATATTTCTCGGCCTCGGCGCTCGGGATGACATTCCGAGACCTGCTGGCGGCCAAGGGGCGGCAGCTGATACTCCCGTCGGTTGTGGTCGGCAGTGTCTATATCCTCGACGGACTCGCGTTCGGAGAGCTGTCAGATGGGGTGAGGAGCTTCATCGGCATGCCATGGTTCCTGAAATGCACCTTCCTATGCTTCGTGTTGTATTACCTCTGCGGACGCGTGTTCAGGTCGCCGGTGGTGGCGGCCTTGGCGGGTGTGGCAGTCTCGCTGGCCATAGGCCGATTCAATTTCATGTGGATGTATCCCTGCTTCCTCTTCGGGGTTCTGGTCAGGAACAACATCAGGTGGATAAAGGAGAATGCCGGGATGCTGGCCCTGCTGTCGGGACTGCTCTTCGGGGCGATGCTGCTCTACTGGGACGCGGGATTCTGGATAACGCGCGACAAGGCAGCCGCCATCAGGTCGCTGCCCGACACCACCCTGTTGCGCGGGTGGCTTTACTGGTTCTCCTACAAAATCACAATCGGATTTGCCGGCACGGTGTTTTTCATTTCCTTGTTTGAATACCTGTCGGAGAGGCTCAGCCCCACCCCATTGGGGAGGCGGGTATGCGGCTGGGGCCGGCAGACCCTGGGAATCTACCTTTACCAGACGGTAATCATCGAGATTGTAATGAGCCGTTGGGTGAAAATAGACTCGGCATCCCCGGCGATTTTTGACTTCATCATAGCCCCGGCGGTGTCGCTCGGCGTGCTGCTGCTCTGCCTGTGGCTGATAAACCTTACACGGAGGTCGCGCGTGGCCTCGACGCTGCTGCTCGGGTTGCCCTGGAAGCGCGCCGGGAAGTAAGGGTCATTTCCCGGATATGATGGCGCATGTGTCGCTGATGGCGGTCTGGCGGAAACGCTCACGCGTCATGAAGGAGCTGACAGTGGCCAGCGCCCCCTCGGAGAGCTTGCGGCGCAGGTCGCGGTCGGCGATCACCCGGCCTATCGCGTCGGCCATCGCCTCGTCATCCCCGTCGGCCACAAGAAGGCCGTTGACCCCGTCCTTGACCGTGTAGGGCATGGCGGAGTTGTCGAAGCACACCACCGGCAGCCCGTTGACCATCGACTCGCATATCACCATGCCGTAACCCTCGAGGCGCGACGGGAAAGTGAAGATGTCGGCCTGGGAGATGATGCGCTGCAGCTCTTCGTCACTGACAAAGCCGGTGAACCTGACATCCAGCCCCTCCTCGGCGATCTTGTTGTCGAGCATCGCGCGGTAATCGGGCTTGACGGTCTTCCCGACGATGGTCAGACGGCCGCCGACACCGCGTTTCTTTAAAATCGACATCGCCCCGAGGAGATGAGCCAGCCCCTTGCGAGGCTCTATCGTGCCGATATACAGCAGATTGCCCGGCTCGGGGGCAGCCGGAAGCTGTGACGGATGGGGTTCGAATGGAATCTGCCAGTAATGTATATCCTTGCGGGGAAACATTCGGCGGCAGAGGCCGTCGATATAGGGGCTGGGGACGATGACGGCGGCAGCGCCGTTGAGGAATCCCACCTCAAGCCAGCGATAGTAGGTGTGTCGCGCGCCGGTCATCCCGTGGAAGAGGAAATGATGGTGGATTATCCCGGTCTTCACACCCATGGATTTCAGCAGCCATATCAGCGGCAGGAAGTTGAAGCAGTGGGCACTGTTGAACAGCACCAGGTCATATCGCCTGAGCTTCCAAGCAAGCAGGAGGTTTCTCAGCGGCGACAGATACTTGCGCAGTCGCCCCTTGTCGTTGTTGAGCCACACACGCTCCACCTCCATCCCGGGATGCTCCTTGTAATCACGGTAGAGCATATCCTCATATTTCTCACCCCCGGTGACAATCTCACCCCCGTGGCTGTACAGAAAAAGTATCTTCATAATTCTTGCCGTCTGCTTAATTCCGACTTGTCTGAGATGGGCGCATAATCGAGTCAATGCGTTCATACCGCTTTTAATCCCGGCAGGGGATTTAAACGCAAATATAAGGTTTTTCCCTGTAAAAAAGATGGTTTGCGGGGAGAATGTCACCTCAAAGGTGACGTTTTTGGCCGAATCTGTCACTTTCGAGGTGACTTCGGAGGAATCAGAGGCCGCGCACCGGCAGTCTGGAGGCGAGTTTGTGGCGCAGACGGGCGCGGACATCGCCGTCGATGGCAAACATCCAGCTCAGCACGGCTATAAGGGTGGTGGAGATGGCTCCTATGGCCACCAGCCGCGGCAGATCGAACTCCCAACCTCTGGTGATGAGCCAGGTGGCGGTGAAGGCCGACGCGAGAATCAGCATCGGGGAGAGGATGCCGCGCCACCAGAACCGCCCGACCTTGAACTGGGGGAGCTGCACTTTCAAAATCAGCGTGTCGACGTAGGCTATTATGAACACCATGGCAAGATGGACGCAATAAATCACCGGGGGATTGCCCGTCCATACCAGCAGCAGCCACATGACAGGCAACTCGAGAAGGAACAGCGAGCCTGAGATGAAGCTGATGCGTATCACCTTTCCTGTGGCATGCACCCCGACGCCGATGACCGTGTGCATCAGCTCGCCGCAGACTGCCACCAGCGCCAGGCGGCAGAAGGCGGAGGTGTAGCGCGGAGGCTCCACGAGCCACAGCTCAAGCAGGGAGTCCATGCCTATTATAAGCGGGATGATGAGCAGCCCAAGCAGCAGCAGCGAGTAGCGGGCGCAGTTGTTGAGCAGCTTCAGCATATAGGGATAATCGGCCTTGGCGTATTGCTGGATAATCTGGGGGCGGAAAGCGGTGATGATTGACCCGGCGAAACTGTTGATGGTTGCCGAGACCGTGGCACACAGGCCGCCGGCGGCATTCAGCACCGTGCCCCCGAAGCGGTTGAGTATCACCAGCACTCCCTGGAAACGGGTGGTGAAGCAGAGGTTGCCGTAGACATCCCAGGAGCAGAACTTCAGCAGGCCGCGCACAATCGCGGGGTCGTTGCGGCGCAGCGTCCAGCGGCATTCGGCGAAGTTGCGCCGCCCGTAAATGATATACATCCCGGCGACGATGGCGGCCACCAGGAAGACCAGCGACGCGTAGACCGACAGGTTGTCGGTGGCGGCGACGAACTGCACCACCAGCACTATGGCGAGCTTGAGGAAGACATTTATCATCGCCACAAGGGCGTAATAGCCCATGCGCTCATGGGCCATGATGGCGGCCACATACGGAATCTGGAAGATGGTCATGACCGCCGCAAGGACTGAGAACTGGTAGGTCCAGTTGGCGGCGGCCATCCTCTCGGGGGCGATGACCAGCTCATGGTTGACATACCACAGCCCTACGGTCTCGGCCAGCACGACCATCACAAGGGCGATGGCAGCATGGACGGTCAGCGCGGCCGAAAAGGTCTTGCGGAGCTTGACAGGGTCGCCCGCGCCGAGCTCGTAGCTGAGGAAACGCGACGTGGCCCCGCTCATGGTGCCGTTCAGGAAGCCGAGTATGGTCACTATCCCGCCAACGACATTGTAAACACCATAGTCTGACACCCCGAGCACATCGAGGATGACCCTCGAGGTGTAAAGCGACACGAATATGGTGAGCATCATCCGTCCGTAGAGGTAGACGGTGTTGCGGGCTATCCGTTTGTCGTTTTCAGTAGGCATGGCAGGGATGAATGCAGGCGGTTGGCAGGTCAGGATGGCAATTCGCCGGGATATTCCTCAAGCGACTGCGGCTTGTTGGCGAGAAGCACCGAGGCGAAAGCCATCGCCCCGATCAGGATTCCCGGGAAGTTGAACCAGGAGTCGAAGCCGCCGATGCCGTAAAGCATCAGCACTATGGCAACGTTGGTGTAATATCTCGCGTAGCGCATGCCGCGCAGTATGCGGCATATGCCGAATATGAAGCCGAACCATACGGCCAGGCCGATGAATCCAAGGGTGAGAAACTCCTTCACCTGGGTGATTTCCACATTGTTGACTGCCTGGTATTTGAATTCGGGATTGGCGACCAGCTCATTCTCCACGATCAGGAATGGAATCTTCGTGTCGGGGTCGACAAACCCGAAGCCGGTCCATTCGCGCCCTACCGAGAATATGTATTCCAGCGAGGGAATGGCCTGGGCCATACGCCCGGTGCCGGCCTCGGCGAGGTCTTCGTCATCCTCAGCCTCACTGAGGTCGAAAAACTGGTTTATCGTCGAGGAGATTCGCATCGTCGACTGCTCGGTTTCGGCACTGTAGCCCATGGCGTCGTCGACGAAATAAAGGCCGGTGAACACAGCCGCCGCGAGGATGCCATACAGCGCGTAGCGTTTCATCGAGCCCTGGGCGAGGATAAAGCCGAAGACTAGGCTGAAGAGGATGGTGGATGTGCGCGACGCGCACATGGCCCCTATGACCAGCAGCCACTGCCACCACTTGAGCTTGTAGTATTTGGCCATAGGGTAAAGCAGCAGCGCGAACGAATAGAGTCCGGGGGGATATTTACGTGGAATCCAGCCTGTCGGCCCGTAGATGATGGGATGGTTCCACAACGACAGAGTCCCCTCGTAGTTGATCCAGGAGCAGGGGACAAACAGCCATCCCCTCACCACAAAGCCGTCAAGGATGTAGAACACACACATTATCATCATGAAGGAGAAGACAGTGTTCCAGAAGCGGTGCATGTCAAACCCTTCACCGGAAAAAGCCAGCAATGGAATGGCGAAGAAACAGAAGGAGAGGTACAAAAGCATCGGGCGCAGCTGGGTGTAGAGGCTCTCCACACCGTACAGCACACACATCCCGACTGTTATGACGGCGAAAACACCATAGGCGATGATGGTCTGCTTGACCGGCGCTGACTTGCGCAGGACACACATCGACAGAATCGCAAACGGCACCATAAAGAACATATGGTTGACTCCCCACTGGTATTTCGGCTCGGTCAGCGCGTAGCCCCCGAGGGTCAGCATCAGCATGAAGACAAACGCCTCGCGGTTGACCTTGAACGCCCTCAGCAGCAGTATCACCACAAGCAGGTTGCCCAGCGGCATGGCCAACCCCGTCAGCGACAGGGAGAGCATGAAAATGACATTCCACACCCATTCCGACGGCGACACGCTGAAATACACCTTTCCCCTCGAGGCCGCCCGGGGGGCCTGGGGGGAAAGCGTGGAATCTGCGTTTCGGTTCAGAGAGAGAGACTCAGTCATTTGGCAAACAGCCCTTTGAGTTTTCCGAAAAAGCCTTTCTTGCGGGAGGGGGCGTGTTTGCCATGATCCTCCACCGACCCGTAGCCGTAGCCATAACCCTGGGTGGCGGTGGTGCAGTTGACGATGACATTCATCTTGGGCATACGGTCCTCCTCGTATATGGAGTTGATGAAATTGAGGTCGCGGAAGCGGGTCACACCGATGCGGGTGACGTAGATTGTGGTGTCGGCGAAGTCGGCCACCGAGAGGGAGTCGCTGACCATGCCCACCGGCGCGGAGTCGACAATCACATAGTCGTAATCCCTGCGGGCCTCCTCGAAGAAATCCTTGAGGCGCGGCTCAAGCAGCAGTTCGGCGGGGTTTGGGGGTATGATGCCGGCGACTACCACATCCAGCCCTTTCACCTCCTTGACATGCTGCACCACGTCACGGAATGAAATCTCAGGCCGCAGCAGATAGTTGGTCAGGCCGGAATGGTCGGCGGGGAGATTGAGGTAGGCGGCGAGCATAGGCTTGCGGATGTCAAGCCCGACAAGCAGCACCTTCTTTCCCTGGAGGGCCATGGCGGCGGCGGTGTTTATTGAGATGAACGACTTTCCTTCGCCCGACTGTGAAGATGTCACCATCACAACCTTGTGGTCTTTCCCCTTGAGGACAAACTGCAGGTTGGTGCGGACGAGCTTGAACAGCTCCACTGTCGACGATGTGCTGTTGGGGGTCACCACGAGGCTGTTGCCCGAGCGGGAAGTGGAAATCTCGCCCAGCACCGTCGGGTCGAGCTGACTCTCGATTTCGGCGCGGGTCTCAGGCTTGCCACGCAGCAGCTTGCGGGTGTAAAGGAAGATGACAGGCAGAATCAGCCCTATGATGAACGCGATGGCCAGCAGCTTAATCTTGCCTATGGAGACAGGCTCGGAGGGGACAAACGCCGGGTCGACCACGACACCTTTCGACACCGCGTTGGCCAGCATGACGGCTGTCTCCTCGCGCTTCTCAAGCAACAGCAGGTAAAGCGACTGCTTGATTTTCTGGTCACGCTTGAGGTCTACAATCTGACGTTCCTGGCTCGGCAGGCTGCCGAGCGTCGACTGGGTCTGACCCATCTTGGCGCGCAGCTCCTTGACCACGGCCAGGGTGTTGTCGTAGTTCTTGGCCAGCGACACGGCGATGTTGCCGCGCATGGCGTCAAGCTGCTTCTCGAGGTTCTTCACCTGGAGGTTCTCCTCCTTGGCCCCGCTCATAAGCTGCAGTCTCTTGACAGCCACGTCATTGTAAGCGTTGATGAGGGCATTCACTCCGGTAGCAGACTCATCGGTGGCCGTGAAGGGAATCATGGCGTACTCATTGTCGGGTGACGCTATGAAATCCCGGGCTATGCGCGCGATTTCAAGCTGGCTCTCCGCCTCGAAAAGACGTTTTGCGATTTCACCCTTCATCGTGAGGCCATATTGAGCGTCAGCCTCAAGCTCGGTGATGCGGTTGTTTTCCTTGAACGACTGCAGGCCACCCTCGATTCCGGCGAGGTCCGCCGCTATTTCCTTGATGCGGCGGTCGAGGAACTGCAGGGTCTTTGTCGACTGGTTGTTCTTGGTCTCGATGACTCGCTCGTCATATTTGGCCATGACGGTGTTGAGCAGCTTCTTGCCGAACTCAGGGTCGTCGGTCGGGTAGACCAGCTGTATCACATGGGTCTTCTTGTTGGCGATATAGGCCGAGATGTTCTCGTCTAGGTCCTCGGCGGCTCCGTCATATCCCTTTACCACAAACAAAGCCTTGTAAGGCTCGCCGGCCACGAAATCCTTCGTGGGGGTCAGCACAAACGCGCCGTAGTCTGTCTTGACCTCCAGCGGCAGGGTGGCATCCTCGATTGTCGCCAGCTTGGTCCGATTTGGCCCTATCACTTTCACCTTGGCGCGCCCCTTTTCATTGACCTTGAGGTTGAAATAGAGCGCCACCTTGGTGGTGTCGGCAAACTGCGGGGGCACAAGGATATCTATCGGATAGTCCTCCACCATAATGACTTTCTCCAGGAAAGCGGGCTTGAAGACGCGCTTGCGGTCGAGACCCAGCTCACGGGCCACGCTGGCGTAAAGCGAGTGGGAACTGAGGATGAAAATCTCGTCGTCGACATAGTTGGTAGCGCCGAAAAGGCCACCCAGGCTCAGGGCCGACATCGGGTCATTGTCGCCGGTGTCGATAAGCACGTTGGCCGTCACCTCGTAGACCGGACGGTGGATTTTAGCCCAGAAGAGGGCGAGGGCGCAACACGCGGCCACGGATATGCCGAAGAGATACCATTTGGACTTGTATTGCTGTATGAGGGCGCTGATGTCTATGATGTCGGAGCTGCGTTTTTTCTTTTCCATTGCGTGAGGAAATCGGTTAAGCTTGCCGTGAGGCGTGTGACAGGGTCAGTGGTTCATTTCACCGCGAGGGCTATTATCAGCGACGCGATCACCGAGGAGGCGCTGACTACGGTCGAGATCATCGACAGCTTGTAGCTCTTGTTTGAGTCATACTTGGCGTTGCCTTCCCTGACCTTGTTGGGCTTGACGTAGATGTAATCGTTGGGTTGAAGATAATAATACTCCGAAGTAAGGAGGTCGGAGGATGTAATGTCGAGCAAGACACGCTTCTGGTTGCCGTTCTCCTCGCGGATGAGCAACACATCCTGCCGCTCGCCGTAGGGGGTCATGTCGCCGGCGTCGGCCAGCGCGTCGAGGATGGTGTAGCGGTTGGCGTTGACCAGTATGGCTCCGGGGCGGTTGACCTCTCCCAGCACGTTGACACGGTAGTTGAGCAGCCTGACAGAGACAGTCGGGTCCTCCACCCACTTTGAAATCCGCGACATCAGGTCGGCCTGGAGCTGCTCGGTGGTCATCCCGGCCACATGCAGTGTGCCGAGCTGCGGGAAACTGATGTCGCCCCTGGAGTTGACGATATATGTCAGCTGACGGGGAGACTGGTAGATGTTGAGGTCTTTCTGGGTTGCGGGGTTGGTGGAGGGGAGGTTGAAATGGGCGGTGGCGGCAGCCTCCGAGGAGGTGACGGTGATAAACAGCTCATCATCGGGAGCTATCTTGATTGGCTCCACGGGGGGCAGTTTCACTACCTCTGTCTCAGATGTGATGTCGCGGAAATAAGCGAGGTTGCTCTTCGACGAGCTGCAAGAGCCGAGAAGCACAAGGGCGGCCCCGGCCACCATCGCAAGTAAATATATGCGGAAATTCATTTCAGGAATCAGTACAACATTGGTTCAATAAGTTTAACGCATTTTTGTCATTAATATTATACGCCCCCTCCCTTTTTTGAATCCGGGGAGGGGACGTTGCGGGTCGAGCCTGGATTAACGACTGGGCATCAACCGTTTGAGATGTCAGCAGGTTACCATAGGGGGCAATTCCTTGGCCTGGACGACCATCTTCTCGACCTCAGATCCGGAGGGGACGCGGTTGCACAGGCCCTTCTGGCCGTTAACCTCGACGAGGCGGCCATGGAGGTTGGTCGCGACGCGGTGGCGCAACTCCTTGCCGGTGTCGACTCCCGAAGCCTCAAGCAGTTCGGCGAACTGGCCGGACACCCCTTTTATGCGGAACAGGTCGGCGTGATTGACCCATTTCAGCACCAGTTTCGGGGAGATTACTGTGGCCTCCGCGATTTCCTCCCTCCCTTTGGGTATGGCCCCTGGGCGAGGAGCTGCCCGGTGGTGTCTATCCCTATCTGGCGCAGTTTGTCGGCATAAGCTTTTCCTATGCCCTCGATTTCTTAAATGTCGTAAGCCATGGCTATGTTGTTTTACAGGTTTGTTCTTCATCGAAAACAAACAGCCCGCCGGGTTGGTTATGGCCAACCGCGGCGGGAGTCTTGTGGGAGGGAGGATGACGCGCCGTAGAAGTCACAGCGCGCCATATCATCGTGTCTTATGCAGGAGATATGATGAAAAAGGTCATTCGGTAAGTTCCTTGGGGAGGATGGGCATGGCCCCCTTGTGGGTGCAGACAAATGCCGAGGTGGCCACAGCCTTGCGATGGGCCTCTGCCACAGGCATTTCCTTGAGGACGCTGGCGATGAAAGCGGCGGTGAAGGAGTCGCCCGCGCCCACGGTGTCGGCCACCTCCACCTTGGGGGTGGGCTGGAACGACACATTGCCGGGGGTGAAGACGTAGCTGCCATTGATGCCGCAGGTGAGAATGAGCATCTTCAGGTTGTATTTGCCAAGCAGAATCCAGCACTTGTCCTGCAGGTCGATGCCGGGATAGCCAAACATGCGGCTCACCGTGATAAGCTCCTCATCATTTATCTTGAGGATGTTGCAGCGTGTCATGGAGTTGCAGAGAATCTCCTTGGTGTAGAATCCCTGGCGGAGGTTGACATCAAACACCACGAGGCGGTCATCACCCTGGGGCATGGCGTCGAGGAAACGGTTGATGGTGTTGCGCGACACCACGTTGCGCTGGGCCAGCGAACCGAAGCAGACAGCCTTGGTGCGCTCGGCCAGCTGTTCGAGGCGCGCAGTGTAGGGGATGTTGTCCCATGCCACATTCTCCTTGATTTCATACTGGGGCACTCCGGCGGGGTCGATTTCTACCTGCACCGTGCCTGTCGGATATGGCACCTCCTCGATGAGATGGTTGAGTCCCTTGGAGGTGAAATTCTCCAGAATCTCCTTCCCGAGCGGGTCGCCACCCACCGCGCTGACCACGCAGCTGGGAAGCCCGAACTGCGACACATGGTATGCGAAGTTGGCGGGCGCGCCACCGATTTTCTTTCCTTCGGGAAGAACGTCCCAAAGGGCCTCCCCCATTCCTACTACGATGTCTTTCATGACAGTGTTATATGGTTTTATGTTGGTTGTTTGATTATCTGGCGGTCTTGATTTTCAATGTGTAATAGAGCAGGTAGACCACACCCAGCCCCATCACGGCGACCGCACCGGCCTGCGCGCCGATAGCGTCGGCGGCGTAACCCATGGCCAGCGGGAAGACGGTGCCTCCGAAGAGCCCCATGATCATGAGGCCGGAGACCTCATTCTTCTCCGAGGGGGAGGCATTGAGGGCCTGGGCGAAAATCACCGAGAAGATGTTGGAGTTGCCGACGCCCACCATCGCGATGCCGACATAGATAAGGAGGAGCGATTCACCGGCCAGCAGCAGCCCCATGGCCACGAGCATCATCACCACGCTGATGCCGAAGAAAATCCTGGGCGACATGACGCGGAGCAGGAACGCGCCGAGGAAACATCCGGCGGTGCGGAAGATGAAATACAGCCCTGTGGCGAAGCTCGCGTCTTCAAGCGGGAGGCCAAGACGCTCCATGATGATTTTTGGGGCGGTGGTGTTGGTGCCGACATCGATGCCGACATGACACATGATGCCGATGAAGCAGAGCAGGATGAAGGGGCGGCCCAGGAGCTTGAGACACTCCATCACGCCCGATGCCTTGTCAGGGCGCTCCTCCTCGATGGGGGTGGCGGCCAGGGCCGACACAGACAGGAAGCTGACGATGGCGAAAATCACAAACATCGCCCTCCAGCCAAGCCCGAATGTGGGCAGGTAGGTGGTCGCTCCCCAGGCGGCGAGAATCGGGGCGAGGAACGAGGCGATGGCCTTGACAAACTGGCCGAAGGTCAGGGTCGAGGCGAGTTTGTCATTGCTGATGAGGTTAGACACCAGCGGGTTGAGCGAGGTCTGCATGATGGCGTTGCCGATGCCCAGGAGCGAGAAAGCGGCCAGCATCGTGAAGTAGCCGTCGCCGGTCAGGGGTATCACCAGCGAGAGGGCGGTGACAACGAGCGAGATCAATACCGTCTTCTTGCGGCCGATGCGGTTCATCAGCATTCCGGTCGGAACCGAGAATATCAGGAACCAGAAGAACACCAGCGAGGGGAAGAGGTTGGCCTGCGAGTCGGTCAGCCCGAGGTCTTTCTGCACATAATTGGAGGCGGTGCCGACAAGGTCGACGAAGCCCATAGCGAAGAAGCAGAGCATCACGGGGATGAACTGCATCAGAGAGGTTTTGCGTGTTGCGGTCATGGCTTTTGCGGATTCCATGGATTAATATTTTTCAAGGTCTGTTGTTTTCTCATTTGGACGGGTTCAGCCCGTAGATGGCCAGGGAAGCCATGTCGGCCTTCCCCTGGGCGGATACTGAGAGGGTGGTGTAAGGTTCCTGGGGGAACACAAGGTTGGTCATGGCCATCTGACCGTCGTCGCCAAACACCTCCACCGAGCTGCGGTCGACGAAAATCCTCAGCGACAGCTTGTCGTTGCCACCCAGCACCGGAGCCACGGTAACTGCCGGGAAATCCTGGCTGAAATCAACCAGACCGCTTTCCCTGCGGTCAAACGCCAGGGTGCGCGCCGCCGCGTCGTAGGTCATCACCACCTTGTCACCCTTGGCGTTTGACAGGGTCATCGTCACCTGGGCCGCGCCTTTGGCCGCCAGGTCGAGGTCGATCTCGCAGATGCCGTCGTTGGCTGTGGGGAGGCGGTATTCACGCGGCTTCGACGAGAGGGATGTCTTGCCGGCTTTCTTCACTACAGCCCCGCGCATCGCGTCAACCTCGGGCGAGGGGGCCGAGGCGAGATAGAGCTGGCCGTCAGCGCCTGTGAAGAGGCTGACATCGCGGGGCAGCGTGTTTGCGCTGCGGAACTGCATTGTCGGCACCTCGGCGGCATACTGCCAGTTGCTCATCCAGCCGATTACCGTGCGGCGGTTGTCAGGCGCGTCGCTGAAAGAGACGGTCGCGTAGTGGTCCTTGCCGAAGTCCATCCATTTGGTGGGCACTTTCCCCTCCGCGTCGAGGTCGGGGGTGAAGACAGCCCCGTCGAAATCACCGACGAAATATTGTGTGGCGCTCCCGCCGAAGGGGCCACCGGGGTTGAGGTTGCAGAGAAGCACCCATTTCTTCTTGTCGGTGCCGTCTACCGGAAGCTCGAACAGGTCGGGGCATTCCCATACGCCATCCTGCGCGCCGAGTCCTTTGCCGAAAGCGCTGCGCAGAGTCCAGTCGCGCAGGTTGGGGGATGTGTATACCAGCATCTCATGCTCGAGGGCATGGGCGAGCATCAGCACCCACTGGCCGGTAGGCTCGTGCCAGAACATGTTGGGGTCGCGGGCCTCGCTGTCGAGGGTTATCACAGGATTGCCGGCATACTTGACGAATGTCTCCCCGCCGTCGGTGCTGTGGGCCATGCTCTGTATCTGGCTCGCGTCGGCCGATGTGTAGAGGGCCACTATGGCGTTTTCGCCGAATCCGGCGGTGTTCTTGGGGTCGAGCACGGCGCTTCCCGAGAAGATGGTGCCGAGGCCGTCGGGCAGTATGGCCGCGTCATGGTGGGTCCAGTTGACCAGGTCGGTCGATGTGGAGCGGCCCCAGGTCATATTCTGCCATTTCGACCCATAGGGGTTCCACTGGTAGCAGAGGGTCCAGACGCCGTCTTTGTAGACCATTCCGTTGGGGTCGTTCATCCAGCCGTAAAGCGGGGTGTGGTGAAAGGCCGGACGGTATTTCTCGCGGTTGGCGGTGTCAAACGTGTCGGCCAGCACGAAGTTGCTCCAGCACGCGTCGTTGCTTGCCTCGCGCACCGATGTGCGCCCCTGCGAGGTGAGGATGTTCAACACCACGTTTTTCCCTTTGTAGGGGGTGAGGTCGAAAGGCACCATGTAATCGGTCTTAGACTTTGCCAGGCGCACATACATGGTGCGGTCAAGTTTGCCGTCGACAAGGATATTGATCCGGGCGTCGTCGTTGGCCTCCTGCACCGGCATCAGCAGGTAACGGGCGTCGCCGTCGACCCTGACCAGGGTGTTGTTCACTCCGAGATGCTCCACCTTCACCCCGGGGGTGTCGGCCGAGACAGGCAGAGAGACGGCCGCGGCGGCCGCCAGGATTATTCCTTCTGATATGATTCTTTTCATTGATATTGGATTTTCGAGGGGAATGTTTTTCTGATGCAAAACTAATATATTATATGTAGGCCCTTGTATAAAAAACTCTGCAAAGGGTGCGAAATATTCTGCAATGCTGAAATTTTGCCACAGAATGCACTCTTTTTAATCGAAGTTTGGTTAACTTTGTGGAGATTCTTACCTTAAACAAAGGATGATGGCGCATGGCCCCAGCCCCCCATCACATACCATCCTATGAAGAAAACAAACCTGATTGCAGTCTACGTCTTATCCATATTGCTGCTTGTGGTGTCATCGGGATGCCGCGAGCAGAAGACCTACCGCATCGGCATCTCGCAGTGCAGCCAGGATGACTGGCGAACTAAGATGAACGACGAGGTCATGCGCGAGACGATGCTCCACGAGGATGTCGAGGTGGAGATACGATCTGCCGACGACGACAACGCAACACAGATCGCCGACATCCGGTATTTCGCCGACAACGGTTTCGACATAATAATCGCCGCCCCCAACGAGGCCGAGGCCATAACCCCGGTCATCAAGGAGGTCTACGACAGGGGAATACCGGTGATTGTCTTCGACCGCGATGTCACCGGCGACAGCTACACCGCCCGCATCGGCACTGACAACGAAGGCATCGGACGCGCAGCCGGACGCTACGCCCTGCAGATGCTCGCCCGCTCCACCGACTCCCCGCGTGCCATTGAAATCTATGGCCTGCAAGGCTCGTCACCCGCCGCCGGACGCCATGAGGGGTTCGCCAGCGAGTTCACCCGCGGAGGTGGCACCATAGTGGCCACCGGCTATGGCGACTGGAACCAGTCTGACGCCGAGCATGTCGCCGACTCGCTGCTGACAGCCCACCCCGATGTCGACCTGATATACGCCCACAATGACCGCATGGCCATCGGGGCCTCCATCGTGGCCCGCAGGAAAGGGCTGCGCGGCATCAAGACCATCGGCATCGACGCGGCCCCTGAGATTGGCATCAAGGCGGTCGCCGACTCGGTCATCGACGCCACTTTCCTCTACCCCACCGAGGGACACCGCCTGGTCAAGACCGCCCTGGCGATTCTCAAGGGGGAGCCTTACCTGAAAGAGACATTGCTGCCCGTGTCATCAGCCGTCGACCTCTCCAACGCCGACATCCTGCTGCTCCAGAACCAGTCGCTGCTACAGGAGACGGCCAAGATGAAGGAGCTGAAAATGAGAATCGACGATTATTGGTCGAAGCACTCGGCCCAGACCTCTCTCTTCTACGCCCTGATAGCGATTCTCGTGCTGGTGTTCTTCTCACTGTTCCTGATACTGAGGGCATACTGGCAGCGAAAACGCCACCAGCAGACACTCATGGAGCAGAACCGCCTGCTTGAGGAGCGGAGCCGCGAGCAGAAACGGCTGGCCGAGAACCAGAAGGAGCTGAACAACCAGCTCCAGGAGGCGATACAGTCAAAGCTGGCATTCTACACCAATGTCTCCCACGACCTGCGCACCCCCCTGACTCTCATCGCCGAACCAGTAGCGCAGCTCTCGGCGGCCACCAACCTCACACCTCGCCAGGCCAACCTGGTCAGGCTCGCCGACAAGAACCTCAAAGTGCTCGGGCGTCTCATCAACCAGATTCTCGACTTCCGCAAATTCGAGAACGGCAAGCTCGCCCTCAACCTCACTGAGGTGGATTTCAGCAAGGCGGTGGCCGAATGGCTCGACTCCTTCACCGAGGTGGCCCGCCGGCGCGACATCAAGCTTACCCTCGACGCGCCCGTCAATGAGGGGGGCATACACCTGGCCATCGACGCGGAGAAGATGGAGCGCATAATCTTCAACCTCATCGCCAATGCCATCAAATACACCCCCGACAACGGTTCGATACGGGTGTCATACACCTGCGACGGCCGCCATCTGACGCTGCGTGTGGCCGACACCGGCATCGGAATCTCGAGCGACGACCTGGGCAACATCTTCGACCGCTTCTTCATGGTCGACGAGGTGCGCCCCCACGGCTCCGGCATAGGCCTGTCGCTGGTCAAGGCGTTCGTGGAGCTTCACCAGGGCACCATCACGGCCGACAGCGAGGTCGGCAAAGGCTCGGTCTTCACCGTCACCATCCCCGTCAGGCATATGTCTGAGACCTCGGAGGTCCCGGCCAAACTGATATCGCAGGATGACATCAACGCCGAGCTGGCAAGGGTCGACACCAGCGCGCCCACCTCCGGCCAAGGGGCCGACAGCGACACCCCCGCCGGCGATGCCGAGCGGCCCCGGCTGCTGGTCATCGACGACAACACCGACATCCGCGACCTGGTTGTCGACATCCTCGGCGACGAATATGAGATACACCAGGCTGCCGATGGCCGCGAGGGGCTGGCAAAAGCCGCCCGGCTGGTGCCTGACATCATCATCTGCGACATCATGATGCCGGTCATGGACGGCCTGGAGTGCTGCCGCAAGATAAAAGAGGAGATTTCGACATCCCATATCCCGGTGGTGATGCTGACCGCCTGCAGCCTCGACCAACAGCGCGTCGAGGGGTATGAGAGCGGAGCCGACGGCTACATCGCCAAGCCTTTCAGCGGCGAACTGCTCAAGGCGCGTTGCCGCAGCCTGCTGCAGAACCGCAAGCGCATCAAAGACCTCTGGCTCGGCCCGGCGGCCTCAATTCCGGCCCCGGCATCCATAAGGCAGAGATCCGACGCAGCCCCCCAGCCCCCGGCGCTCCCCGCCGTTGGCAACGCCGACCCCGACAACGAGTTCTACTCGCGTTTCCTCAGGATTTTCCAGGAGGAAATCTCCAACCCGACACTGAGCATCGAGCAGATCGCGTCGCGGATGGGGCTGGGCCACTCACAGTTCTACCGCAAAATCAAGGCGCTGACCAACTACACCCCGGTGGAGCTTATGAGGCAGCTGCGCCTGAAACAGGCACGCCACCTGCTGACCACCACCTCGCGCTCAATCAGCGAAATCGCCTACGAGGTGGGATTCTCTTCCCCGGCGTATTTCACCAAATGCTACCGCACGGCTTTCGGCGAGACCCCCTCGGAGCTTCGCGAGAACCTCGCTCTCTGACCATCCGCCACTACCCTGCCACCGATTCCACAGACGCCCCCACAGGCCGGCCTCTGTGGAATCGGCGTTATATGCCAGACACTCGCCGCATGCTGATTTTTTCTGCATTTTTAGAATCGCGAAAACGAAACGTGCAACTTTCAAAAACGAAACGAGCAAAACTTCTCTTTTTTCGCTTCCTTTTTCTCTTGCTCTTTCGACCGCTTAAAGACCAATTAAACGCTGATTAAAAGCCATTCAAAAAGGCTCAAAATCAGCGTTATTTTTATGTTGTTTTATTTGGCCATGTCAGCAGAATTTCGTAACTTTGAAGTAGTTAATTTGGCCTCGTTTGCTCCAATTTTCACACCTGTTTCAGACATTCAGGTCAAACCTCACAGCTTCATTTCCGGCCAAAAGTTCTTGTGTCCTCTCTACGTTGTTGGCATAAATGTGAACGTTTCCCAGGTTCAATGTCATGGACTTCAAAGGCGCTTCAATTTGTCGCGCTATCAAATACAAATGGTAAATGTCAGCTGGCAAACCTAAGTTTGCGTCGCTGCTTCTCTGATAGGCAGACAAAACCAGCTCGCCATCATCGAGCTGGAACTGAATTAGGCTTAAGCAAGGTGCTTGGTTTGTTTCCGCTCCTGTTGAGCCTAAAAAACAGCACATAATTTTTGCTGCACCGCTTTTCACGGTTAATCTGCTCAATCAAAGCCGGCAACTTTTCAAAATAGGTCGGATAACTGTTAATGAGGATTTGGCCGCAATAATCCCACCAATTTATCCCGGCTTCTCTGTACTTTGTCAGGTCTCTTTCTCCGGCCATAAACAGGCTTAATTCGTTGCGCAGCTTCTTGCGTGCAATGTTATGTCCCTCGAATATCTCCAGCAAGTCATAAGGCGACAAATGCAACTGCTCATTGAGCAAATACATTATATCCCCCTTTTTATTGCTCTGTCGTTTGCCGTGCTGCAATATCTTGTCGAGCATAGCGTAATATTTGTTTTGTATCATTCAGTACGAAATTAGGCCATTTCTGTGAGTTCAGGGGCATTTTCTCGGCCGTTCATGGTGAAATACTTTTGCAGTCACTTCCCAGACGCTTCACAATCTCGTAAATATTGCGCTGGCTGACATTGTATCGCTCCGCAAGCACTGCGACAATATAACAGACCTTTTCGCCGCGTTTCCGCGCTCTCTGGTAGTCCTCATACAGTTTAACATATTTGTGGTCGCTCGGCCTTGCTCCTGCGCGTTCCAGCTGCTCTATTACGCAGCCGTTCATTTTCAAGGCCTCATATATGGTCATTTGGCTAAAAATTACTATCTTTGCGACTCCTACGACATTCAGCAACAACACCCAAAGGGAGACGAAGGCATTCTGCCCCCGGCTGCTCCCTTTGGGTGTTTAGTGTTTGTATGTCGTAGGGAAACTGCAAATCAAGCCGGGGGCTTTTTCTGTGCCTCCGCGTCTTGTGGTCGTGTCAGAGTCGTGTTATCATCATATCGTTAAATTTAGTTTGATGGTTCAGCGTGTTTGTCCTCGTACGCACTGTTGCACCCCACATTGGCGCTGCTTCCCGGTACTCTCCGGCGAGCCATTGGCAAAGCTCGACAATCTGCGATTTGTCACTGGTGAAATATATGTATTTCGTACCCTTTAACAGGCTCAACACGTTCAGATAGTCGGTCAGTCTCCAATAATTCTCATACATACCGCATTCAGTCGTAAGATAGGGTGGATCCAACACAAACAATGCCCGGCTGTTGCCTCGTTCTCGCTCGAAGAGGTCGCGGTAGTCCATGTGAACCACTTCCAAACCATCCAGATAACCCTCGCATTCATACGCGCCCAGTCTTACACGGTTGTACATCGAATGTTTGCGCAGATCTTCCATACAAGTGGCCCATTTTCCTGAGAACAGTACATTGCGGCCTATTGTCAGAACATCTACGTAACCATCGCGCTGCTCGTAGTCCTCGACTATTGCCAGCACATCGGCACGCTGCTGCCATGTGAGCTGCTGGTTGGGTTCAACACCGGTTAACCGGTCTTTAATCACCCTTAAAATTTCGTTGGTCTGCACGATTGCGGACAGCCGTCGGCAATAGTGGTCAAAGTCATTATAAACGACCCGACACTCTGGCAATACCCGTTTAGCGGTGTGAGACAACAGCCCGGAGCCTCCGAAAAGGTCAACAACCGTGTCAATCTCTCCCGACACCATCTCCAGAATTTGGGTAAAGTCATTTAGAAAATAGCGCTTTTGCCCCATAAAAGGCAGCGGCGCGCATTTGTATGGCCGATTCATTCCTTGATTTGTTTTTATGGTTCCACTTGGTTTTTGTGCCAGTGGCAATTGTCAGCTGTCAGGTTCTCGACGGCCCTGAGCTTGCAGGCCTCGACATAGGCCAGGTACTCGGAGTACTTCTCCCCCGCCTCCTCCTTCTCGCGGGCAAACTGTATCTCCTGGCCGATGGTGTACCGCTCGGCAATCAGCCGCTCCACCTCCCGGTCATAATCCCCCTTGGTGTAGGCCGGGACGGAGTCAACCTCCTCGAACATGTCTGCGGAATAGCCCGGCAGGGAGGTGGAGCGGCGGAAATAGTTGTCGGAGCCTTTCCGTCGCACCATCTTTCCTGTGTCTGAAAAAACCTGGTTGTTTTCAATCCGTATCATTACGTGTCTTGTTATGTTGTGAATGTTATGTTTTTTGTGGCGGCGGAGTCAACAAGCTCCGGCGGAAGCTTCGCGAACACGTCGGCATGGAGTTTGATGCTAATCTCTTTCGTGTTCTTGGCGTTGGCGACTATCTGGGCCAGGCTCTCCATCGTGATGCCAGGTTGATTGCCCAGGTCTATCGAACGGGTCAGGCCCATGATTGTCAGGTTGACGAGCGACGGCTGGTCTGCAATTCTGAGGCCGTCGCCCATGACATCGGCCAGACCAATTATAGTGTGGAGCCTTGGCGCGCCAAACACGGGGAATCTCCATACGATGTTCGTGGCGTTTATGACCTCGATGTTCTTGCAATAATAAAAAGGATAGCCCACCTCTATTCCGGCCATGTGTTCGGCCGGGAAGTTTGTCCTCATCTTTGCGTTACAAGAATACAGGGCCTGGCAGCTGCCTCTCTGGCAGTCTCCAGCTTCAAGGATGTCGATTGCCTCTTGTGTGTTGATGTCAAGCAGCCCGTTGAGTTCAAAGAATCCTGAATCCTCGTTGTAGCGGCCTATTATCCTCAATGAGTTTTCTCTTTGATAATAGTTGCACTTTCGGTTCCATGCGTCAATCAACACCTGACTCGGCCTTGTCCATGCCGCATCCGACTTCTCCAACTCTGTCTTCTGGGCTTCCGTGACCTCGCGATAGTCATCAACGGACTCGTCCGCAGTGAGAATCTTACGTTTCCAGAAACAATGGACGTTGGTGGGCGCGGACTGGGTGATCCATTTACCCCCCCCGATGCGTATATCTCTGTATATGAGTTTGTTGTATTGATTTGTATCATAGTTCTATACTGTTGCGAATGAAACGTTCTTGGCCATCGCGTCCATCAGGATATTGTGCCATTCCGTGTTCGACTCGTCGGTTAGCTTGGCGTAAACGTCAGGATGGACGGTCACGGTTTTCGACCCTGATGACAAGGGCAGGTAATGGAGCCGTCCGACGGTGGTCGCCGACAGGCGCGGCAGCCCCGATATGTCAAGATTGCCGCGCAGCTCCCACATGTCGGCCTCCTCGAGGTTCGGCGCGCCTTTGACCGAGGTCAGGCACGCGACGCTCAGGCTCCCGATTATCCTCCTGAGGTCAGGCGCCCCATCCCCCTCGGCGAACGACAGGGCCGATGGCGTGTGCCGGCCGAAGCCCGATGGCACGAGGTTCAGCACCTCCATCCCGGCCCCGCACACCTCCGCCAGGTTGATGTGGAGGGGATGCCCGTACCCGTTGCCCGCCAGCAGCGGCGGCAGGTTTGTGCGTATTCCCGCGTGCAGGTAAGCCTGCTGCGCGTTGATGTTCCTTATCCTCCCGGCGGCCTTTATCCTGACAGCCTCCTCCATTGTGATGTCGGTGATGCCGTTCAACTCGAAATAGCCTGTCCGTGAATTGAACGCCGAGTAACGGAGCCACGTCCGGCGGTCTGCCGCCAGCACCATGCCGTCGGCCTCCCATTCCCGGATGAACAGGGCCGTCGCCGGGTCATCAGGGTCGGGAACCTCCGGCGGGGCGGCCTCCCACGCGGTCTTTTCCGCCCCGTCCGCCTCGCGCCAAAGTCCGGCCTCCTGGCCGTCGACGAGCAGCACACGTCTGTGCCATTCCCTCCTTAGCGTCGGGAAATTCTGGGTGAGCCATTTACCCCCCCGGAATAAATCTCTGTTAATGAGCTGTTTATAGTATTTGTTTCCATATTAACATTATTCTGTGGTGGTGAATGTTATGTTCTTTGCCGCCGCCAGCTCAGGAAGCTGCGTCCACTCCGTCTCACGCTCCGTGTCGGTCATCTTGGCGTATGTGCCGGGGTGCAGGGTGATGGTGGCGGCCCCCATCCCCTCCCACGCCTTGCTGATTATGCCCTGCAATGAGGCCAGGGAGATGAGCGGGGAATCTGCCAGCGAGAAGCTTCCTGGAAGCATAGCCGCAACTGTCAGTGTCTCCAGGGCCTTGCATCCGGCCCACGCGTCAGACCCGGCGTTGGTTCCGCGCGGGGAAAACACCGATGCCTTGCGGAGTTTTGTGCAATCACGGAAGCAGCCAGTACCCGGTGTGAGAAGAGGAGCGGCCACCACTTCCACGGATGAGCCACGGAAGGTTGTGGAGGCCGGTGCGGAGGCTCCCCAGCGAATCTGCGACGGGAGGTGGGTGCGTATCGACATCCCGGCATACCGCGCGTTTATGTCGACATTGGTCATCACCCCGGCGGCGTAGACCGCGCGGGCCTCGGCGTATGACATCCCCAGCCCGTTGCAGAGATACATCTCCGACGGCTCGGCCGCCTCGTCGACAGAGCAGCCTGCCGACTTCCACAGCTCTCGGAACGCAAGCTCTGGCGAGTCAGCGATGGCCCGCGCCTGCGCGGCGGTGATTGCCCCCGCATGAGTCACGGAGGCCATCGGGAAAGGCCACAGGCCATTGGCAGGCACAGCCACCGGGTTTCCATCCCCGTCAACCCACGGGTTGCCCCCGTCGAGCCGGTACCGGGGACGCGTGAAGCTCACCTGTCCCTCCGAGGCCGTGAAGCCGATGTCGCGGAGGGCAGTCTCATTCCTCAGCCCCGAGGCGAACTCCGCCGCGCCGTCGAAACGCCCGTAATCATCCCCAGTGATGATGCCCGCCTGCCCGGGCTGGGGCCTGGCCACACCATCCCCGGCCACAGGCCCACACGCCATCGGCAAAGGCAGCGACCGGGTGTATTCCACCAGGCTTCCGTCTCCCAACATACGTCCATGGCGTGTGACTCCCACTTCATCCTCCGACACCTCGAAACCGATTTCCTCCAGAACTACTTGCTTTTCGAGATCATCTATCAGACGGCGCAGACTGTCAAGCGTTTCCGCCAGCCCCTCCTGGTCTTCCAGCCCATCGAGGAAATCCCGCAACGCCGCAAAGGCTTCGACAGTCTCCTCAAGCCTCTCGCCAAGTAGCGACTCGGCCAACTCACGCGTCCGCCTGTTCTCCTCCTCTACCTCCGAAACCCTATCGAGACCCTCGCGCAGCAGCCGCAGAGCCTCACGCGAGTCCGCGGCTGCGCTGTTTGCCGTCGACTCGATTGCTGCAGCCTCACTCCGTTCCAGTTTCCGGTTGAGCGCCTCAGCCAGTCCCAAGACAAGCTCGATGGCGATTCCGTTCCCTTGGTGGACGAAACTGTCAAAGACATCCGCAAAATCGTCCGCTGTGGGATACATCCCTTTACTGAACCGCTCCTTCAGACGTTCAATGCTCTTTTTTGCCATTTCAAATACAAATGAATTTTCATAAAACTATTATTTTGCCCGCATTATGTACGCGAGCACATAATATGGGGGCCTGTTCTCGTGGGCCTCCCCGGATCCGGCATTGTCTGTGCCGTGTCGCAACCATTGTATGTACCCCCTGTTGTCAGATGCCGTGTCGCAACGCTTGGGGTTGTTCCATACCTGGTCATATCCAGCCTGCAAGGACTCGCCACCAACACCCCACACTCCCGCGCCACACTCGCCGCTCCCCTTGGGTATCATAATGAAGTCCTTTAGCATGTGGCTATGGGCCGGCATCTGTTCGACCGCCAATGCCACCGACCTCTTGCCACCCGCGGAACCACTCTCCAGGTAGTCAGGCTCTGTGTCACTCCGGCCCACCACGAAGCGTCCGCGCAAGTCAGGCACGCGGAAAAATCCAGGTTCTGTCGTGTAACGTGTCCCTCCCGCCGACACAGCCGAGTTGAACACCGTCCCAAGCGCAGCCGCGAGCTCGGGAAACTCCGCCACCCTCAGCGCACGCCCGTCACAAAGCACATACCTTTCTGGCACATTAGCCCCCGCCCACATCACCACCGAGCCAAGCGGGGACGGCTCAACCATAGCGAGTTCAGACCGGAGGTCTCGATTCTCTGCCATCAGCTCCTTTATGGTCTTTATGTCGGTAAAGTCATCCCAACTGTAGTTCTCGTCTCCAATACCAGGCGCGAGACTCCGCCGCGTGTACGCCTTGGGATAGTCAGTGTTGTTGGCGCTCACCGTTATGGCTTCCTGCTTCACATACATGCCGCCAGTTGTCGGGCCGCCATCCCATGGCAACACCTCCCCCTCGGACTGGCTCCGTGTCCTTACAAACACAAAGCCCGCCCCCCTGTGCGTGCCATCGGCGTTGGCCTCGCAGCCATAAAGCACCACGCGGTCGCCGGCTATGTTGCCCGCCAACGCCGCCAGCGCCGCCAGCTTTTGGATATAGTCCAGCGTCTCGCAGTCCAGAGGAAAGTCCTTGTTTGCCTGTGTCAGAAAATTGCCTAATATCTTTTCCATTGTCATTTATAGTTTATTGCATAGCGTTTGCTCGCAAGTTTATACATATTTACCACCGCTCGCAGCCTCGTTTCCATCTCGGCCACCCGCAGTTCCTCCGGTACTGTCACCCAGAAGTCGTAACCGCTCGTCCCGCTGAAGCCCTCCCTGTGTATGCTTGCGGCTCCCGCCCCTCGGCGGGACAGCATCGTCCACCGCCCGACCTCCCTCATATGGATAGCCGACACCTCCAGGATTTCCGCGCCGTCGCTGTCCTCTATCTTTATGCGGCGCTGCTCGGGGTCAAACTCATCGTTAAGGGTCCCTCGCAGCTTGCACACCTGCCCGTTGTGACTCAGCCTGTAGCTTGTCGCGCTCCTGTATGCGCGCAGCTCCTGGAGCAGTCGCCCCAGCGGCGCAACCCCCGCATATATCAGGGCCCCGGCAAGTGGTCGCCGCAGCCATGTGGGCAGCGTCAGCAGGGCCAGCCGCTTGATGTTTACGTCATACGTCCTGTCAGCCTTGTTCGTCATACGCTTTCATGTTAACAGTTATCGTCCCTGGCCTGAAATAGCCCGCTGCGGGGGTCAAACGCGCGTCAATCTGTGTCGTTGTACTCTCGTTTGCGGCCTGCGCGGAGCTACCCCGCAACTCCACTATTTTCACCCCCTCCACCTCTTGTATGCGGTCAACGAGGGCCATATTCGTATATTCTCCGTTAAATGGCAAATTCTCGATATAGTCGCAGATTGCTTGCACACACGCCGTCTGTACAGCCCCCGGCTCCAGCATAGCGTTATAGTACACGTCCACTGTGCAGCCGAAAGTGTCCGCCTCCATGTTCACAAGCGACACCCTCACACCCGCGTCCTTGATCTCGCTTATATACGCTTTTAGCTGACGCTCCTGCTCCGCAGTCAGCGGCCGCCGCTCTCCGCCGCTTTCTCCTGCCACTTTTATAGTAAGCAGGCTGGCGTCCCGACTTTCGGTTGCTACGGCGTGTTTTACCACCCGCGCCGCCGACACATCGCTCTCGCTCATACCCTCCGTTTCATATGTGTCGCTGTCTGCCTCCAATTCCTTGCCCTCCATGAACTGGAGCACCTTGTCACGGTACCATTTCGGCCGGTGCGCTATCAGCCCCTCCAATTCCGCTGTCACCTCCATTTTGTGGAGGGCGACGAGCTGTTCAACGGTCCATGCACAGACTGCCCACACATACAGCAGAATGTTTTCAACACTTGCAGCGCCGAACATGTCGCCAAACTCCGCCCCGGGTTCAAACCCGTACCGCTCGGCGGCCTGCTTGTTGCGCATAAATTCACGCGCTATCTCGCTTTTTATTTCACCAATGTTTCGTGCCATTTTAATACCTGTTTAATACCTTTTTAACTCACCTCGAAGTCTATGTCAATGCCCATAAAGCCAATGCCTCCGTAAGGGCAAGCCGTCATATCGTCAGCGCTCGCCTCCGTTGCCGGCACCACTCCGTACGCCCGGTACAGTCTTACAGTACGAGCGTCTCCGTACTCCACCGGCTCCGGCACTGTCAGCTCCTGCCCCTCCTCCAGCCTGTCGGTCACGCTCAGCCCGTTGGCGGCTGCCATAATCAGCACCGTTTCAACGTGGCCGCCGCTTTGCAAGGCTACATCAAGCATCGTTTGTCTTTCTTTCGCTGTCGTTTTCATCGCTCTATGCTTATTGTGCCATCAGCTTCCATTGTCACGCGCTCACATTCCACCCCGCATCCGCGAAGCATCTGGCGCATCTCGCCGGGCCACATAACATCCGGTTGGCCGCCGCGCATCCGTCCGGCTTCACCTCCAAGCAGCGGGTGCTCTTTCAGCTCCCCACGCATAGTCAGCACCACGGCCTCCGCAGTTTGCCCCTCTGTTTCACCCACAGTTATGCCGCCACGTTCCACAAGCAAATCGCCGGTCTTTGCGTCTATCAATATGCCTTTCATTGAGTCGCCTCTTTTTTGGGTTGTTCATAATCGTTGCTGAATATCTCATAGTCCTCGTCGCTAACGGCGCTGATCTCACATACCTGATAATTCGCCTCTGTCATCTGCCGCAAGGTGTAGCCCCTAACCGCAAGCCGCCCAATATTCAGAGCGTCCAGAAATTCGCTGTGCACCCTTAGCGCCTCTTTTGTCTCCAGCAACTTCCGCACCTCACGCACTTCCGTGCCGGGCCACTCGTCTGCTATCACTCCCCCCTCTGTATGTTGCAAGCCCAGCACTATGTTGACCGACCAGTCGCCGGCGTTTATATACTCTTTCACCGTGCCGTCACGTCCCACCAGCGCGGTGCTCACAATCCTGTGCTCCCGGCTCGCTGCCGACACCGCGTCGGCAAAGGTTAACCCCTCGCCGTTCTCTCGCTCCAGACGCAGAGGACAGAGCACCCACCGACCCTCCCAATACTCCGGGTCTGTTATCGGCTGCCCGATTTCATGGCCGCTTATGCCGTCCCGATCCGGGCTTCCGCCCAGCTCCTTAAACCGCACAAGCCGCTTGGCCATGTGCTGCGCCCAGCTCATTGCCGCAAAATCTATGCTCACAGGCAATTTCTTGCCGCCTAAACTCGGTTGTGGAATTATACTCATGACGTTGCCAGTTGGGTATCGTTAAGCGCGCCCATCAAGGCCTCAAGCATTGCAGTTTTGACCTGTTCGGCACTTTCGCCGACGGTCGCGCTGTGTATCTCGAAGCGCTCGACAAGCTTTTCAATGTTGATTGTTATATTTTTGATTTTCCCGCCACCATCGCTTCCGGAACCGCTGCCGCCTGTGCCGCTGGCTCCGCTCAGGGTTGTGCCGGTGGGATTGACCGACGGCACCGTTACCTCTGGGACTGTCGCCCCGCTGGTGTTCGGGGTGCCTCCGGTTCCTTTTTTTGCCTTGGACTTGTCGGCCGCCTCCTTTTTGGCAGATTCCGTCATTTCAGCGTCGTAAGCCTCGTTAAACGCCTGGCCTATTTTTTTGCCATAGTCGCTATACGTGGACTTTAATCTGTTGAGCGCTGCGTCTATCCCGGCACCGTCCAGCTTAAACGCCGCCTTGATAAGGTCTCCAATGGCTCCAAAGGTATTTTTTGCAAGCTCGCCTATGCCGATGAAACAAGCCTTAAACGCCGCCCATGTGCCTTTGAGCACCGCGCGGAATTTGGCCGACGTGTTCCAGAAGTAAACCCCTATTGCGATAAGGGCGGCAATGGCTGCCGCTATCCAGCCAACTATTGGAATGCTCATAATTGCCACTGAAACGGCGCGACAGGCCGCCGACGCTGTTGTGGCAAATATTCCGAATGAGGTTGAAGCGGTGGCAGAGAATGCAGCCGAAGCCGTGCCGCCCGTTATGAATGACAGGACCAGGGCGCCCAGACCTTTGAGGGCGTTAAATATTCCAACAGTTGCAAAGCGTATCAGCCCAATGGTGGCGCGCCCCATATTGCCGATAAAGCCCAGCGATATCATGTTTGTTGTGGAGAGTGTGCCGTTCATCAGCGCGAAGCTCACAACTGCGGAGCGCGCCCAGCTGACAAACCCGGCCCACATTCCGGCCCAGTTCAGGCCTTTTATTAGCAACATGAATTTCCAAACTGCGGTCAGTAGCGGTGCGAGCTGCGCAAACGGCACAAGTGCAGAGGTCAGCACGCCACACCACAACGAAAAATCGCCCGTGGCCTGGAATATGGAAATTTTAAGATCCTCAAACTGCTGGTTTACTCTTGCCTGTCTCTCGGCGTAACTATCCATGACTATAGCCGCCTGCTCGGTCGCGCTATTGGTGCCTGTAACGGCGTCCGTGAAGCCTTGCAGACTCTCGGTGCCCTGGATAAGCGCGCGGGCGGCGTTGGCGTTTTCCACACCAAAGAATTTTGACAGCAGCGCGGAATCGTTAAGCATCGGTTTCAGCATCTCGAGGCGCTCTTTAAGGCTCTTGGAGTTATCGCCCAGAGCCACAACATCAATACCGGCCTTTTCAAGTTCCTCCCGTGCCTGCTTCTCGACAAAGCGTCCTTTGCTGAGCTGGCCTAGAACATTGCGGAGGGCGACACCGCCCTCGCTGGCTTTTTTGCCTGCTTTGTCAAGCACCTGGATTGCGGCGTTGGTTTCCTCAAAGCTGACGTTTGCAGCCTTGGCGGCCATACCGCATTGCTGGAGTGCCGCGCTGATAGCCGGGAGCTCCGCCGATCCGGCCTGACCGGCGGCCGCCATTACGTTCATCATGCGCGCCATTTCCTCGCTCGCCGCTGTTGGGTCCTCCAGACTGACGCCGTACTGGTTCATCGCCGTGGTTAGCACCTGCGCCGCCGCCACGCCGTCGCCCCCCATCAGCTTGCTGGTCGTCTGTATGCAGTCGCCCATCGCGCTGAGAGCTTCGGGATATTTACCCAGTTCGGGGCTCAGCTGCGAGAGCAGCAGCTTGTAACCCTCGACGGCCACCGCCGCGTCTGTACCGAACGCTTTGGCACTCTGACGTGCGAAGCCCTCAATCTGTTTCAGACTGTCACCCGTCACGCCGGCCACCGCGCTGAGGTCGTGCATCTGGCTGTCCAGCTTAATGCCAGCGCCGCTCAACTGGCTAAAGCCGTCGGCTACGTTCTGAAATACATCTTTCATATATGAGAACGTGGCCAGAGAGCCCGTAAATTTACGGACTCCGCTGTCTGCACCCTCAACGGAAGCCGTGAAATTTCCGGCTGCGCCACTCATGCCGCTAATTTGAGCCGTAAAATTCCCGCCTATGTTAAAAATGTAGTCAAAAACGTTTGCCATGTCGGTTTTATTTGTTATATTTGTGGCATAGCAACCGGTAACACTTTTTTATATGCTCAGCTTATTTTTATATGCTCAGCTTACTGCTTAAAATAATATGCTACGGCGCCCTCTTCGCTTATCTGGGCTGGGCTTTTTACGCCTTGTATCGGGCTATTTTCAAAGCCGGTAAAAACGGGACTCTGCCCTGGCTTTAACTTTTCCCATCACCAAACAGCGACGCGATAAGCTCTGCCCGGTTCCGGTTCCTCCACCGCTCCAGCCACAGGGCCTCACAGTAGAGCCGCGCCCATTCCTCTTCCGTCTCAATATTTTCAACATCGACGTGCAGGTTCGCCCGGATTAGGGCGCACCCCTTGGCGAAGCCGTCCTCATTGTCCGACTCCGCCAGAGTGTACGCCTCTACAAGTTTTTTATTATTCCGTTGAAGCCGTTCAGCACTTCGCCCAGCTTCTTTTGCACGGCCATAAAGAGCAGCGCGTCCGTGCGCAGCTCCTCGCTGCCTCCCAGCCAGCAGTTGTCAAACATAACTTTGCCAGCCTCCAGTTCATCGGTGCGGGCCACCTTGGTAACTGCTTTCAGAGTCTCCAGCGTCGGCCGTTTGAAATAGCCGATATGCACCTCGTCGCCGTCGGCGATTTCAATCGCAAAGCTCTTGCGGTGCTGCTGCTTGAATGCCTCAATCTGGGCCTCGGTCAGGTTGCCGTTGAAAATTGTAGGTGTCTGCTGATTTGCTGTCTCTTTTTCCATGTCTTTTTAATTGATGTTTAAGCGGTGTTTAATTGGAGTTCAAGTGGCCGTTAAGGTTCCAGCCCTTAACGGCCCTTGGATTTTGTCCCTGGGGCGGCTTATGCCGTCTTTCCCCATTCGATATGTGAGGGTACGAGCGGAAGCTCCACCTCCTGGCCCGTGTCTCCCTCTTTCCATTTGCGCGCGTTGGCCGATATGTGGCAGTTGCGGATCTTGTCCGTCACCACAATGCCGCTGTCCGGCAAATAGCTGACCTGGATTTCGATTGGCGGGAGGTCTTGCAGTCGCCCGTTGACGCTCTGCGACTGGAGTGCCTGCACTTCCTCCTGGTAGAGAATCAGCTTTGCGCTCGGAGTTATGCGACCCTTGGCGCGACCCACCGGATGACGCCCTGCCCCCCACTTGTTCACGATCTCCTGCTCGTCGCTGTACTCTACGCCGACAATGCCCGTTACAGGCACGCCTCCGACAAGTACCACAATGTCAGCCCACGCCACCAACATTCCGTTGACCATAGGCACGCCGTTGTTGATTACTGTTGCCATCGTTCTGACTTTTCGGGATTAGGTTATACGGATTTTGCAAACCCGATTTTTATACTCACGTGGCGCATTACAGGGACCGCCACGTTCTTGATCACGATTTTCACCGTGCCCGTGCTCGCAACGTCCTGCGCCGGGTCTATCTCGGCTTTATAGCCGCTCAGTTCTCCGGCGCGCTCCATCGCTTCGAGCGCCTGGTTGGCCACTGTCTCAAGGTGCGCCACGGTATAACTGGCCAGCTGGCCAGTGGAGGCGTCAACATAGACGTTGCCGCCGAGTTCCGGCTTCATGTAGGTGCGTATGCCGCGCACGGCCTTGTCCATCGTGCGCACGCTCTCAATGGCCGCGTAGTCGCTAATACTCGAGTCCATTGTGTGGCTGTCGTTCATATAGCTGCCCGCCAGCCCCGTGTGCGTTACAAAGAAAAGATAACGCCCCGTGTTGTCCAGCGTCTCGATCAGCGCCTTGTCAACGTCGCGCACAAGGGTGCCGTCGCCGAATGCCGGAAGGCTCACCCCCGTGGGGAATTGCTTTATATAGGCGATTGACTGGTGGACGCTCGCAGCGCTGATTAGCCCCATCACCACCCCCAGACCGCTTACGCTCGCCTTGGCCTCGTTGGCGTTGTCGTTGTACAGCTCTGCGCCGGTTCCGCTGCCCGCCTGGCCTATCACCACGCTGACGCGGCATTTGTTCTCGCCGGCAAGGTTCACGGCCTGCTGCTTTATGTTCGCCACTTTAGGGGCGTACACGATTGACAGCTCGGCCTCTTCCTCGGCCAGCACGTCACCTATCCCCTGCAGCGCCGTGAGGGCGTCCCCGCTCACCGGGGTGTCGCCGCACCACACGCCAATCTGGCGAATGCGTCCGGCGGCGAAGTTCTGCACCGTCTTAAGCTCGGCGAATGTCTGCGCCCCCTGTGGCTTCTCAAAGATACCCACGTAGAGGCTAACGGCCGGATTGAGGCGGTAGAGCTCGCTCAGCTGATAGTGCAGCACTTTCACCGACCAGCTCGCCGCGTCCGCGGTTATGCCGGCGGCCTCTGCCGCGTCTATCGTGCTGAGCGCCTGCACACGCTCGGTCTGGAATGCGTCCGGAATGTCGGCCGCCGCCATGTAGAACACAAGGCCCGTAATATGGTCCTCGCCCGGCAAGCTCTTGGGGACGTTCCCGTTCTCTCTCAGGATTTTCAGGCTGGTTCCCATCAGGCATCAACTTTTAAGGGTTCAGAGTTACCCAGATTCTTGCCGTGCGCCCGGGCGTTGCTCTCCTGGTCGAAGCACTGACCGTCGTCTGTCACCCACACGCATTTAAGCCCGTGGCGCTGACAGGCGGCCAGACCGATTGCGCGGAGCGCTCCCGTGGCTTCCTTCCCCTTGGCGCGCTCGGCTTTGGACTTTTTGCTTTTAGCCTTGTCCTCGGCAAGCATTTTGTCTGCTTCCTCCGGGCTCTGCGCAACAGGCCCCGACGCAGTTAATTCCGCTTCGGTGGGGACTTGCACTATTTCTTTGGTTTCGTTGCTCATGTCTTTTTGCGTTTTCTGATTTTGAAAAATATCCACCCGGCTGCTGCCAGGATCATTATTGCCGCCGCCCATGCCGCGCCCTGTTTCAGGCGCTCCCACAGGCTCGGCGCTCTCGTGGCCGTTACAGTCACCTCGTCAAGCGTGCCCCCGTCAAAGGTCTGCGCTGCTTCCTCCGTGGCTTCGGCCGTGCCGCTGGCCGTTTCCTCCAGTTGCGCCCGGTTCCGGCTTTCCTCGCCATGCGTCTGCCGGATTCGCGCCTTGACCGGAGGCTTCCCGGTCGTCGGGTCCGCGGGCTGCGTGGTGTCGTAGATTTCAACCTCCGTCACCGTCTCCCCCCGGCTCTCTGTCTCCGTGTTCAGGGTCGCCGCGTGCTGCTGTTCTTCCCGGCTCTCGGTCCGGGCTGTCGTCGCCACATGCTCTGCCGCCTCCGTCCGGCTCTCGCTCACGGCCTTGCGGTGCGAGCAGCAGCTCGTATTTGACAGGGCAATGGTCAATATGACGACAACCCCAAATGCGCTCCAGCGCATTGTTGAGCCTATTGACATCGTTGCGTAAATTCGTTATTTCGGCTTTGAGCGGCGGAACAATACTCTCCATGAGTATGTCCGCAGCCTTGCGCACGTTTTCCAGTTCGTGGCTCTTGACCTCCGCGAGCTTGTCTTTCATCTCGGCCCGCAGCCGGTCAAGTTCTATCCTGTATTTGTCGCGCTCCAGCTTACGGCCTACCCACGCCCCGATTGGGGCCGCTATCGCCGCTGAAAGCGCCGATATTATGATTGTGATTATTTCGCCGCTCATTCATGTTGTTACTGTTTGATGCCCACCTGCGTGAGCCATGTCTTCACGTTGAAACTCGGACACGCCTTGTTGGCAAATTCGTTATGTCCGTGCACTGTCGCCCCAGGATAACGCCCGCAAAGCTCTTTTACCAACTTCACAAGCGCGGCCCCCTGGGCTGGTGTGCGCGTGTCCTTGCTTTTTTTGTTCCAGTCGGGTGTTGTGCGTACCGGACAGCCGCCCACATAGCAGACCCCGATTGACCGGGTGTTATGCCCCGTGCAATGTGCGCCGGCTATCGCTTCCGCTCGGCCGGGGCGCACTTCACCGTTAAGCCCGATAACATAGTGATAGCCTATGTCCGAAAATCCCCGCGCAAGGTGGCTGGCCTTGATCTGGGCGTTGGAAAATTCCTCTCCCTCCGGCGTGGCCGTGCAGTGCAATATGATTTCATCAATCTTGCGTGTGTTCCGGGCAACGCCAAGAGCCGCCCAGGTCTGTGCGCCCACTATGCCGTCGGCTTTCAGTCCTTTCGACGTCTGGAACTCTTTGACAGCTTCCTCGGTCAACGGCCCGAATATGCCGTCCGCCATCAGGTTCAGTTTGCTTTGCAGGGTCTTCACTTCCGCCCCGCGGCTGCCTCGTTTAAGTGTTGTCATTCTCTCTGTCTGTTAGGCGGCCGTCCCGCTGATTATCGCCGCGCGGCAGTTGGTCTCACTCAGAGGCAGGCAAATGCCGTATTGCTCGAAGTTCACGAGGCTGCGGTGGTTCTGGGGGTCGTTCTCGGCCTTGCTGTGATAGAATTTGGTTGAGCCCTGCGCTTTCATCATGCGACCTGCGTAGAACGCCACGGAGCTTTGCATGTCTGTAGCCGCTGCCACTGCGCCCCAGGCCAGTTTTTTGCCGGTGGTGGGGTTGTAGTAGGGGGTGCCGTCATATTCGTATATGTCGAAGCCGTAAAGGCGGCATATCTTCCCCTCGGTCTGGTTGATGTTGTAGTGGTCTTTGAAGCGCTGCTCGGTAGCCAGCAGGTCATTGACGTGGTCGCAGCAGAGCACCAGCACACGGTTCGCCTTGGGGATCTTCATCTTGTCAAAGGCCGTTTTCAGTGCCAGCAGGTCATCGGGGGTCATACGCTTGCGCCCATTGTAGCTCGCACCGCTTGTGCTCAGAACCGGCGCGCCTGCCACGTTCTCGCCCGGCGCGATTGAGTGGATTGCACGCGCTCCGAATGCCTCCACAAGTGCTTCACGGTGACGCTCCTGAACACTCGCCATCTTGTCGTAACTGATTGCGTGCAGCTCGTCGTCTGTCACCGGTGTCGCCTCCGTGCTGAATTTGTCCAGAGCCACAGGCTTGTCGGCATCCTCCAGCGCCACAATGGGTATAGGATAGGTGGTGTTGTTGATCAGCACCTTGGGGTCGCCGCCGATTGCCACGAAGTGGATCACATCATTGTTGACATACCGGCTGTAATCGCGTATGCGCGCAAGCCAGCCCCACGACTCCAGCGCGGTGCGGAACTGTTTGATCTGTTCGCCGGTCCATATCTCTTTGAGCACTCCGGCGCGCAATGCTCCGGCCGGCGCCGCTCCCTGGAGGGCGAGTGCCAGCACATTGCCGGCAATGGCTCCGGCGCCGGGCGCGCAACCGATTGCCACAGCGACCGTCGCTCCAGCGGCCGCGTTGAACGCCACGGCCATCACCATGCAGCTGACAAGGCCGAGCACTTTTTTGAAAATGTTGTTTTTTGGTTTCATCAATGTTGTCGTTGTTTGTGTCGATTTCAGGTCATTCGCTCAGGGGAGGGCAATCGCAGCCATATTCGGCCTTGTAGAGCCGCATGTATTCTGCCGGCTGCTCTTTGCGGAGCGCAAGCAATTCCTCCATGGGCACTTCGCTGAGCTTCGCGTAGCCCTTGGGCGCTTCGCCGGAGCCGGGCGCACTTTCTTTGCTCAGTCTCAGTACTTCGGTCGGTTTTGTCTGGACAGGCATTGTCCTGAATGTGTCCGCAAGCATATCCGCGCCTGCGGCCTTGCCGAGCTGGATATAGTGGTCGCGCTGCGCCGCCAAAATTTTCCTCTCGGCGATTGCCTGGCCCACACACCGGGTCACTGCCGCCAGCTGCAACGACTCGACCCTGTCGGCCCTCGTTTTCATCAGCTGGAGCGCGGCGGTTGCCTGTTCGTCGCTCGCTCCGTCGGGAAGCCCCAGGAGCGTTAACTGTTCTTTGTTCATCGCTGTTTTTTGATCTTGATTGTTATTGGTTTCCTCCCCCTCGCCGGGTTCGTTCTCCGGCTTGGATTCGGGATTGCTCAGTTTTAAAAGCGGAAGCGTAGGCGCGTCCTCTCCTGCGGCAAGTTTCAGCAATTTGCCATCAGCCCCGCATAGTTGCAGGGCTTCATCATTGCCGCCAACGTCCACAATGCTGACTTCTACCAGCTTGCTGCGCGTCACTGTCGCGCGTGTCTGTCCGGCTAATGCCAGTGCCGGATCGGGGTCCACTTCCGTAGGTTCCAGAGCAGGCGAAGCCATGCGTAGAAATCCGCTTTCCCATTTGCTCTCAATCTTCCGGGCAAATTCATCGTTCTGGTCGAATACCGGCGTGCCTATCAGCTTGCCCCCCTCAACCCTTAGATTGTCAATTTTGCCAATCGGCATTGACTGCCCGTCCCAGGCCCTGCGGTGCATCCACAGCAATACGGGGTTGCGCTTGTACTGCTCCAGGTCTATGCCCGAAGTCAAGACCCGCGTGCCGTAGCTGTTGACTGCTTCCGTTGATATTATCACGTCTTTCATCGTTGGTCGTTATGATTTCAAAAAAGCCCGGGACGCGTGGACTGGAAAAGGACGGCGGATTGGGAATGGATAAAAGTGTCCTCCGCGTCCCGGGCGGTTGTTCAAGCTCTATTTACTGAGAATATATTGTTGTGGCGGAGGCAGGGCTCGAACCTGCGACCTCCGGGGAATGAGCCCGGCGAGCTACCAGCTGCTCCACTCCGCAATGTCTCTGCAAGTCGTTCAGTGCTGCAAAATTGCGGATTGTTCGCGCCCCGGGCAAAAAGAGTGTAAAAGATTTACACTCTTTTTTATCCTGACCTGTTTTTGCCCCAATTTTGCACTGTAATTAACCGCGCCTCATCGTGCCTTGCACGTTTTGCCATGCAAGGATGGTGGTCGCGCCCAATCCCATATTTTTTGTAATCATAAATGGCCACTAAAAAGGAACGTGAGCAGCAGCGCGAGCACGCGCGGCTCCTGTACATGCAGGGGGAGCCTCAGAAGTCCATCGCCGAAAAGGTCGGTGTCTCGGCCCAGACAATAACGAAATGGGTAAGCGAAGGCAACTGGGAACAGTCCCGAGCCGCCGTGAACATCACGCGCCAGGAACTTGTGAACAAGATTCTTAAAAGTATCGATGTGCTTTTGGAGGACCTGGCGGACAACCCCTCGCCGGAGAAGACAGCCGCCAGCGCCGACAAACTTGTCAAGTTCGCCGCCACAGTTGAAAAGCTCGACAAAAAGGCTTCTGTGGTTGACGTGATAGAGGTGTTCCTGGCATTCAGCAGATGGTTGCGCCATCGTATGAGTTTTGACCCCAATGTCACGCCGGAACTGCTCAAGACAATCAACCATTATCACGACCTTTTCATTTCAGAGAAGCTCAAAGAAAGTTTTTAAAGCATGACAACGAAAGCGGAGATATTAAAAGCACGGGAAAGGTGGAAACAACACTGCGAAATGGTGCAGGCGGCTTCTGCCGTAAACATCGACGAGACAGCTGGGCAGCGCCTTGCACGTATGCGCCGGCTGCTGCTGAATTATGCCGATTTCGTGGAGTTCTATTTCCCGCACTGGACTGAGAACCCAAAAACGGGGCAGTCGACACCCTGCGCGCCGTTCCATATCGATGCGGCCAACAAAATCAGACAAAACCGGAACCTCAAGGCCGGTTTTGTTTGGCACCGTGGGGCCGCCAAATCTACCAACATGGACGTATTTATACCCATGTGGCTTATGGCCTGGGATATTGCCGGCTCCGAAATTTTCGGCGCAGCCAAAACAAAGGGGCGCGAAATAAATGTCATGGTGGTAGTCGGCAAATCTGAGGACAACGCCAAAACTTTGCTCAGCGACATTCAGGCTGAATTACAGTACAACCAGCGTTATATCGCCGATTTCGGCGAACAGCACAACGCCGGATCCTGGGAAGATGGCGAGTTTGTCACACGCTCGGAAGTCGCATTTTTTGCCCGTGGTCGCGGTCAGTCCCCTCGTGGTCTGCGCTACCGCTCACACCGACCGGATTACATCGTCATTGACGACCTCGACGACGACGAGCTGGTGGAAAGCCCCGCCCGTGTCTCTAAATTGTTTGACTGGGTGCGCTCCGCTCTTTTCGGCACTCTCGACGGTGGCCGTGGCAGGTTCTTTATGGTAGGCAACATGATTGCCAAAAATTCAGTGCTGGCTAAGTGGTGCGACATTAAGAGCGTACACGTTACCCGCGTGAACATCTACGACCGCGACGGCGAAATATCCTGGCGCGCCAAATGGACTCCGGACGAAGTGCAGGCAATTGCCGATGTCGCCGGTTATCGCGCTTTTCAAAAAGAATACATGAACAACCCAATTATCGAGGGTGCTGTGTTCCGTAATGAGTGGATCCGCTGGGCCAAGCGCCCGGCTTGGTCTAAGTTCTCCGAATTTGTCCTGTATATCGACCCCAGCTTCAAAGGCTCTACTAAAAACGACTTCAAGGCCGCAAAGCTCTGGGGAAAGGCCGGGACTTCCCTCTGGTGCCTCCGCGCTTTTGTCCGTCAGTGTTCCGTTGCCGAAATGGTCCGCTGGTGTTATGACCTCTACGAATGGGCCCGCGCCCGGGGCATTGCCGTGCGCTGGTACATGGAAGCCAATTTCATGCAGGACACCATCCTCGACGAGTTCCGCCGCGAGGGAGAACTGCGCGGCTACCAGCTCCCCATCACCGGCGACAAGCGGAAAAAGCCCGACAAGTTCCAGCGCGTCGAAGCCGTTTCCCCTCTCTGGGAGCGCGGTTTTGTCTGCTATGACGAAGCACAGAAGGACGACCCCGACATGCTCGCCGGCATCGACCAGACCCTCGCTTTTGAAAAGGGTATGCGCGGGCACGACGACGGGCCCGACGCCGACGAGGGCGCCATCTGGATTCTCCAGCGTGACACCCGCCAGAAAAATATTGTCAACAACACTTCAATAGGCTTGCGCCCTAACGCTAAAAACGTATCATGGTAATATCTGATTTTTTCCGCGCCATCCTGTTTGACTGGCGCAAAAAGCGTGCTATCCGCCAGGCTCGCCACTCGGCCGACCTGTACCGTAAAAAATTCCTTGTGCTCGTCTGGCAGGGGCGCCCGGTTTGCGTCTCAATGCAGGGCGTGAAAAAACTGATCCGGCAGAAAAAGTTCCCCGGACTCACCGCCGAAAAAGCCCGCGAAATTGCCATTTTTGAGGTCTCACCACGCAACACCACAGCCCAATGCTGACCCTCGACGACTACCGCAGCGTGTGCGACGACTACGAGTTCAAGCTGATAACCCAGAACGACGACATACGCCTGACGGCCGAAGCCGCAGCTATGGAGCAGATTGCCTCATACCTCCGCCACCGCTACGACACAGATCGCGCTTTTGCCGCTGTCGGCCCTGACCGTAATTCAATGTTGGTGCAGTGCGCCGTGAATATCTCCCTCTGGCTTATGGTCCACCGCCTGCCCCAGAATATGGGACACGAACGCCGAGAATGTCTTTACAACGACTCTATAAAGTGGCTGCGTGACATTCAGGCCGGCAAGGCTTCCCCGGACCTACCGCTCTATCAGTCCCCCGACGGCTCCGACGGCGACACCCACAACCCCGTCCGCTTCGGCTCGATGAAGCCCGGACGTTACGACTGGTAACGCCATTTAACACCGCATTAAACACCCGTTAAACACCGTTTAAGTAATGTTCAGACTATGCGCGAAAATAGAGATTAACGGCGACCGCACCTGGTCGCTCGACTTTGTCACTGCCGTGGAAATAACACGCGACACCGAAAAGCTCACAGCCGAAGCCAAAATAACCCTCCCCAAAAAAATCAAGTGGGACGGCTCGGCTGAAATCCCCGTGCGCCGTGGCGACCGGGTGCGCATATCTCTGGGCTACGACGACAGGCTCCAGCTCGCTTTTGTCGGTTATGTCCGCGACGTCGGCTTCAAAACGCCCGTGGTCATAACCTGCGAGGACGACATGTTCCTGCTCAAACAAATGCCGGCGCAGAAAAAGGCTTACCGCTCTGTTTCCCTCGAAACATTGCTCAAGGACCAGGGGATTACCTACCGCCTCAACATCATGGGCGAACAATCCCTCGGCGCCTATCGTGTTACTGCCGACACTGTCGCCTCCCTGCTTGGCAAACTTTCCGAACAGGGCATCCGCTCATTTTTCCGCTATGAGGACGGAGAGCCGGTGCTTTATTCCGGGGTTCTCTTTGAGCGCGACACAACACCCTCCCAGACTTTCAAAACCGGGCTTAATATCATTTCAGACCAGAGCCTCCAGCAGCAAAAGGCCGAAAATATGCGCCTGCGTGTCAAGGCGGTCAGTCTTATGCCGAATAATAAAAAAATCAAAGTTGAGGTCGGCGACAGTGACGGCGAACACCGCACACTGCACACCTACAACAAAACCGAAAGCGAGCTCAAGGCCTGGGCGGAACAGGAAATCAAACGCCTTAAACGCGACGGCCTCACAGGCTCTTTTACCTCTTTCGGCTATAAGCTCGTTGACCCGCTCGACGCCATCGGCCTTATTATCGACGGCAACCAAATGGGAGTGTATCAGGTCAAAAAAGTTGTGATTAAATATGGCGATTCCGGCTTCCGTCAAGAGATAACCCTCGGCCTCCGCGTCGCCTGATTATGGAACTTATAAGACTTATTGGACTTATGGCAGATATTAGAAACATTATTCGGCAACTCGCACAGCCCGACGGCGAAACCGTCGCCCTGGTCTGCACTGTTGACGCCGTTGACAAAAAAGCCAGAACCATAGACTGCACTCCGCTGAATGAGGGTGCGCCCCTGCTCGGTGTCAATCTCCAGGCCAATCAAGAGGCCGATTATGGCCTGTGCCTGTTCCCGGAACCGGGCAGTTATGTTGTTGTCGGCTTTGTCGCCGACGGCGCCGCCGGGGTGGTGCTGCTCACTGAAAAAATTGAGGCGGCCGAAATTGTCATCGGCGACACCTCCGCCGTCATGGACGCCGACGGGGTGCGTATCGACGTGGGCGACATTTCCGCCCATCTGGATAAAGAAGCCGTGGTTTTCAATGGTGGCGACCTTGGCGGTCTTGTCAAGGTTCAGGCCCTGACAAAACGCCTTAACCTCATCGAAAACGACATCAATGAATTAAAGAGAATATTTGCCACCGGCTGGATTCCGGTTGCTCAGGACGGCGGGGCTGCTCTAAAAACAGCTACCACCTCCTGGTGCGGTTCTATGCTCTCTCCAACACAACGCAACGACTACGAAAACGAAAAAGTAAAACATTAATACTCCAGTAATGGCCAATATTATTTCCAACATTCGCGATTTTTTCAGCCGTCCCACACGCTCTGAACTTGTGGAACTCTCCCGTGCTCTGCGCACTAAGCAGGGTGTCAGGCTTTCGGCTATGCTCCAGCAGCAGACCGACAGCCTCACCAAAAAGGACGTGGCCGACTGGCGCGCCGCACATCAGCTGGCCATCGACTACGAAAACCCCAGCCGCGTCCGGCTTTACGACATTTTCGCCGACTGTGTCCTCGACGCCCATCTCTCCGGCTGTATTGACCAGCGCAAGGGCAAGGTCTTGCAAAAAGATTTCAGGCTCGTTGACCCCTCTGGCAAGGAAAAAACGGAAGCCACTGAATTGCTGCAATGCGAGTGGTTCGCCGATTTTCTCGGCCTCTGCCTTGATTCTATCTATTGGGGGCCTACTCTCATTCAGCTGGGCGACGTCGTGCGTGACAATGGCCCTATGCGTTTCGACGGGGTGGAACTTGTGCCCCGCAAGCACGTGGTCCCGGAATACAGCGTCCTCGTCCGCGACCCCGGTGGCGATTGGCGCCAGGGCATCCCTTACCGCGAGGGAGACATTGCCAACTGGTGCGTGGAAGTGGGTAAACCCCGCGACCTCGGCCTGCTCCTGAAGTGCGCGCCCTCATGCATCAGCAAAAAAAACATGCTGGCCTATTGGGACGTGTTCGGCGAAATTTTCGGCATGCCTATGCGTATCGCCCGCGCCAACACCCTTGACGACGGGGAGCGCGCGAAGCTCGAAGCCGCCCTTGATAAAATGGGGGCTGCCCAGTATATCGTCACCACCGACGGCACAGAAATTGAAATCAAGGAAAGCAGCCGCGGCGACGCTTACAATGTCTATGACAAGCGCGTGGACCGTTGCAACTCAGAACTGTCAAAAGTGGTGTTGAATCAGACTATGACCATAGATTCCGGAGCGTCTCTCTCTCAGTCTGAAGTGCACCTGGAAATTTTTGAGCGAACCACCGCAGCCGACGCCATAATGTGCGCCCACATCATAAATGGCCGGCTGCTGCCCCTAATGGCGCTCCACGGCTTCCCCGTCAAAGGGCTGCGCTTTCAGTGGAACAATGCGGCAAGCTACACCCCGGCCGAACAGCGCGAGATCGAACGCCTGCTACTGGAGTATTACGAAATTCCTCCCGAATATTTCACCGACAAATACGGTGTGACAATCGACCGGCCGCGCGAAACAAAAACACAGCCCGACCGTTTTTTCGACTGAGCCCCGCCCTGCGACTGGCTGACACGGTGGGGCTGCGCCGCTCATATCACGCGTTTAACGCCGCTTTGGGTTCTTTGTATGAGGAGCAGTTGCTTGAATTGTCCGCCGGAACTACCGGCCCCGATTTTGACGACACGGCATTTTTTGACGCTGCCGGAATGGTCTACAACGCCGGGGGCTTTGAGGCGTCGCAGCTCAATACTCCCGAAGCCCGCCGCCTCATTGCCGAAACGTTGAAGCAGCTTAAAACGGCCATCGCTTCCGGCGTTCCCCATGAGGTTCCGGAAACGGTGCGCCATGCCCTCGAAAATAACGCTTTTATTTTCTCCGGCTTCAAGGCATTCCACACGCTCCGCGAGGTGGGGCTGTCGCTCGTTACCGACAAAGGCGACATTAAGCCTTTTGAAACGTTCCGCCGCGACGTGGAAGCAGTCAACAACCGTTATAACCACAATTACCTCTATGCAGAATATAACCACGCCGTCGGCGCTTCTCTTATGGCCGCACGCTGGCAGAAAATTGAGGCCGACGGCGACCGTTACGACCTGCAATACCGCACAGCACAGGATGACCGCGTCCGTGAGGATCATGCAATTCTGCACGGCACGACGCTGCCCCCGTCCGACCCGTTCTGGTCGCTCTACCTGCCGCCGAATGGCTGGAACTGCCGTTGTACTGCCGTGCAGGTACGCAAGGGCAAATATCCCCAGAGCGACCCTGCACTCTCTATGCTGCGCGGTAACAATTGCACCGAAAACGCCAAACAGCAGATTTTCCGATTCAACCCCGGCAAGGAACTGAATCTGTTCCCGCCAAAACACCCGTATTATAAAGCACCCGACGACGCTAAAAAAGCGGTGGAGCAACTGAGTGAGGAACAAAAACGCGAGCAGCGTATTGCCGACATCATCGCTGAGCTGCCCGCCTCTCTGACTGCCGACGAAAAAAAGACAGTGGCCGCCCACTGTCTGGAGATTGAAACAGCACTCGGAATTACTAAGGGTAAACCTATGAGCGTGGACGACGCCGACAAGCAGCACGCTAACCCGAATTACGGCAAGGAGCGGGGCTATGGTATCAACTGCCAGACATGTTCCCCGGCTTATGTCCTCCGACTGCTCGGCTTTAATGTTACCGCTAAGTCCAACACTCCGGGCACAAAACTGGAGTATTTAAGCAAAGGCAACCAATTATGGGAGCAGTGGCTCAATCTCGACGGCACACCCGCGAAACATACCAGCATGAACGACTGGTTAGCTGCTCACAATTTCCAGCGCATGACACCGAAACGTTATATTAAATTCTTTGAGGAAACGTGCAAGGAGACCGGCGTTTATATGCTTTCGATAGGTTGGAAAAGGGGCGGAGGCCACGCCACGATCCTGCAACGCTTTGCCGACGGCTCTCTGCGCTATATTGAGCCCCAGGTTGACAACTCCGCCGGCTCCGGGCGCGACTTGGACTATTTGAGTAAAAACGGCGCGGCAACCATGCACGGCTGCCGCGGTATTATGCGAGTTGATAACAAACTATTTAACGTCGCTTTCGCTGAAATTTTCGACAAATGAGCCTATTATTTCAAGTGCTTCAAAGCCGCCCACCTCCTTTAATTTGTCATCTTTAATCAAGTAAACAGGAGGAAAGCCTGCCGTTACATCATCAGGAAAGCGGTAATAAAAAGCCTCTGCCCCCCGGTATGTTCCGAGGTGCTCTACATGGTCGCCGTACATCTCAACGAGATACTGCGCCGCCTGTCTGACTTTGGAAGGTATTTCCATAATGCCGCAAATTTACGAATTTATTCTGATATAACAACACTTAAACACCGATTAAATGCTTGACGCCAATAAATTAAAAGCCGATATTCTCGACGATATGCGCGTGGAACTCTCCGACGAGTTCGACCGAAACTTTGAGCGTAAGGCCTTTTTCTCCGACAAGTGGAAGCCTCGCGCGCATGACTACCCCCGTGGCTCTCTGCTCATGGTTTCCGGCGCCATGCGTCGATCTACACAGGGCGAAGTGTCCGGCGACGGCGTGCGCTTCTTCTCTGCAATGCCTTACACCTCCCTGCACAATGAGGGCGGCACAGGCTACAAAATGGTTAAAGCCCACACGCGCCGATCAAAAAAAGGCAAGGTCTACACTGTCCGCGCACATCAGCGCAAATTCAACATGCCGCAACGCCAGTTTATCGGCGACGGCCCCGAAACACAGCGCATCATCCGCGGGGTTATCGACGACAACCTCCAGCGCTTTAATCTCCATTTAACAAACTTCTTACGACAATGAGAAAACAAATCTTTACAGCCATCGCCGAAAAGCTCCTGACTGTGCCAGGCATTACACATGTTGACCTCTGGAACGACAACGGCGCCCATTTCGCCGGTGGGGCCGTTTACCCCCTCCCGTCGGTATTTGTCGAATTTGAGACTATCGAATGGCACCAGCTCAACAATGGTGCCAGACGGGCCGACATCAATGTCCGCCTGCACGTCCTCGCCCGTGCCACTGCCGGAATACACAGCGCACAGAATCCCGCTATGGCCGAAGCACTCAAACGTTTCGACCTGCTCGACGCCATCAACGCAGCAATGCAGGGTCTGCGCGGTGAAAACTTCGCCGGCTTCATGCACACCATCTCGGCAACCAACCACGCCCACGCTGAAATTGTTGAAGATGTTGAGTGCTTCCGCACCTCCGCACAGGATATTACTGCAATGCGCCCCGTGTCGCGCGTTTCGGGCCTCTTTGCGGCCGTTAAATAGTCCGAACTATACAACAACACCCCCGGCGGCGCTCGTGGCCGTCAGGGGCGTTATTTTTACAGATCATCGAATAACGACGGGGTATTGTCGGGCGGTCGCTCTGTTTCAGGGTCAAGCCCCAGCAAGTTCAGATAGGTGCGGTAACAAATGCCAAACTCGGGCTCTATCCGGCGCCGCCACACTGCTTTGTAGCATTTTGCCTGGTTGCCGGCTTCGTAGTGCAGGGCCGTAATCGCTTTTATTTGCTCGGCCCGCGCCAACGTGCTTTTATGTCGCTTTTTATTTGCCATTCTCACCGTTATTTACTAACTTTGCACTGTCCTTTTACATCAGGCTCAGCGCTGACGTCAGCTACTCCGGTGGCACGTTGGCGCGGTCTTTTTTATTCGGCCGCCTCTGCCTCGGTTCCCTCCGCTTCTGCGTCAGTGCCCGAGGCGGTTTCATTCTCGGGCAGAAGGTCAACGTCGGTTATCCCCAGCGGTATGTTGCGCCACGCCCCGGTCTTCGGGTCTTTGCGCTGCGCGCGGATATAGCGGCGAGTTATGCTCGGCTGGTAGCTTTCCTCGATTATGCGCACGCCCTCCAGGAATTGCTCGTCGCCGCTGTCCTCGGCCATCTTCCGGAGCTGGAGCACGCGGCTGGCCTTGAGGTTCCCCTGACCGTCGCGGCTCAATAGCCGGAGCACTGCCGACACAAGCGCCTTGCTCTTGTCGTCCGTCGCCAGGCTCTCGATATAGCCGCGCACCATCGCGATTCCATCTTCCACCGTGTCGCGGTACCCGTCAACGGTGTTAACGCCCAGTGTCAGGCGCAGGCTGCTGTCGCTGTTAGTAAATGTGTGGCTGTACTGGCCGCCGTCCTTGGTGCCGAATAATTCGCCTTTCAGGTCTATAATGGCCGCGAAGTTGCCGAAGACGGAGTCTTTAACGGTTTTCATGTCTTTGCTCAGATTCTCCAGCTCGGGGATCGCCTGGTTCAGTTCCTCGTCGACCATCTGCGCGTAAGTCTCGCGCCGCTGCTTGCGCTGCTCGGCGGCTTCTTTTTTTGCCTGTTCCGCCTGAAAGGCTTCCCACTGGGCGAGCTGCGCCGCCGTCATGGTCACTTGCTTGGTTTCACTCATTTTTAAGGGTGTTTAAGTGGTTATTAAATTGTGTTTAACTGTTTCGGTGTTCTGTCCTTTTACACCGGCTCAGCGTTTTTAATTATCGTAGTCCTCGGCGTCCGGCGAGTCATAGTTCAAATGCCCCGCCGCATCGCTCGCCCACCATGCCAGTGCGTCCAATAGCTCGACCTTGCTGTTCTCGCTCATTCCGGCCGTCTGCTCCTGCACATAGGCTTTAATTCGTTCCAGTTCCTTGCTCATTTCCTTGCTTGCGTAACTCTATGCGTTTAGGAATTACCACACCCCAGTTACATGACCGGCAACACTCGCCGTCCTCTTTTATGGGGTAAGGGTCATTTCCATACTCTGTAAATTCTTTGCCGCAAATGCAGCACACTTTTTTGTCCTTTTTCATCGGCATATTAGTTGAGTGTCGGGTCTATCTCGCCCCCGGCGGCATAGTGCTGCATGAGCAGCGCATCGGTCAGTGCATCAACCGCGCGGGCGTCCTTGACTTTGTTGTTAAATGTCGCTATGAGGTTGCGCAGCCGCTCCCTCGGTATCTTGTTAAAATCGGCGTAACCGCTGGCGCGCATGGCTATGCCCTTAATGATTGATATGTTCGACTGCTGCCCGGTTTCCCGGAGCCAGCCGCCGATTGCCGCAATTACCTGCTTACGCAGTTTGTCAAGTCGTGCCGTGCCCTGCTTCTCGTCCACCTGGGCGCTCAGTTTCGCGCAGATGTCTATGAGCTGGTGCTGTGTAAGGTCGCGGCTGCTCTCAACACCCCAGCTTGCCAGGATCGCCCGCTTCGCTTCATCATCAAGCCCCAGAACTGTGCAGAGGGTATGATACTTTTTGACCAGTCCGCGGTGTATTTCGTCCATTGTCTTGTTTTCTTTTGCCATGATTCTGTTATTTAATTTGTTCTGCCCAGTAGTCATTTGCGCCCTGCTCCCAGATTATGAAGTCCGCGCCGCCCTCGCCTTTGTCCCGGTCCTCGTAGCGTGTTGTTACAAATGCCTTGAAGCCCTCGACCTTGATTTTTATGTCCGCGTCATAGCGTATCTTTTTCGCTATGTGTCCGTCCGGGTCCTTGCCCGCCTTGTCGGCCTGGCTTATGAACACGAACAGTTTGTCAGGAAATTCCGCTTTTAGATCCTTGAATTGCTTCATGTAGAATTTGTCCAGATATTGCAGGCTGTCGATTACGATTATTTCCGGGCTTTTACGCTTTCGCAGACGGGCGCATAGTTCCGGCAAGTCCTCTTTGTTCAGCAGGATTATATTGCTGCCGGCTTCGGCCATACCCACGCGCTCCCATGCCTTTTGCAGCGATAGGCTCAACCCTTGCTCGAGGCTGTCATAAGCAACCCGACGAAAGCCGGCCAGATACTTGCAGAGCATGAGCGTGAATGTGGTTTTGCCGCTGCCGCTGTCGCCCCATATCAGCCACACGCCCCGGAGCTCCGGGCGGCCGAAGCTCGCCAGGAACGGCCCGTCGAAGTCTGCGGTCTCGAATTGCGCCGCCAGCACGTTTTTGTTGCTTATAGCTCTGCCCATTGCTCGTTATTTTTTCGATAGTCGCGGCCGTTCTCGCAGTGCCTCCGGGCCGTAGCCCTTGGCCTCGATCATCGCGTTTAATGCCTTGCGCTTCGCCGCCAGGTCCTCGGTGGTGCTCGCTTCTATCATCACACGCACCGTTTTAGGCCCGTAGCAGCCTTTTACTCGCTTCACTGTTATGTCGCACGTCCAGCCCTCCTCGAGCCAATCCTGAAGCACCTGAGGCAGCCAGGACGGCATGAGGTCAAACTCAGCGCGGAACTTGAAATTTACGGGGTAAGGTTTCATTTAATCTATAAATTCAAAATCACTCTTTTCTATTCGGGTAATATGCCGGCCGTCCTGGGATTTCAGGCCGTAGCCGCGGTAGGCTTGCCAGATTTCCAAAATCTCGCCGGCCTCAAACTTGACGCCGCCCCGGTTTTCGACATTGACCAGCAACCGCACTTTTGCGCCTATGATTTTGCGGCGCTTGCTCATTTCGCACCTCCTTTCAGCATGGCCCACACGCTGCGTTTTACGCGCCTCAGGTCGCCGTCTGCCTCGTCCACGATCTTGTTTATTGCCTTGGTATCGCGCACGCCGTTAGCCACGCACACGGCGGCTATGTCCTCACTATCGGGCAGGGGCAGCTCCACGAATTTGCGGCCTATGCGGCTGTATATTTCCGCGTAGCCCTTGCGGTTCAGCCGCAGCCCTTTTTCTATCCGGGCTTTAAGGTTGCTGGTCGCGGTCAGGATTATGCCGCACTGGTCCTCGAGCTGATTATACAGGCTTATGAAAAAGTAAAGCACCTGGTCGCTCAGTTTGTCGGCTTCGTCCAGAACTATCAGCGGCGAGTCCTTGCGCTTCAATGTGTCCACGATATTGTCCATCATATCGCTTACCGTGGTGCCCGCTACCGTCGCGCCCATGTTCTGCAACAGTTTCGCCATGAATGTGCGCCGGTTCCAATACTCGGAGCAGACCATGTGATAGACATTGCGTCCGGCTGCGGTGTAGTTCTTTATGGCTTCGGTCTTGCCGCTCCCGGCTCCGCCGATAACTGCGGCAGTCAGAGAGTCGGCCTGCACGCTGGCAAGCGTGAATGTCATTATATCGTAGGCGCGGGTCTTCACCACCTGCCACCCGTTGGCTTCGGTTGTCCCTGTCTGGGCGGCTATGCTCCGCCACATGTCGTCGGCTATTGTGTCCCACTGTCCCGAAAGTATTTTGCTGACTGTCGCGCTGCTCACCCCGTTAAGGCTGTTGGCGGCTTTGTTCTGGCTGCCCTTTTGTCCGCAGTAGGCGCGGAGCTGTTCGGCGATCTGTTGTTTCTGTTCTGTTGTCATGTCCTTTTACGTCTTAAAAAATTGAATAATCGTTTACTTTCACACTTTCCACCGCGTCGCCCTGGCGTGTTACCGGTATTTCCACGGTTTCCACCTCTAAGGCTTCGATGTCGGCGGCGGCAAGTCTTTTGCGGCTGCGGTTGTCTTTGTGCTGCCCGCGGCTGTCCGTCAGCATGAGCCGGTCTTCCATGCACGCGCCCAGCGCCGGGGTGCCGTGTATCGGCAGCTCTGCGGCCCGCTCTATCACGCGCCGGGCTCCCTCGAAGTGGTCGCCCATGCGTCGCGCGGTCTCGGCTTCCAGTGCTTTATTGAAGTCGCGCACCCTCTGGAGCTGCTCTGCGTCGCCGGGCTTCCGGTCGGCTAATGCCATTGGCTGCACATACTTTTCCTCAAGCATATAGCGGCGTGTGCCTGCTTCGTTCACTGCCAGAACTTGCGTCAGGTCCTCGGGGTCATACTTGACCGTCCAGCGCTCTGAGGCGTGGTCCCTGAATGTCAGGTCGAAGCAGTCATAATCACGCTTCACGCCTAAAATGGTGGGGCGTAGGCCGCAGCCCTCGAGCACGTTCTTAAAGCCGGTTTCTGCGCCGAAGTTCAGCAGGTACATTTCGCGGCTCATCGGCAGACGGTGTTCCGGTTTCAGCTTCGCCAGCTTCTCCATGATCTTGCCGATTTTCTGCGCACGCTCCAGCCGCATCATTTCATCTATCTGCGCCCGGAGTCCGGCTTCATCGGGGAAGCTGTGGCGCCTCTTGTTCAGCGCCTCGCTGTTCGGCTGCCGCATCGGGTCGGTCGTTACGCCGTAGCCGGCCCAGTTCGGGCACAGCTGGCAGTAGGTCATGTTTAAGTGCTTGAAATATGGCTCTACGGGCTTCGCCTTGGCGTTGTGAGCCTGTGCCGGGATCACCTTGTCGCCTAACACTGCGTACAGGTCGGTCATGGTCTTTATCGCGTAGCGGTCGCTCTGCACCTGGTTGTATCTGAGCATTTCGCCAGTCAGTTCCCGGCTGTGGATCGCAGCGTTCCTTAATGCCGCTTTTATCAGTTCCGGGCATTCGTGATCGCCGACGGCGTAGCCCATTGGATAGTCAACGCACGGGTCAAGCACCACCACGATTGTAAGGCGGTTGGTGTAGGTCGTTATGTTGTGCCCTTTGCTGTCGGTTTTGGTTTTCTGGTACAGCAGCTCGACGGTCCAGCCGTCAAGCGAACACATCAGGAACGGGGCGGTCGGGCGGCTGCGCTTCACCTGCATGGTCTTGCGGTTTCGGAAGTTGGTAACGCCTAACCGCCCGGCGGCTGCCTCTAATTGCAGCTTTTCGCGCCATACCCCCACGGCTGCCGCCGTTATCTCTTTCCAACCAAATAACCGCGCTTTTGCGTTGTAGGCAGCTGCTGCTTTGGTATCCTGCACGTTGTTGGGGTCGTTTATCAGGGTGGCGAGATAACCCACCTGCTCCTCGGTCAGCACCTTGCCGGCGTTGCCGTTCAGGAATTTGCCGGAAATAAAGCACACATAACCGTCGCGCACATATTCCGCGCATTTCATCGACAACCGCCGGGGACTGCCGGGCAGTGAATGAGGGAAGCGGTCAGACAGACGCGGCAGGGCTGCCGCCGCTCTCGCCCAGAACTCTTTGCCGGCTACCGCCTTTTTGCCGGTGCGCTGCCGCTTGCTCACATGAGCGTCCCAGCACCGCCGGAAAGCGTTCATGATCGCCGCGTTGCTCGCATACTCCAGCACTTTGTCCTCAGGCAAGTGCCGCCCGTCGCTCAGCGTATAGCCCTGGTAAAAGTCTAAGGCTGCGCCGTCCGGCTCCACTGTGTCTATGAACTCCCGGCTCTCTGCCTGTTCCTGCAAGTCCGGGTAACGCTTGTAAACCTCCGTCCGCCATTTCAGCGGCAAGCTCTCAACGGCATACAGCGCAGTCCGCCCGTTGCCGCCTTTTTGCACCTGCTGCACTCGACCACGGCGCACCAGATTATTAAGATTGGCGGTCGTGATTATGCGCCCGGTCAGTTCGGCGTGGCTTATGCAGATTGTTCCGTTTACTGTCTCCATAGTTACAGGCTTTCAGCGTACAGTTGCAGTTCTGACAGTTCGGGGAATTTTTCTATATGGCGACGGCATACAACCGCGCCCCGGCGGTCATACATCACGGCTGCGCCGGTCTGCTTGTCGATCTCCAGCTTGATGCCGTTGTCGAAGTTCTGCACCATGAGCTGGCGTTCGCCCTCCCTGATTTCGTGCAGCGTCTCACACTCCGGGCAGTGGCACATGGCCACGCCGCCATAGTTGCGCACTGCGGCATAACGGATCTTGCGGGCCTTGTCGGAGTCCCGGCGGTAGGTCAGTGCCAGATATACCGTTTTTTCCTCGACATTGAACAGGCGCGCCAGCTTTGCCCGCGCCTCGTTGCTCACTTTGATGTAACTCTCTGTTGTTCTCATATCCTTTTACATTGGGTTCAAACTGTTTTAATTCCGTGTTCCCTTTGTCCACCTCGGCATTTTTTTGTATCTTTGGCGGCTGTAACCTCGGTAACACGCTGCAAAGATAATAGGAAATTTCCTAATACAAAAATTTTTGGTAGGATTTTTTCTAATGGATTATTAAAACAGTCTGAGACAGAATGATATTAGAGCGACTTAAACAGTACATGGATTATAAGGGCATAACGGTGGCTGCCTTTGAGCGAAGCATCGGAATGGCTAATGCCTCTTTTGGCAAATCCCTGAAAAAAGGCGGTGCCATAGGTACAGACAAATTAGAAAATATCCTAACAATATACCCCGACATTTCCCCACTTTGGTTATTGCGTGGAGTAGGGGAGATGTTGCTCCCTGACCCGGAGCACCCAGAAAAGCAACCACCATCGGCACCAACATACCTCCTCGACATGATTAAGGAAAAGGATCAGATAATCCGCCAACAAGCCGAAGAACTGGGAGAACTCAGGGAAAAACTTAAAAACGCACAGGCCGGAAAAAACGAGATTACGCACCACCATGCCCAGGCTCCGGTCGAAGTTGCTCCCTGATGTACTTTTGTAAAAAATATAAAATAAGTTCTTGCCCGCTAAATTGATATGCTTACGGTTATTGTTATATTAGTTGCTGTTGCTCTCGTGTGGAAGTTTACGCCAAACCCCGCAAACAAAAGAGCCGCCGGCATGATGTTTCAAATGCTGGAGTCTTTTCATATCATTGACACTACTGTAAATCTTGACATCTTTACCCAGCGCCTTGATTTACTCAGTCAACTTGCCTCGACGCTCCCGGCTAATGCGGGCAAAAGCAAAAGTGCAGATATGGCGTTACGGGCATATTCCGATAAATATGATAGACCCATTTCCCCAACCATTCGACAAATTCTCAATCAGCCGCAAATTGCCACCTCAACAAAGTTCAGAGATGAGGCGGCCACAGCATTTTTTCTACGCTCCTGCAATAAACTGGAAACTGAAATTAAAACTCTTAAAACCTCAAACGCAAGGCAGCGACGTGTAACGCAAGCCCACGAACTTGCTGACATCATTGTTGACCGTCTGTATTCTGATGAGCAACAAAAATACATTGATTGCATTCATGGCGAACTTGCGCGTCTATCTGGCTCGACCTCCCTACACCCCCTATAAGGGGTCTAAATAGGGGAGATTCCTGTTTTTCAGCGTGTTTTTTGAGCCATTAAACGCATTTAACGCACATTATCAGTAACTTAAACATATTTCAACAGCGTTTTTAACGGGGTCTATTTTGGTATTAAAGGGGTGTTTATCGCTTCAAAATCGCCGTTTTCGGCGGTCATTTTGTCCGTATGGGGGTCTATACCTATGCGCCAATGACCACCCAAATGACTATCCAACTGACCATCCAACCCCATTTTTTAGACGAAACGGGCACGATTTGCACCACTCCCCTCCCCCCGTTTTGACCCTCCCTGAGCATGGCACTGCCGGAGCCATTTAACAGGGCATTTAATGCCTGCGCCGTCCGCCGGATCACTCGTGCGCATGGGCGCGCTGCTCTCGTCGCTCCCCTACCCTGCCGACCAACCGGCACAATGTCCCACAAACGCCGTAAACGCTTGAATTTCGCGCTCTCTGCCCCGTCCTGGCTCATTCTACCGGCGCACAACGAAAGCGGCCACACAGCCGGCGAAAACCAGCCATGCAGCCACTCAATATTAAAGCCGATTAAAGCCCGATTAAAGCTCCGTTAAACACCGATTAAACGGACGACCCCCAAAATTCAACCCCAATTCAACCAAATTCAACTTTTTGCACGTTTCGTTTTTTCGACCCGACCACCTCTATCACCGTCCATCTCGCTGCTTATCAATACATTGCGCGACCGACCGACATTAACACCGTTGCTCGCTTCGTTTTCATGCCCGTATTTTAGCAGATTTTTTCGGCTTTGCACATTTTTTGACAGCCGCTGCAATTTTTGTAATACACCCCGCAATCTCCTTTATATTACCTTTGTGGCAGAAAATTCAATCAACCCAATCTAACTTAACATGAAAAAAACAATCCTGTATGCGCTCTTCATGCTCCTCGCTGTGATTGGCGCGCAAGCACAAGAGATTACCGTCAGCGGTACTGTGCTTTCGGGGTCGGACAATGAGCCGCTGATCGGAGCCTCTGTCCGCGCGGTAGCAACAAACGCCGGCACATCGACCGACATCGACGGAAATTTCACAATCAAAGTGCCCCAGGGATCCGACCTGCAGGTCTCATACATCGGATATGAGCCGCAGACCCTCAAGGCCCAGCCCTCGATGACCATCACACTCAAGGAAAACTCGACATCGCTCGACGAAATCGTCGTTGTCGGCTACACCACCCAGCGCAAGGCCGACCTCACCGGCGCCGTGGCCGTGATGAACATGAAGGAGCCCCTGAGCGAGAACTCCGGAAACATCATGAACTCGATGGCCGGCAAGCTCCCCGGCGTGAATGTGGTGCCCGACGCTGCCCCCGGCGGCACAGGCTCCATCCGTGTGCGAGGCATGTCGACCGCCAACTCCTCCAACGACCCCCTCTACGTCATAGACGGAGTCCCCACCGACAACATCAACTGCATCAACCCCTCTGACATCGAGACCATGCAGGTGCTCAAGGATGCCGCCTCGGCCTCGATCTACGGTAGCCGCGCTGCCAACGGTGTGGTCATCATCACCACCAAGCAGGGCAAGGGCGACCGCCTGACCATCAACGTCAACTACGCCGCGTCGGCCCAGACCATCGCCAAACGTTACAAGATGCTCGACGCCAACCAGTGGGGCGTGGCCTACTGGGCCGCGTCGGCCAACTCCAACATCAAGCCCTCGCATGTGCTTTACGGCAACGGCGACGTGCCGGTGCTGCAGCCCTTTGTCGACGGCAACCCCAACTTCCCCACCACCAACACCGACTGGCAGGACGAGGTCTACCAGACCGCCTGGACCAACAACCTCACCGCCTCCATCTCCAACAACACCGAGAAAGGCTCTGTGATGTTCTCTCTCAACTACATCAACCAGAACGGTAACATCAAGGACACCTTCTACGAGCGTTACTCAGCCCGTATCAACTCGCGCTACGACTTCAACAAGTACATCACCGTGGGCGAGAACCTCATGATCGCCCGCTGGACCAACCGAGGCATGGATGTCGCCGGCGACCGAGGCATACCCTTCACCGCCATGAGCCAGCACCCCGCCCTCCCCGTCAAGGGCATCAACGGCGAGTGGACCCTCCCGCTGGGTCTCATCGCCTCTGACCTTGCCAACCCCTGCCAGCTCATCGCCAACGCCGCCGACAACGACCTCTCCTCATGGAGAATCCTCGGCAACGCCTACCTTGAGGTGAAACCCGTCGAGGGGCTGACCCTGAAGTCAAACATCGGTATCGAACACAGCCAGTATTTCAACGTGACCCTGGGCCGCACCGTCAACCCCGGCGACGTCAACAGCGTAAGCAGCGTCTACGGACAGGGTGACACCTGGACCTGGTCCAACACCGCCAACTACAACAAGACATTCGGCGGAGTCCACCACCTCAACGTGCTGCTCGGCACCGAGGCCATCGGCTACACCTTCAAGGACCTCAGCGGCTCGCGCCAGGATTTCGCCTTCGAGGACAAGGACTTCATGCAAGTAGGAGCCGGCACCGGCGTGCGCAACTCGGGCGGCGGCAAGACCCAGTGGAGCGTCTTCTCCCTCTTCGGAAAGGTCGACTACAACTACGCCGACCGCTACCTGGCCTCGTTCACCATCCGCCGCGACGCCAACTCGCGTTTCGCCAAAGACCACCGCGCCGGCGTGTTCCCCGCCTTCTCACTGGCCTGGCGTCCCACCCAGGAGGAGTTCTTCCCCCACAACGAAATCCTCACCGACCTGAAGATCCGCTACTCATGGGGTCAGAACGGTAACGCCAACATCCCCTCGCTCTATCCCGCCTACTCGACATACATCTTCAACACCGGCAACGGAGCGTATGACATCAACGGCACAAACTCCTCGACCACCTCGGGCATCACACTGGCCTCAACCGGCAACCCCGAGTTGAAATGGGAGACCACCACACAGAACAACATCGGTCTTGACTTCCAGCTGCTCAACGGAGCCATCAACGTCAGCGCCGACTACTACATCAAGAAGACCAAAGACATGCTGACCATTCCCCCTGCCCTCGACGTGGCAGGCGAGAACGCCGCCGTATGGCTCAACACCGGCGACATGAAAAACAACGGATGGGAGGTCACCGTGGCCTACAACTCTCCCCAGTATGGCGACTTCTCCTGGAACGGCTCGGTCAACATCTCTCAGTACAAGAATGAGCTTGTCACGCTCAACTCACGCCAGAAGTTCATCGGCGGCGACCAACGCCTGATTCCCGGCGAGCCGATGGGTGTCTACTACGGATATGTATGCGACGGCATCTTCCAGGACGCCACCCAGGTGGCCAACCACGCCACACAGGCCGGCGCAGCCCCCGGCCGCCTCATCTACCGCGACCTCAACGGTGACGGCGTCATCGACGACAACGACCGCTGCATCATCGGCGACCCCAACCCCGACCTGTCGCTGGGTCTCAACCTCGCCTTCAAGTACAAGGCCTTCACCCTCGACATGTTCTTCGCCGGTGACTTCGGCTTCGACATCCAGAACCACATGAAGCGTCAGCTGCTGTCGATGAACTACGGCAACCTCGCCACCAACCGCGGCGCCGACATCCTCAACGCCTGGACCCCCACCAACACCTCCTCCGACATCCCGGCCCTGTCGCTGACCGACGACAACAACGAGGCCCGCTTCTCGACCTACTATGTCGAAAACGGCTCTTACATGAAGATGAAATACCTCAAGCTCTCCTACTCCCTGCCCAAGAATCTCATCAAGCGCATCGGAGCCTCCAACCTCGACATCTACGGCCAGGTGGAAAATGTGTTCACCATGACCAAATACAAGGGCCTCGACCCCGAGATTCTCCCCGGCGAGTATGGCGCGCGCATCGACAACGGCGCATATCCCCGTCCGCGCACATTCACCATCGGCCTCAACCTCCAGTTCTAATCCCGACACCACAAAAAAATGAAAAGCTTAAAAAACATCATAAAGAACACCCTGGCCGCGACAGCCATCTCCTCCATGGCCCTCGCATCGGTTTCCTGCGATGACCTGCTCGACACCAAGCCCCATGGCTCCTTCACCGACGAACAGGTCGGCGACGAGGAGGCCATCGACCTGATGACCTCGGCCTACGCCACCCTCCTCTGCCACTATTTCGGCAACAACGAGTCGTTTGCCGGCCCGATCAACAACTGGGTCTTCGACGTGCGCTCCGACGACGCCCTCAAGGGGGGCGACGGCGTGACGATGGAGGGCTACATGCACCAGCTCGAAGTGGGCAACGTGCAGAGCGACAACGACATCGCCAACTTCAAGTGGCGCAACAACTATTACTCCATCTCGCGCTGCAACACCGCCATCCGCGCCATCCTCAACTCCTCGTCGATTTCCGACCAGAACCGCGCCTCGTTCGTGGCCGAGATGAAGACCCTGCGCGCCTACTACTACTTCGACATGCTGCGCATCTTCAAGAAGTTCCCCTACTTCGACGAGAATGTCGTTGATCCCTCGGGATGCCGCGCCGACGAGTACACACGCGACCAGATCGCCGAGTTCATCAAGGCCGACCTCCGCGAGTCATACTACGCCCTGCCCGAGACCCAGGCCCAGGTCGGACGCTTCAACCGCTATGTCGCCGCCGCCATCCTGGCCCGTGTCGACCTGTTCACCTCCTCATGGGCCGAGGCCGAGGAATTTGCCGGATATGTCATCGCCTCAGGGCAGTATGAGCTGTATCCCAACTTCCTCGACATGTCGAAGCCCGAGTACAACAACATGTACGAGTCGGTGATGGCCATCCAGTTCTCCTCGGCCAACTCCCCCGACCAGTTCAACTTCAACAACTGCCTCAACTGCACATGGTCGGAGGGCAACCTCTACGGCAACGGCGACGACTTCTATCTCGCCTCGCAGAACCTGGTCAACGCCTTCCGCACCGATGAGAACGGCCTCCCCTACCTCGACGGCTCTTTCAACAACGACAACATCGACGGCCCCGACTATCCCGGCAACGTCGACCCCCGTCTCGACTTCACCCTGGGACGCATCGGCATGCCCTGGCGCGGCCACATGTACAACGAGAAATGGTGTCGCAACCTGGAGCTTTACGGCCAGTACTCCGGCAAGAAGCCCTACACCGCCCCCGAGTCCCCCTACTGCACACCCGGCATCGTGCCCTGGGGAGCCTCCTCGCTCAACTGGAGCCTCATCCGCTACGCCGACGTGATGCTCATGAAGGCCGAGGCCCTCATCGAGCAGAACAAGAACCTCGACGAGGCGCGCGCCCTCATCAATGAAATCCGCAAGAAGGCCGCCCGCTCGGTCGACCCCTCATACACCCCCGTCGACTGCAACCCCAACCTGGCCAGCTACTTGGTAAGCGAGTATCCCGCATCGGGATGGAACCAGGACTACGCCCGCCGCGCCGTCCGCATGGAACGCCGCATCGAGCTGGCCATGGAAGGCCACCGCTGGTTTGACCTCGTCCGCTGGGGCAACGTCGTGCAGACCATGAACGATTATTACGCCTCCGAGGTGAAAATCCATTCCTACTACCAGGGCGCCAACCTGACCGAGGACGAGGTCTACCTCCCCATCCCCATCAACCAGGTCGACAACGCCGGTGACCTCTACCTCTAATCCATCAACCAGTACAGACCCATGAAAAGAATCCCTTCATACATGCTGGCCCTCCTGACCGTCGTTGTCTGCGGCCTGCTCAGCTCATGCTCCGACTATGAGCCCAAGGGCTACCCCGAAGTGCCCGCCCTGGCCACAGCCTCCGACCTCCAGGCTTCAGTAGCCGGCCGTTCAGTCACCCTCACCTGGCAGCTCCCCTCACAGCAGGGCATCACCGCCGTAAGGGTAAGCCGCGACAACGGCGCGGCCACCATCCTCCCCGCCGACGCCACCTCCTGCACCCTCAAGGGGCAGCCCATGGACCAGCAGCTGGTATTCACCGTCAAGGTGGAGTATGACAACAAATATGTCTCCGAGGGTGTCTCGGTAATCGCCAGCGTGCCCTATGTGGCATCGAAGATGGCCTACCTGATGACCGCCCCCACCATCGCCGACCTCCCCGACGACGACGAGCGCGCGGCTGCCACATGGTTCGCCGCCCAGGAGAACGCCGAGTTTATACAGCCCTCACAGATTTCATCGCTCGACCCCGACATCTACTCGGTGATCTGGATTGAAATCGACCGCGTGGGCATGCCCATGGGATGGCAGAACCTCCCCGCAGAGGTCTCTTCCGACGCCACCATCGCCGCCCTGCGCGAGTATTCGGCCAACGGCGGCTCGCTCTACCTGGCCAACATGGCCACACAGCTCACCCTCCCGCTGGGATTCGTCCCCGAAGGGATGGAGCCGACAGTCTATGGAAACGGCAACGGCGGCACTGGCGACGACGTGTGGGTAATCAACCCCTACCTCGGATGGGACTTCCGCGACGGCTCTGACCAGGGCTTCTACGACCGCACCTCCCACGCCATCTTCAACGGTCTCACCCTAGAAGACCCCAACGGCTACGGCTACAACACCCTGCCCCTGATAGGCCCCGGCATGCGCGAAGACCACAACTGCCTCTGGGACTGCAATATCTACGGCAAGGGCGACCAGCCTGACGTGATCAAGAACTTCGAGGTCACCACCAACTCGCAGGTGCTCGCCACATGGGGACATGTACGCGACCACTGCGTGGCCGGACTCGTCGACTTCTACGCCGCTGGCGACCATGGCCGCTGCGTGGCCAACGGATTCGCCGCCTACGAGTGGAACCAGAACTCCGGCGCCAACCCCTACCAGGGCAACGTCGAGAAACTGACCCTCAACATCCTCCACTACCTCCAGTAATACCCAACGTCCTTTAACAGACTCCCATACAACGACCCGACCGCAACGCGGGGGATGGGCCAACCGGCCCTCCCCCCGCATCGCGGCCAGGTCCCGCTTACGCCTTTCCCTGACCGGAAAGCCCCCTTAAAACAATATCCAACCTGTCAAAAACCTGCATGAACATGAAAAAATCATTACTCGCTTCCTCTCTCGCCCTACTCGCCATAGGCATCCTCCCCGCCACCGCCAACCAGCGCGCCGCAATGCTCATCGGCTCTTCCGATATCGAGAGCATCGAGAACTTCCAGGAATACGCCGCCGCCAGGCACTTCGCCACAGCGCATCCCGACGGCGTGATAATCGCCCCGGGCGAGACCTCGAAAATCTCCGCCGACAACATCGACTGCATCTGGATTCATATCGACCGCCTCAACATCGGCATGGGCAACCTCCCCGCCGAGTTCTCCGACGCGGCCACCGTGGCTGCCCTCAAGGCATTCGTGGCTGACGGCGGTTCGCTCCTGCTGACCAAGCAGGCCACCCAGCTGCTGAGCCGCATCGACCGCATCGACGCCGCCTTCGACCCCCATATCTACGCTGACGGCGACGGCGGAAAGGGCACAGATGTCTGGACCGTCAACGCCCAGATCGGCTACTGGTTCGTCAACGACAAGGACAACCCCGAAGGACTCGACCCCTCGCAGTATTACGACCACCGCGACCATGACATCTATGTCGGTCTCGAGACCAACTACGACTTCCCGATGGAGACATTCGCCATGGAAGGCACCGGCAACGGCACCGAGATGTGGCGCGAAGACCACAACTGCATGTGGGACCTCAACTCATACGCCTACACCGCCGAGGGGAAGAACACCGTCGAGAAGTTTGAGAACGGCAACAACGCCGTGGTGCTCGGCACCTGGGGCCATGTGCAGGACCACGCCGTGGCCGGCATCGTTGAGTTCAAGCCCGCAGCCGACGGCCAGGGCACAATCATCGCCAACGGCCTGGCAGCCTGCGAATGGTCGCCGCGCGAAGGGGTCAACGCCTTCCACTCCAACCTTGAGAAGCTGACCGACAACGCCATCACCTACCTGGCCAACAAGAGGTCGGGCGTGACCGCAGTCACCGGCGACATGGCCGGCTCCGACGCTCCCGCCGAATACTTCACCCTCCAGGGCATCGCCGTCAGCGCCGATACCCTCACCCCCGGCATCTACATCATCCGCCAGGGCGCGAAGACCTCCAAGACCGTGGTGAGATAACAGGTCCCCTGACCATAGCTCACACACAACAAACACCAACATTTACCGTTGAGAATGACAGACCGGGATGCTTGCCGGAAAATCCACCGGCAAGCATCCCTATGCAACAACATAGACTCAATAGTTTTTCAATGAATAAACTCCATTTACTACTCGCCGCCGGAGCTGTGGCAACGACTGCCCTTGAGGCGCAGGCCGGGCTCGTGGCCCACTTCCCGATGGATGTGCGCTCAGGCCAGATACAGGAGACGGTCAGCGGCAACCGCTTCGCCGTCCAGGGCCATTTCTCCCCTGAGAATGTCGCCGGGGCAGAGGGGCAGGCGCTCCGATTCGACGGCTACACCTCATGGGTCGACGCGCGCCTAAACGCCATCATCCCTGAAGGCTCCAAGCAGATGACCATCTCGCTCTGGGCCGCAGTCCCCTCTTACCCCATCATCAAAATCGATGAGAACACCTCGGAGAAGACCGCCATCGTGAGCTGTCTCAACAACAACACCCGTACCGGATTCGGGTTCTTCATCGGTTTCGACGGGAAGTGGTCGTTCAAGACCTACATCGGCGGATGGCCCGCTGAGGTCAACATCTCGACCCCGTTGCCCACATACCAGTGGAACAACCTTGTGGCTGTCATCGATTGCGATTCGCGCGCCATCACTGTCTACAACAACGGCGAGGCTGTAGGCTCGTCGCGCTGCTCGGGCACCATATCTTTCCCCGGGGGGAAATTCACCATGGGACGCGGCGAGCTGGAGAATTACTCCGGGCCTTTCCTGCTGACATCATACAACGGACTCATCGACGACATCAGGATATGGGACGAGGCTGTCGCCCCGGAGACCATCAGCTCTTGGAAGCCTGAGAACCCGGCCAATCTCGACATCCCCGCGTCGCGTTTCGCCGATGACATCCTCCGCCCGCGTTTCCACGGAATGCCGGCGGCCGCCTGGACCAACGAGTGCCACGGCATGGTCTGGGCCGACGGACGCTACCACCTCTTTTTCCAGAAAAACGCCGACGGGCCATACATGGCGCGCCTCCACTGGGGCCACATCTCGTCGGAAAACCTCTATGACTGGCGCGAGGAGAAAATAGCCATCGCCCCGGGAGCGTCCTACGACATCAAGGGATGCTGGAGCGGATGTGTCTTCACAGACGATGTCATCACAGGCGGGAAGCCCAACATCCTCTACACCGCCGTAGACTACGGACGGGCCACAATCGCCGGCGCGTCGCCCGACGACACCGCGCTGCTCGACTGGACAAAATGGGGCAACAACCCGATCATCAATGGCCGCCCCGACGGGCTGTCGGATGATTTCCGCGACCCATATTTCTTCCGCAATGGCGACAATGCCTACATCATCGTCGGCAGCTCGAAGAATGGTGTCGGCACCACCACGCTCCACCGCTACAACCCAGCGTCTTCTTCCTGGAGCAATGACGGCGCGCTCTTCTTCACCGGCACAAGCGCGGCCGCCGACGGCGTGTTCTGGGAGATGCCCAACATCACCCCGATGGGCAACGGCAAATGGCTCTTCACGGCCACCCCGCTCAACACCTCGACCGGTGTGCGCACCATCTACTGGACCGGCTCGATTAATGCCGACGGCACTTTCGCCCCGGCCTCCAATTTCCCCTCGGGAAAGAATGTGGAGCTTAACTCGCGCGACGGTTTCGGACTGCTCTCCCCGACCATCTACAACCATGACGGCAAGACAATCGCCCTGGGCATAGTCCCCGACAAACTCCCCTCCGAGGACAACTGGAACCTGGGCTGGGCCCACTGCTACTCCCTGCCGCGCGAATGGAGCCTGAACGACAACGGCGAGCTCGTGTAGAAGCCTTACTCGGGCCTGACCGGACTGAGGACTGCCAACGGCTTCGAGCGGACCTCCTTTGACCTGGAAGGCTCGCTGCCGCTCGACCCCGTGTCGGGCCGTGCGGTGGAAATCGAGGCCACCTTCACCATCGGCAGCAATCCATTCGGCTTCAAGATTTTCAAGAACAGCACGGCTGAGGCCACCATCACCTACAATTACGCCTCCTCTTCGCTGACGGTCGACTTCTCGCGCCTGACCCGCCTGGTCAACGACGGCGGAGTCTACAACGGTGTCTACACCCTGACGATGCCCGAATACCTACGACGCGGCTCCGACATCAAAATCAACCTCTTCATCGACCACTCGATTCTTGACATCTTCATCAACGACCGCTGGGCATCGTCCATCCGCGTGTTCCCCACCGACAGCGACGCCAACGGCATCGAGGCGTTCTCCAACAACGGCTCCACCGCCGTCAAGTCGCTCCGCGCCTGGAACCTCAATCCCTCGGCTTCGAGCGGCATCGATGGTGTCTTAGCCGACCGTCCCGCCGCCAATGACGGCCCCGTGAATGTCTACACCCTCACCGGGCAGCTCATCCACCGGGCAGCCAACGCCGACGAGGCCCTTGACTCTCTCCCCGCCGGCATCTACATCGTCGACGACCGCAAGGTTGCCAAGACCCGCTGACACGGTCCCTGTCTCGCGACAGGACTCAGGACCGCATACTTCAATCCCACGATTGATTTCCCCTCAGAGGGAATCCATCGTGGGATTGAAGTATGTGTATCTTGCGGGAATGGATTACTTGAAATGCCAGATGATGGTGCCGCTGGCGGTGGGAGCGCCCTCTTTCACCGAGAAACGGCATTCGAGTGATTTCTGGCGGCAACGCTCTCGCATACGGGTGTCGCCGGCGACGGCGCCGTTTGACCGCGAGGGGTCGTAGCTCGCGGAGGTTACTTTTCCTTGGGAGTTGACTTTGACGCGGATGGCGATCTCGCCGATTTTTGTCGAGGAAACTTTGTCCCAATGCTCGAGGGTGCGGCCTTTGACACCATTTCCGGGGGTGCCGGCGACGGCTCCAGTCGAGGAGTTTCCGTCGGGCTGGCCGCTTTGTCCTTTACCTTTTCCGCCGAATGCCTTGCGGGTGGCATCCTCGGCGGTCTTCTTCGCCTCCTGCCGGCGCTGGGCTTCCTGACGGGCTTTTTCGGCTTCCAGCTCCTCCTTTGTCGGTCCTTTGGGTTTCTTGTCGACTTTCATCGGAGAGGGTCGCTCGGAGCTGACGACTTTCGAGGGGTCGGCCTTGTGGCCCGCGTCGCGGGTGTCGGGCGCGTTCTGGGTCGGCTCGGGCTGGTCGGCGGATGAGGGCGCGGGGGCATCGTTGACCACCTCGTCATATGTGTCGCCGACCCTTACGAACTCACCCGAGGCGTATAGGTCTTCGACCTCGTGGAAGACGATTTCCTTCTCAGGCTCGGGGGGCCACACTTTGGTCCCTTCCGGGGGATATTTCAGGAAGCAGAACAGCAGGCAGAGCAGCAGCAGGGCATGGAACAGCAATGTGCCTCCGATGGCCCATGCCTTGGAGGAACGGTCGGATCGGCGGTCGTTGTTCCGGTTACTGTACATTGTCTGTCGCTGGTAAGGTTTCGGTCACGGTCGCGGGATCCGTGGCGGTGTCAGCCGGGTCGGCGGCGTGGGAGCGGGGATTGCTCACGGGCTGGGTGGCCAGCACCATCTTGAGGTTGTTTTCGGCCCCGATTGAAAGCACCTCCACGATGCGTCCGTATCTTACGGTCTCGTCGGCATAGAGGGCCACGAAGCCGGTAGAGTCCTGCTCGTTGGCCATCTTGAGGAAGACAGGCAGGGTGGTGAGGGTGACAGGCTGGGGCTTCTCGTCGGCGGTGGAGGCGAAAATCGAGTCGTTGGCGTCGATATAGACGCGGGTGACAGGCTTGATGGCGCTCTGCTCCGTCCCCTGGGGGAGGTTTACCTCCAGGCCGGTGGGGAAGACGAAGGTGGAGGTCACCATGAAGAATATGAGCAGCAGGAAGATGACATCGGTCATCGACGCCATCGAGAAAGCCGCCATAAGGTTGTTCTGACGTTTTAGCATCGCTGTGACGGTTGGTGATGGTTAGTGGCTTGGAGAGCGCGGGCGGGCAGGCAGGGTCAGCGGGCAGGCTCGTTGAGCAGGTCCATGAACTCCATGGTCTTGGCCTCCATGCGGTTCATCACGGCGTTGACGCGGGCCACGAGGTAGTTGTAGGCGAAGAGGGCGGCCACACCTACCACCAGACCGGCCACTGTGGTGACCAGGGCGGTGTAGATGCCGTCTGAGAATGTCGAGATGTTGGCCGAGTTGCCCTGCGAGGCTATCGAGTAGAAAGCCTCCACCATGCCGATCACCGTGCCGAGGAAGCCGAGCATGGGGGCGCCTGACGCGGTGGTCGCCAGCCAGGGCAGCCCCTTGGAGAGGTTGGCCACCTCGATGTTGCCTGTGTTCTCGATGGCCGACATGATGTCGTTGACCGGGCGGCCGATGCGGCTGATGCCCTTTTCGATGAGCCGTCCGTAGGGGGTGTCTGTCTTGCGGCAGAGGTTGTAGGCGCTCTCCACCTCCCCCTCGTGGATATAGTCGCGTATGCGCTTCATGAATGAGTCATCCAGGCGGTTGGCCTTGGAGATCACAATCACGCGTTCGATGAAGACATAGACGCATATCAGCGAAAGCAGGGCCAGGGGAATCATCAGCGGACCGCCACGCAGGCAGAGGTCCCACAATGAAAGCTCGGCCACGTTGGAGGCAGCCTCGGCGGCTGCGGCGGCGGTCTGCGGAGTCCCGGAGAGGGCGGCTTCGGCAAGTATCATAATTGTCTTGGGATAATGTGGTCAGGTGATGGATGTTCAGGATTTCAGGGCCTCCTTGTAGCGGCGGATGGTCTCGGGAAGCCCCAGGTAGAGGGCGTCGCAAATCAGAGCGTGGCCGATCGAGACCTCGTTGAGGTAGGGCACATACTTGTGGAACCAGGCGAGGTTCTCAAGGCTCAGGTCGTGACCCGCGTTGACCCCCAGCCCTGCCTTGTGGGCGGCGCGGGAGGCCTCGACATATGGGGCGACGGCCTTCTCGGGGTCGGTCGGGTAGAGGTCGGCGTAGGGCTTGGTGTAAAGCTCCACCCGGTCGGCCCCCGCCTTGGCGGCGAGCCTGATGTTGTCGGGGTCGGTGTCGACGAAAATCGACGAGCGGATTCCGGCGTCGCGCAGCCTGTCGACGATTCCTGTGAGGAACTCGGCGTTGGCGGCCACGTCCCAGCCCGCCGAGGAGGTCAGCGCCCCCGGGGGGTCGGGCACCAGGGTCACCTGCTCGGGCTTGATTTTCAACACCAGGTCCATGAACTCCTCCGTGGGGTAGCCCTCGATGTTGAACTCGGTCTTGACCAGCGGCCTCAGCCGTATCACATCGTCGCGGCGTATGTGGCGCTCGTCGGGACGGGGATGGACCGTGATGCCATCGGCGCCGAACGCCTCGCAGTCGACCGCCACTTTCTCCACATCAGGCACATTCTCCCCACGGGCATTGCGCAGGGTGGCCACCTTGTTTATATTGACGCTCAGGTTCGTAACCATTATCGCTGAAAGAATGTTATAATAATATAAAGTAGGTAAGGAATCAAGGATTTTTTCCTATCTTTGTCCCGGAAATCATTCTGGGGCTATCAAGCCACAAAATTAAAAAGAATATTTCTAACCCGCAAAAAAGATTGGGGAAAAGATGGACAACGACAAACTCCAGAAATACATCGCCGGGAGCCTTTCCCACCGCGAGAAGGCCGAGACGCTGACTCCTCCCCTGCCACAGGAGGCGAGCGAGCTGCTGCTGTCGTGCCCTCCCGCCGACTACTCCGCCTCATCCATCGCCCGCGCCGTCGAAGACTGCGACGCGCAGCTGCTGGCGCTGTCGGTGACCGGGATGCGCGACCCCGAGGGGCTGCCCGTGATCGCCCTGAGGGTCAACGTGCGCGACGCCTCGGGCGTGGCACGCTCGCTGCGCCGCTACGGCTACGACCCCTTCTTCGTCGGCTCCCAGCCCGACTCCGCCACGCGCCGCCGGGCCCAGGACCGCGTCAACGAGCTTATCCATTACCTTGAGATGTGAGCCTGCAATGATAGTAGCAATCAACGGAAACCGACACCAGGAGAACCACCTGGCCGACATCGAGCGGCTGGTCTGCGAGCTGATGCGGCGCGACCACAAGGTGGTAATGTCTGACCGCTTCCTCGACTACCTCGCCGGGAAGCTCGGCCCGAGGTTCGCCCTCGGGATCCACCACATACGCCTGTCGGAATGCCCGCTGGCCGACCTGGCCGTGGCCATAGGCGGCGACGGGGCTTTCCTGAAGACCGCCGCATGGGTGGGCGACTCGGCAATCCCCGTGGCAGGGATAAACACCGGCCACCTGGGCTTCCTGACCGCATTCTCGTTTGACCGTCCGGAGGAAATCTCGCGCCACCTCCTCGACGGCGACTACGCCGTCGAGCGCCGCTCGCTGCTCGAGGTGGAGACCCCAGTCGGCATATTCCACGCCCTCAACGAGGCGGCCATCACCCGGGGGGAGAACGCCTCGATGGTCACCGTCGACACCGAAATCAACGGCCACCACTCGCTTACCTACAAAGGTGACGGCCTGATCATCGCCACCCCCACCGGCTCGACTGCCTACAACCTCTCGGTAGGCGGCCCGATACTCGACCCCTCGGTGTCCGGATGGGTCATCTCCCCCATCGCCGCCCACTCCCTGTCAGTGCGCCCGCTGGTGGTCAACGACTCGTCGGTGCTGGCCGCCACGGTGACCCTGCGCGCCCAGACCTTCCGCCTCACCCTCGACGGCAAGACCCTCTCGCTCCCCGAAGGCTCACGGCTGACATTCCGCAAGTCGCCGTTCCCCCTGAACGTAGTCACCCTGCCGGGCCACACCTTCACCGACACGCTGCGGTCAAAACTCGGCCTCGGAGGCTGACCCCGCCCCACCCTCTCCCCTCCCATCAGCCACAATGACATCCACCACATCACAATATCTATAACCTCCACCAGTCTCCGCAAATGCCCGTAATCGGAGAAATAAACCACAGGCAACTGGGCCGCGTAGTGGTAAGCTCGCGCCCCAACAGCCGCCGCGCCACCGCCCGGTGGCGCAACGGGCTTGTCAGCCTCAACGTTCCCCGCCATCTCGGCCTGCCCGACATCAACCGGCTGCTCGACGACTTCACCCCCAGACTGCTCGCCAGCCGCCCCACACTGCGCTACACCGCCCCCTCGCGAATCAGCTTCCCGGGAGTCGACTTCATCATCGCGCGCCAGAGCGTCGCCCCCGGCAAGATGCTCGCCAAGGCCTCACTCCCGGCCTGCTCGCTGGAAATCGGTACAGACTTCGACCTCGATGACGAGGCCACCACCCGCCTGGCCAGCTCGCTGCTCTGCCGCATGGCCCGCAAGATAGCCCCCGAGATCCTTCTCCCCCGCGCCCGCCAGCTGGCCGCCCGCATCGGACGCAACCCGGCGGGGTGGACCATCTCGACTGGCTTCCGCACCCTGGGCAACTGCTCGTTCCGGGGCTGCATATCCCTGAGCTACGTGCTGGTCTTCCTCCCCCAGGAGCTGCGCGACTACATCATCTGCCACGAGCTGGCCCACCTCTCGGAGATGAACCACTCCCCCCGGTTCCACGCCCTGCTCGACAGCTACCTCGACGGGCGCGAGGCAATGCTCGCCGCGCGTCTCAGAGCCTACTCCTGGCCCGTGTTGCGGAAATAGCCCCCTGAAACAGGAGATTTCACCGACAAATATGGATTTTTCACCGAAATTCAACGAATTTTTCTCACAGTATTTGGTTCTTTGAATCTTTTTTGCGTATCTTTACACGCTGGTTCCAGCCGCAATCCGCAATGTTTCGGATGTATCGTTTTTGCTTTGCAGGGGCAGACACACCCCATCCCCAAGTCCGATGCCCCCGACGGTGTTGCGTTAAAAACCGTGAGAACTATCAAACTAAAATCAACACATAGTCAAATCAACATGAAACATAAGCTGTTTCCTTTGATGCTGCTCGGCGCAGCCCTCCCCTCCGTGGCCCAGACCGCGGCTGTCTCCGGGACGGTGGTAGACGCCAGCACCGGTGCGCCCGTACCGGGAGCGACCATCTCAATCCAGGACCAGGGAATAACCGTCACCACAGGACCCGCCGGAGACTTCCGCATCTCCACTGCGCGCCCTGGAGAGGCCGTGCTGACAATCACCGCCCCTGGGTACGCCGGAGGTGCGGCCCAGCTCCACCTCTACAACGACCAGAGCGTCAACGCCGGCAACGTCATCCTCATATCTGACGACGACAACGAGTTCGTGACCTTCAACGAAGACAACAACAACGAGCTGCTCTTCGACGAGTCGATGCTTGAAGACGAGGAGGGCAACGGACAGGCCGTCACCGCCCTCACCGGAGCAAGTGACAACATATACTACAAGTTCACACGCTACGGCTACTCCCCCCTGTACAGCAACTACCGCGGTGTCGGCTCGCGCTACCAGGAGACATACATCAACTCCCTGCCGATGAACGACCTCATCCGCGGCGGATTCTCCTTCTCGCAGCTCGGAGGCATGACCTCGCGCGCATTCCGCAACAACACCTCCACCGTAGGCCTCGGAGCAGCCGCATACGGTTTCGGCGGAATCTCAGGCTCGCAGAACTTCAACACCATCACCGACACCTACGCCCCGGGGTTCAACGGCTCGCTGAGCTACACCAACTCAAACTACAACTACCGCGCGATGGCCACCTACTCCTCAGGCCTGACCCCCAACGGCTTCGCCGTCACCCTGTCGGCTATCGGACGTTACTCGAAAGAAGGGGTGGTGCCAGGCACATTCTACAACTCCGGAGGCCTCTTCCTCTCGGTGGAGAAGGTGTTTGACAACAAAAACTCCCTGACACTCACCGCCTGGGGCGCGCCCACACAGTATGCCAACGGCAAGGCTACCGTCCAGGAGGTCTACGACCTGGTCGGTGACAACCTCTACAACCCCACCTGGGGATGGCAGGCCGGAAAGAAACGCTCCGACAACATCCGCGAGAAGTTCGACCCCACGGCGATGCTCACATGGCTCCACAAAGGGGAGAAGACAACGCTCAACACCTCCGTGGCGTTCCGCTGGACAAACTTCGCCCGTACCCGCCTGAACTACTACAAGGCCAACGACCCCAAGCCCGATTACTACAAGAACCTCCCCTCCTACTTCATATACGGGCAGGACACCCCCGAATGGGGCCTTTACGACTACTACACCAACCTCTGGGAAAACAACATCGGCGGAATACAGCAGATCGACTGGGACGCCATGTACCTGGCCAACCACCTCAACAACATCCAGAACCAGTCGCTCCCCGAGGACCAGCAGAAAGGTTCGACATACATCCAGCAGATGGAGCATTCCAAGCAGTTCAACTTCATCGCCGGGACGACCCTCAACCACCGCTTCTCCGACAACATCACCTTCCAGGCAGGCGTGAACTTCAATTACACCCGCTCGGCCGAATACATGACCGTCCGCGACCTCCTCGGAGGACAGTTCTGGGTAGACGTCGACCCCTTCTCAGACCGAGACATGTATGACCCTACGGCCAACCCTGACATCCTCCAGAACGACCTCGACAACCCCAACCGCAAGGTGGTCAAGGGCGACCGCTTCGGATATGACTACAACATCCATGCCATGAAGCTCCAGGCATGGGTGCAGAACCAGCACAAGTACGCCCACTGGGACATCAACTACGGCGCGTCATTCTCCTGGGAAGAGTTCTACCGCTTCGGCCACATGCGCAACGGCCGCGCCCCGCTCAACTCCCTGGGCAAGTCGAAGACCCTCGACTTCGAGGACTTCGCCGTCAAGGCAGGCGTGACCTACAAGCTCGACGGACGCAACTTCTTCACCGTCCAGGCCCAGTACTCCACCGACGCCCCCCTGATCTCTGATGTCTACATCGCCCCCCGCATCAAGGACACCACCATCAACGACCCCAAATCGCAGAAGACCTTCTCGGCCGACGCCCAGTACAACTGGAACTACCGCCGCTTCCGTGGCTCCATCGGAGCGTTCTTCACCAACATCGACGACGCTGTAGAGCGCATGGGATTCTACGACGAGTCGCTCAACACATTCTGCAACTTCGCCCTCAACGGCGTGAAACGCCAGTACAAGGGCATCGAGCTGGGCATGGCCTACAAAATCCTCCCCTCGCTGACCGCCTCCTTCGCCGGCACATACGCCAAATACCAGTACAAGAACAACCCGATGGGTCTGCGCTCGGTCGAGAACGGCCTCTACCCCGACTCCGAGAAGCAGGTCTTCCTCAACAACTACACCTGCACCTCCACCCCGCAGCTGGCCTTCAACATCGCCCTCGACTGGCAGGCCCCCAAGATGTTCTTCGTCAACGTCAACGCCTCATACCTGGCCGACTACTATGTCAAGCTCGCCTACCCCTACCATGAGCAGCGACCCGGCATATGGACGGGTGCCTGGTCAGAGCAGGAGGCACAGGCCATCATCGACGCCTACGCCGAGCAGCCCAAGCTCGACAACCAGTGGGTGCTCAATGCCTCCGTCGGCAAAATCATCTACATCAACCGCAGCCTCTCGCTCAACCTCAACCTGTCGGTTTCAAACATCCTCAACAACAAAGACCTGGTCATCAACGCCTTCCAGCAAAGCCGCGTCGACACCAAGCGCTACAACGTGAACTCATTCCCCACCAAGCTCCAGTATGCCCAGGGAATCAAGGTCTACTTCAACGTCGGTGTGCGCTTCTGACCCGGCATGTGTGAACCCAAACATCATGAAACCGATTTTAACAAGAAAGAACTGAAATGAAAAAGTCAATTCTCTACATAGCGTCGCTGCTCATCGCCGCCGTCGGGTTCTCAGCCTGCGACGACGAAAAGGCGATGCCCCCGATGTATGAACCCGGCTCAGACAAAGTCATCCCGGCCACAAACACCACCATCCTCGAGCTGAAGGAGGCTTTCAACGATCCCAACACCTACAGCTACAACAAGGTCATCGGTGAGAAGGCCGACGGCTCACATTACGTCATCACCGGCAAAATCGTCTCATGCGACAAGGCCGGAAACATCTACAAAAACCTGATGATAGAAGACGAGACCGCCGGACTGACAATCGCCGTCGACAAGACCAAGCTCTACGAGGACTACAAGCCCGGACAGTTGCTGACCATCGACTGCACAGGCCTGCGCATCGGAGCCTACGGCAACTGCATGCAGCTCGGCGGAGAGCCGCAGCCCGGCAAGGAGCAGCCCGGACGAATCGATGAGGAAATCTTCACCGAGCATGCCATCGTCCACGGCTTCCCCACCCCTGTGGCCCCACAGGTGGTGACCGTCCCTGAGGTAGACGCCGCCCGCCAGAACAATGTCGAGTTCCTGGCCATGCAGAGCCGCCTGGTCAAATTCGAGAACATGGAATTCGAGAATCCCGGAGAGCCGCTGGCAACCCAGGGACAATCGACCTCGCGCTACGCTTTTGACGAGAACGGCAACCGAATACAGCTCTACAACTCCGGACAGTCGACATTCTGGTTCAACAGCCTCCCCGGAGGCAAAGGCGACATCGTCGGCGTCCTCTCGTTCTACAACCGCGAGTGGCAGATACTGCTTATCGATCTCGAAAGCCTTGAGAATTTCTCAGGCAGCACAGCCCCGGTCATCCCTGTCTTCTCCGAGACCTTCGCCAACGGCGCAGGCTCATTCACCATCGAGGATGAGACCATTCCCTCCGGGCTGCAATATGTCTGGACCGCCGACTCACGCTACGCCTGCATGAAAGCATCTGCGTTTGCCAACAGCACCAACTACAAGACCTCCTCATACCTGGTGTCGCCTGAAATCAACCTTGCCAACCTCACCGAGGTCAGCGCGTCATTCGAGCAGGCTGTCAACTACTACGCCAGCGTCGACGCAGCCAAGGAGGAGTCTACTTTCGTTGTCCGCGAAATCGGCGGCGAGTGGGAGACCCTTGAAATCCCCCACTACCCCTCGTCACTCTCCTGGACATTCATGTCTACCGGCCAGATCGACCTGTCGAAATACGCCGGGAAGAAAATCCAGGTGGCATTCCACTACACCTCCGACACCAAGGCCGGCACTTGGGAGGTGAAAAACCTGAAAGTAAACGGATTCAATTAAACCACCGTTCTAAAGAATTTCCAATATGAAATCTATCATAAAGAATCTTTCACTGGGGCTGGTGGCCGGACTGGCCATCGCCGGACTCTCGGCATGCCAGGACGACATCGACACTCCCCGCTTAATAGACGAGGTGCCGGTGGCGACCATGAAGCCCAACTCCACCATCCTTGAGGTCAAGGAACTGTTCTGGGAAGACACAATGCCATATTGCAAGGAAATCGGCACAAAGGAAAACGGCGACCACTACATCGTGAAGGGGCGCGTCATCTCAAACGACATGCCCGGCAACGTCTTCAAGTCGCTCTACATCCAGGACGAGACTGCCGTGTTGCCCCTGTCAATCAACCAGTACAACCTCTACCTCTCATACCGCGTGGGGCAGGAGGTGGTCATCGACCTGACCGGGCTTTACATCGGCCGCTACGCCGGTCTCGAGCAGATGGGATATCCCCAGTGGAGCGCCCGCGACAACGCCTACCAGCCCACATTCATGCAGCCCGGCATCCTTGAGGGACACATCGAGCTCAACGGCCTGCCCGAGCCAGCCAAAATCGACACCCTGCTGGTGACATCGATTTCTGACCTGAACACCAACGCTACCACCCCCGAATACCTCCGGAAGATGCAGGGACAGCTCGTGCGCTTCAACAACGTCAAGTTCATCCCCCAGGACGGCCTCGACGTGCTGGGCATATACCACGAGAATGTCAGCCAGAAAATCCAGGACGCGTCAGGCTCGCAGCTGACTGTCCGCACCTCGGGCTATTCCAATTTCTGGAACACCCCGCTGCCTGACGAAAACGGCGACATCGTCGGAATCCTCGGATACTATTACTCCAACACCGACCCCGCCGACTCCTGGCAGATAACCCTCATAGACAAGGAGGGCATGATGAACTTCGGCAACCCGACCCTGCCGCTGGGCAGCAAGGAGCGTCCATACACCGTGGCCGAGGCTGTGAAGGCCGAGACACAGGGCACAGCCCCCACAGGATGGGTAGAGGGATACATCGTCGGCACAATCGCCCCAGAGGTTGAAAACATCACCTCCTCGTCACAGATCGAGTGGGGAGCCGACGCCACCCTTGCGTCATCAGTGGTCATCGGTGCCACCAAGGACACCCGCGACCTCAACGAATGCCTGGTGATGGAGCTGCCCCAGAATTCAGTCATGCGCGCCTACGTCGCCCTGGCCAACCACCCCGACAACCTCGGCAAGAAGCTGATGGTGTTGGGCCGTCTTGACAAGTACATGGGCACATTCGGCGTTACCGGCAACACCGGCGCGGCCGACGAGTTCGTACTCGAAGGGGTGGAAATCATCGTCGGCGGCACCGGCACCGAGGATGACCCCTATGATGTCAACAAGGTCATCGGCTTCAAACCCCAGTCAACCACCGACTCGGAATATCCAGGCGTGTGGGTGAAGGGTTACATCGTCGGCACCTACCACGACTATGACGCCCACTTCGAGACCGCCAACGCGTCAAACAACAACATCCTGCTGGCCGACAGCCCCAACGTGAAAGACAAGTCGAAATGCATCGACGTGCAGCTCCCCTTCGGCGATGTCCGCACAGCCCTCAACCTGGCCAACAATCCCGGTATGCTCGGCGCGCAGGTGGTGCTTTACGGCGATGTGCTGAAATACAACTCAATGCCCGGCCTCAAGAACACCTCGAAATACAAAATCATATCGCAGGGCACCGGCGGCGGCGACACCCCGACCCCTCCCGCCGCAGCCGACGGCCTCGACGAGACCTTCGACGGCTCGACATCCCTCCCCTCGGGCTGGAAGTCGGTGCTGGTGGCAGGCAACAAGAACTGGTATGTGGCCACCTTCTCCAACAACAACTACGCCTCCATGACAGGCTACAAGGGCACCGCCCCGTTTGACTCCTGGCTGGTGTCTCCCGCCGTCGACCTCTCCAAGGTATCGTCAAAGACCCTGTCGTTCACCTCGCAGGTCAACGGCTACGGCTCGACCACCTCGACCATCGAGGTGTTCGTCCTCAGCTCTGACAACCCCGCCACCGCCACCAAGACCAAGCTCCCCGCGGCATGGCCAGCTGCCCCCGCGTCGGGCTACTCCTCCTGGCTCAGCTCAGGCTCGCTTGACCTGTCGGCTTTCTCCGGCACAGTCTACATCGGCTTCCGCTACGCCGCCACCGAGGACTCCAACTACGCCACCTGGTGTATCGACAATGTAGCGATTCCCGCCAAGTGACACAGACCCCTGACCATAATCCCTGAATGACACGCGGGGCGCCCCTCTCGACAGGAGCGCCCCGCCTTTCAATTACCCAGCCACCCACCCGCGACATCACCATGGCCCACCCCCGAATGAGCCGCCACCGCTGCGGCGAATGAACCTACCGCCCCCGCCATCCGTTTTTCCGATGGAGGGTATCGCAATTATCCTCGACAGACTGTTTGAAAGGGATGTGGTCCTGACTAATTTTGCGGCGTCATCCGGAAATCACTCCTGCTGACCGACCGGGGAGCCTCCGGGGCTTCCCACAACAAAATATAAGTCTATGGACCAGCCAATGATTATCTGGTGTGTGATAATGGGGATTCTGCTCCTCACGTTTGTCTTCCACGCTTTCGAGAAGCTGCGCGACCAGCGCCGCCATTCCCCGTTGCTTCACCGCCGCCACCACCTGATAGAGCTCGGCAAGGAACGCGAGATGTTCTTCATCCCGGGCGACAGGAAAGATGAGGAATATGAAGAATCCGACGACGAGTAGACTCGACTTCCTTGGCGAATACGCCGCGTGGCTCCTAGGCTGCGGGGCGACATGCATACGCATCGAGAAGAACATAAACCGCATGGCGAGAGCCTTCGGGGTCGACGCGGGAGTGGCCATCATGCCGCGCCACATCGAAATCTATGCCAGGTCTCCACATGGCGACCTGGCATTGCCCGTGGTCATACGCCAGGCGCCCCATTGCGGGCTCAACTTCACCGTCAACACCCGCCTGAGCCGCCTGAGCTGGGAGGTCGCCGACGGCAAAATCGGTTACGACGAGGCGGTAAGCCGCTTCGCCGAGATCACCGCAGCCCCGCCCACACCCCGCAACGAGGTGCTGCTGCTGGCCTCCATGGCCAACGCCTCATTCTGCCGCCTCTTCGGAGGCGACCTGACTGCCGTGCTGGTGGTGTTTGTCGCCACCCTCGCCGGTTTCAAGCTGAAACAGATGATGATGGCCGACCGGCGCGACATCCGGCTGGTCTTCCTCTGCTGCGCCTTCTTCTCGGCCGCCATCTGCGCGGGCGCCCATATCTTCGAGTGGGGGTCGACACCCGAGATAGCCCTCGGGACAAGCGTGCTTTACCTAATCCCCGGTGTGCCATACATCAACTCGGTCAGCGACCTGCTGGCCTGCCATTACCTCTGCGCCTTCAGCCGGTTTGTCGACGCGCTGGTGCTGACGGCCTGCCTCTCGGTCGGGCTGTGTGCCGGCATGTACCTCCTGGGGCTGCGGATGTTCTGAGCGGCCCCGCCAAACGCTTACTCCCCCCTGACATTCATCATATGGAACCGACACTGATATTGAGAATTTTTGAGGACGGATTGTTCGCGGCGATAGCATCAATCGGTTTTTCCTCAATCAGCAACACCCCGAGGCGCGCCTACCTCTGCTGCGGGGTGACAGCCGCCGTGGGCCACGCCATCCGTTTCATCCTGATGGAACCCGGCCTGGCAGGCATGGGCATCATCTGGGCCAGCACCATCGCGGCCTTTGTCATCGGCATACTCGGGGTGTTGCTCGCCCCGACGGTGAAATGCCCCGCCGAGGTCTGTCTCTGCCCCGCCCTGCTGCCGATGATTCCGGGAATGTATGCCTACCGCGCCGTGGCCGCCACCATCTCATGTCTCTCGGCGACCGACGAGCCGGCGTTCAACCATTACCTTTACCTGCTCAACTACAACGGCATGACCTGCGTGTTTGTAATCATCGGCATGGTGGTGGCAGTCAACCTGCCGGTATTCATGATGAAACGCATCTCATTCCAGGCCACCCGCTGAGCCGACCACAACCCATTCATCCCCAATTCCAATCCCGTTCATGGAACTACGACAACTCCGCTACTTCGTCAAGGCCGCCGAGACCCTCAGCTTCTCCGAGGCCGCCCGCGCCCTCAACATAGCCCAAAGCACCCTGTCGCAACAGATAAAACAGCTCGAGGATGACCTCGGGGTAACCCTGTTCAACCGCCCCGGCCACTCACTGACCCTCACCGAACCGGGCGAGGAACTGCTCCCCAGGGCCAGGCGCACCCTATGCGAGGCCCAGGCATGCGTCAGCCGCATGCAAGACCTCGGCAAGCTGCTGGCCGGGACGCTCGACATCGGGGTGACCTACTCTTTCAGCCCGATTCTCACCGAGACCATCATAGACTTCATGAAGCTCCACCCCGCCGTCAAGCTCAACATCCATTACAAGCCGATGGCCGAACTGATGGAGATGCTCCACGAGCGGGCCGTCGACTTCGTGCTGGCCTTCCGCCCCCTGGTGTGCGACGATGAGATAGAGTCACACATGCTGTTTGACAACCAGCTGTCGGTCATCGTGCGCGACAACCACACCCTCGCCGGGCTGCCGCGTGTCACCCTCGCCCAGCTCGCCCGCCACGACCTTGCGCTACCAACCCGCGGACTGCAGGCCCGAAACGCCTTCGACCACTGCGTCGCCCCACACCTCTTCCCCCTGAAGGTCAAAATCGAGCTGAACGAGGTCAACATACTGCTCAAGCTCATCAAGCAGAGCGACCTCGTCACCGTGCTGGCCGAGGCCACCGTCCACAACGAGACCGGCATACGCGCCATCCCGCTCGACATCCCCTCGAACAATATGGAGGGATGCGTCCACATGCTCCGCGACAGCTACCACAAGCATTCTGCCCTGGAGTTCATCCGCCTGCTGAAAGAGTCAAACGCGGTGCGCCAGCGTGTCCGCGACTGGTTTCGCTGACCCGGCACCCGGCCAAAACCACAACGGTCTCACGGCGCTGCATGAGCCGTGAGACCGTTGTCATATCATAGCCAGCCGCCACAGAGGCGACCGGAGTGTCACCTCACACGGAGGCCTGCCGTGACGGTCGCCGCCTTGACCAGGTAGAGGCCGGGGGCGACAGGAATCGTGGCTGAGCCACCCTCGGCCCTTACCGCCGCCACGAGGACACCGTCGGGACGATAGACATTCACCATCGTTCCGTCGGCCACCCCGGCCACGGTTATGACACCGCGACGCGCGCTTATGGCCGCCACAATGTCTGCCTCAGCGAGGTCTGCCCCAGACTGGGAGATGTCAAAGGCGACAGTGGCCATCGCGCTTTCGCCTGAGGCGTAGCGCGCCGTCACACCGGCGGTGTGCTTCCCGGCCGGGAGATTCTCAAGCATGTATGAGGTCTCTGTGGTCGATGCTATCTTCTCATCGTCGAGATACACCTCATAGCCCAGCACCGCGCCCGGCACACGGGCCGGCTCCTGACGCGTCACTCCCGGGATATTGTCGGGCATGCCGATGAAGATGTCATCGATGGCCAGCAGGTAGTTGTTGATGTCGGAGACACAACGTATCGCGACATATCTCGCCTGCTGCGGCACAGGGGTCACAATCTGTGTCCACTCGTCATAGTCGACCGTGACAGGCTCACCGATCCAGATGAAGTCGTCGGCCTCCTTGCCGTCGGTGGAGTAGCCAACCATAAGGGTCTCCTCGTAGCGCCACCAGTAACCACGCGTCCAGAAGCTTATCACGAAGTCGTCGGCCATGTCGAGACGCGGCGATATTATGTAGTCGTCGTTGGCTGTGGCGTGACGGTTGCTCCAGGCCACCAGCACCTTCTCCCCGCTGTGGGTGTCGACCACTCCCGATGACATATCGGGCTGGGCCTTCGAGGGGTTCATCACGATGAACGCCATCGGCTCGCCGGCGTTGGGGAACTCATAATTGGGGGAGAAATATGTCTCGTCGCCGTCACCGTCGATATACGACCATCCAAGCTCCCCGGGGGAGTTTATGGCCCAGTCGTCATGCCCCTCGAAATCCTCGAAGATGTCGGTCAGCACATTCCAGCGCAACAGCTTGCTGGCAGGCTCGCCGGTCTCGTCGAGCATGATGTTGAACGGCATAGCCACAGCCTCGGTCAGGGTCAGTGACAGGTCGGAGTCGGCCTCACCCCTGACGGTCACCTCTTGGGTCAGCGTCTCGAAACCCTTCTTGGCGCAGGTGAGGAGATACTCCCCTTCCCAGACATCCCTGAACACCACTTTCCCCTCGGTGTCGGCCTCGGCGGAATAGCTGTGGATATTGTCCTTTCCGGCCAGCAGCACGGCGGCTGATGAGGCATCCTCGCCGGGAGCGTTGGTCAGCAGGGTCAAAGTCACGTCGGAGGTCAGCAGGCGCGGCACGGCAGGAGAGAATGTGGCAAACGAACGGTTGCCGTCGGCGTAGACAGCCTTGACCGCGAAGCGGTACATACCTTTCGCGGCACCACTCCAGGAGGCATCCTCCAGAGTGGTGGCCGTCATCGGCGACTCGGTCAGGCCCACCCATCGGTCGGTCGCGGCCTCGTCACCCTGGGCCAACCGCCAGACATCATATCCCACGGCGAGGGTCGACGCGGCAGAGGCAGCGACGCGGGGCGCGCCATAAGGCAGTCCGGAGGCCCGCAGTGTAAGGTTGCCCCGGAATATGTAGCTGTTGTCATCAGCGTAGCGGCTGACAAACGGCTCTGTGCGGTAATCTTTGGTCATCACCATCTTATGCGGCATACGGGGCCACGCGTCATCATCAGCAGAGCCGTCCATGCAGAGGCGGGCGTCGCCGCGCAGGGTGAAGAGCGCTCCTCGGGGAGCCACCACCGGATAGCGCAACACATGCTCATGCCAGTTGTAGTTCTCGCTCTCCAGGCCATTGGCCTCGTAGAGTATGCGGTTGGTCGGATTGCCATCCTCGTCGAGGTCGAAGACAATGACATCAACCGGCAGGCCGGGGTTGGCCGAGTTCCAGACATTCCAGGCAACGGAGGTGAATACGGCAGGTGTGTCATATATCACACCCACGGCGGTGTATGGGGTTACGGCCGACATCTCCATGTTATGGACGTAATTGTCGGTGCCGTCATCATAGCGGAATGTCACCGGGCTGTCCTCGGGAACCTCCCAGGCCACCCTGGCCAGGACGCGGTCTGCCTCAGCCGTGACATTCCCCGGCGCGATGAGCTTCTCACGCAGGGTGAACACCGGCAGCTCCAGGTCGCCGTCGAGGGACTCGACCTCATATGTGGCCGACTCATAATTGATGGCGTGGACATCCACCGTGTAGCCACCCTTGCGGTACACACCTCCGACCGAGAAATTGCCGTCGCGGTCGGTCACACCCGACAGCGCGTCATAGCCGTGGATGCTGACAGTCGCGTTTTCCAGGCCGTGGCCATCTGGGTCGACCACGCGTCCGCTGACCGTGGCGACAGGTATCGGGGTGAGGGGTATCTCCACCTCCAGATGTTGCAGTGCCGACAGCTCGTAGCTTCCCGAGCGCGGCTCAAAGCCAAACTTCTCGACACTCCAGGCATATGTGCCGGGCGTAATCTCGATAAACTCGAATAGGCCGTCAGCACCGGTTGTCACCGGCTGCCACTCCTCCCCGAAAGTCACCGTGGCCCCTTCCAGGGGGTCGGTGCCGTCGGTCACCTTTCCGGTCAGCCATGAGGCGGTGTTCTCCTCGATGGTGACATTCGAGACATAGAGCGTCGGCAATCCCGGCTCCCAGCCGGCGTGGAAACCGATGTGGTATATCCCGGTCTCGGTGATTTCAGGCAGATAGAGATATGTGCGGTTGAGCATACGCAGGTCTGTGGTGAACTCCTTCACCACTGTCTGCTGCCCCTCCACCGATGCCTCCCGGCCCAGAGTGACGGTGTAATGGGCCGGATATGTGGCATTCATGCAACCCGCGTCATAGACAACCTTGTAGGCTTTCCCGGCCTCAAGGCGCACCGGCGGAGATACCAGCATGTCATCGACCATGCGGCCATACGCGCCGCGCATCATCATCGTGCGCTTGCCATCCATCGTCGCGCCGCGTTCCCAGGTCGCGCCGTCGCCATTCGCGTCGATGACGGTCCACAGCAACAATTCGTCGGTGTCCTCGAAACCGCATGTGTATGGGAGCGGCACATCGGTGCCTATCACCGAGGGGGCGGAACTGCCCGTCGCCCCGCGACGGCCCTCCACGACAGCAGTCACCATATAGGTGTAGACACCCATCTTGTCGACCATGTCATGACAGGAGGTGGAGGTCAGCCCCGAAGCCACGGCCACATCGCCCGGCTGGCGGACAACCTCATATGTGATCGCCGAGGCATCGACATATCCACCCTGCGCGCCAGAGGTCACAGGCTGCCAGCTGATTTCTGCGTCCAGGCCGTCGGCCGACACGGTGATTCCCGCGGGAGCCGCGGGGAGGTCCTCCCCGATGAAGGCCCTCAGGCTGCGGGGCACACCATTGCCGGATTCATTGACCGCGTAGACCTTGAATGTGTGGAATCCAAGCGGCAACGCGGTCTCGACCGACGCCGCCGCGCCGGGCAGCATCCCCTGGCCGGTGAAATCACCGACGACCTCGCCGTCGGCCTCGATTGTCACCGAGGTTATCGACGCGAGCGGTTCGCCCGAAGCTGTTTTGGAGGGGAGGGTGAGGGAGACAGTGGCGTTGCCGTCATGAGCGGGGTCTGAAATCACCACATCAGCCACCGCCGCCGGAGCGTCATCCTCGGCCAGCTTGAAGGGGATGTAGAGACCGGTCATCTCGCCGTCGCGCCCCAGGTCGCTGATGAATGTGAAGCGGCCTGTCCGGGGGTCGACCGTGTTGAAATATCCCCCGTAGGAGGTGCTTTCAGCCCAGTAGAGTATCCCCGTCGAGTGGTCGAATTCCATCGACTGCATGTAGCGTATACCGCTGTCGACCCTGCCGACTTGTGAGAAAGCCTTGGCCTGCTTGTCGAAAGCATACAGGTATCCGTCATCGGCGATGGAGTAGATGTCACCCTCATAGCTGCATGCGAGCGTCATCAGCCATAGGCCCGGGACATCGGCGTAGAGCGAGGCCCCGCCGTCGGCTGGATTGACGATGTTGAGACTGGTGGAGTGGGCCCCGTAATGGGATATGGCGAGCAGGTTCCCCTCGGAATAGTCGTAGGTCATGTCGACATAAAGAGGCGCACCCTCACCCATGTCAGCGAGCCTGGTGACCTGTCCGCTGGCAACATCCACCCGGTTCCATGCCTGCGGCAGAGGGCCGGGTGTGTAGGTCTGGGCGTAATACACCCCGTCGGCCATAGCTCCCGCGCTGACCGCCGGAGTCTCGGCGACAAGTTCAGGCGACGTCGCGTTTGCCACCGGGAATGTGTACCAACCTACCGGCCTGGTGTCATCGTCGATGAGAAATCCCATCGCCGTCACCGGCGGCTGCTCGGGGGCCTCCTTGCGGAGACCATCCCGCGAGGCCACAGCCAGAAGAGACCCTCCCAGCGCGGCCACGGCGAGAAACAATTTGATTTTCTTCATAAATGCTATATTAACTGTGTTTGTCTTCATTGCGTTGTTTTCCAGACAACGCAAAGTTAACAGCCAATCCCACATAAATCAATATCAAGATATTACACTTGCGACAATTTGCCTTAGATGTAAAAGAAACCAACGGGGTCAGAGCCTCCTGGCCGTGTCGCGGAAAGCCGAGGGGGTCATCCCGACCGCCTCCTGGAATGTCTTGTAGAATGTGGTCATCGACTTGAAGCCCAGGTCTGCGGCCAGGGCTTTCAGCGGGTAATCGGCTCCGGCCGGCCCTGACAGAATCCTGACGGCCTCCTTTATCCGGTAGCCGTTGACAAACTGGTAATACCCCTTGCCGGTGCGGTCGGCGATTATCTGCGAGAGGTAGGTGCGGTTGGTGCCGAGCATCTCGGCCAGCCGTTCACGCGAGAGGCCATTGTCGCGAAACACCTGCTCGCGCTCCATGAGGTGGCAAAGCCGGTCAAACACCGAGTCATTCCTGGTTGCAAGCGGGACAGGCGCGGTAGCCGGTGGTATTGCTTCAGCGGCCTCACCCGCCTCAATCTCCGCCGATGCTGGCATGGGGGCATCCTCGCTGTCAGGCGCGGATGGTGGCGTGGCCGCCTCCAGACGTGCCATAAGCTCCTGTTCGCGCGCCACGGCATCGCGGTTGGCGATGACGATATTGCGGTAAAGGCGTTTCTGCCGCCAGTAATGCCGCCAGAGGATGAGCAGTATCACCGCCACCGACAGCAGCGAGATCAGCAATATGGCCGTCTTGCGGCGTTCGTCGCGCAACAGAAGCCGCTGCATGTCGGCCTCCTGCTCGCGCCTGGCGATGTCATACTGCACCCGCAGCTCGTTGACCGACTGTTGTTGCCGGTCGGCATACGCCGAGTCACACACCTCCTTGTAAATCCGGTAAACCTCCAGGGCGCGGCGGTAGTCGCCCCGGCTCTCATGGTTGCGAGCCCTCTGTTCGAGCAGGGGGGCCACCGACGAACGTATCGACAGGCTGTCTGACACCTCCAGGCCACGGGAAACCATCCGGTCAGACCCGGCCACATCCCCCAGGTCGGCCAACACCCTGGCGTATGTGCGGTACATCTCAGGCAGGGTCGCTCCCTGGGCCTCCGACGCATGGCCGACCGCCTTGCGCAGCCACTCCAGGGCCTCGCGGTTCTGTCCGAGGGCGGCGCATATCGACCCATGAAGGCTGTAGACCGCCGCCCGCTCCGCGTAGTTCTCGCGCCGGGCTATCTCCTCGGCCTTGCGTATATAATGCAACGCGCGCTGATAGTCGCCGGCGATGCTGTAAAGGTTGGCACAATGATAGGCACCGGCGAACCCGAGATGGGCGTTGTCGTTGGCCACGCTCCATTCATAGCATTCCAGGGCGTATTTCAGGCCTGACACATCGCGGCGTATGCTGGCCGTCTCGGCGAGATTCGACTCGACGAGGGCCTGCCGGAACGGGTCGCCTATCCCCACAGCGTATTCCAGCGCCTTGTAGAAATGGCGCTGGGCCGAGGCGTAGTCGGCATGGGCATTGGCCTCATAGACCCCGTAGCCATTGTGTATCGACAGCCTGAGGGTGTCGTCGTCGAGCCTGTCGGCAAGCCGGTATGCCTTGTCGAGCTGCGCCTTGCCTATCTTGTTGTTGCCGAGAATCACATTTGACACCCCCTGGTAGTAAAGGGCCTGCCCAAGGAACCAGTCATCCCCCTCGCGCTCGGCCACACGCTGGAGGCGCGCGGCGGCCCTGACAGCCTCGCGGTGGTCGGAGTTCTGCGTGGCCATACGGCATGTGTCGCGCAGGCGCCAGCACTCCACGACGGAGGCCACCGCCCCCATCGGCGACAGCAGGGCCACCGCCGCCAGAAGGCAGCGCAGCAAAGAAACTACGAAAAGCCCCGGGCATGCCGGGCGGTCACACACAGGAAACAACATAGATTTTGTCACACCCGCAAATTTAATAACTTTTCCTGACAGACAAAAACTCACGCAGATTCCGCAGATACGCAGATTTTCGCGGATACAAGGATTTTCGTGGAGGATTTGAATCCGGCATAGGAACGAATCCCTCGGGCATATTTAATAACATATAACTATTCGGAACAAAAATTCAGAACCGATGTTAAGAAGTATAAACGCTGTCATCAGCAACCGTCACCCGGTGGTCTGGAGGCTCAGCTTACAACCTGATTTGTTTCCATTCGTTAAACTACTTAAAGCCATGATGAAAAAATTCGCTTCAATGCTGCTGCGCGGCACCGCCCTGTCATTGGTGCTGGCACTCTCCTCTTCCTACGCATTCTCACAGGATGCCCCCGCCAAAAAAATAAAAGACCACCGCACCGCTCCCGAACTGTTCTTCCTCCAGGAAGGGGATGTACCCAACAGCTACCTGCTGCTCCCCCCTCCCCCAGACGGAGCTTCCATCACATTCCTCAACGACCAGGCCCGTTACAGCTGGGGCAAGACCCAGCGCAACACCGAGCGCGGCGCACAGGCCTTCCGTGACGCCAGAGTTGAAGGCAACGGTGTGCCGATGGCCTTCTCAGAGGCGTTCGGCGTGAACATCGACGAGCAGACCGCCCCTGAAATCCTCAAACTGATTGTCGGGATGCGCGAGGATGCCGGCGACCTCGGCACCCGCGAGGCGAAGAACTACTACAACCGCCAGCGCCCCTTCTCTTTCTACGAAGAGGACACCTGCAACCCCGAGCAGCAGCAGGAACTCTCCACCAACGGCTCATACCCCTCGGGCCACACCTCGATCGGATGGGCCACAGCCCTGGTGCTGGCCGAAATCAATCCCGAGCGCCAGAATGAAATACTCAAGCGCGGATATGAGATGGGCGAGAGCCGTGTGATCTGCGGCTACCACTTCCAGAGCGATGTCGACGCAGGCCGCATCACCGGAGCTGTCACCGTGGCCCGTCTGCATGCCGACCCAGCCTTCCAGGCACAGCTCGCCAAGGCCAAGGCTGAATTCAAGAACCTCAAGAAGGCTGGAAAGGTGGCCGCCGGCACCCCCGTCCCCACCCCCACCACGACCGATTGACAGACACCTTGAGCCAGGAGCCGGCCACACCGGCAAGGGGGCCGGCCCGGCATACCCCCCAACCCTCTGAAAACGTTTCTTCTATTTACAGTCAGCTATGAAATCCTCAATATTAGCAATCGCCGCGGCCTCGATGCTGGCCATGTCGGCAACGGCCCAGGAATCATCCGAGCCCAAATTCACCATCAAACCCACCGGACGAATCCTCATGGACGGGGCGGTCTACCTCGGCGGCAACGACGACTACAACGCCGACGCGGGCGACAAGAAATTTGTCGACGGCGTGGCCATCCCCGACCTCCGCCTTGGCGTGAAAGCCGGCTACGGCAACTGGAAAGCCAAAATCGATGTCGGCTTCGGATATGGCAAAGTGAGCCTCAAGGATGTGTTCATCGAATATGACTTCAACGAGAACCATCTGGTGAAAGCAGGTTATTTTGTGCCCCAGTTCGGCCTCAACTCCGAGACCTCTTCATCGATGAAGCCATCATATGAGGAGCCCTCCTCCAACGAGTTCTTCTACGCCAACCCGCGTCTGCTCGCCCTGTCATATGTCTTTGACAAAGGGCAGTATTTCGCCGCTGTCACCGCCTTCGCCGAGGCCAACGCGATGAAAGAGAACGCCACTGAGATGGACAAGCAGGGCTGGGGAGCGCAGACACGCCTGGTATGGCGCCCGCTTCACTCCGAGGGCAACGCATTCCAGATCGGATGCTCGCTCAACTACTCGACACCCACCGAGGATGACCATTCGGCATTCTCCTACAGCTCCAACTTCCCCAGCCGTGTGTCGAAAGTCAACCTGCTGACGGCCAACATCGACCACGCCCGCGGGCTGTTCAAGATGACCCCCGAGGTACTGTTCATCCACAACAACTTCGCCCTCGAGGCCCAGTATTACTACATGAATGTGGCCCGCAAGGACGGTTTCCACAACTACCGCGCCCAGGGTGCCTACGGTCTCTTCCGCACACTCCTCTTCGGCGGCATCTACGGCTACTCCCACGCCGACTGCGGCATGGCAACCCCTCCCGCCAAGTCGCTCGAGCTCGTCCTTGGCTACAACTACACCAACGCCTCTGACTCGCGCGCCGGCATCTTCGGCGGCATCTCCAACGATGCGTCATGCACCTTCAACTACTACATCAACAAGTACATGATCGCCCGTCTGCGCTACTCCTACACCAACGTGCGCAACCGTCTGGTCGAAGGGCTGCTCTCCTCGCGCCACGTCAACACAATCGAGGCCCGTCTCCAGATTATCTTCTGACCGGCGAGCGGAGTCATCCGGCCCCGTCAAAAGCCCGCGTGCATCATTGTACGCGGGCTTTTGACGTGATGTCCTGAGCCATTCAGCCTGCCAGGCGACAGCCCGGGCCGACACGGCTTTGTTAAAAAATGTTGGCCCGATGGCCCGAGAGCCGGTTTCTCTATGAAAAACGGTGATTGGTCAAATAGGGCCGGGAGGGTATTAAACTTATTCCGTAACTTTGCGTCCATATTTCCGTGGAGACTCCATTGGCCACGGCCAGGTTTCCATATTTGTCATGATTTCCATCAGGTTACTATTGATATGAGAGTGAAAAGAGGTTTTATGGTTTTGCCCGGACTTCTGGCGGCGGTTGCCGCCTGGGCTTACACAGTGTCCGGGGTCATCACCGACGAGAACGGCGAGCCGCTGTCTGACGCCACCGTCAGGCTGCTGGCGGCCCGCGACTCGTCGTTTGTCACCGGGGGTGTCGCCGATCTTGACGGGCGGTTCTCCCTGGCAGGCGTCAACAAAGGGAAATACATCGTCGAGGCCAATTACATCGGTTACCAGAAAGGCTACCGCGACGTGACCGTCACCAACGCCTCGGTGAAAGCCGACACCCTGAGGCTGGGCGACTCATCAATCATGCTCGGCGAGGTCAACGCCATCGGCGTGAAGACCCCCATCAAGGTGATGACCGACACCGTCGAGTTCAACGCCGACAGCTACAAGACCCAGCCCAACGCCGTGGTCGAGGACCTGCTCAAGCGTCTCCCGGGAGTCGAGGTCGACTCCGAGGGGAAAATCACAGCCAACGGCAAGGAGGTCACCAAGATACTCATCGACGGCAAGGAGTTCTTTGCCGACGACCCAAAGGTGGCTTCCAAGAACCTCCCTGTCAACATGGTCGACAAGCTCCAGGTGGTCGACCGCAAGAGCGACCTGGCGCGCCTCACCGGAGTGGACGACGGAGAGGATGAGACGGTAATCAACCTCACCGTGAAGTCGGGAATGAAAAACGGCTGGTTCGGCACCGTGGAAGCCGGATACGGCACCGACGACCGCTACCAGGCGACTTTCAATGTCAACCGCTTCTGGAACAACAACCAGATCACATTCATCGGCTCGGCCAACAACACCAATGACCTGGGATTCTCCGACGGCAACGGCAACCGTTTCCGCCGTTTCGGGGGTGACCAGGGCATCAACAACTCACAGAGCTTCGGTGTCAACTTCAATGTCGGCAACGACGAGATTCTGAGGGTGGGAGGTGACGTGATGTACTCCCACACAGACCGCAACACCATCACCCGCCGCAACCGCCAGTACCTTTTCCCCGACTCGGTGTCTTACGAGAACTCATCGTCTGACGCCACCGACAAGGGCCACAACGTCAGGGCCGACTTCCGCGTGGAATGGAAACCCGACTCGTTCAACACCTTCGACTTCCGCCCGACATTCTCTTTCAACCAGAACGACAGCCGCTCGCTCGCCGTGGACACCCTCTTCGCCGGAGAGCCGGGGCTGCCCCGCGTGACCCGCTCGTTCAACTCCTCCAACGCCTCGGGACACAGCTGGGAGTTTGGCGGCCGCCTGATCTACAACCACAACTTCGCCAGCCACCGCGGACGCTCATTCTCGATAATGGCCAACTACCGGTTCTCAGATGTCAAGGAGGATGACCGCTCGCTGTCATACAACCGTTTCTACCGCCTGCTCAACAAGATGGGCAGCGACTCGATAGACATCTACAACCAGTATGCCGACAACCACACCTGGGCCAACAACGTGTCGGCCCGACTGAGCTGGACCGAGCCGCTGGGCGATGTCCGCAAAGGCAACTTCCTGACATTCAGCTACCGCATCCAGTACCGCTGGAACAATGCCGACAAGATTGTCAACCGCCAGCTCCCCGTCGACCCATACCTGCCTGTGGAGAACCCCTACGACGCCATCCTCGGCCCCTCGGAGTATGTCGACTCCCTCTCCAACAGCTTCCGCAACAACTTCATGACCCAGGACATCCGCGTGGGATACAAGAAGGTATCGAAGATGTACAACCTCGACGCGGGCCTCTCGCTGGTGCCATCGATGTCAAAGTCGACCAACCTCATCAACGGGGCCAAGAGCATACCCGAGCGCTGGGTGTGGAACTTCGCCCCATTCGCCCGCTTCCGCTACAAGTTTGACCAGCAGAGCAGCCTCAACCTCTTCTACATGGGACGCTCCTCACAGCCGACAATGACCCAGCTGCAGCCCGTGGCCGACTACTCCAACCCCCTGAACGTGGTCATCGGCAACCCCTCGCTGAAACCGACATTCAGCCACAACATGCGGCTGCGCTTCCAGAAATACAACCCCTCCAACCAAAGCTCCATCATGTCGATGGCCGACGCGTCAATCGAGCAGAACTCGATAATCTCGCGCACCGACTATGACGCGACAAGCGGCGGACGCACCACCACTTACGAGAATGTCAGCGGCGTGTGGAACTTCCGCGTGATGAACATGTACTCCCTCCCATTCGGCTCACGCAAGACATGGAGCTTCAACAACAACGTGTTCGCCATGTTCAACCAGCGGATGGGCTACAACAACGGCGAGCGCAACCGCTCTCGGGCACTGATGATCGCCGAGTCTCCCTCGCTGGCCTTCCGCCCCTCCAACCTCGAGCTCGAGCTGCGACCATTCTACCGCCTGAGCCTGACCAACAACTCGCTCCCGGCGGTAAACACCCCCACGGTACACAACTACGGGGCCGGCTTCAACGGCACCTACTACACCCCCTTCGGGCTGGTGCTTGCCACTGACCTAAACTACACCGCCTCGAAGGGTTACTCCGAGGGATTCAACCAGAACGAATGGATGTGGAACGCCTCCATATCATACCAGTTCCTGCGCGGACAGGCCGCGACCATCATGCTCAAAGTCTATGACCTGCTCCAGCAGAAACAGAACATACAGCGCTCGGTGACCGCCAACTACATCGACGACAGCCAGTACAACTCGCTGACCCGCTACTTTATGGTGACATTCACCTACCGCTTCAACACATTCGGCAAGGGCAACGAGCCTGCCTCCCGCACCGAACGCCGATGGGGCCCTCCCGGCGGCGGACCCGGCGGACCCGGCGGCCCTGGCGGACGACGCTGACGGCATACTCCCCTTTTGCGAATCGCGCGGCACCACCTCTCCACCGGTGCCGCGCGATTCGCGACATATCCCCGTCAACAACGCTACAGCTCGACATGCTTTTTGTGGCCCGTTTTTCGTTACTTTGCAGCCAAAAAGTCATGACTAAACTCATCACGGTGGCCCTCGCCTCACTCATCGCGCTGACAGCATCCGGCGAAAGAAAAGTGTCGAAAATATATGAATACAGCAACGACCCGGGATACCCCAACTCCCTCTACCAGATTCAGGAACTGGCATACGACAGCCAGGGACGGCTCATCTCCTGGAAGGAGGGAGAACCCGACGGAAGCCGGTACTATTTCGACCACACAATCGAATACATCGACGACAGCCACGTCAGAATCACCGGGATGTCTGACAGAGACGAGAGCGTAATCGATGTCACCCTCGGCAGCGACGGACTCGCCAGCGAGGCCGTCATGTACAAGGACGGCAAGTTTGACGCGAACATCCGCATGACATACCAGAAGGGCCTGATGACCGGCCTCACCTGGCGACACGACGAGAGCCGTTTCACAATCGTGGACGGCAACCCGACCGGAGGGATAAGGGGTGGCGACAACGAAGTGGCTTACACCGACCTCCCCAACAAATGCGGCATGGCATACTTGCCGATCATCACCTGCAACACCGCCTGGCAGTTCCGCTCCATCCCCCTGGCCGGCCTGGAGGGCTACGGCAGCCGCAACCTCCCCTATTCCTGCCATTTCAAAAAAAGCGAAGCCCCGGGCATCATCGATTACGAGTTTGACCCGGAGGGCTACGTGCTGTCGATGAACATCACCAACTCATACGACGGCGACGGCCTCTTCAAGTTTGAATACTGCGAGGTGGCCTCCACCGACATGATTTCAACTGGCTCAAATACTGTGACCATACGCGGAGACAACGGCAACATAATTATCGATGGGGTCTACACCTCAGCCCATGTTTATGACCCGTACGGCACTCAAAGAGGAATGACCAATCTCACTCCTGGCCTTTATATTGTCAAAGTCGATGGCAATCCCCACAAAATTCTTCTGCGCTGATTGTCTTATATTTTCACACCATCGCCAATCAATTGTACTGAAATTCGGTTTACATATTGCGGGGTGAAAATATTTTCACTAATTTTACAGCTGAACAGCCATTGTCAATCTGAAAGCATGGACATCAAGACTCTTGAATTTGTGACATATTGCATCAGCAAGCTTGCGCAAGTGCTGAACATAAGCCAGCGCGAAGTTTACCGGCGATTAAAACAGTCGGGGATACTTTACGGCTATATCGTGCCGTCGTATGATGTGCTGCATACTTTCAGCTCACGCTACCTCGTTGAAGACCTCACAGATTACATGAGGGAGAAAGGAGTGTTGTCGTGATGAGGCTTTATGATACAGACCCTTGACCGCTATTTCGAGGGAGAGCTGTCGGAAGAGGACACATTGGGTTTACTCAGATATGAGAAGCCAAACATACAATATTGCATCCGTTCACAAAAGATGCTTGACAGCTGTCTTAAGCACATAGAGAGCACACGATTATGACCGAAGAAAGCAAACTGGCATTTCGCGCCAACAAGTGCGCCAACATCATAAAAAGCCTGTGTGAGCTGTATGGAGTATCACTTCAAGAAGCCACCGACATATATTATCAATCCGAGACATCAGAATTGATAGAGCATGGGGTAAGCGACCTGCAATGTCGTAGCGACAAATACCTTGCCTCTGTCATTTGGGATGAGCACCTGGAGTCTTCCACCCTGCCAATCAAGGGATAAATTGACCGCCCCAACCAAAACGTTGGGAAAACAAATAAGCCTCACACAGATTTGATGCTGAATTTTAAGAGGGAGGAGAAAATAGGGGACTGGGGATTAGGTTGTTTCGATTTTTTTTGTTAACTTTGCGCGATTTATCGCAGTTAGAAAAAAATTAAACAGATCTGTAATGCTTAACCCAGTTAAAAAGACCATCACCCTGCCCGACGGCCGAGAGATCACTCTCGAGACCGGCAAGCTCGCCAAGCAGGCTGATGGCGCGGTGGAGCTCCGAATGGGCAACACTATGCTGCTCGCCACCGTGGTGTCGGCCAAAGAGGCCGGCGAGGGGGTGGATTTCATGCCCCTCCAAGTTGACTACAAAGAGAAATTCTCATCTGCCGGCCGTTTCCCCGGCGGATTCCTCAAGCGCGAAGGCCGCGCGTCAGACTACGAGGTGCTCACCTCCCGTCTGGTCGACCGCGTGCTGCGTCCGCTTTTCCCCGATAACTACCATGCCGACACCTTCGTGCAGATAATCATGTTCTCTGCCGACGGCAACGACATGCCCGACGCGCTCGCCGGCCTGGCCGCATCTGCCGCCATCGCCGTGAGCGACATCCCCTTCAACGGCCCTATCTCGGAGGTGCGCGTGGCCCGCGTCGACGGCCAGTTTGTCATCGACCCCACCTTCGAGCAGCTTGAAAGAGCCGACATGGAGCTGATGGTAGGCGCCACCGCCGAAAACATCATGATGGTAGAAGGCGAGATGGACGAAGTCTCCGAGACCGACCTCCTCGAAGCCCTCAAGACCGCCCACGCAGCCATCAAGGAGCAGTGCAAGGCCCAGCTCGAGCTGGCCGAGATGGCAGGCAAGACCGTCAAGCGCGAATACTGCCACGAGGTCAACGACGAAGCCCTCCGCGAGGATGTCCGTCAGAAGACCTACGACAAGGCCTACGCCGTGGCCAAGGCCGGTTGCGCCGACAAACACTGGCGCGAGAACGCCTTCAAGACAATCTGCGAAGAATACATCGAATCTCTCCCCGAAGAGGAGCGCGACGAGAAAGCTCCCCTGGTTAAGCGTTACTACCACGACGTGGAGCGCGACGCCGTGCGCCGCTGCATCCTCGACGAAGGCATCCGCCTCGACGGCCGCAAGACCACAGAGATCCGCCCCATCTGGTGTGAAGTGGACTATGTGCCCGGCCCCCACGGATCAGCCGTCTTCACCCGCGGCGAGACCCAGAGCCTCTCGACCGTGACCCTCGGCACCAAGCTCGACGAGAAGATCCTCGACGACGTGCTCAACCAGGGCCGCGAGCGCTTCCTGCTCCACTACAACTTCCCCCCCTTCTCGACCGGCGAAGCCAAGGCACAGCGCGGCGTGGGCCGTCGTGAAATCGGCCACGGCAACCTGGCCCACCGCGCCCTCAAGCGCATGTTCCCCGAAGGGTTCCCCTACGTCACCCGCGTTGTCAGCGACATCCTCGAGAGCAACGGCTCATCGTCGATGGCCACCGTATGCGCCGGCACCCTCGCCCTGCTCGACGCCGGTGTGAAGATGAAACGCCCCGTCAGCGGTATCGCAATGGGCCTCATCTCTGACGACTCCTCAGACAAATACGCCATCCTCTCCGATATCCTCGGCGACGAGGACCACCTGGGCGACATGGACTTCAAGGTGACCGGCACACGCCAGGGCATCACCGCCACCCAGATGGACATCAAATGTGACGGCCTCAGCTACGAAATCCTCGAGCGCGCCCTCAACCAGGCCCGCGACGGACGCCTCCACATCCTCGACAAAATCGAGGAGACCATCCCCGCCGCCCGCGAGGACTACAAGCCCAACGTACCCCGCATCGTCACCATGCTCATCCCCAAAGAGCTTATCGGCGCGGTCATCGGCCCGGGCGGAAAAGTCATCCAGGGCATCCAGGAGGAATCCGGAGCCACCGTCTCCATCGACGAGATTCCCGAAGGCGGCCACATCGAGGTCGCAGCGGCCAACAAGGCTGCCATCGACAAGGCCCTCGAGATGATCAACCGCATCGTGGAGCTTCCCGAGGAGGGCAAGACCTACACCGGAAAGGTGCAGACCATCCAGGACTTCGGCGCGTTCATCGAGTTTATGCCCAACCGCGACGGCCTGCTCCACATCTCTGAAATCTCCTGGGAACGCCTCCCCGACATGGAAGCCAGCGGACTCAAAGAGGGTGACCAGGTGACCGTCAAGCTCATCGAAATCGACAAGAAGACCGGCAAGTACCGCCTGTCGATGCGTGCCCTCCAGCCCAAGCCCGAAGGCTATGTAGAGCCCGCCGAACGTCCCCGCGGACCCCGCCGCGAACGTGGCGAAGGCAACGGCGACCGTCCCCGCCGCAGCTTCGACGACCGCCGTCGCAACGATGGTGGCGACCGTCCCCGCCGCAACTTCGACGGACCCCGCCACAACAACGACTAATCTTCGTTCACCTTCTCCGGAAGGAAATCCAATCCCATAAACACCCGGCCCCCGCCAAGGAAACCATTCCTCGGCGGGGGCCGATTCCATTCCCACCCCACCTCCCCCAAGCCATCAAGATTCACCCCCCCGAATCCAATCGTGAGCGAAGCGACCGAAAATCATCCGCGGAAATCTGCATATCTGCGCAATCTGCGTGAGACCTTTTCGAGAACAAGCCGTGGGACATCGGGGCAATTTATGTGTAAAAAACTCACGCAGATTCCGCAGATACGCAGACTCCTCTACCGAATCCTTTTAGATTCAGGAGATTAAGGTGGATTTCGGAGGGAGAAAGGTCAGTTGAGGATGGAGGCGATGACTATCACCGCGAGGGTCAGGGCGAAAGCGGCTATCATAAGGTCGGAGGCCACGAGGCGGTAGATCCTGACAGTGGAAATCTCACGGAGGAGCGACGCGGAGGGGGTCAGCGAGCGCAGGGCGGCGCCGGGGGTGAGCTGCTTCAGGATGACACGCGATGAGTCGAGAACGCCTATTGTCTGATGGCCGCCGGAGGCCGCCTGTGGTTCGAGGAGACGGCCTGCCGACAGGCGCGCCGCGTGGTAGCACACAAAGCCGAACAACGAACCGATGATGGCACCGACAAGCAGGTCGCCTGGATAATGCACCCCAAGATAGAGCCGCGAATAAGAGTTGAGCAACGCCCATCCGACGATGAACACCGTGAAGGCGCGCCGCCTCACAAACAGGGCGACAAAGACGGTAAGGGCAAAGGAGTTGGCCGCGTGGCAGGATGGGAACCCGTATGAGCCGCCACGGTAGCCGTTGACGATATACGCCATCCCGGAGATGGAGTTCTCGATGTTGGAGGGCCTGAGCCTCTCGACCGCCGGACGGATGACAGAGGCGCACACCTGGTCGGTCAGCACGATGGCACACACGAGCGAGAGCAGATAGACCGTGGCGGTCTGCCAGCGGCAGCTCCTGAACAGAATCCACAGGATCATCGCGTACATCGGTATCCATATGAAACGACCGGTGAACATAGTCATGAAGCTGTCGAAAAACGGGCTGTTGGCGCCGTTGACCGCCAGGAAAATCGAGGTATCGAGATTGTCGAGGAATTCTATCATCGTAAAATCAGAGAAAGAGGGGGGTGTGTCGTCATTTTATAACGCCGCCGGCAGCCCCGTTATTGCCTTACAGAATGGTTTTAACAAAAGATTCACAACCGGGCGAGGGTGGCGTAGAGGTCGCGCAGAAACGCCTTGGCGGCTGTCAGCAGCGGGGCCTCCCCCTGGGCCTCTGGTGTCTCCCCTCCCCTCCAGACCACCGCGTCAGCGTCGGGATTGTAGACCAAAGTGTCGCCGGGGGTCACCACACCGATGAGCGACGGCTCGGTGAACACCGCCACCGGGGCTGTCTCCCCGTCGAATATGTCGCGTGAATAGCGCAGGCCGGTGGAGGGAATACCCATCATGGCCAGCAGCGTGGCCGCCAGGTCGGTCTGCGAGGCGAGTTTGTCGACCCGCTCCCCGCCGACGGTCAATGCCCCTCCGGCCAGCACAAGCGGTATGTGGTGGCGTTCCAGGGGGGAGTCGATATTCTCGGGCCAGCAGCCATAATGGTCGGGGAGCACCACCAATAGGGTCTTCTGCCAGTTGGGCAAGGTGCGCAGCGAGTCGACAAACACCGTCAGGCAGGAGTCGGTGTAGGCGAATGCGTTCTTGCGCGGCTCCGAGACGAAACGTGGATTGGCATACGGCACCGCAAACGGCTCATGGGAGCTGGAGGTCTGCACCACCGACAGCCTCGGCACCCCCCGGCTGCGCCCTGTGGCCGCATCCTTTATCCCCTCGAACGCCTTGGCGAACACCTTCTCGTCATGGGCGCCCCACTTCGATGTGCGGTCTGCCACCGGGAAATCCTTGTCAGACACAATCGTCGAGAATCCCGACGACACCAGGTAAGCCTGCATGTTGGTGAAATTGGCGTCGCCGCCATAATAATAGGCCGCGTCATATCCCTGGTCGCGCAGGATGGAGGGGAACGACGGCAGCCGCTCAAACTTGTCGACATATTTCAGCAGGCTGGTCGACGGGGGCGCGGGGAAAGAGCTGAGAATCGCCGCCAGCCCCCGGTCGGTGCGGAACGAGGAGGCGTAGAAGTTGGTGAACAGCATCCCCTCCCGGGCGAGCGAGTCAAGTCCCGGGGCGACATTCTCCCCTCCGAGCGAGGGAATCAGGTGGGCCGAGAAACTCTCGAGAATCACCATGACTATGTCGGGGCGCGAGGTCGACAGCAGCCCCGTCGCCAGGGAGTCTGCCGTCTCTCCGCCTGGTACACCAGGCAACGCTTTGGCGACGCTGTCGGGGCTGGCATACAGCAGCCTGCCTACTATCCCCGCCGCCGTCTCGTCATCCATGAAATCATACTCCTTGTCGAAACCGCCCTGGTGGGTGGCCGAGTAAAGGAGGCTGAACACCGGATTGACAGCCGCATGGTTGAGCCGCTGGTTGGTGGAGAAATATGCCCGGCTGAGGTTCATCGTCGAGACAGTCACGCTGCCGCGTATCGGGATGAACAGCAGGCCGGTGACCAACAGCATCACCACCGGCTCCCACACCCGCCTGCGACCCCGTGCGGGAGCCACCTCCACCTGTCCGGCGGTGTAGCGGTAGAGCAGCCACATGCCCCAGCATATGGCCCCCATCCCGGTGATGCCCGCCAGCCAGTGCCACCACTCCACGCTGGCCATCGCCGCCGTCGGGGATGTGGTGAAGTAAAACACCGGGGTCATGTCGAGCCTGAAGCCCCAGCTGCCATACAGCCCCAGGTCAAGGCAGTATATCACGGCCACCAGCGCGGCCGCCACCGCCATGTAGATGTCCATTGCCCTGCGCAGCCAGCCTCCACGCGAGAGAAGCTCGCCGACGAGCATCAGGCCGGGAATCACCGTCAGGTAACCGGCCACACACAGGTCCATCGACAGGCCGTGGCGCACCACGGCGAGCCACTGGGCCGCCGTCGCCCCGACCACCGACGCGTAGACGGTGAGGAACACCGGCTTCATCAGCATGAAGACCACAACAAACAGCAGGTATATCCACAGGAATTTCAGAAGTGCCTTTTTCATCAGCGCCGTCAGGTTACAGGGTCAGGAAAGAAAGGTGAAGTTTTTTTGAAAAAAATCATCCCGGCGATTAAACCTTCGCCGCCAGGGATGGTCAAAGAGGCATAAAGATAATAAAGCAATTGTCTACATAGCGCCGGGAGCGCACCCTGAGAGCTTCAAAAAACAAAACCCGCCGGACTCTGCCGAGAGAGCCTGGCGGTGTTTTTTTATGCCGTCGCCGCCACGCCTTACCGGCCCGGGGAGGCCATGGCGGTTTACGCCTCGTTGCCCGAGAACTCCATCAGGTATGCCTTGATGAAGTCGTCGATGTCGCCGTCCATCACCCCGTTGACATCCGAGGTCTGGAAGTTGGTGCGGTGGTCCTTCACGCGGCGGTCGTCGAAGACATAGCTGCGTATCTGCGAGCCCCACTCGATTTTCATCTTGCCGGCCTCCACCTTGGCCTGCTCCTCCATGCGGTGGGCAAGCTCCTTCTCATAGAGGATGGAGCGGAGATGGCGCAGGGCGTTCTCGCGGTTCTTTGGCTGGTCACGGGTCTCGGTGTTCTCGATGAGGATTTCCTCCTTCTCGCCGGTGTATGGGTCGGTGTACTGGTAGCGCAGGCGCACACCCGACTCCACCTTGTTGACATTCTGGCCGCCGGCACCACCCGAGCGGAAAGTGTCCCACGACATCAGCGCAGGCTCCACCTTCACCTCTATCGCGTCATCGACCAGCGGGGTGACAAACACCGACGCGAACGATGTCATGCGCTTGCCCTGGGCGTTGTAGGGCGACACACGCACCAGGCGATGCACGCCGTTCTCGCTCTTGAGGTATCCGTAGGCGAAGTCACCCTCGACATTTATCGTGCACGACTTGATGCCCGCCTCGTCACCTTCGAGGAGGTTGGCAATCGAGGTCTTGTAGCCATGTTTCTCGCAATAGCGCAGGTACATGCGCATCAGCATCTGCGCCCAGTCCTGGCTCTCGGTGCCCCCCGCGCCGGAGTTGATTTTCAAGACCACTCCCATATGGTCCTCCTCGCGGCGGAGCATGTTGCGCAGCTCCAGGGCCTCGATTTTGGCCATCGCCGCGGCATACATCGCGTCGAGCTCGGCCTCCTCGAGCAGCTCCTCCTTGTAGAAATCCCAGCCATTCTGCAGCTCATCCACAGCGGTCTCGATTTCCTTGTAGCCGTCCACCCAGGCCTGCAGGTCCTTGATTTTCTTCATCTGGGCCTGCGCCTCCTTGGGATGCTCCCAGAAGTCAGGCACATGGGTGCGGAGCTCCTCCTCCTCGATCTGTATCTTCTTATTGTCGACATCGAGATACCGTTTGAGCGCGTCCTTGCGCTCCACGGCCTCTTTAAGTTGTTCCTGAGTAATCATATACGGGATTTAATATCACCACAAAGTTACGAAAAATCCCTTGAAAGAGCAAAAACCGTGTGTGACCGCCCCGGAGGCTCAGAGCATCTGACGGTAATCGCGCATCATCTGCAGGTAGACAGCCAGGCCGATGGCCAGCCCGACGACAATCCCCACGGCGAGCGCCCACCTGATTTCACCGCCGCTGAGATAGATGAAATACAGCGACACCACGAAGACGGCACACGGGATGAGCAGTAGCTGGAACAGGTGATGGCGGCGGCGGTAGAAACGGGCCTTGGCGGCGACCTCCTCCACCCCGTCGACCGACAGGTCTATCCCTTTGACGCCCCTGTAAAGGTAATAGTCCATCACAGCAGCGATGATGAAGAACACTATCACGGCTGCCAGCCCCCACCATGGGAGCAGGCGCGCAAGCGGCAAGGAACACACCATCCCCGCCGGGGCCACCCCGGCGAACATCATACGGTAACGCCCCATGAGCCGTTCGCGGGCCGAGGTGACGCGTCCGGAGGTGACATTGCCTATCATCCGGTCATCATAAAAGGGGGGGCGGGAACTGCGGTGCCGAGCCGCATCATCGCCGGCATCGGAGGCATTGAGCCTGCGCCATTTATCCTTGAGTTCTTCTGGTGTCATAGGTCAGGGGTCAGTGAGTTTAGTTTTTCTTTTGCGCGGCGCAGCCGTGAGGCTATGGTGTTGCGCGGCCGCCCCATGATTGAGGCAATCTCGTCGTAGGAATGCTCGTCGAGCCAGAGCAGTATCAACGCCTTGTCGGATGGGCCAAGGCGGTTGATCATCCGATACATCTCCCTGAGCATCGCCGCCTTCTCGTCATCCTCGGATATCAGTTCGGGATGCTCGTCGATGGGGACACTGCCGCCCCCCTTGCGGTGCTTGCGGAAGAAAGAGACGCAGCTGTTGAGGGTCACTCGGTAAATCCATGTCGACAGGCTCGCCTCCCCCCTGAACCGCGGGAATCCGCGCCAGAGGTTGACCAGCGCCTCCTGCCGCAGGTCGTCGAAATCGGCGAGGTCTGCCGCGTAGAAATAGCAGACCTTGCGGATGACTCCGTCATACCGGCGTATGGTCTCCTCGAATGACCGTTTCAGGTCCTCCGCGCCGTCTCCGTCATGTTTGTCTTCAAGTCTCATCTACCAGGTTTGACGCGAGATTTCCCCGATAGTTTCATCCACACGACAGAAAAATCGGCCCGGGCTCTCGCGCAACGCCTCCTCGGCTTTACTGAAAAACACCAAATATTGGCCTTTTCGGACTTTTTGCCGCCCAAGAAAGGCAAAATATTGCCAAAAGTTTTGAACAAATCAAAAACAATCGTACTTTTGCCACAAGTCAATCAATCGCGAGAGCCAACCAACCTCGTGCAATATTCCTAATCACACTGATCATAACATGAACAAGTACCTGTTGCTACTGACATCGCTGACGGCCATGACGATGGCCGCCCAGCCGCCGACGGTCTCCAAGACCGTGAGTGTCAACCCGGAGAGCTACGCCTTGTCACCCTCGCCGCTCCCTTACGCCCCTGTGAGGCACAACACCGGCGGCAGGCGCGTCTCCCCTCCCCATGCCATGGGGAGGATGCAGATGGCCCCGGCCAAGTCGCAGACATCCCTCAATGTGGCGATAAACGGTTTTGTGGCCTACTCCGACAACGACCCCCAGTCGGGCGCCCCTGTAACCCCAAAAGGGATGTACCGCGTCGACAACTCGGGTTTCACCAACCTTGACGCCACCGACTTCTCACAGGACCTGGACGCAAGCTATGGGGGCACCGTGGCCGGCGACAGCTATTATTGCGCCTATGTATGGGACAGCCAGACATCCGACATCGGAATGGTGCCGTTCCTCCAGCAGTGGGACACCTCGTCGTGGAACCTGACCGACGCCAATTTCTGCGACGCCTCCATCCTCGGGTGGGACTGGACATATGACCCGGTCAGCAAGCGCATATACGGCCTTTTCCCCTCAGGCAACAAATTGGTGCTGGGGGTGGTGGATGTCGACAACAAGACCCGCACCGACATCGGCCAACTCGACCGCAGCTTCGTCTCGATAGCGGCATCGGCCGACGGAGTGCTTTACGGCATCGACTTCGAGGCCGGACAGCTCTGGACAATCAATCCCGCCAACGGCTCCACGACATTCGTGGGAAGCACCGGGGTGACCACCGCCTACACCGCCTCGGCCTGTTATGACCAATATTCCGGCAAGATACTCTGGACCCCGACATCCGCCTCTGGCGAAGCGGCCCTATACGCCATAGACCCGGCCACGGCGGCCACCGTCAAGGTGATGGATTTCCCCGCCGGCGAGCAGGTGCTGGGCATCTACGCCGTGGCTCCACCGGTGTCGCCCGGTGTCCCCCACGGAGTGTCAGACATGGCGTTTGACTTCCCCGGAGGAGCCTTGAGCGGCAATGTGTCGTTCACCACCCCAGAGACCAACCAGGACGGCTCCACATCAGACGGCATGACCTGCCGGCTGACGGTCGACGGGGAGGAGGCCCACTCGGCCACCGTCGGCTACGCCCAGACGGTCACCATACCCGTCTCGGTAGAGGCCCCGGGCATGCACACATTCGCCGTCACCCTCGCCACCGACCTGGGCGACGGCCCTGAACGCTCATTCAGCAGCTATGTCGGATTCGGCATCCCCAAGGCCCCCGTCGCCACAGTGACGCGCGAGGGGAATGTCAACCACCTCTCCTGGACGGCTGTCACCGAGACCGCCGACGGCGGATACATCGACCCGGAGGCCATCACCTACGACATCGTGCGCCAGCCCGGCTCAGTGGCCGTGGCGCAAGACCTGAAAGCCACATCGCTCGATGACGTGGCCGAGGCCGAGAATGAATTCTCATACTTCTACTACGAACTCACAGCCTGCAACGGAGGCCGCCGCTCAGAGACAGCCCTCTCCAACAGGCTCGACTCGGGCCACATCACGCCCCCATACCTCCAGACATTCGACGATGACGCGTCGCTCGAGGGGTTCACCATCCTCGACATCAACGACGACGGCATCAAGTGGGTCATCGACGGACAGGCCGCCTACCTGAAATACAACTCACAGCTGGCCGCCGACGACTGGCTCATCTCCCCGCCTGTGGTGCTTGAGGCAGGCAAGACATACCGCGTCTCGGCCGACGTGAAAGGCAAGTCGGCCTCATACGAGGAGAAATTCAGCATCAGCCTCGGCGATGAGGCCCGGCCCGAGGCGATGACCATACCGGTTGTCGGGGAGACAGCCATAAAGAGCGCCACATTCGCCGACTACGGGGAATATGTCTCCGTGCCAGCCACCGGGCTTTATTTCATCGGAGTCCACGGCTTCAGCGACAAGAACAAGTACGCGCTCATCGTCGACAACCTCAGCGTATCGGCCCCGACTTCGCTCGAGGCTCCCGGCGAGGCCACCGACCTCCATGTGGTGCCATCCCCCGACGGCTCCCCCTCGGCCACGGTCAGCCTGACCGCCCCCGAGGTCAATCTCGGCGGAGGCCCCCTCTCTGAAATCACCAAGCTCACTGTGAGCCGCGCGGGACAGGTGGTGAAAACCTTCGACAATCCCCAGCCCGGCGAGACTCTGCCTATGGTGATGACCGCCGACGAGGAGGGTGAATACGCCTGCACGGCCGTGGCCGAGAACTCCCACGGAACCGGCAAGGAACTTCTCTTCAAACTCTACCTCGGGGTCAATGTCCCGGGCAACCCCGCCAACATCACCGCCGGAGAGACCAAGCCCGGCACAGTGTGTGTCTCCTGGGACGCCCCGGCCAACGACGCCGACGGCAACCCGATGAACGCCGACCTGATACAATACACCCTCTACCGCCCCAACGAGGATGGCAACCTGGTGGCCCTGGCCCGCGACCTGAGCGAGACCTCCTACACCTACCTGGCCCGTCCGACCTCGGTGGAGCAGGCTTTCGAGAGCTACGGGGTCCAGGCCAAGACCCGCCGGGGCGTGTCAGCCATAATGCGCTCGCGCGCCATCCCGGTAGGCACACCCTATGACCTCCCCTACATCGAGTCTTACGCCGGTGGCTACGCCCACCACATCTGGTCGGAGAGATTCATCACCGGCGGCGAATGGGATGTCTACGACGACGCCACCCTGGCCGGACTCTCATCGGTCGACGGTGACGGCGGGTTCGTGGCCATGTACAGCAACATCGTCACGGAGAAATCGATGCTCCACTCCGGAAAGATCGACCTCGCCGACGCGCAGAACCCCGTGCTGACTTTCTACACCTACAACATCATTGTCCGTGACCCCGACACCGGCGAGGTGACCGGCACCCTGGACCAGAACCTGCTTGAGGTGCTGGTAAACGACCGCACCCAGGATTTCGTGGTGGTCAAGGAGATGTCCATGGACCAGCTGCCTCTCGAGGGCTGGAACCGCGTCACCGTCGACCTCTCGGCCTACAAGGGGAAGGTGATCGAACTCGGCTTCGCGGCCACCACCGTCAACAAGCAGTACAACCTGCTCGACGACATCAGGGTGTTTGACCAGCTACCCCACAACCTCACCGCCACCGCCATCTCCGCCCCCTCCAAGGCACAGCCCAATGTGGGATTCAACGTGGCCGTCACCCTGGAGAACAACGGCAGCAACCCATCGGAGGCCTACACCGTGGAGCTGACACGCAACGGCGCGAGCGTCGCCACCATCGACGGCCCGCAGCTCGAGTCTGGCGCGCGCGCCACTGTGACCTTCCCCCAGCTGCTGAATGTCACCGAGGCTGACACCCATGACTACGCCGCCATAATCCACTACGGGCTTGACAACCTGGCCGACGACAACCTCACCAAGACCGTCACCACCCGCCTGATCCACTCCGGCGTGCCGGTGCCGACAGGGCTTGCAGGAAACACCGCCAGCAACGGCGTGAACCTCACATGGGCCGAGCCCGACCTCAATGTGGTGGTGGCCGACGAGGTGACCGACGACTTCGAGAGCTACGAGTCATTCGCCCAGGACAACATCGGCGGATGGACCCTGGTCGACAATGACGGCCTCCCCATCGGCGACATGAGCACCATCGGCATGCCCGGCATAACCCGTGGCTCTACCCTGGCCTGGTTTGTCAACGACGCGTCATTCGCCGGATGGCAGCAGACCATCGACGGACACTCCGGCGACAAGTTCCTCGCCACGGTCTATTCCGAAGGGGGAGCCAACGACGACTGGATCATCTCGCCCCGACTGGCCGGCAACGCCCAGACAATATCATTCTACGCCCGCAGCTACAACGCCCGCTACCTGGAGTCAATGGAGATGCTGTATTCCTCCACTGACGACGACCTTGAGTCGTTCACCAGCGTGAGGTCAGTGCCCGGCGTCGACGCCTCCTGGAAGCTGTACACCTTCGACATCCCCGAGGGTAGCGAGTACTTCGCCATCCGCTGCGTCTCCGACGACAAGGCCATGCTCTTTGTCGACGACATCACCTACGCCCCCTACCGCGAGGCGATAATGGAGGTCGACGGCTACAACATATACCGCGACGGGGAGCGTGTCAACGACGACCCGGCCCTGGAGACCGCCTATGTCGACAATGTCTCCCTTGATGTCACCCGCACTTACAGCTACGCCGTGTCGGCCCTCTACGGGCAGACCGAGTCACGAGCCTCAGAGCCCGTAGAGGTAGCCGTGCAATCCGCCTTGGCGGCTGCCTCCGGCTCGCAGGCGGTTGTGTCGGCCTCACCGGGCCTGATCACGGTCAGCGGCTGCCACGGGCTTGACATCAGCGTCACCGACCTCAGCGGACGCGTCATCAGCCAGGCCACAGCCCGGGGCACCTTCACGGCAGCCGTGGCCCCCGGAGTCTACATCGTCAAGGCCGGCGCGACAGTCCACAAGCTTCTCGTCCCGTAACGGCCTGAAGCCACCGTAAAGGCATCGCGGGCCCCTCAGACCTCCCATCCCGGAGGCCTGCGGGACCCGCGAAATCTTTTTCCCGCAGTATTTTGTCGCGAAGTGTATGGTTTTGTCGGCGGGTGGACTTGCAGGGTCGCGGGATTGTTGCTAACTTTGTGTCACACTGTAACCCCAAGTCTGTCAACCGGATTATCCACATCCGGCTGGCCGACGGGAAGTGACTGCATTGTTGACCAACTCACAAAAAACAGATACACAGACATGTTTTCAGGAATAGTAGAGGAGGCGGCTGTCGTCGCCGCCCTCAACCGCGATGGAGGCAACCTCCATCTGACATTGCGTTGCTCGTTTGCCGACGAGCTCAAAATCGACCAGTCGGTGGCCCACAACGGGGTCTGCCTGACCGTGGTGTCGCTCAACGGCGACGGCACCTACACGGTGACCGCCATCGAGGAGACACTGCGCCGCTCCAACCTCGGCGACCTCAAGGTAGGCGACCTGGTGAACGTCGAGCGGTGCATGGTGATGAACGGCCGCCTCGACGGCCACATCGTCCAGGGGCATGTCGACTGCACGGCGCGATGCACCGAGGTGGAGCAGCTCGACGGCTCGGCCTATTTCAAATTCGAGTATGATGTCGACCCGGCCATGGCGCGCCAGGGATATGTCACCGTCGAGAAAGGATCGGTGACGGTCAACGGCGTGAGCCTCACCGTCTGCGACTCGCAGCCCGACTCATTCAGGGTGGCAATCATCCCCTACACGATGGAGCACACAAACTTCTGCCGCATCGCCGCCGGCAGCCGCGTCAACCTCGAGTTTGACATAATCGGGAAATACATCGCCCGCATCTCGGCCCTCTCATGAGCCATCCATCCCTTGAATCCAATACTTGCATTCTATAAACAAACATCTTCCTGCAATGAAATCAAGATTTGCCGTCACGGGCGCGGCCCTGGCCCTGGTATCGGCCAGCGCGTTCCCGTCGATATTCCCCCAACCTGACCAGACCCCTCCCCTGCCCCCATACAGCGTGCGCGCCGACAGCGTCGGCCCCGAGCTGCGCACAATTGTCGTGACTGCCCTCAACGACGACATTTTCCGCGTCGACAACTACCTGCCGGGGCAGGCCCCGGCCCCGTCGAAGACCGCCGTGGCCCGCGAGGGATTCTTCACCGGAAGCCTGATTGAGAACCCCGCCATCGGGGTGCTGACCTCCCCGACCGGCACCGTCGCCACCCTCGACAAGGCCACCGGGGCCGTCACCATCACGGCCGGGAAAGGGAAAGGAATCTATGACAACGGCGAACGACCCAGCGACGCGTCAGGCCGAAAGACCCTTGCCCTCGCCCCCATCGGCGGAGGCAGCTCTTTCTACGGCGGCGGCGAACGCGGCTACCGCCTCAACCTGGCCGGCGACACCCTGGTGATGTACAACCGCCAGAACTACGGCTACACCGGCAACGATCCACGCATACGCCAGATGAACATCACGATGCCCCTGCTGGTGGCCCCCGAGGGTTATGGCATACTCATGGATGACTACGCCGCCGCCGAGCTGGTGGCCTCCAACCCGCTGAAATATGCCTCGGAGACCCCCGGCTCGCTCTCATACTACTTCTTCGCCTCCCCCGAGGGGATGCCCGGGGTGGCCTCCCGCGTGGCCGACCTCACCGGACATCAGGACCTCCCCCCATTCTGGGCGCTGGGCTACATCACTTCGAAATACGGCTACCGCACCGAAGCCGAGACCCTCGGTGTGGCCGACTCGCTGCGCCGCGCCGGATATCCCCTCGACGGCATGGTCCTCGACCTCTACTGGTATGGCAAGGAACAGGACATGGGCCGCCTGGCCTGGGATCCCGAGCAGTGGCCCTCTTACCGCAAGATGCTCGCCGACCTCAAGAAGGATGGCGTCAACATGGTGGCCATCTCCCAGCCCTATGTGCTACGCAACGGCCGCGCCATCGACAACTACAACTATCTCGCCCCCCGTGGTATGTTCGGCAAAGACTCCCTGGGCAATGTCAAGGAGGTGAAGATATGGGTAGGCGAGGGGGGCATGCTCGATGTCTCCAACCCCGAGACACGCCTGTGGTTGCGCGAGCGCTACAAGGCCCTCACCGACAGCGGCATGACCGGATGGTGGGGCGACCTGGGCGAACCTGAGGTGCATCCTGACGGCATGTACCACCACAACGGCCTGACCACCCGCCAGTATCACAACCTCTACGGCAACGAGTGGAGCCAGATCATCCACGACCTCTTCAAGGAGGAATATCCCGACACACGCCTAATGACACTGATGCGCGGCGGCACCGCCGGACTGCAGCGTTTCTCGGTCTTCCCGTGGTCGACCGACGTGTCGCGCTCGTGGGGCGGCCTCGAGCCCCAGATACGCATCATGCTCAACTCGGGCCTCAGTGGCCTGGGCTACATGAGCCATGACGTGGGCGGCTTCGCCGTCGACCCCTCCAACCCGGTCGACCCCGAGCTGTATGTGCGCTGGTGCCAGCTGGGGCTCTTCTCGCCGGTGCTGCGCACCCACGCCACCCGTGCCGCCGAGCCTTACAAGTATCCCGGGCAGCAGCATATCCTCCTCCCCCTGATAAAGGAACGCTACCGATGGCTCCCCTACAACTACACCCTGGCCGCCGACAACGCCCGCTTCGGCCTGCCGCTGGTGCGCCCGCTGGGATACTACGACGAAGACCCCTCGCTCTACGACTCGGTCAGCGACCAGTATCTCTGGGGACGCGACGTGATGGTGGCCCCGGTGATGACCCAGGGCGCGACATCGCGCAAGGTGGTATTCCCCGCCGGGACATGGGTAGACATCAACAACCCCGCCAACGTCTATGACGGAGGCTCTGAGGCCGTGGTCGACGCGCCCCTCGAGACGCTCCCCCTATTCGCCCGCGCCGGAGCGATGCTCCCCAAGGCCGACTATGACATGCGCAACACGGGCGACTACGACCCCTCGCGCTACACCATCGACTATTACCCCGTGGCAGGGCTGCAGGGGAAGACATCCTACACCCTCTTCGAGGACAACCGCCTGTCGGCCAAATCGCTTATACAAGGACAGTACGCGCTGATCGACATCACCGCCGACAACCTCCCGGGCAGCATCACCCTCACCGTGGCCAAGCCACAGATGACCTACCGCGAGATGCCCTCCAAGCGTGGCATCACCTTTGTCATCCACAATGTCGACCGTCCGCGCAAGGTGACCTCAGCGGCAAAAATCAAGCAGAGCTACGACAAGAAGACCCGCACCCTGACCATCTCGGCCAAGGGCGTGGAGCTTCCCCTCGAGGTAACCATCACGAAATAAGGCCTCCCTGCCGAAGACATACGCCCCGGGTGATACCACAAAGTGAGTAGCCCGGGGTGCGGAGTCTCCGGCCCGCGGCCTCTCTCCCTCCCCGACGATAGCATATTGTAGGTAATTTGCATCCAGGGAGATACAACGTAACGCAATAATACCTATCTTTGTATCGGAAACAACGGGAAAAGCCATCTCCGGGTTTCCAGTCTTATAGATTTGAAATACCAGTTTATAGCGAATAAAACGTAAGCCATAAAGCAGCCCCGACGTGAGCCGGGGCTGTTTTGCGTCAGGACTGCTCCTGGGAAACCGTATGAAGCCCGCGGGTCAGTCGCGGAGCTTGTCGGCCAGATTGTCGACAAAGTCGGCCCCCTTCTCCAGGGTGTCGGCGGTGAAGTCTTTCACCTTGTCGAGGATAGACGAGCCCTTCTCGACGGCGGCATCCTTGATGTCGCCAGCCTTATCCTTTAGCTGGGCGGCCTTTTCGGCGGCAGCCTCCTTGAGGTCGGCAGCCTTCTCCGCCGCCTGTTCTTTCAGGCCGGCAGCCTTGTCTTTGAGCTGGGCGGCTTTCTCGGCGGCCTGCTCCTTGAGCTGCGCGCCCTTTTCAGCCGCGTTGTCCTTCAGGGCGGCGGCCTCATCCTTGGCAGCCACCTTGGCGGCAGCCGCGCTCACCTCTGCGGCAGTCTGCGACACCTTGGCCGCGGCCTGTGCCATCTGTTCTTTTGTCATTTCCATAGTTGTAGCAGTTAGGTTTAATAATTCAGGTTACTGTGTATAAACCATCACGGAGGCCCCCCGGTTCGACAACAAACCTTAAAAAGTCCAGATGCGCCCCGAAAACACGCCGCCCCCTGATGCCCCGGATTCCATCTCCGGAATCCACCCACGAATCCGTAGGATTCATTAATTATTTACCGGGGGTTGGCGGCCGACAGGCCGCCAACCCC